>WHTZ01000001.1:54624-353115 GCA_009377495.1 Luteitalea sp.
GCACCCTCCGCGGCGGTCGAGGTGCAAACGATGCGATCGATGCTCGCGTTTGCCTTTCTACCGAGCCAGATTGGAGCGGCACTACTCGGCACGCTCGGCGTGCTCGGGCTCCTGCTCGCCATGGTGGGCCTCTACGCGGTGATGTCCTATTCGGTGAGCCGCCGTACGGCGGAGATTGGCATTCGTATGGCCCTTGGTGCGTCCCACGCTGCTGTGCGCCGCCTCGTGCTCAGAGACGCAGCGTGGCTCGCCGCGAGCGGCATCACGGTTGGATTAGCTGTAGCCGCGTTCGTGACCCGGCCGCTCGCGATGTTCCTCGTCGCTGGCCTCAGCGCAACCGACTCGGTCAGCTTCGCAACCACGGCACTACTGTTGGGTGTGGTGTGTCTCGCGGCGAGTTGGCACCCGGCGCGTCGGGCGATGCGCATCGATCCGATGCGTGCACTGCGCGAGGAGTAGACGACCTTCGTGAGAAGAAAATGGGGAGAGTCCTCGTTTTCACTTGATCTCGGAGAAAAGGAGGGTTGTCCCCATTTTCTTCGGCGGGGCGCCGCTCACGTCTCCTGCGCTCGATTCCATTGGCGCGGCTAACCGCCTCCGCCAAGGCTACGGCGGTCCGCCGAAGCGCGAGGCGCGAAGGCGGAAGCCGCGCCCTACATGATCTTCATCAGCCCACCGGAGGCTTGCCGGCGAGAAAGCGATCGATCCGTGCCACAACGTCTTCCAGGTACGCTTCGTCACCACCCTCGATCTCGGTGGTCATGTAGCCTCCATAGCCGATCTCGGTCAGCGCTTTGCGCACCGCCACCCAATCAATGTCACCGTCGCCGAGGTTCACCCACTCGAACCGCCCGTTCTTACGATCGAGCTTGAAGTCCTTGAGATGCAGGCGAACGATGCGCTTCCCGAGGGTGCGAATCCAATCCTGCGGATATCCGTAGAAGACGATGTTGCCTACGTCGAAGTAGGCACGGATCCATGGGGAGTCGAGCTCATCGACGTAGCGGGCGAACTCGAGCGGGCTGAGGAGAAACTTGTTCCACACTTCCTCGACCGCGATGACGACCTGGTGGCGTTCCGCCATGGGTAGGATGCGCTCGCGAATGACCCGTTGCGATCGCTCCCACGCTTGCCGGTACGACACCTCCTCGTTGACGACTGCCGGCACCAGCAGGACCACCTCCGCCTTCCAGAGCGCCGCGTTGCGAATGGAGGTTTCGACAATGCCCACGCTCTTCGACACCGCGTCGGCATCGGGACTCGATAGTGGAAATTCCCAGTGGCCGGAGTTCATCACCGAGTGGATCTCGAGACCGGTTTCCTCGGCGGCGCGCGCAATGTCCTCCGCCTCGCGCGTGTCGGAGACAGTGTGCACTTCGACACCTGCAAACCCGACCTCGCGAGCCAGGCGGAACCGATCGACGTACGAGAGCTCATCGGGCAGCATCGAGACGAGCACCGCCTTGCGCGGTGTCCCGCTGGCGTCATCGCTCTCGGCTGCCCCACGCCGGGCTGCCAGCGCCATCGCTGGCACGATCGGCGTCATCATCAGCGTCCGAAGAAACGCTCGTCGAGGCTCGTTCATCATTCCCATTATTCGTCAGTAGGAGCTTCTCGGCCTGGCACGGGCGCGGTGGGCTCAATGTCCACTGGGCCAAGGGCGTACTCGGTCGGGCCGAGGCGATCGTCCGCCTTGAGCGCCTCGTCATACAGCACCGCTTGGCCCGTGTAGGCGGAGTCGCGGCCCATGATGGTCGTAAGCGTCGCGGCGGCCGTGTCGCGTACCTGGTCGATCGGCTTCTCGCTTCGGATCGCGGCGATCCAGTCCGCGTGCTCTTGCACGAGCGGGTCGTTCTTCTCGCCCTCGAACTGCCAAACCACTTTGCCCGCTCGGTCGCGAATGCTGCCCGTGCTCAGCTCCGCGACGCCGCGTGTGCCCACGATCATTTCGCCTCGCTCGTTTGCGCAGCCGTTGACTTGTCGGATGGTTGCGTGCATGTGCACGTCGCTCTTGTGCGCGTAGTCAATGCTGAAGAAGTCGTACTGGTCGCCGGTCACCCGACGTGCACGGCCACCCATGCCGACGGCTCGCACAGGCGGCTCGCCGAGGACCCACAAGATCTGGTCGATGTGGTGGACGAACATCTCGACCAGACAATCGCCAGACAGCCAGGTCCAGTTGACCCAATCGCGGATCATCGCTTCCATGTCCGACCAGCCCGGCTCCGGCTCGCGGTGCCACAGCGCGCCCTGGTTGCGAAAGGCTCGCACCGCCACAATGTCGCCGATCTGCCCGTCCACGACACGCTGACGGGTCTCGACGCGCGCGTGATCGCGTCGCAGTTGGGTGCCGGTCATGACACACAACCCGCGTGATTCGGCGCGCTTCGTCGTCTCGAGCACGCTCCGTACGCCGGTGGCGTCCACGGCCAGCGGCTTCTCGAGAAAACAGTGCTTGCCCGCTGCGACCGCTGCCGCGAAGTGCGCCGGTCGAAAGTGCGGCGGCGTGGCCTGTAGCACGACATCAACGTCGGTCTCGAGCAATTTCTGATACGCGTCGAATCCTACGAAGCACCGCGCGTCGGGGATCTCCTGCCCTCGCTTGTCGAGGAGCTGTCGCGCCTCCGCGAGCCGGTCGTCGAACACGTCCGCTAGCGCGTTCACCTGAAGGTTCTGCCCGGCATCGAGGAAATTCACGGCCGCGCCGCGACCCCGACCGCCACACCCAATCAGCCCAGCTTTGAGCGGCCGGCCATCCGGCGCCTGCAGTACGCGCGTTGCCGCGGACGCTTTGCGCGATGTCAGCAGTAACGCCGATGTCATTGCCGTCGTTCCCAGAAACTCTCGTCGCGTTACGTTCTGTCCATCGCCCACCGTGTGCCTCCTAGCGTGGCTTGCGCGTAAGAGGGACGAACCGGACGGGAATGGTCCGTTCCTCGGTGACTCCCTGACGAGTCTTCGTCAGGATTCGCATTTCCTGCTCGTAGTCGCCGACCGGGACCACGAGGCGGCCGCCGATGGCAAGCTGCTCGATGAGCGGCTCCGGCACGTGGTCAGGCGCGGCGGTGACGAGCACCGCGTCAAAGGGCGCCTTGTCCGGCCATCCGAGATATCCGTCACCGTGGCGCACGTGCACGTTAGTATAGCCGAGCTGGCGGAGCGTGCTCTCGGCCCGCTCGGCCAGCGGCGCCACAATCTCCACGCTGTAGACCGTCCGGGCGATCTCGGCGAGCACCGCGGCTTGGTAGCCAGAACCGGTGCCAATCTCAAGCACCGTGTCGTCCGGGTCGACGCGCGCGGCTTGGGTCATGTAGGCCACAATGTAGGGTTGCGAAATCGTCTGATCGTAACCAATAGGCAGCGGAGAGTCGCCATACGCGGCGTCGCGATACGGCTCCGGCACGAAGCGCTCCCGTGGGACCCGGCCCATAGCCTCGAGCACCCGCCTGTCGCGGATGTCACGCCCGCGAAGCTGAGCTTCGACCATGCGCGCTCGGGCGGCCGAGTCATCCACCGCCGCCGCGGGCGACGCCGGCTGCTGTAAGCGACCCGTGGGCCACACACGGTTCGTCCCGACGAGCACGGCCACGAGCACCAGCCCCGTCGCAAGGAGCAGCCATCCCCACCGGCGCATCAATCGTAGTATACCTACCGGGCGACTATGAGCGTCTGGGGTGATGCGATTCGAGCGTTGTTGAGAGAGCGCGGGATGTCGCGGCTCGAGCTGGCGCGGCGTGCTGGTGTCAGCCGAAGCACCGTGCTCCACGTCCTGCGCGGCGGTCACTGCAACACGGACACCCTCGAGCGCGTCGCGCGGGCGCTCGAGGTCAACCTCGCGGAGCTCTTCGCGGCGCCGCCCGACCTGGGGCTCCGCCGCGACCGCCTGGTAGGCGCCGTCCTGCGTGAGCTGTCGGAGTCGATTGCGGTTGCCGTCCGTGACGACGTGGAAGGGCGACGCCGCCGCGAGCTCGGGCGACAGCGCAGCGACCGGCGACTGCCTTTTGAGGAAGGGGTAAAGGGGTAGAGGGGTTACCCTTCTTGCTACCACTCCAGGTCGGCCGCGGCTTGTCGTCGCGCCCGCTTCTCTTCACGTTTCACGTCGGCGTCAGGGTCAACGGCGTGAATGGCTTCGCCAAGGCTCAGCTTTCCGGTCACCATACGTGTCTTGAGATCGCTGAACGGAACGCTCAGGTTCCTCGACACGTGGACCGCGGCTACAAAGTCTTCCTGGTCGTCGAAGCCATGAGCCGCTTGCTCGACTGACATGTCACGCGGCAGCAGCGCCTGCAGGCGAGCCACGAGTTGTGGATTCTTGGGCACCGGCGTTGTGGTGAGCAGCGGCCGGCTGGTGGCGGCCACGGACTCACTTGCCGAGGTCCGCGGCTCCGCCTCAGGTTCCGTGTCAGGCGTTTGCGCCAGAGCGGACACTGGTGCCACCACCAGCGCCATGATGGCTACGAACCCCGGCCAGAGGACACGGCTCATGTCAGTGCCTCCAAGAGAACACCTCACCACCAGGGACATCAATTCGCATGCCAGTTGGCGGATGACACGACTCTCGCGCGCGCCCCCCCAGTTCGCCGAGCAAACTCCAGTGCTACAGTGCTTTCGAGGGGTGAATGAGAGGCGATGCGAGTGCCCCGCATGATCCGGGATCTCGCACGCACGCTACGAAGCGTTGAAGAATCTTCCAGACTAGGAAGAAAAGAAGGGGTCAAGGGGGACCCCTTCGCTGCTAGCGCCTTTGCTCCTCGACCTGCAACTGATCGGTCACCTCGAACACACCGGATACCCCGCGTGCCTGCATCGAGGCGATGGTCTTGTCCATCTTCGACCCAACCCAGCCCACGAGCGTCACTCGCCCATTCTTGACGAGGATGTGAATCGGCGGCATGGCCTGAATGGCATAGCGCTGCAACGTGTCGTGGCCATAGATGGCCCGGTAAGTCGCGAGACGAATCCGGTCGTCGCTGGGCGATACCGGGAGGACCTCGATCTCGTTGACAACCTGCTCCACGTTGCGAACCCGCTTGACGACGTTTTCCGCATCTCGCTTGAGGGTCGGGCGTCTCACCTGGCCCGTTAGCGTCACCGTGCCGCGGTCCACTTCGAAGCCCAGCTGATCGAACACGCCGTAGTAGGGCAGAGTGACCAGCTCGTGGAAGACCTCGCGCGAGACCTGATCCTTGAAGCGCGGGTAAATCTGCGCGTCGGCAACGCTGGCGACGATCAGCGTGCTGGCGACCACGAGGGCCGAGACTAGGTGGGCAATTCGCATGGCTGGCATCCTTTCTGTGTGGGGAGGCTCAGGCCTAGCATGCCCCAAAAGTTGGTCTGACGCTTGTCAAATGCACAAATGCGTTACAGGTTCGTCGCCGGCTCCGGGGCGCCCACCGAGGGTGCGTGCTCGCCCGCGCCATGCATCCGTACGGGTCGGCCGAACCGCGCTCTCGCCGCCAGCCAATCCCGCCCCGACGCCAGGATGTCGTAGAAGGTCGGGATGACCAGGAGTGTGAGGATCGTGGACGTAATCACCCCACCAATGACGGAGATGCCGAGCGGCCGACGAAAGTCGGCACCCTCACCCGCGCCGATGGCCAGAGGCGTCATACCCGCCACCAGCGCGAAGGTCGTCATGAGGATTGGCCGCAAGCGCACGCGGCCGGCCTCGATAATCGCTTGATGTCGCTCGACGCCCTGCTCCTCCGACCATTTCGCGAAGTCGATGAGGAGGATTGCGTTCTTGGCCACGATGCCCATGAGCAGAATCACACCGATCATGCTCATGATGTTGATCGTGTTGGCCGTGAGGAGCAACGCGAGCATGACGCCAATGAGTGACAGCGGCAGCGACATCATGATGGCCAGCGGATCGAGGAACGACTCGAACTGAAGCACCAGCACGAAATACATGAGGATGACCGCCGTCGCCAACGCGATCAGGATACGCCCAAAGACCTCCTGCATGTCTTCGGTCTCACCCCCCTGCCTCAGCACGTAACCTTCCGGCATGTGCACGTTCTGTTGCAGACGCACCATGATGCTATCGACGACCTCGGCAAGTGAGTGTGGCGCCTGCACATTGGCCTCGACGGTCACCACGCGGTCGCGGTCGAGATGGTCGATTCGAGCCGGCCCCAGACCGCTCGTGATCGTCGCCACTTGGCTGAGCGGTACGGTGGCTGGTGGCTCACCGGGCGGTGACGGCACTTGAATGGGTACGGATCGCAGATCCCGCACGCGCTCACGCGCGTCCGGTACCAAGCGCACCTCGACGTCGCGCGTCTCGCCGGTTGGGTCCACCCAGTCGCCGACGTCGATGCCGGCAAAGGCAGCCCGGAGTGTCTGCGCCACTTGGTCGACGGTCACACCGAGCGATCCTGCCAACCCGCGGTCCACCTTCACGGAAAGCTCCGGCTTCTGCCCCTTGGTGGACATGCTCACGTCGACGGCACCCGGCACCTGACGTGCCTCGGCTATGACGATGTCGGCAAGACGCGCCAGCTCCGTGCTGTCGGGGCCAATAAGCTGCAGCTGAATCTGCTTCTGGCCGCCGAATGCCCCCGCCAGCCCGATGCCGGCCTGGACGCCGCCAAGACGCGTGAGCTGGCCGCGGAGCTCAGCTTCGACCGCTTCCTGGCGCCGGCTGCGTTCAGACTTGGGTGTGAGCCGGACATACACCTGGCCCTCGTCGATGGTGTTTTGTTGCCCGCCGACGGTCGTGTAGGTGTAGGCCACCTCCGGCAACGCGCGCGCGAGCCTCGCCGCTTCTTCAGCTTTGATGATCGTGTACTCGAGGTTGGACCCGGGTGGGGTGTCGATGTTGATCGCAAACTCCGAGTCGTCGGACTTGGGAAAGAACCCGCTGCCGATAACACCAAGGGCAGGCAACGCCAACGCTCCACCGAACGACGCCACGGCCAGCATGACCATGGCGAAGCGGTGCCGCAGCGCCCATCCAATCACCCGCTTGTAGCGATCCGCCTGTCGGTTGAACCACGTATTGAACTTGGCCAGCTGCCGGGAGATCCACCATCGCTCCTCCGTAGGCATGTGCGGGTCGGGCCAATAGGCAGACAGCATCGGGTCCAGCGAGAAGGAGACGAAGAGGGAGACGAGCACCGAGCACGCGATCGTGAGCGCGAAGGGCATGAACCACTGCTGGGTAATCCCGCCCGTGAACGCGATCGGCACGAAGACCACGACGATGGCGAAGGTCGTGGCCGCGACGGCCAGACCGATTTCATTCGTGCCTTCGCGCGACGCCGTGTAATGGTCTTTTCCTAACTCCACGTGCCGCACGATGTTCTCTCGCACCACTATGGCATCGTCGATGAGGATGCCAATCGCGAGCGAGAGCCCCATGAGCGACATCGTGTTCAGCGTGAAGCCGAACGCCAGTACCGCCACGAACGACGCGAGCACCGACACGGGAAGCGCGAGCCCCGTGATGACCGTCGAGCGCCAGGAGTTGAGGAACAGGAAGACGACGAGCACCGTGAGCGCGGCGCCCTCCAGGAGCGTTTCTTCGACATCGCGAACCGAGTTCGCCACATCGACGCCCGAGTCGCGAACGACTTGGATCTCGACGCCAGGCGGGAGCGTCTTCTCGACCTCTCGGACCTGCTCGAGGACCGCAGCGGCTACGGCGGTCGTGCTGTAGCCGGTAGACTTCTTGATGTCGATGCCAACGGCTGGCTCACCCGAGAAGAGCGCCGCGGTGCGCGGCTCTTCCGTGCCGTCACGGACGGTCGCGACGTCGCGCAATCGAACCAGCCGCCCACCTGACTGCGACACCACGAGCTTGTCGAACTCGGCGGCGGTGTCGAGGCGGCCCTGCAGGCGGATGCCGCGTTCGTCGAGCGCGCCGTTGAGGCGGCCCACCGGGGCCGCGATGTTCTGCGCCTGCAGCGCCTGCACGACCCCACTCACGCTCACACCCGCCGCCTGCAGCGCCTTGGGTTGGAGCTCGACGGTCATCTCACGCTCGATGCCACCCACCACCGTCACTTCGGCGACGCCCGAGATGCCGCGCAATCGCCGCGTGATGGCAGGGTCTGCGACCCGCGTGAGCTCCGCACTGTTCAAACGCTTGGACCGCAACGCCAGCGACACGATCGGCATGTCGTTCGGCGACACCTGTACCAGCGTGGGCTCTTCCATTTCGAGCGGCAGGTCGTTGCGAATCTCCGAGATCTTGTCGCGAATCTCTTGCGTGGCCTCCTGCATGTCCTTCCCGAACTCGAACTCGACGATGATGACCCCATAGCTGTCGAGCGAGTTCGACTGGATTTCCTTGACGCCACTGATACCGGAGATGGCTTCCTCGATCTGATCGATGACGTCGCGCTCGACGTTCTCCGGCGACGCGCCCGGATACGGGATCGACACGACGACGACGGGCGGCGACACTTCGGGGAACTCGTCCGTGTCGAGGCTGAAGAGCGCGAACGCTCCGAACAGCACCAGCGCCAGCATGGCAACGATCGTGACGACCGGCCGACGAATAGCGAGATCAGAGATAAACATGGCAAGCCTTACCTTGCACCCAGCACTTCAGCACCCAGCACTACTGCACTTTCTGCTACCGCCGCGCCTCGGGCTGTGCGTCGGCACGCTGACCTCCGTTGATTTGGACGGGCGTGCCGGGCGTTACGCCGCGCCCCGCACCGACGAGCAGCACATCGCCCTCCGACAGACCCGACGTGACCTCCACGCGCTCGGTCTCGTCATCACGCAGGCCGAGCGCCACGGCCACGCGCTCCGACTTGCCATCGCGTACGCGCATCACGGACGCACCATCGACGTTGGTCTCGATCGCGGAGAGGGGAACGACCAAACCAGTGGACGCCGACTGCGTCACGCGTCCCTCGGCAAAGAGACCCGCCACGAGCCGTCCCGCCTCGTTGGGGATCGAGACAAAGATGGACACCTGACGGGTGACCGGATCGGCCGCTGGACTAATGCGCTCGATGCTGCCCCTAAACGTTTGGCCGGGATAGCCGCGTACCTCAAAGGTGACGGGCCCGCCCACGCGCAGCGCGCCCAGCGCCTCGGAGGCGACGGATGCTTCCAACCGCATGCTCGACGGGTCGATGATCCGGAAGAGCTCGTCCCCGGTGCTGACGATGTCGCCGGCGTTGACGGGCCGGGTGCTGACGATGCCAGCAAGCGGCGAGATGATCGTGGCGTCGGACAGCGCCTTGTCGGCTGACACGAGACGCGACGTGGCATCGGCGAGCCGCGCCTCCGCGCTGGTCACCGCGTCGGCCGCGGTCTCGGCCTCGCGCTGCGCGATGGCGCCCCCGCGCACCAATGCTGACGCGCGCTCGCGCTCACGGCGGGCGGTGGCGAGCGCCTGCTTCTCGGATGTCACGGCGGATCGCGCCGACGCAACCGCGTCGATGAGCGTGCGATCCTCGATGCGGCCGAGCACCGCGCCCTTCTTCACGGCCTGGCCAACTTCGGCAAAGACCTGCTGGAGGGCGCCACCCACCTCGGCGCGTACCGTCGCTTCGCGTCGCGCTGAGAGCGCACCCGAAATCTCGGGCCCGACCCGGATCTCGTCCGTCTTCACCACGAATGTGTTTTCCTGGCCGATCCGGATGGCGGGCGAATTGCGGGGCTTCTCACTCGTCGCGTTGCCGCGGCTGCACGCTGCGACGGTCAAGGTTGCCGCAGCGATCACGCTTAACATCCCTGCCATTCGACGTTTGCCTGTGCCCTTCATGACTGTGCCTCTATACAGTTGACAGGCCTAGGCCTGCCGCTGGCGCCCCTAAAGGGGCGCCCTACTCCCCTCGCCCCTTCTCTAGCGAATGCCGCCCGGGCCTGTTTGGCCTCCAGCCGCCGCGGCGCCAGTACCCTGAGTTGCGCCCGTAGGGACAGGCGTCTCGGCCTGCGTCTGCGGTACTTCTGGCCTCTGCTGTTGCTGCGAGGCCGCAGCACCGGCAGCACCCATCTCGTTCAACGGCAGATCAGGAAGCAGCGCGAGGCGCGTCCGCGAGACCTGCAGGTCACGCGCCGCCTGTGCGCGGTTCGCGCGTGCCTGCTCGAGCTGCAGCCGTGCGTCCGAGAGCTCGAGCTGCGTCGACAGACCTTCGTTGTAGCGGAGCTCCGCGATCTCGTACGCGCGCCCCGCCTGCTCCACCGTACCGGCGCTCGCCTCCCAGGTGGCTTGGGCCGCCCGGTAGTCCTCATAGGTACTCCGCGTATCCAGCGTCGCGAGCTCGCGTGCCTGCTGCAGCCGTGCCCGGTTTTCAGCCAGGTCTGCACGCGCGGTCGCCTCACCGGCTCGCAACCGACCGCCAGTGAGGACCGGTACCGAGACTGCTACGCCGATGTCCCAGTTGGTGCGGAAGTCGCCGAAGCTCGGGACGCCCTGATACGCCACCGGTTGGTAAGCTGAGGTGAGGCTGAAGGTCGGCATCCGCTCCGCACGCGCTGCCCGGAGGCTCGCATCGCTCGCGGTCACCTGGGTCGCTGCCTGCTGCACCGCGGTGCGCTCGACATCGGTGAGCTGTGCCTCGCGCTCCGCGAGCGCGCTGGCAAAGCGCTGAGCGGGTGGCCCGCTCACCGTGTCGAGATCCACGTCAAGCTCGAGGGGCTGGTTGAGCGGGAGGTCGAGCAATTGCTTGAGTCGCAAATACGCGATCTCACGCTGTGAGCTCTGGCGGATGACGGTCGGCCGCTGGCTGTCACGTGCCACGCGCGCACGGAGGACCTCGAACTCCGACTGGTTACCGACCTTCCACGCGAGGTCGACTTGCTCGAGCGTGGCCTCTGCCTGCTCGAGCGTGGCCTCTGCGATGGTGACAAGTCGATCACTCAACGCCGCATCGAAGTATGCCGTCGCGACGTCGAGCTCCACCTGTGCGCGTGTCGTGTTGACGCCGAGGGAGGCCGCACGTCGCGCCGCGCTGGCGCTGGCCGTCTGGGCCGACACGCGACCGCCCGTATAGAGCGCCTGACTGAACGAGAGGCCCATCCTCCACAGGTTGTCCTGACCGAACGGAATCTCTGTGTCGCCGCCAAAGATGTCGGCGGCTGGTGGGCACTCCTGCAGCGCGCGCTCAATCTCCCCAACGCGAGTGCCGAGCGCCGCCGACGGATTCACGTTGAGCGGCGTGCAGGGTGGAGCGGTCTGATCGAAGACCCCCCGAAACTCGGAGTCGAGCGTTCGGGCGTACGAGAGCGACGCGTCGAGCTACGGAAAGAGCGCGCTGCGGGCGCGCTGTTCGGCACCCGCGGCGCGGTCGGCGCCTGCGCGCGCAATGCTCACCTGCTCGCTCGTCTTGGCCGCGAGCGCCAGGGCTTCGTCGAGCGTCAGGCGTCGCGAGGCCGAAGCTTGTGGGGCCGGAGCTTGGGACGCATCCGCCAACGACAATTGCGCCCAGATCGAGCGCGGCATGCCAACGACTACCAACGCGACTGTGGCAACCGTCACACAGGCCGTGCGCCGCGTCTTCTTCTTGTTGACGTCGAACGAAACGATTCCTTTCGGGTGCTCCATGTCACTCGTCACTCCAAGAACCGAGGACCACGACCCAGCCTACGGTCAGCAGGTAAAGCGTGTTCCGATGAATCGGCGAGTGGCGGACGACGCTCGGTCAGTCGCGCCTGTTGGGAGACCGCTTCCTCACGACCAGTCGGGCCGCCTTCGCCAAGGCTACGGCGAGCCTCGGCCACCTCCGCCAAGGGCTACGGCGAGCCTCAACGAAGCGAAGCGAGATCGGGAGCGCTCATCCCCAGCACCTGAAGCACCATTGCCGCATAGCGATGAGGCGCTTCATCCTGCGGATAGGGAAAGCGCTCAGGCATCACATCCCGAGAGATCGCGTCGAGGAAGATCGCGCCAACCAACACGTTGACGGCCACCCACGGGTCCACGTCGACCGAGGCCCGACCGGAGGCTTGTAGCTTGCCGAAGTAGCTCGCCAGCTTGCGGGCGGCTTCCACCGATTCCCGCGTCGCGATGCGCCCAACTTCCGGGTGTTCCTCGTGCTCGCCGATCGTCCGCCGAATGAACGACCGCGCCTGGACGATGCACTCGTAGTGCGCTTGGCTCCAGGCGATGATCTCTGCAACCGGATCGACGGGCTCATCGGGCAGGACCGTGTTCGCCAAGCCCTGCTTGCCGCATCGCATGGCCTCATGAATGAGGCTCTCTTTCGAGCCGAAGTGCCGAAAGAGCGTCACCTCGCTCACGCCCGCTTCTCGGGCGATGCGACGCGTCGTGGCACCGCGCCACCCCGCCTCGGAAAAGACCTGCATCGTTGCTCGCCGGAGCTGCTCACGAACGTCCACGCTCGACAGATTACTCACCATACCGGCTGATTGCAAGTAATTACTTACGCACAGGCTGGCGTCAAACTCCCGGTAAAAGCGAGGGACGCCGGGGTATGCGCAGACGACATACCTAGCACGGCGCGTTCGGCGAACGCGCCCTACCGTGCGGCAGGTAGGGACGCCTCGCCGAGGCGTCCGCTCGCAGTGATAGAACCGGCAATGTGTTATATAATGTCTTATTTACAGTATTACACAATGGGTTGCATATGCCGCGGACAGCGACAGAGCAGAAAGCTGAGACTGTGACGTTCCGGATAGACCGGGGACTGAAGGCCGCATTCCTAGACGTGGCTGAGCAAGAATCGAAGCCAGTCGGCCAGTTGTTGCGCGAGCTCGTCCGGGAGCGCGTCGAGCGCAAGCGACGTGAGGAGCTCGAAACAGAAGCGCGACGCCAGTCGCGGGAATGCGCCGCGGCCGCCGGCGACCCGAACAGCGACGAAGCTGCCGTGATGCGCGAGTTGGATATGGCGTTTAATGAGCTTGTGGACCGTGAGGAACAAACGTGAGCCGCGGTGATCTTGTCACCGTCGCCATGTCTGGCGACTACGGCAAGCCGCGGCCGGCGCTCGTCGTACAGGCCGACGCCTACGCCGCGCACCCATCCGTGACGCTGTTGCTACTGACGAGCGAGCTTCACGAGTGGCCGCTATTTCGCATTTCGATACAGCCGGGGCCGACCAACGGCCTGCAAAAGCCTTCGCAAATCATGATCGATAAAGCGGTCACCGTGCCGCGCCAGAGAATCGGGCAACGGATCGGCTGCATAGACGCGGATGCGGTGCAGGCTGTCAATCGCGCGCTGACGACGTTCCTCGGGCTCGACTAAAGATGTCTGTGCAGGTCAATATTCACGAAGCAAAGACCCAGCTCTCACGCCTGCTCGAACTGGTTGAAGAGGGCGAAACTGTCATCATCGCCCGCCACGGCAAACCCGTTGCCGAGCTGACCCGAGCCTGCCCGACAGGTCTACCCTTCAGTGTTGCGCGCCAAGATCCGCTCGTACCGGCGGGCGATGAGTGGTGGCAGCCACTGACCGACGAGGAAGCGAACCAGTGGATCGAGGCCGAGTGAGAGTGCTGACCGACACTCACGCATCCCAGGTTTGCGCCATATGGCGTCCGAGTGATCTGGTGATTCCACAGGTCGCGTAGCGCGTGCCGATGCCGAGGCTACTCCTCGCGGAGCGCCCTGACGGGGTCGATCCGAACGGCCCGGATGCCCGGAACGATCGTCGCAATTCCCGCAACCAGCGCGAGCACAAGCGAGACGATCGCAAACGTCACGGGATCTTGGCTCGAGATTCCGAACACGAGCGCGTCCATGAAACGAGAGAGCGCGAACGCACCGAGCAAGCCCAGGAGGAGACCGATTCCGGCGACCACTGCACCCTGCCCTACGATCGCTGTCAAGACCTGGGCCGGCTGCGCTCCGAGCGCGACGCGCACACCAATCTCGCGGCGCCGCTGGGAGACGAGCTGCGCGAGCATGCTGTAGAGTCCAATGGCGGCCAGCGTCAGTGTCATCACCCCGAAGAGCGCAAGAAGGATGGTGCTCAGTCGCTGCTGTGAGAGTGATTCCGCCAACGTCTCGTTGAGCGTCGCCGCCTCGAACACCGACCGCTGCGGTTCGATCTCGCGAAGCGCCCGACGAATCGTGGTTAGCGTGACGGCCTGAGACGGCTCTGTGCGGATGATGTAGTACGGATCAGGCCAGAAGGGCAGCAAACCGCAGTAGTAGGCGGTGGGAAGCGGATCCCTCAGCAATCCCTGCTCATGGACGTCTGCGACGACGCCCACGATCTCGCCTGACGCCCCCAACACGATCTGCTGGCCGATCGGATTCTCACCGTCGAAGAACCGCCGAGCGAACGTGCGGTTGACCACCACCTTGCGCGTGTCGTCCGGCCGCACCTCATCGCGGCAGCTCTCGCCTTGCAGCCCGGGAATGCGAAGCGTCTTGAAGTAGTCGGCGCTCACGTTAAGTCTGACGGCAAAGTCCTGTTCACCGGTATCGCGACCGACAACTTCGAGCTCCTGCGGCGGAATAAAGTCAGAGCCGCCAGGCACGAAGGCGCTGAGCGCAGCCGAAGTGACTCCGGGTATTTCTCGCAGGCGCTCTAATGTGCGGTACTGCCGGTTAGCGACGGATTCCGATGGCTCGCCCCACCCTGCGCTCACGCGGAAGGTCAGCACGTGATCTGGATCGAAGCCAGGTGAGATCTGCTGCAGATGCAGGAAACTGCGCACGAGAAGTCCAGCGCCGACAAGGAGGACGATGGCGAGCATCACTTGGGCCGCGACCAGTCCGCGCTGGAACCGTTGGTGGCCACCGATCTGCGCGCGTCCTCCGTGCGCCAAGCGCTCGGCGACCTCGCGCCTGGTCGCCCGCCATGCCGGCACCAACGCAAACAGGAGTGTTGTCAAACATCCCACGCTCAGCGTGAAGGCGACGAGTCGCCAATCCACCGCGATCTCCGCGGCGCGTGGCAGGCCTGTGGCGAGCCTATGCAAGCCCTGGATGCCCCAGTGCGCCAGCAGCAGTCCCAGGAGCGACCCCGTGAGCGCCAGCACGAGGCCTTCGAGTAGCAGTTGCTCGATGACCATCCATCTCGAGGCACCGAGCGCGGACCGCACGGCGATCTCCTGTTCCCTGCGCGTGGCATCCGCCAGCAACAGGCACGCGATATTGACGCAGGCCACCAGCAGCAGAACCAGAACCGCGCCAAACAGCAACCACAGCGCTTGCCGCACCCGCCCGACCTGTTCCTCTTTGAGTGGCGAGACGGTGGCCGTCCAATCCTTGTCGGTTTGCGGATGCTGCTCGCCCAGGCGCTGCTGAATCGCGTGCAGTTCCTTACGCGCCTGCCCCACGTCCACTCCAGCGGCAAGGCGGCCTACGACCTGTAGGTAGCGCGCCTCGCGTACCGTCATCAGGCGGGGAGACATTGGCGCCGGAATCCAGACGTCGGTGCTCGGCGTGGGATAGCGGAACGACGGAGGCATGACGCCAACAATCGTCCGGCTGACGCCGTCAAGCATCAGCGATCGGCCAATGACTGACGGGTCTGCATTGAATCGCGCACGCCAGAACGCGTCGCTCAGGACGACGACGGGAGGACCACCGAACGCTTCTTCCTCGGCGTTCACCGTCCGACCCAGTGCAGGCCGCGTTCCGAGAACCGAAAAGAATCGCGCCGAGGTCCGCATGGCCTCCACGCGTTCGGGCACTGGTCCGCTGGTGTCGGCCATGTTCTCGAAGTAGGTGCCGGCGAGACCCTCGAACGAGCGGCTCATCCGGTTCCACTCTTCGAGCTTGACAGGCGCCACGAGGCTCGTCGCCTGTTGTTGCCTGGCGTTCGCCTCATGGACGGATACGAGACGATCGCCGGCGGGGTACGGCAAAGGCCTGAACAGCACCGCGTCGATGGCCGAAAAGATGACGCTGGTTGCGCCGATGGCTGCGGCCAAGGTCAGCACAATCGCGAGCGCCAAACCTCGGCGCCTCGCGATAAGGCGAATGGCGGTCGGCCACTCGTGAAGCATGTCGCGTCCTCCTTCCGCACAATGGTGTCGTTCTGCTACACCCAATCCACGCTTTGGATCTGCCGCCAGGAGACGACTCTGATGCCGCCGCGACGTCGTGTCTCCTCTCCCCCGACGATCAGGATTCGCCGCAGGTCCTCGGCGTCGGGGAGGAATCGCTGGAGGGGCTTGAGGAAGTCACTCGCGACGGTCGCGCCGGACTTGGCTTCCACCGCAGCGAGTCCCGCGCCCGTCTCGGCCACGACGTCGACCTCGAGACCCTTGGCGTCACGGTAGTGAAACAACCGAGGCGACACCGCACGGTGTGCTTGCGCCTTGTAGATCTCCGATGCTACCCAGCTCTCGAAAAGCTGCCCCCGCAGGGGATGGTGCCGGAGTTGATCGGGAGAGGTGATGCCGAGGAGACTGCAGGCGAGCCCTGAATCGAAGAAGTGGAGCTTCGGTGCCTTGATCTGCTGCTTGCGCACGTTCGATCGCCATGCCGGAGCGCGGAAGCACAAGAAGCCGGTCTCCAGCACGGACAGCCACCCGCGTGCGGTGTTGTGGGAGACCCCGGCATCGGAGCCCAACGACGAAAAGTTGACCTCTGTGGCCGTCCGACCGGCACACAGCCGCACGAACTGTGTGAACGCGACGAGATCCCCGATGTTGAGAACTTGCCGGACGTCTCGTTCCACGTACGTCGTCACGTAGTCGGCGAGCCATTCGTTGGCGGGAACCTTCCGATCGTGAATGCGCGGGTAGCCTCCCATCCACAAGGTCTCCCAAAAACCGTCAGGTGGGTCGTCGAAGCGGCCGACCTCGTCCAAGCCCAGCGGCAGCAAATGGACAACAGCCGTCCTGCCGGCGAGCGATTGCGAGACACTGGCAAGGAGACCAAAGTGCTGCGACCCGGTGACGATGAACCGACCCGGGCGAGGGTCGGCGTCCACCTCCGGCTGAAGGTACGTGAGCAGCTCCGGAACGTGCTGGACCTCATCGATCACGGCACCGTCCCGATACTCGTCGAGAAAGCCACGAGGGTCGCTGCGGACAGCATCCCGGGCGTCCAGCGGCTCGAGCGAGACGTACGCCAAGTTGCCGAACGTGGCCCGGCAAAGGGTCGTCTTGCCCGACTGGCGCGGTCCGGTCACCGTTACGATGGGGTAGCTGTTCGCCCGTTCGTGCAGGACGCGGGTCAGAATCCGCGAGATCATGTGGCATAGATTGTAAATGCAAATTACAATCAATGCCACATGGGCACGTCGTGACTGGCGTCATAAGCGCCATGTTTTGTGAATTAATGGCAACCTATTCCCCATCAGGAACCTCTCCATGACTGCACTGCTGAGGTAGTGTACATCGCGCTTGTACCCCAAGATCACGGTTGACTCTCAGCCACGACCACTATATATAGTTGTTCCCTGCCCTTCACGAAGGCGGGCCCCACACGTCACAAACTAGGGTTGGGTCATCCAAGGCGAGGCTCGTTGCCCGCTGGGATTACAGAGTCATGGTTGCCACCACAAAAGTCGTCAAACGCACCGGTGAGGTCGTCGGCTTCGATCGCTCGCGGATTCAGACCGCCATTCGGAAGGCAGTCCGGGCTTCCGGTCAGCCCGTGCCCGAGTCCACGCTCGAGCGCATCGTCGACTACATCCTCGAAGAGATCGATACCCGATTCGTCGACTTCTTCCCGAACGTCGAGAACATCCAGGACATTGTCGAGAAACACCTGGTTCGGGAGGGGCTCTACGAGATCGCCAAGGCGTACATCCTCTACCGGGCGGACCGACAGAAGGTGCGCGAGGCGGATAAACAGCGTGCGTTCGAGGCCGCGCGCGTCGGCCGGTTGACGGTAACGACCCGCGACGACCGGGCAGTGTTGTTCAACTACAAGCGCGTCGAGGAGAGGGTCAGACGACTGGCCACGGGTCTGGAGCCGGACGTGTCGGTAGAAGCCGTCGTCCGCGAAGCGGTCAAGAACGTGTACGACGGCATTCCCACCACGCATATCGAGCGAGGGCTCATTCTCGCGGCTTCATCGTTCATCGAGCGCGATCCTGCATATAACTACCTCGCGGCCCGTCTTCAGCTCGATACGCTCTTCGAAGAGGCGACGGAGCGCCCGGGCAGCGATCCTGACCGCCAGGAGATCTATCGAGCGTCGTTCAAGACAGCCATCCGAAACGGTATCGACGCGGGATTGTTCGACACGCGGCTTGGCCGCTTCGATCTCGACTCCCTCGCAGCCGCCCTGCAGCCGTCGCGGGATGACCTGTTTCAGTACCTGGGGATGCAGACCTTGACCGACCGCTACCTGCTGCGGCACGAGGGGCAGGCGCTCGAGCTACCGCAGGCCTTCTGGATGCGTGTGGCCATGGGCCTGGCGATCGACGAGCCCGAGGGGGAGCGCGATCAGCGCGCGATGGATTTCTACGAGCTGATGTCACAGTTGCTCTACGTGCCGTCGACACCGACACTGTTCCACGCCGGCACGCCACACCCGCAGCTCTCGTCGTGCTACCTCACCACCATTGGCGATGATCTGGCGCACATCTTCAAGTCGCTGGGGGACAACGCCCAACTCTCGAAATGGTCCGGGGGTCTCGGCAACGACTGGACGTATATCCGCGCGACGGGCTCACCCATCAAGAGCACGAAGGTCGAGAGTCAAGGCGTGGTGCCGTTTCTGAAGGTGGCCAACGATGTCACGATGGCCATCAATCGGAGCGGCAAGCGGCGTGGCGCCACCTGCGCGTATCTCGAGACGTGGCACTACGACATCGAAGACTTCCTCGATCTTCGGCGCAATACGGGCGACGAACGTCGTCGCACGCACGATATGAACACGTCGAATTGGATTCCCGACCTCTTCATGAAGCGCGTCGAGGAAGACGGCCAGTGGACGTTGTTCTCACCCAACGAGGTGCCGGATCTTCACGACCTTTATGGGCGCGCCTTCGAGGAGCGGTATGTCGCATACGAGCAGAAAGCCGCACGTGGCGAGCTGCAACTCTCGAAGGCGGTGGCCGCGCGTCAACTCTGGCGCAAGATGCTGACGATGCTCTTCGAAACGGGACACCCGTGGATCACGTTCAAGGATCCGTGCAATGTCCGATCGCCACAGGATCACGTAGGCGTGGTGCACAGCTCCAACCTGTGCACCGAGATCACGCTAAATACATCCGCGGACGAGACGGCCGTCTGCAATCTTGGCTCGATCAATCTGGTGCGGCACATCGTCGACGGACAGTTGGACGAGCCTCGGCTCGCACAGACGGTCCATACGGCCATCCGGATGCTGGACAACGTCGTCGACATCAACTTCTATCCCACCCCGGAGGCGTCGCGCTCGAACTTGCGGCATCGACCCATCGGCCTGGGCCTGATGGGATTTCAGGACGCGCTGTTCGAGCTCGATTTGCCGTTCGACTCGACCGAGGCCCTGGCGTTCGCCGATGGCGTCCTGGAGCGTATCTCGTACCATGCGATTCTCGCTTCGTCGACGCTGGCGAAGGAACGTCAGCCCTACGAGACCTACCAGGGCTCGAAGTGGGATCGCGGGATCTTCCCGTACGACACGCTGGCAGTACTCGAAGCGGAACGGGGCGTGCCGCTGGACGTCGATCGAGCACGTCACCTGGACTGGGCACCGGTGTACGCGCATGTCAAACAGCATGGCATGCGCAACTCGAACACGATGGCCATCGCGCCGACGGCCACCATTGCCAACATCGCCGGCTGCTTCCCGTGCATCGAGCCGATCTACAAGAACATCTACGTCAAGGCCAACATCAGCGGCGAGTTCACCATCGTCAATGCCTATCTCGTCGAGGACTTGAAGAAGCTCGGGCTCTGGAACGACGGGATGCTCGATCAACTGAAGTACTTCGATGGGAACGTCGAGCTGATCGCCGCCATTCCTGACGCGCTGAAAGCCAAGTACAAGGAGGCGTTCGACATTGAGCCGGTCGCTGCCCTCCGATTGACCGCGGCGCGTGGCAAGTGGGTCGATCAGAGTCAGTCACACAATGTCTTCATGAAGGGGTCGTCTGGGCGCAGGCTAGACGAGACGTATCGAGCCGCGTGGCGGATGGGGCTCAAGACCACCTACTACCTGCGCTCGCTGGCCGCATCGCAGATCGAGAAGTCGACGCTCGACGCGTCGAAGTTCGGCTATACGCAGAAGCGTGCCTATCAGTCGGTGAGCGAGCCGGTCTCGGCGCGGCCCGCGGTTGCTGCGCCAGCGACGGTTGCGGCGGGCGCGGCGTGCCGTATCGACGATCCGGAATGCGAGGCGTGTCAGTAATCGGGAATCAGGAATCACGAATCAGGAATCGGGGATCAGGAATCCGGAGGCCCGACAAGCGTCAGCGATCCATGCCTATAATCAATAGCTCTAAGACCGATCCCAATAAGATTCTGCCCATCCACTATCCGTGGGCACGGGAGTACTACAAGGCTGGCGTCGCGAACAACTGGACACCCGAAGAGGTGTCCATGCAAAAGGACGTCGAGCAATGGAAGGCGACCCACGTCCTCAGCGATGCGGAGCGGCGCCTGATTCTCTACAACCTTGGGTTCTTCTCCACGGCCGAATCGCTGACGGCCAACAACATCGTGCTGGCCGTCTACCAGCACATCACAAATCCCGAGGCACGGCAGTACCTGCTGAGGCAGGCCTACGAAGAAGCGATTCACACGGACACGTTCATCTATTGCTGCGACACGCTCGGACTGGACCCGGAGGAGATCTACAACATGTATACCCGGATCCCGTCCATCAGAGAGAAAGATGAGTTCGTCGTAGAGCTCACCAAGTCCGTCTTCGATCCACGCTTCACTACCGACGGATCGGAGAACATCCAGCGCTTCGTCCACGACTTGGTGGGCTATTACGTGCTGATGGAGGGCATCTTCTTCTACGCGGGCTTTGCGATGATGCTCGCGCTGAAACGGCAGAACAAGATGGTTGGCATTGGCGAGCAATTCGAGTACATCATGCGCGACGAGAGCCTGCACCTGGCCTTTGGGTGCGATCTCATCAACACCATTCGGGCCGAGAGTCCAGAGATCTGGACGTCGCCGTTCCAAGAGGAGATCGTGTCGCTGGTCGAGCAGGCGGTCGAGTACGAGAAGCAGTACGCACGCGACGCCTGCCCGCAGGGGCTGCTCGGCATGAACGCCGATCTGTTCTGCCAGTACGTCGAGTACGTCGCAGACCGGCGACTCGAGCGCTTGGGTCTCCCGAAGCGCTACCGGCGCGAGAACCCGTTCCCGTGGATGTCACAGGCCACGGACCTCGCCAAAGAAAAGAACTTCTTCGAGACACGGGTCACCGAGTATCAGACCGGCGCTTCCCTGGTGTGGGATTAGCCATTCATGTCGCTCGAACCGGTTGAGATCCTCGCCTTCGGTGCGCATCCCGACGACATTGAAATCGGTCTAGGCGGCACGGTGGCCAAGCACATCGCCGCTGGCCATCGGGTCGGCCTCTGCGATCTCACCCGTGGAGAGATGGGAACTAATGGAACGCCGGAGGAACGGCTGACGGAGGCGGAGGACGCGCGCGCATGTGTCGGCGCGGCGTGGCGGGAAAACCTCGCGCTGCCCGACCGCGCGCTCGGTGGCCCCGATCATGCTCGGTTGGTCGTCGACGTCATTCGACGAGCTCGCCCGCGCGTGATCGCGCTGCCCTATTGGGAGGATCGGCACCCGGATCACACGTCTGCCAGCCGGCTCGTCTCGGACGCCGCGTTTAGCGCGGCCTTGCGGCGCTACGAGCCCGGCGCTGGTGAGGCGTGGCGTGTCGATTGGCTTTGCTACTATTTCATCAACACGACTGGTCCGGCTTCGTTCGTGGTCGACGTCTCGGTGCACTACGAGACGAAACGGCGCGCGCTGGCCTGCTACCGCTCACAGTTCGCGCCGCAAGACGCCGATGCCGTGGCCACACGCCTGACCTTCCCGACGTTCATGCGGCTCATCGAAAGCCGCGACACTCACTTCGGGGCGCTCGCGGGTGTCTCCTTCGCCGAGGGCATCCTCGTCAAGGATCTCATCGTCCGCGACGGCCTGCTGCGCCGCTAGCGAAGCTTCGTGACCGCAATGGTAAACTGCAGATCGTGCACATTGGCATGATTTGCTATCCGTCGATCGGGGGCAGCGGCATTGTCGCCACTGAGCTGGCCGTCAGCCTTGCCTCACGGGGACATCAGGTGCACCTGATCAGCACCGAGCTTCCGTTCCGCCTGAGCGAATACGTGGCCGGCGTCACTTTCCACCGCGCGCAAGCCCCCGAATACCCGGTGCTGCACGAGCCTCAATATCTCATCGCGCTCGCGAACAAGACCGTCCAGGTGGCGCGGACCTTCGGCCTCCAACTCATCCACGCCCATTATGCGATTCCCCACGCGGCGGCGGCCTATCTCGCCCGCCAGATCCTCGCAGACCGCACGCCCGACGCCGTGCCTCGCGTCATCACCACCCTCCACGGCACGGACATTACCTTGCTCGGGAGCGATCCGTCCTATTCGGAAACCGTAGCGTTCTGCATCGATCACTCCGACGGTGTCACCGCGGTGTCAGAAAGTCTTCGAACCGACACGTACCGCGAGCTGCCGGTCCGCAGCGCGATTCGCGTGATCCCGAACTTCCTCGACTGCGCGCTCTACCGGCGCGTCTTCGATCCCGTGCTCCGCGACCGCTTGTCTCAATCCAATCGCTTCGAGAAGCTCGTGGTGCACGTGTCGAACTTCCGAGCGGTCAAGCGCGTGGAGGCGGTCATTGAGATCTTCCACCGCATCCGGGCGCGCGTGAACGCGCGGCTCCTGCTCGTCGGCAACGGCCCCGACCGGTCGGCGGCGCTCGATCTCGCACGACGACTCGGTCTGGAGTGGGCCGTCACGGCGCCCGGGGAGCAGCAGAACGTGATCAGCCTCCTCGCCGTCTCTGACCTGTTCCTGTTGCCCTCCACACAAGAAAGCTTTGGCCTCGCAGCGCTGGAGGCCATGGGATGCGAGGTGCCGGTCGTGGCGTCGCGCGTTGGCGGCCTCCCCGAAGTCATCGACGATGGCATGACCGGGTTCCTTCACGAGCCCGGCGATCTCGACGGCATGGCGCACAGCGCGATCCGACTCCTGACGGACGAACCGTTGCGCGAGCGCATTGTCCGGAACGCACGCACTTCAGTCGAACAACGCTTCTGCGCCCAGCGCATCGTGCCTCAGTACGAAGCTCTGTACACGGAGCTGCTCGAAAGGCCCAGCGGCGACGCCTCCGTTTCTGCCTCTACCGAGCCCGCCGGGGTGCACGCCCAGCCCGCCGAATCCGCTTGACCGGCGGTTCCAGTCGTGTCATTCTCCGCTGGACGAACCGAATTGACCGCCACGCGTTGCGCTGCTTGGGCGCAACGTAGCCTGCCAACAGCTACGATCTCGAGCTACACGTCTGCTCTCGCTATCACGTTGCTCATCGAGGGGAGGTTCCTATGTCGCGGATGACCGTCGAGGAATATCTGGCGCGACCGGAGGCTGTGCGGCGGCAAGAATTGGCGTACGGTATGGTCCGCGAGCCGGCCGCGCTCAGTTATGACCATCAGTCAACCGTCAGGCGATTCAGGGTGCTGCTCGACCGCCATGTCCGCCGACTTGGCCTCGGGCGCGTTTGCGTGTCGGCCGTGGACGTTGTGCTCGATCGGGAACGAGCGCTGGTTGTGCAGCCTGATATCGTGTTCATCTCGCACGAGCGTGAGTCGATGGCCACCGACCGCGTGTGCGGCGCCCCTGATCTCGTGGTCGAAGTCCTCTCCGCGGGCAGCGAGCGCCACGACCGCGTGACCAGGCTCGCCTGGTACCGAAAGTACGGCGTCCGCGAGTGTTGGTTCGTCGACCTACTCGGGCGCACGGTCGAGGTGCTGGACCTCTCGCGCGGACAGGAGGACGGCGCACGTACACTGTATGGGGGCGCAGTGCCCATCTGCTCGCACGTGCTCGGTCCGTTTGCGGTGCGCACCGAGCGCCTGTTCAAATAGCGCGCGCCAGGCGCCGCTGTCCAGTCTCCGTATCCCTGCTGCCGGGTTGCGATGTGACTTCGCCGGAGGGCTTGTGTGTCTACGGTAATAGCGTCGGGGAAACCCGGCGCCGTGCCCAAGCCCGGCCGTGAGCCTCCCCTCGCATCGCCGGGTGCGGGCACGTCTGCAGCGTTGGATGGAGCTGGTCGTCACGTCTCCCCAGGGACGATCAGCTCCAGCGCTACGTGCTCTTCACGATTTCGTCCACCAGAGTGCGATTGGCCACGCTGACGGTCCCGCCTTCCTCGACCTCGAGCAGCGTCTGGGTGGTGGTGATGGCACGCACAGTGCCACGCTGGCCAAGGATCTCAAGCGTGTCGCCCACCTTGAAGATCTTTCGCGCGTAGAACCCGGCGAGGATGTTGCGGGTGATATCCTGCGTCCCGAATCCAAACGACAGCCCAAATGCCAGCGCGAGCCCCGACAGCGAGCAGATGGTCACGATGCGGATGATGTCGGTGTCGATTCTGAGCTGCGCGAGCGCCATGATGCCGACCACGAAGAGGATCAGGCCCGCCACGAGGTTGCCGAGCGGCTGCGCAATGTCGATACCTGATTCGCGGGCCGCCGCGGCCACGGTATTGCCTGCAAACTGACTCGCCGCGCTCCCCGCCGCGAGCAGCAACACCGCCGCAACGATGTTCGGCAGGTACGCGAAGAACGCCGCGAACGCCTGCGAAACGGCGGTGAGCCCGAGCAAGTCGGCGCCGATCCGTGCGATCAAGCACAGCAGCAGGAAATAGACGAGCCGTGGCAGGACAACGTTGAGCGACTGCCGCAAGCCAATCCGCTGCAGCGTACGGTCGATCCCTGCCTGTTGCAGGAGGGCGTCGAATCGTAACCGTGTGAGCACGGCGCGCAAGCCCCGCTCGATGAGCTTGGCGACGAACACCATCACGAGGATGGCCGCGACGCCGGCCAGCAGGCGCGGCACTGCGATGACGGCTGCGGTGAACGCGCCGCCGAAAATGTCCGAGAGCTGCTCCACCACGCCTGGTTCACGCATCAGTGTCGCCCTTCCTCGGTTCGCGGCCGCCCGAGTCGCCCAAAGAGCGCCGCGAGCATTGACACGAACTCCAACGCCCATGTCGCAAGGGCACGCCACCCGAACGTCAGCACATCTCGCGTGAGAAAGCGCCGTTCGATCGCGCGCCGCACTCTGACGACGAAATCGGGAGAAGGCTCGACGCCGAGGTCTTGGAGGACGGAGACCGGCTCGCCCATGTCGGGCGCGTCAGGGTCGGTATGCGGTGGTAGGTCAGACATGGTCGGCACCTCGAGCGGCGTGGTCCAGCGAAACCGGGACTGAGCCATCCGCGAGCAGGAACAATCGTCGGAACTCCTCGCGCCCGCGCTTGATGCGCATCTTCACGGCGGAGAGCCCAATTCCGAGCACGGCCGCAATTTCCTCGTAGGACATGCCGTCGGCGTCACGCATGATGAGCGGGATCCGAAGCGTATCAGACATAGCATCGAGCAGCGCGGCCACGTGGCGCCGCGCGTCCTCGACTTCGAGCGCCCGCTCTGCCTCTGCCTGCGCCTGCAGCTCGGGTACGCGCGCCGCGGTCTCCTCCTCGAGGTCAACATAGGCCACGCCGCGCTGCCGCCGAAGGTAATTCAGGCAGTGATTGACCTTGATTCGCTGAACCCACGTCTTGAACGACGAACGGCCCTCGAATCGATCGAGCGCGAAGAACGCCTTGACGAAGACCTCCTGGGCGAGGTCTTCGGCCACATCGACCCTCGTCAGGTGGCGGCAGTTGGCGAGCACGGCCCGCTGGTGCCGGTCGACCAGCGTCTCGAACGCACCTGTATCCCCCTCGGGCGCGTTCCGGGCGCGCTCTACCAGCGCCTCGTCACTAAGCTCGGATTCTCCCCTAGGCATCATGGACACTCGCGCGCGCGCAAAAGTCACGTCCGCTGCGGTGCGATCATACAAGGTGTCAGGGGTCAGGGGTCAGGGGTCAGGCTAAGACAGGGACAGGGCCCGAGGGACAAGGGCCCATAGGAGCTCCTTCGTGCTACCCTGCTCGTGCTCGAAAGACTCGCGTGCAACGATGGCAAGCCACGGGATGGCGCGGCGCGCGGAGCGTCGCGCAGTTCATTCGCGCGCAGGTGTCTCCGTTTGCGCCCGAGCCCTTCATGGCCTCTCGTTGGCACGTCGATCAGGACGCGCCCTTCTTCGTGGGCGCCAACCTTCCTTGGATGAACTACGGCCTCGACTTCGGTGCCAACGCCTGGCAGCCGAAGGGCGGCCTCGCGGCGCATCCCGACCGCTTGGAGCAACTGGACGCGACGTGTGCCGCCCTGGCGGCGCAAGACGTTCACGTGCTGCGCTGGTTCCTGCTGTGCGACGGGCGCGCGGCCGTCCGCTTCACGGGCGACGGCATCCCGCTTGGCCTCGATGACGCGACGTGGCCAGACGTCGATGCCGCGCTCGATACGGCACGGCGCCACGGAGTGCAGCTGCTCTTCGTGCTCTTCGATTTCTATTGGTGCCGGCCCGCGCGGGTCGTTGGGGGCGTGCGCCTTGGCGGCCTGCGCGGCGCGATTGGCCGACCGGCGCGACGAGCAGCGCTCCTCGAGCATGTCGTGGCGCCGCTCCTTCACCGCTACGGCTCACACGGCACGATTTTCGGGTGGGATCTCTTCAACGAGCCGGAGTGGGTCACGCTCGGTCTCGATGGCTGGCATCCCCGTGCGGTTGTCTCACCGCAGGCCATGCGCGCCTTCTTGCGAGATGCAGCATGGCTCGCTCAGACGCACACCACACAGCTCGTCACGGTCGGTCTGGCGAGCGCGTGCGGTCTCGATCTCTGCCGCGGCCTGCCGCTCGACTTCTACCAGGTTCATTGGTACGACCATTTCGAGGCCGCTGCGCCGTTGGGCCGCAGCGTGACCGCGTTCGACCTCGATCGACCAATCGTCCTGGGAGAGCTCCCCACCAACGGGTCGCGTCGGCCGACCGGGGTGCTCCTGCGGCTTGCGGAGCAAGCCGGCTATCGGGGCGCATTGCTCTGGTCGGTGCGTGCGAAGGATACCGCGAGCGATTGGCTTGCCGCACGCGCCGCGCTCGCCGAACGGCATCCGGCTCGGCGCGGCTAACCCCCTCCGCGTACCACGTAATAGATTGCCATCGACCGATTGCGGAACATCCGCCGGAACAGCTCGGGATGCGCGTTCAGGATCGGCTCGAAATTGGGGTACTTGTGGCGCTCCGGCGGCCCAATGACCAGATAGTCGATCCTGAGGCTTCTGGTCCTCTCGTGGACCTCCCGCCCTTTGGCCATGTTGTACAGCCCAAACACTGTCCGGCTAGCTTCCAGATACTTGGACAGCGGCACCATCGAGATCGGAATACCGGCCGACATCCGGCGCTCGGCAAACGCAGGCACGAACGCCCAGGTGAACGCGTTGCGGACGGTCGGCTCCACCTGGACGATGGCATCGTCCGGCGTGAAACGCTTGATCCAGTCGAGCGCCTGGATCTCATCACGGCTGAGGACTAGCGTCCAGCGGAACTTGGCGAGGCCGTCGACGATCTCGCGGTTCCTCAGGTCCTGCGTGTTGTACAGGTCAATCACGGTCAACGGCGCTGCCGCGGTCGCGAGCAGGATCACGCCAGCCGCGGTCACGATCTTGGTCCTGACGCCTGCGCGCCACAGCTCCTGCAAGGCGAAGCCGACGAGGACCGCCAACGCC
The DNA here is from genome assembly GCA_009377495.1 of Luteitalea sp. Lineage (GTDB taxonomy): Bacteria > Acidobacteriota > Vicinamibacteria > Vicinamibacterales > Vicinamibacteraceae > WHTT01. The sequence goes on from WHTZ01000001.1 coordinate 82,270, forward strand.
ATGAACAGGAAATGACCGGAGCGCCACCCCACGTACACGAACTGGTGATCCCGTACGTCCACGAAGAAGTAGAACAGGAGCGACACGGCGATCACGATGCCGATGACGCCGAGCCCCGTGGCGCGCCGGCGCACGGCGAGCCATGCGCCGACTGCTCCCGCGATCAGCATCGGACCAAAGCTCAGGAAGATCGCGAGGACCGGCCTGGTCGCCGCTGGCGGAACAACCCGAATGCTAACGAGCAAATCGGCCCGATCCGCGTAACGCAGGCCGCTCGCCAGCAGCACACCAACGACAAGCGGCGCCGCACCCGCCAGAGCGCCAGTGGTGATCGCCCGCCATTGCCGAGCGGCTCCCAACCGGATAGCCGCGTACACGGCCACCATCGTCGTGATCATCACCGCTGAAAACGTGCTCAACAGCAGGCAGGCGGCCAGTAGGCTACCGGCGAGCGCCATCAACAAAAGGGGCGAGGGGCGAGGGGCGAGGGGCGAGCGAGGGGCGAGGCGGGCCTGAACGAGGCACAGGAGCGCCGAGAAGCCAATCGCGTATCCCATGGCGTGGTGCGGCTGATACAGCAGAAGCCGGTGCAGCCCGTCGACTGGCATGCTCCCGTAAATCCAGCGGGTAATCGCGTCGATGTTCACATAGCGCACCAGGCCGAGCGACTCACCCGCTGACCACAGCGCCCAAAGACGCTCGGTTCCCTCGAAGCTCGTGAAGAGCACGCCACCGAGGCAGCCCAGCGCCGCAGCGGTCGGGCCGCGGACGAAGTGCCGGACGAAGAAGAAGAAGAAGGCGATGAAGACCAGGTCGAGCGCGACCGAGTTCACGAGCAGAATCTGCTCGTTGGTCAGATGGCGCCACTGGCGGTACTCCACCGAAGGCAACAGGTGCGCCAGCCAGTAGTAGTGCAGCGCGTCGTCCAGAAAGAACGGATTATGCGGCGGCACGTCTCCCTTGCTCACCTCGGCGACAACCGCCATGCGCCAGACGAAGTCGGCGGTGAAATAGGCTCGGTAGGCTCGACCGTCCTCCACCATTTCGCCGACCCGCGCAAACGGCCGCCCCACCACCACGGGGACAACGAGCAGGAGCAACAGGAGCGCGGTGGCATCCTGGCGCGTGAAGCGGGGCGGGGTGAACAGACCGGTGAGTCGACCTGCCGGCCAGGCGGCCAGCGACGCCAGCAGGGGCGGCAGGACGAGCAAGAGGCTGCCTCGGACGCCAGCGATCCAGAAGCCCAGGAGCACCAAGCAGCTCAGCGCGTAGCCCCAGGTGCCGCCGACCAACAGCGCGGCTCCCCAGGTGCCGGGGCCGTACAGACGGCGAGCCACCAGCACGCCAGGCGCGCAAAACCAGAAGGCGACGAGCAGCAGGAGGATGCTCCAGGTGAGCGGCTGGATCGCCCAGAGCGTGAGGGTCAGTGCCGCGCTCAACGCCAAGGCCGGAAGCAGGATCGCAATCATCGCGTCAGGCGCGGCTAACCGCCTCCGCCGAGGCTACGGCGGTCCACCTTCGCCAAGGCTACGGCGGACTCGTCCGCCGAAGCTTTATGCGAAGGCGGAAGCCTCGCCCTACAGGTAGGGCGCCCTTTTAGGGGCGCCATCCTAATGTCCTGAGGCGCCAGGCGCGGCTAAAGCCGCGCCCTACGGGTAGGGCTATCGTCGCCCGCACCCGTCCCGCGTGCCGGTCGCGTCGGCGCGAGCGTGGGGTGAGCGATGGTCAGCGCTGGTTCGTTTGGCCCGGTTGCCACGCGCTGACGAACCGGCCCGAGCTCGAACGGGACACCGAAGGCCCCGTCTGCGTCCGCTTGGTTGAGGAGCTTCGTGACGACGTGATCGAACGCGTCGAAGAATTTCGTATCGCCCGGCTCGGGAACGACCGTGCGGCCCGACTCGACGAAGTCACGCACCACCTGGTCGAGCGACCTGGAAGGCGTGACCTGACCGATCGAGTAGCGCCGCGCCCCGGGGCGATCGAGGAATCCCGCTTCTCGATACAGGTAGACATCTCCCAGCAAGTCGACAACGACGGAGATCTGCGGGTAGCCGGCTGGTCGCACGTCGGTATCGCCGGCCATCGCCAGCGGCTGTCCAGGGGCGCCTTCACTCAGGGCTTGCAGAGCGTAACCATAGTCAATCTGGAGCTGCTTCAGATCATCGCGCGTGCGACGGTGCTCCAGCGCGCCAAAGATCTCAACGAGGCGCGCTCGCTCGGCGGGGCGCAGGCCTTCGCTGGGTTGCACGCTGTAATCTTCGCGCAGCGTGAGGAAGTCGATCTGGCGATCGCCCGCCGCGGCCCGATTGATCTGGGCGATCATCTCTGCCAACGCGAGCACGTCTGCCGTTCGCCCGGGTAACACCACGAAGTTGAACCCGAGACGCAGCGGTGAGCGCCGGTCGTTGCGAAGCCGTAGCAACGCCACGGCGTTCCGCACCACGAGGTCGAACGCCTTGGGGTGCCGCGTCACACGGGTCGTGCTCTCGGCATCGACACCGTAGAGTGAGATGCGAAGCGTGTGCAGTTGCCACAAGCCTTCCTGTTTCTGTAGGAGCTGCGGCGTCAACATGAAACCGTTCGTGTACAGCGATAGCTTGAATCCCCGTTCGGCGCCCGTTGCAACCATCTCGCCGAGACCCGGATTCGTCAGCGGCTCGAGGCCACCGGACAAGTAGAACCGGTATGGATCATCGGCGGGCGCGCTGCGCATCATGGCATCGAACAGCGCGTTCCCCTCCGGGACGGTTTGCGGCGCGTACTTCGCATCGTGGTGTCTTCCACAGAACGAGCAGAAGAACATGCAGGACACGCCCGGGTAGACGCCAACGCGGAGCGGATAGCGATGAATCCTTCGTCGTACGGCGTCCACCACGCCGGACCTGAGCATCGGTAGAATGGTGTTCTGCCAGTACTTCGCGCCGCGGCCGTGCCGCGTGATGAGTGCTTGCGCGACGTCGCAGGCTGCGATAGCCGCGTTGAGCCGGGTCAGCGTGTCGCGGTCGAGGCCGAGGTCCCGCGCCAAATCAGCCTGAGTGGCGAACGGATCGCGTGCGAGCGTCTCGATCACGCCGCACGCAAGGCGCGTCCATCGATCGAGCGTCCGGTGGTCGTGCGGCGAATCAACGAGACCTTTCCGCAGCAGCGCCGGAAGCAGATGTTCTTCGAGAGCAATCAGACTTACTTCTAATGGGACGTCCTCCCCGTCGGTCAGGACGTGACGGGAGGTAAGGACGGTCTGGCGATCTGCCATATGGCGAGTAGCTGCCTCCGTTCCCGGCGGCATGGAGCAAGCTCGCTCTTCCGCCATGAACGGCAACCTTACCACCTCAGCGGAGAGGGGCCTCGAAGGCCACAAGGTTGACGGTAGGGTAACAGGTTCCAACATTGGCGACAAGGTGTCACCCAGTCACCTGTCACCCAGTCACCCAGTCACCTTGTCACGCTCCGAGGGGCCTCGTCCGGCACCGAGCAATAGCGCGCCCACGTAGCAAACGGCCATGATGAGCAGCAAGAAGCGGTAACCGGTGACGAGGGAGACGTACTCGGTCACGCCCCCCAGCATCGCGCCCAGCAAGTTGGCGCCGTAGGCGGCAGACACCGCGTTGGTCCGCTTGAGACTTGCGCCAAAGAGCAGACCCGCACAGTAGAGCGGGCTGAAGACGAGCAGCGCGTAGAAGATCGACTCCGCCGTGCGGCTGGCAAAGCCAATGGATCCAATCGGCCACAGGTAGCTCAACCCGATCAGCAGCAACAGACATGCGCCCACGAGCCACCGCCGCCGCAGATCGTACCTCGTCATCGTCACGGTGGCCGCCACCGCCATGACGAGCACGGACGCGATGGCGAGTGAGGCCACCACCCACGTCGATCCCCAGAGCAGGGCGAACTGGATGATCGACTTGGTCTCGAGCAGCATGAACCCGACACCGAGGAGGAAGAACACCCAAAACTGCGGGGCGAAGGGCGAGAGCGTGGGGGGGCTCACGTGGCCCGGATTGCCTGCGGCGCGCGCCCATCGCAGCGCGCCGCTCACGCTAATCACCGAGAAGCCCAGCACCAGCGCGAGCGCCCAGGAGTAGTGCGCCGGCAGGGTCGGCGCTTGCATGTACAGGAAGGGCCAGTCATCGCTCGCCGGTACGACGCTGGTGTCGCGTGCGAGCGGCCGGCCCGGGCTCACCACATCCGGCTGGTTGTATGCCGCCACGCGATCAGGCACGGGCGGGAACGTGCCCACCCGAGCCAAGCCGGGCCCTGCCATCATCACGGCGAGATAGGCGAACTCCTCGTGTACATGGACGCGCGGTGGTTCGCCAAACGCCCGTTCCGCGGTGTTGGCCAATCGATCGACCAGCCACTTCTCACGGAAGTAGTTGTAGATCACGAGCACGCCATCCGGCTTGAGCAGTCGGCGTACGGCGCGGAACGACTCCTCGGTGAACATGTAGCTCTCGAGCCGCACACTCGTGAAGCTCGACTGGAGCGTGAGCGAATCGATGAGCGCAAAGACGACGAGGTCGTACTGTCGATCCGTCGTCCGCAGAAAGTGCCGTGCATCGTCGGTCACGACGTGGACGCGCGGGTCTTGGTACGGGCGATCCGGATGGTGTTGTTGACCAAGGCTTGCGATCACCGGGTCGATTTCCACGGCGTCCACGCGCGTGACGCCGTGCTCGAGGGCCGCAGCCACGTCGGTGCCGGATCCAGCCCCAAGGATGAGGACATCCTCGAGCCCGTCACCAAGGACCGTGTACGGCCACTCGTAGAAGTACTCCTTGTGACTGATCGGCGCCATTGACTGGTGGAAGATGTTGTTGACTTCCACCACCATCTCCCCGTTTTCGTCGTAGGTCGTGATTTTGTAGTACGGCGACCAGATGGTGCCGATCTGCAGCTTCACGACGAGGCCCAGCGAGACCGCGAGCAGCAGCGTGCTGGCCACCGCCCATCCCCGCGGCATGTCCCAGACGAACGGGAGCGACACCACGAGCGCCACGCCAAACCACACCGCCGGCGGAAGCTGCCAGTAGGACATCAGCGCGAACGCCCCGACGGCCGCGAGGCTCGCCGTCAGATTAGTGAGGTACGCACGCAGCGGCGCGTGCCGTTCCATCTCGCGTCCCAGACGCTGTGCGAGGGTGACGAACAGCACCGCGACGACGATGAACAACAGCGGCAGGAAGTAGGTGGTCCCAACCGGCACCACCTGTTCGGATGTGCCGCTTGAAAAATAAATGTGGCTGGAGGTCACCGGCACGGTCACCTCGAACCGCAGAAAATAGACGGCGGCAACCACGGCGGCCTGGATCACCGCGAACGCGCGGAACAGATCCCATCGCACCCGCGCGACGAGGCAGCCGATGCCAATTCCCAGAAAGCTGGCGAGCAGAATGAAATTGGCAAAGTACGAGAGTAGCCGCACGTAGGCCGGCACCCAGCGGATGAGCGTGACCTCGAGAAACAGGACGAGGAACGAGATCAGGAAGAGTCGAAACAGAGACGTTACCATCCCAGCACTTTCGCGAAGATGAGCGGTGCCACGATCGTCGCGTCGGACTCGATGACGAACTTGGGCGTGTCCGCCCCGAGCTTGCCCCAGGTGATCTTCTCGTTGGGCACCGCACCGGAGTACGAGCCATAGCTCGTCGTCGAGTCGCTGATCTGGCAGAAGTAGCCCCACCGCCGCACGTCCGGCAGCTTGAGATCCTGGTGCAGCATGGGCACGACGCAAATCGGGAAGTCACCGGCAATGCCACCCCCGATCTGGAAGAACCCGATCGAGCGCGACTTGCTGATCTCCCGATACCAGTGCGCGAGCTCAATGAAATATTCGACACCGCTCTTGATCGTGGTGGGATTCTTGACGTGGCCGCCGATACAGCGCGCGGCGTACATGTTTCCGAGCGTGGAATCTTCCCAGCCGGGCACGAAGAGCGGGAGAGCCTTCTCGGCGGCCGCGATCATCCAGCTCTCGCGGGGATCGATCTGATAGAGCTCCTTGAGGCGGCAGCTCCGGAGCAGGTCGTACAGAAACTCGTGGGGAAACCTACGCGCCCCCGCGCGATCCGCCTCGTCCCAGTTTGTCATGACGAACCGCTCGATGCGGCGCATCGCTTCCTCTTCCGGGATGCACGTGTCGGTCACACGATTGAGGTGCCGGTCGTACAACGCCTGCTCGTCGGCCGGGGTCAGGTCGCGATAGCTCGGGATCCGCTCGTAGTGGTCGTGGGCGACGAGGTTGTAAAGGTCCTCCTCGAGGTTGGCGCCCGTGCAGCAGAGCGCGTGCACCTTGCCCTGGCGAATCATCTCCGCCAGCGAGAGACCCAGCTCGGCGGTGCTCATCGCGCCTGCAAGCGTGACGAGCATGACACCGCCGTCGTCGAGGTGTCGCCGGTAGGCGTCGGCGGCGTCCTTGAGCGACGCCGCATTGAAGTGACGATAGTGGCGGTCCACGAAGTCAGAAATAGGTCCGGCGCTCACGCATCGCTCCTTTCCGAACGCAAAAGTGTAGCAGAATGCTAAAGGGTGAATTCTTGTCAATGCTCAATGGTCAATGGTCGAGGGCGGGTTCGACATACGATGTACGCCGACGCCGCCGACCAACCCGCCATTGGGCATTGTGCATTGACAAGAAACCAAGACGAAGACCAGGTTCCTTTTGACGACGCCATCTGCGACCGATACCCCACGGCCTGCGCGGAATGTAGCCGAGGCACCTGAGCCGAGCGCAGGCGAGGTACCTCTGCCGAGCGCAGTCGAGGTACGCGGCTTCGCGCGGCTGGCCGCGGCGCTCACCTCGCGTAACTTTCGGCTGTTGTGGCTCGGGGCGGCCACGTCCACCGCGGGGACGTGGATGCAGCGGGTCGCCCAGAGCTGGTTGGTCCTCACGCTGACCGGGTCCGCCTTCTACTTGGGCCTCGACTCGTTTCTCGGTGAGGTGCCCATCCTGCTCTTCACGCTCATCGGTGGCGTCATCGCGGACCGACATGACCGGCGCTACCTGCTCATGATGTCGCAGTGGATTCAACTGGCGTGCGCGTTCACGCTCGCGGGGCTCGTGTTCACCGAGCGGGTCGACATCTGGCAGGTGCTCACGCTCTCGTTCGTGACCGGACTGGCCCAAGCCTTCGGTGGTCCCGCCTACCAATCGCTCATCCCAGCGCTCGTGCCGCGCCATCACCTGCCGAACGCGATCGCGCTGAACTCGATTCAGTTCAACCTCGCTCGTGTGGTGGGGCCCCTCATGGCCGGCGCCACGCTTGCCGCGTTCGGCATGGCCGCGTGCTTCCTGCTCAACGGGATCTCATTCCTTTTCGTGGTTGCCGCGCTGGCGCTGCTGCGTCTGCCATCGCATGACGCCAAGCGCCAGCACCCGCACATGCTCGACGATCTGCGCCGGGGTGTCGCGTACGTTCGCCGTCAGCGGGCGCTCGTCTCGCTCATCGTCGTGGCCTTTCTGTCCACCTTCCTCGGGTTTCCGTTACAAACCCTGTTGCCCGTGTTCGCGCAGCAGGTCTTCCATGCGGGCGTGGGCGAGTACAGCCGCATGATGGCGTGCGCGGGCGCCGGCGCCGTGGGGGGCGCGCTCGTCGTGGCGTGGCTCGGTCGCTTTGCCCACATGGGACGGACCTTGCTCGTGCTCCTGGGGGTCTACGGCGCGCTCGTGGTGGCGTTTTCGCTCTCGCGCGAGCTGTGGGTGACCTACGTGCTGTTGTTTGCGAGCGGCTCGGCCGTGATCATGACAAGCTCGCTCCTCACGTCGCTGGCCCAACTCGTCGCACCGGATCACCTGCGCGGCCGCGTCATGAGCATCTTCATGGTCGCCTTCCGCGGCGGGATGCCGTTGGGCAACCTGCTCAGCGGCACACTGGCGAGCCTGACCTCCGCCCCCTTCATCCTCGCCGTGAACGGTCTTCTCATCGTCATCGTCGCCGGGTATTCCCTCACCCGCAGCCACGGCGTTGGGGATTTGTAAAAGGATCTACCGCCCTCACTGTTTTCCTTGACCTTGTTCGAGACCGTCGCTAAACTTTGCGCGAAGCCTTCGGTGCTCCCAGCTACCGAAACAAACCGTGACGGCGTATCGGTCGTTCCCCGACCATAGACGAAGGGTTTGTCCATGAAGAACGTGTGCCTGCATGGCTTTCGTGTAGCTGCCGCCGCGAGCCTGCTCGCCGCGGCGCTCGGGATCCCCACCACGGTCAACGCTCAGGCGCCCAACACCCGCTGGGTGTTCGCCGAGGGCGTCTACGATCAAGACGGATTCTGGCGAGAAGAGATCATCGTCACGAATCCGAACGACACACGCGTGCACGCGGCCTTGACGTTGCTGACACCCACTGGCACCTGCGAGGTCGGATCGATTGATCCGCTGAACCCTCTGACCGACATTCCGCCTACGAGTCAATATCGATACGAGATTACTTTCCCCTTCATCGCGAGGTTTTGCCCTGGCCTTCCGGCGTCGGGAGCCGTCGCCGTCATCCTCGACACCACCGCACCGGTTGTCGCGGAACGGACGATCTTCTGGGGTGGCCGATACATGCGGGGGCACACGGGTGAGGTCGGCTTTTCAGGCGAGGCTGCGCCAATCTGGTACTTCGCCGAGGGAGCTGCCATCGGATCCTTTCGGACCTTCTTCGCGATTGCCAACGTCGATCCCCAGCGGGACGCACAGGTCGATGTGAAGTACTTGCTGGAGAGCGGCACCACGCGTACCGCCCGCGTGACCGTGCCAGCCGGCAGTCGCCAGACCGTCGAGGCCCCGCAGGGAATCGGAGGGTTTGGTGCGGAAGTCCGATCGACGAACGACGTGCCCATCTACGCTGAGCGCGCGATGTTCTGGTCGAATTTTAGGGGCGGCCATACGTCCAAGGGTATCGCCCAACCAAGCACCGAGTGGCACCTGGCGGAGGGGGCAAACTACGATGGCGTCTTTACGACCTATCTCTTGTTCGCGAATCCCAACCCGACGCCCATTACCGTCGACGTGAGGTATCTCACCGACGGGGCCGCGGCTCAGTCCGCGCAGTACTCGGTGCCGGCAAACGGCCGCCGCACCGTCCTCGTTGGAGCGCCCGGTCATGGCGGACCGAAGAACACGTCGTTTTCGGTCGTGGCGACCTCGTCGTCGGCCTTCGTGGCAGAGCGCTCGGTTTACGTCGCGGCCATGAGCGAGGGCACGGCGGCAGCAGGGATCCCCGCTCCCGCGACGCAGTGGGCGTTCGCGGACGGCGCGTCCGGCGGGTTTGCAGAGTATCAGCGTCTCGACGATCCGGACCGACGGTCCTTTGACACGTACTATTTCATTTCAAACCCTCACGACAGCGTGGCGAGGGTCACGGCCCGATTCTATCGCCGGGATGGGACAGGCGTCGTTGAGTCCTATTCGGTGAAACCGAGCTCTCGCACGGCCATCCTCGTGACGAATCCCGCGTTGAGCAATCAGCGCTACGGTGCGGTCTTCACCGCATCACAACCGGTCGTCGTCGAGCGGGCAACGTACTACAGCCAGGGCGCTGAGGCCGTGGCGGGTGTGCCCTGGAACGATCACGCTGCCGATCCGGCCGCACCGGCCGATCCGACCGTGACGGGAATCGTCAACCCGTCGGACGGCCAGCCCGCGGACCGAGCGGCGGGCCATCCGCTGTTGTTGGTGGGGAGCAATTTTGCCCAAGACGCCAGTGTCTCGTTTGGCGGGCATCCCGGCACCGTCCTGGATGTGCTCAACAGCGCTGCGATCCTCGTCGAACCGCCGCTCGATGCGCAAACGTCGGAGGGCGCTGTGGACGTCGTCGTCAGTTGGCCGTCCGGCCAGTCGGCGACTTTGCCCGGCAGCTTCCTACTAGCGTCACGCGCACCTGATCCGCCGCCAGGCCAGATCCTGCCGCTTCCGGATTACGGCCCGGCGGTCGTCGTGCAGGTGGCTCGCGAGCGACCGGACCTCCTCGCAACATCCTGTCAGGATCACCACGGTGGGGCTGGTTGGACCTTTCTCGACGCCGTGGTCGACCGACTGCGTCAGCACGACACGCGCTGGGGCTACAACTGTAAGCGCGGCCACTGCAGCGACCCCTCAGAAGATGTGGTCGCTTACCACGGCGGTGCGGGCCCAACGGTGGAGGGTGTCAGCGCCGTCTGGGTCGTCGACGTCATCATGTCGCACTGCGGTTCCCCCTCCCCGACCTGGCTCGTGCATGGGTTCGGCGGGGCGTCGGGATGGACGAGCCGCGGGCGGTTCTAGCGGAGCGCGACCAGGGCCGCGCTCCCCGACGCTCACTTGCGAGCCCCGAAACTTGACTCAAATCCGTCAAGTTTCGGGTTCTCAAGGGTTCTAGTGAACCATCGGGACACCAGGAACTGATGAGCCAGACACGAATGAGTTGACGTGATCTGGCGCCATCGCTACACTGTGCGAATCCCTTCGGTGCTTCCCAGCCACCGAAACGGTCGAGGTTGCGCTTGCGCTTGCGGCCGTTGCAAGTGCGGTGTCGATACGTTTGCGGTCGAGTCGTGCAGCTCATTCCCCTCTCGTCCGATACGCTCATCGGAGGGTGGGCTGACGGCCGCCCGGCCAACTCGTGCCTGACTCATTCGTGCCGGTGTCACAGCGTCGCTGGTGGCGTCTGGCTCCCAATTCGTGGAGCCTTGACGCGGGGCCCGCGCGGCGGCGAGACGCCCGGCTGGGAAAGGACGACCTACACCCATGCGGAGCCATGCAAGGGTTCCGATCGCTCTGGGGCTTGCGGGCGCGCTCTGGGCGGTCGGCTGCACTGAAAGCGACAAGAGTCGAAATCCGCTGAGCCCCGACGTGGCCGGCCCAATCGCGGGGGTCACGATCAGCGCCCCGGCTCCAAGTGAGCCGGCCAATGGCGCCGAGGTCACAGCCGGGGAGCCCATCACGCTCGCGTTCAAGAACGCGGGCACGAATGGCGAGCGGCCGCTTCGACAGCACGTCCAGCTCGCGCGCGATCAAGAGTTCTCGGAACTGATTGTCAATGCCGACAAGGTGCCGCTGAGCGAGGAGGGCCAAACGCAGTATCGCGTGCCGGAAGAGCTCCCGCCCAATGAGACCTACTATTGGCGTGCGCGCGGCCTCGATGGAGCCAACACCGGAAGCTTCTCCGCGCCCGTGTCGTTCAAAGTTGTCGCGGCAGTCGTCATCGAGCCGCCGGTACCGGCACAACCGGCGGACGGCAGCGTCACCGAGAACATGACGCCACCCCTCGTCGTGAACAACGGTCAAGTCAGCGGGCCTGCCGGCCAGGTGGTGTATCGCTTCGACGTGGCGAAGGATGCCGGCTTTGAATCGATGGTAGCGGTACTGACCGTACCTCGTTCCGAGGACGCGCAGACGTCAGCGCCCCTGGGCGCCGTCGAGCACAACCAGCAGTTCTTCTGGCGGGTGCAAGCCGGCAACGGCTCGGTGACGAGCGAATGGTCACCGACGGTATCGTTCCGGACGCCAGAGGAGCCGGCTGGGCCCGAGCCGCCGCCGGCGCCTGCTCCGCCGCCAGGGAATCCGCCGCCGGATCCTGACCCAAGCCCTGACCCGGATCCACCGCCGGCACCGCCACCGGGAGGCGGCGGCAATCGCGCGCCGGATCCGCCGGGCGGACAGTACTTGCCGAGCCCTGGCTACGGTCCATCGGTGGTCCAGCAGGTCGCGCAACAGTTCCCCGACGACCTCCGCCACTCGTGTCAGGAAGACGAGGGTGCCCGCGGTTGGGTGTTCCTCGATCGCGTGGTTGCGGCGCTTCGGCAACATGACACACGTTGGGGTTACAACTGCAAACGCGGCAACTGTGGCGACCCGTCGCGGGACGTCGTGTCGTACCACGCCGCAGCAGGGCCCGAGGTCGAAGGTGCACGGGGCGTGTGGGTGATCGACGTGCTCACGGGACACTGCGGCCCGAGTCCGACGCCTGGCTGGTTGAACCATGGCTACGAGCCCGGCGGCGGAGCCGGGTGGACGAGTCGAGGGAAGTTCTAACGAGGCCGCAGCCCTACGGGCCGCGCCCTCGACGCTCACTCGACGCACCGAACCTTGACTCAAAGAGTCAAGGTTTCGGTGCGTCAAGAGTTCTAACGGGCGTCAAGGGCCAGCGGTATAGGCCCTTTACCCCTTTACCCCTTCGTTAGTGCTAGATTACCGGCGTGATACGCCGGTCAGCAGTGCCGACGGCTGTGTCGTCGACGGTCACGGCAAGGCCGTTGCGGATCCGCGGGCGCTTCCTCCCAATCGACCCGGTACTGATACTGATCCTCGCCTTTGGGGCCGCGCTGCGGCTTCTCTACGTCACCGCGCCGTTTGGCGAAGCCCATCACTTTCGACAACTCTACAATGCGGACATCGCCCGAGCCTTTGCCGAAGAGTCCCTGAACATTTTCTATCCGATGGTGAACTGGGGCGGTCCGGCTCGCTATGTCGCCACCGAGTTTCCGCTCAGCCAGTTTCTTGTCGGTCTGCTGTATGTCGCGTTCGGTGAGAACGAGATATACGGCCGCGTCGTGAGCATCGTCTTCTCGCTGGGCACGGTTGCGGCGGTGTATGCGCTCGGCCGTTACTGGTTCGGCGCGAGCGTGGGACGAGGCGCGGCGTTCCTCCTGGCGATCTCGCCGAGCCAAGTGTTCTTTGGACGCACGTTTCTATCGGACGTCCCGATGGTCTGCTTTTCGGTGATGGCGCTGTTATGGTTCACGGTCTATGTCGACACCGCCAGGCGCTCTGCTCTCATTGCCGGAGCAATCTCGTTAGCGGTCGCGGGCATGGTGAAGCTTCCTGCTGTGCTCGTGCTCGCGCCGATCTTCTACCTCGCGTGGGAGCAGAGGCGTGGGCAGTGGCTGCGGGATCGCAGGCTCTTGGTAGCGACGGCAATCGCACTGATCGCCATTGGCGCGTGGTATGTCCATGGATACTTCATCTTCAAGCAAACGGGCTTGACCGTGCCGCTCTACGCGGCCTCAGCGGTCTATCCGTCGCCGCTTGCGGACACGCTGCTGCCCTTCGAGAGCGTTTCTCATTGGCCGACGGTCGCGCTGCTCGTCGATCCTGCCTTCTATGCGGACATGTTGAATCGGGTGTGGGACCTCCACCTCACACCACTCGGCGTCGCCGGCGCCGCGCTCGGCTTTCTCCTGACGTGGCGCTCCCCGCGCCGGCGCATTGTGGATGTGTGGATGTTGGCTGGTGTGCTCTTCTTCTTCGCGACGGCAAACGGCCAAAGTCGACACGAGTACTACCAGCTTCCGCTCCTGCCGCCCGCTACGTTGTATTTTGGGCTCGCCGCTGCGCCGCTCTTTGATAAGGATTGGTTGGGATCGAGGGGACCACGAGTGCTGATGTGGACCGCGGCGGCGGTGCTCCTTGCGGCCCTTGCGGCGCACAGCTTCCACCACAGTCAGATCATCCCGCGCTACTTTCGGCCAGACCCCTTGCCGCCCAGAGAGATCCAAGCGGGCAACATGATCGCAGAGGTCACTGATCCCCAGGATCTATTTCTCACCGTCGAGTTCCCAAGTGGGGGCAATCAATCGCCCATCCTCCTCTATCGAGCGCACCGAATCGGTTGGAGCCTCGACCTCGACGCGATCACACCCGAGGCCATCCAACTGCTGCAACGAGAGTACAAGGTTCGTTACTTCGCGACGAACATCTGGGACGTCCTGGTGGCCAGGCGTCCGGACATCGCGGAGTACTTGAGCCATTTCCGCACGGTGCACCTTCCAGGTATGGTCCCGAGATTCCGCCTGATCGACCTGTCCGTTCGCGTTGATCCGCCCGGAACGCCATGACGCGTCGGTCGGCCTCACGGGTCCCTCTTCAGGCGGAGCACCTTCCAATCGCCGAACGCGAGCTCCCGCGTGGCGAACTGGTAGATCACGACCCGCTTGCCGGAAAGCCGATCAGCGCTTCTGCCAAGCCCTCGCCACAACATCGCGCGCGTGGCAAACGCACCGTCGTTATTCTGCACGATGCGGTCGACGGGTCGCTGGAGCTCGTAACTGAGCTGCTCCGCGAAACCTCCGGAATCACCCCAGCCCATTGACTTGAGCGCATAGATGTTGCTGAAGCTATCGCCGAGGAGGAGGATGTCAGCCGATCGCGACGGCTGCCACGGCGTACCGTCCGCCGCGAGCACGCGTCGCAGCGATACGGACTCCGGCGGGTACAGCAGTTGGCCCGGCGGTAGGTCGAGCATGAGCGTGATGTCGCCGGTGTTCCGAACTTCGCGACGCTCCGTCCTGTAGCCCGGCGGCGGCAGAGTGGGAAGCGAGACACGGCTCCTCAAGAGCTCGCCCAGCCGCGTCGCTGCGAGCTGCATCATCTCGGGACGCCAGTGTGTGTCGGTGGACAAGTACGCCGGGCCGCCCGAACGGCGGCGAGCATCGACGAAGATCTGGGCAGGATCGAAGACGAGCACGCCCTCGCCTCTGAGATCCCTGGTGAGCGCGCTATAGGACGGATTCTGCAGTGGCGTCGGCCAGTCGGCGTAGGCGCCAGCGAGGCTCCCTGGTTGGATCGTCGCCTTGACGGGTGTCGGCATGACCACCAGCGTGATGCCGCGCGCCTCGAGATCGCGCTTGAATTGGACGATCGCGACACGAGGGTCGGGTTGGGGCGCGTCGGTCCACTCGCTCGCGGACGACGCCCGCCGCTCGAGCTGGGCGGGCACCAGAAACGCGCGTCCGGTCACGTACTCGACGTCGGGCCGATAGAAGAGCCAGCCGTCGCGACCGCGATACACTTGCTCGTTCCCGACGCCCAGCCATCGGCTCAGAATGATCTGCATGGGCGGTCGCAGCAATCGACCGAGCCGCGATTCATCTTCGAGCGCGTTCTCGAACGACTCCAGGCTCGCGAGCACCGCGCGATTGGCGGTGACCGTGCGCCCCCACCGATCGGCTTGCGCCCGATCCGCGTCCGCGAGCGCAAACGAGATCTCACGGGGCAGACCGATCAGATGCGACCAGGCCGGCTCGGTCGCCTCCGTGGCCGATGCCCGCACGATGGCCACCCATTCGAAGAGCGGCACTGCAATGACGAACGCGACGAATGCGACGATCAGACCTCGGACGATGGCCGGTGCGACCGTCGTCTGGCCGACCTCGATCTTGGCGATCTCTTCCCGCAACGGCTCCGACTTCGAGAAAGCGATCTGTTCGGCCATGGGAACTAAAAGATGAAATAAATGAACGGATTGTACGCCTGGGTCGTGAGCACCACCGTGGAGAGCAGCAGCAACGTGACGACCGCTGCAGCCTTGGGCCACGTCACGGTCCGCGTCCAATCCCACGTTTGCGGGCACGACCACGTGATCAACGCGGCAACGACGAACGTGAGCAAATAGTACGGCTGATATACGAGGCCGGCGAGCAGCCCGGCACCTTCTTGCGTGGCGCCTTGTCCGACCATGTAGCCGATGTAGCGGGTGGCTGCCGGCAGATCGGATGCACGGAAGAACACCCACGTGAACAGCACGATCACGAACGTCAGGCCGACACGAAGTGGCGCCGGGAGACGACCGTAGAGAGCTGCCTTGCCCGACAGGCGCTCGAAGGCCAGCAGGGCACCGTGCAGCCCGCCCCAGATCAAGAAATTCCACGCGGCGCCGTGCCAAAGCCCACCAAGGAGCATGACAATGAACAGGTTCATGTACGTGCGGGCGGCGCCCTTGCGGTTGCCCCCCAGCGGGACATACAGGTAGTCGCGCAACCAGGTCGACAAAGAGATGTGCCAGCGTCGCCAGAACTCGGTGATCGATTGCGAGCGGTACGGGGAATCGAAGTTCTTCGGGAACACGAAGCCAAACATCAAGCCGAGGCCGATCGCCATGTCCGAATAGCCGCTGAAGTCGAAGTAGATCTGGAAGGCGTATGCCGTCACGCCGTACCACGCATCGAGCGTGCCCAGCGACCCGGCGTCGAACGCCAGATCCGCGATCTTGCCGCATGGGTTGGCGAGGAGCACTTTCTTGGTGAGACCGAGCGAGAAGAATGCGATGCCGCGGGTGAACTTGGTTGCCGTGTGCGTCCGCGCTTGGAGCTGGTCGGCCACCTCGGCAAAGCGGATGATCGGCCCCGCCACGAGCTGGGGGAACATCGAAACGAAGCACGCGAAGTCGATGAAGCTGCGGATGGCCGACACGCGCCCGCGGTACACGTCGATCGTGTAGCTCATCGACTGGAACGTGTAGAAGCTGATGCCCAGCGGCAGTGTGACCCGGAGCGCCGTGTCCAACCGCAGTGATGGCAGACCGATCCACTCGACGAGCACGTCATAGCTCTCGACGCCGAAGTTGAAGTACTTGAAGAAGCCCAGGAGGCCCAGGTTGGTACAAAGGGAAACCACAAGCGCCAGACGCATCGTTCGCGTCTGCGCCGCACCCGCCACCTGTAACGCTCGCTGGCGCTCGATCACCAGGCCGCACGCATAATCGTTCACCGTCGAAGCAAACAGCAAGACGGTGAACAGCGGATTCGCCCAGCCGTAGAACACGTAGCTGAGGGCCGTGAGAATCAGGTGCTTCGCGCGCCGGGGCGCCGCGTAATAAAGCGCCAGGCAAACGGGGAGGAAATAGAAGAGAAAGAGGTACGAGCTGAAGACCATGCGGGCAAGCTGTTCTGGCTCTAATTGTCACCCGCATCGTAGTAGAGGGGAAGGTCGGCCGCCTCGCTCTCGTCGATGAGTCGCTCGCCTTCGAGCTCCGGATGGGCGTCGTAGCGTTCCAGGGTCAGGCGATGCACGCTGCCCGGCTCCTTTCGCGCGCCCGCGAGCACGCGCACGTCACGGATTGCCCACTGCGCCACCTGAATTCGCTGCTCGTTGTACTTGCCTTCGAGCACCTTGACGACCTCGTAGCCATTGACGACGAGCGCGTTGCGGTACGGCGCGATCGATTGCGGCGTGGGGATGGTCCCCGCACGCACCAATCGGGCTTCGACGACGACGCGCTCAGCCCCAGATTCCGGTGCGTCCGCGCTTGATCGGTCCTCGGCGTCCGCCTTGGCTGGCGGACCGAGGCTGGCGCTCGACGGTACCGGGTGCGCGTCCTGACTGCGATCGATCCAGACGTCCGGGTATCCGTCGCCGAGATCGTTGTGCGTCACGCGTGCCCACGCTTCGACCTTGGAGAGGTCAGCGCTGAAGCGGCCCAGATAGACCTCAGTCTGCTTACCTCCACTGCGTACCTGGTTCTCGCCCCCTTGGTTGTACGGACCGGTGAGCACCAGAAACCGCGGATGGTTCGTCCAGCGCGGGTGGTACACCTCCGGGTTCTTGAAACCTGGCGCGCCATTGAGGCTGACGGTCCACCGCTTATCACTGGCCACGTCGACCATCGTCACGTTGCGATGGGCACCGTCCAAGTACCAGAGCAGCTCGCTCCCCACGTTCGTCATGGAGGCCCAGCATCCCTCGCCGAGCTTCTGAAAGGGCCCGTTCGGCAGCTTTGCCACGCCGATGTTCGGCCAAGGAAATTCGCCACCAGCCGTGCGCCCGTCGGCCGACAGGCGAAGGCTCATCACCCTCGACTTGTTCCAGACCATCTCTCGCTTCGCCGGATCGTCCACGGGAAATCTCGTGACGGTCCCGAACCAGTACGGTTGGTCCTCTCGCTCGTTGTCGCTCCCGGCGTAGACCCATTCACGGCCATCCTCCGGATCCTGCCAGACAGCGAGCGCGAATCCGCTCGCGATCTGCTCGAAGCGGGTGCCCTCCCAGTCGGCCAGGAACACTTGCGGTCCACCCACAGCGTTCGGGCGACGGGAAACGATGATGCGGTCGCCGCGCGGCGTCAGCATGGGCTTCACGTAGCTCCCCGGCTCGCGGCGAATCACGCGCTCCCCTCGCTCATCATCCGTATCGAAGCCCATCAGCACGAGATTGTCTAGCTGGGCAAATGGATCGCTCCCGTCGTGCTGGACCCAAACGACGCGGGTGTGCGCGCCGGTCAGATTGTGGACCGCAGCCGCTGGTCCCTCGCGCGTCTCAGTTCGGCTCGAGCACGCCCCGATCAGCAGCGCGAGCGCCGTGACCAAGGTGAGCCGAGCCGCGTGTGGTCTCTTCATACGCAAACCGTCTCAACTCAGGATGGTAGCATTGACACCAGCTCATCGGATCCGGTGCTCTCATGATTGTCCGTCGCACGGCGACACACCTGCTGCTCATCACGCAGCCGGACCATGCAGCGCTCGCGGCGCGCATCATGGCACACTGGCGTGCCGACGGCTTCCCAACCAGGCGAACGCGCGAGGTTGTGTTAGAGGCGGTCGGGCAGCACGACATCGGCTGGACGGCCGAAGATACGGTACCTCGACTCGATCCCTCGGCACAGGCTCCCTACGACTTCATTTCTGCGCCTGCTGACGTCCGCCAGCGCATCTGGCCGCGCGCCATCAGCCAGATCGAGCCAGCGTCACGTTACGAGGCGGCACTCATCGCACAGCACGCGAGGACGGTGTATCGCCGCCACGAGGATGACGCAGCCTGGCAGCCGTTTCTCGACCAGATGGCGCGCGAACGCGACCGCCTCGTCGATCGAGCCGACGAGGCCGCGTTCCGTGGCTTCCTCCAAGACTATGCCATCGTCGCGATTGGCGATCTGCTGTCACTCACCTTCTGTAACGGCTGGGCCGAGCCAGTCGACATCGACGGCTATCGCGTCCACCTTCGTGGCGATGTCCTCCAGGTACATCCTGACCCGTTTGACGACGCGACCGTCCCGATGGCCGTGGCGGCGCGTCAGCTCCCGCGGAAGGAGTACTGCACGGCGCTCGACCTACTGGACGCCTTTCGCACGGCACCGATGGTCACTCTAAGGGGCGAAGCGGTCGGGAAGGACTAAGAGAGGGGTCAGGGGCCAGGGGTCAGGGGTCAGGGCCGTCCCAGGAAACAGGGACGAGTGCCCAAGGGATCAGCGCCGGGAGAGCTTCTTCCAGCACTACACTAGTTGTCCGTACACCACGATGCATTCAAAGTGCGCCTCACTGCCCTGCGCTCGAAGAAGCTACAATCAGCCCTGACCCCTGAAGGACTGATCCCTGAAACCTGAGACAGCCCTGACCCCTGACCCCTGTTCCCTGACCCCTTCTCTTATGCCGCGTGTCTTGGTTGTAGAAGACGACACCGATATCGCAGACCTCGTCATGCTGTACCTGCAACGAGCAGGTCACGAGGTGCAATGCCTGCATTCAGGCTCTGACGCGCTGCGCGTGATCCACGAGTCGCCGCCTGATCTGCTGATCCTCGATCGCATGCTGCCCGGCGTCGATGGCCTCGAGATCGTTCGCCTCGTCCGCACGGCGCCTGCGCTCAAGAGCGTCCCCATCCTCATGTTGACCGCGCGCGCCGCAGAGGCGGAGCGCGTGCAGGGGCTCGAGGTCGGCGCAGACGACTACGTGACCAAGCCGTTCAGTGCGAAAGAGCTGGTCGCGCGGGTCGCCGCGCTCCTCCGACGTGCCTCTGCCTCGCCGGCTGGCGGCCCGCAACTGCAGTATGGACCGGTGGCCCTCGATCTCGATCGACACGTCGTGACCGACCAGGGACGGCAGGTGAAGCTCACGGCCAAGGAGTTCTTGCTGTTGCAATACTTCCTCGAGCACCGTGGCCGCGTCCTGTCGCGTGAGCTCCTGTTGACCAATGTCTGGGGATACACGTACACAGGCGGGACGCGCACGGTTGACGTGCACATCCGCCGCCTGCGCGAGAAGCTGCCCATGCTCGGCGATGCCATTGAAACCGTCAAGCAGTTTGGGTACAAGCTCAGGGATCCGCACGAGCGTTCATAATCGAGATGGTAGGGCGCGCTCGCCGAGCGCGCCGTCACGGCCGCCTCGGCGAGGCGGCCCTACCTCGCTACGTACTTCTCGCTACGTACTGCTATGCGCCGCTCTACCGTCATCATCCTCGTTACCATGGCCGTCGCTGTGGCTGCGTCGCTCGCCGCCGTGGAGTCGTTTGGCCCCACGTCACCGACCGAGCTGGCGCGCGCGATCTTCATACGCGCGGTCCTCATCGCCTGCGTCGCGGCGCTCGTCACCGCGGCGACCCTGGCCTGGGTCGACCGACGCGCACTTCGTGGGCGAGTCGCGGTGCTGGCCGACGCCATCAAGCGACTCGCCGCGCCCGATGGCTCCGCCCGCCTCGTCGAGCAGGCCGACGATGAGCTGCTGGAGATCGCGCACGCGGTGCACGTGGCAGCAGACACGGTGGGACGACAACTTGGGGCCGCCGCCCACGAGCGCGCTCGCATGGAGACCATCCTCGCGAGCATGCTCGAAGGCGTGTTGGTCGTAAACCGCGACGGTGAAGTGGTGCTCGCCAACGAGGCCGCGCGCGGCCTCTTACCGCTCGACGAGACGCCGGTCGGCCGCCGTTACGTGGAGCTCATCCGACAGCCTGACATCATGCAGCAGATTGGCAGCGCCCTCACCGGTGAAACGCCTAACGCCGTAGAGGTCGTGTTCGCGCGTCACGCGCAGCGGACGTTTCTGGCGCGCGCGGCACCGGTGCCGGCCTCGGCGGGCACCGGCGCGGTGCTAGTGCTGCACGACATCACCGATCTGCGGCGTGCCGATCGCATGCGCCGCGATTTCGTGGCCAACGTCTCACACGAGCTGCGCACGCCGCTCACCGCCATCCGCGGGTACGTCGAAGCGCTGCTCGACGAAGGTCCGCACGAGCCACAGCCGCAGCGCTTCCTGGAGATCATTGGGCGCCACGCGGCGCGGATGGAACGCCTCGTGCAGGATCTCTTGCGCTTGGCCCGGCTCGATGCCGGTCAAGAAGCGCTGGACCTGGTGTCCTGTTCGGTTGACGCGCTCTTCGCGGCGGTGATCGACGACCTGCGTCCCTCTCTCGAGCACCGGCAGCAACAGGTCGAGATCAAGGTGGCCCCTGCGGCAACAACGCTGGTCGCCGACCCCGCGAAGGTACACGACGTGCTCCACAACCTGGTGGAGAACGCGTCGAATTATTCGCCCGAACGCGCGCGCATCTCGCTCTCCGCAGAGGCCACCGATGACCGTCTCGTGCTGCGCGTCGCCGACACCGGCCCCGGCATCTCGGAGGCACACCTCCCGCGCATCTTCGAACGCTTTTACCGCGTGGACAAGGCGCGGTCGCGCGAGGCGGGCGGCACCGGTCTCGGCCTCTCGATTGTTCGGCACCTGGTCGAGCTGCACGGCGGAAGCGTTGCGGCCGCCAACCGCCCGAGCGGCGGCGCCCTTTTCACGGTCAACCTGCCTAGAAGTAGGGGCGAGGGGCCAGGGGCGAGGGGCGAGTAGGGACCAGGGGATCTGGGTCCCTGTGGCCTGAGACAGCCCTCGGCCCCTCGCCCCTCGCCCCTCCCCCCTTTCTTAACACCAACGTAACGATCGTCTTACGTCATCGTCACACCCCCGCTATAGGCTTGCCGCAGAGTTTGGGCCGCTCCGGCCCGTCTTGGATCCACCTTCCTGGTTCGATTTTCGAGGAGTTTATGAGGTCCCCACATCTGCTGTGCGCGATGCTGTGGCTCGCCGTCACGGCGTCGACCCTTCCGTGCTTCGCGCAGGACAGCGCGAGCTCTAGCGCCAGCTCGGCGGCCACCGTCCGCGTGGCCGGCCAAGTGCTCGACTCACAGAACGCGGTACCACTCCCCGGCGTCACGGTGGAGCTGGTCAATTCCGAGATCGTCGCCTACACCGACGTTGATGGCAAATACGTGCTGGACGTACCGGCTGGCACGCATGAGGTCAAAGTGACGCTCGACGGCTACAAGGAGCAGGTGCTCCGGGTGAACGCCGATGCTGGCGCGCCGGTCGACGTCGACGTCTCCCTCACGATGGCGGGGTTCACCGAGCAGGTGACGGTGACGGCGGATGTCGTCGAAGGCTCGGCGTCTTCGGCGGCAACACTGCTGACGGAGCGCCGTCGCGCCCCGGTCATCTCCGACAACCTGGGATCGACCGAGATGCGGCAAAACGCCGACTCCAACGCGGCCGCCGGGATGCAGCGCGTCACCGGTTTGTCAGTCGTTGACAACCAGTACGTCTTCGTCCGGGGCCTCGGCGAACGTTACAGCACGACGACGCTGAACGGCGCCACGCTTCCCACGACGGAGCCGGATCGGCGCGTCGTGCCGCTCGATCTCTTCCCCGCCGGCCTGATTGATAGCGTTCGCGTCACCAAGTCGTACTCTCCCGACCAGCCCGGCGACTTCGCGGGTGGCGTCGTCGAGATTCAGCCACTGAGGCTTCCGCCGCGTCCGGTCCTCGACGCCTCGTTCACGATTGGCTTCAACTCGCAGACGGTGGGTGAAACGGGCCTTGGGTACCCCGGTGGTGGCAGAGACTTTCTGGGCTACGGGAAGGGCGCCCGCGCGCTGCCGGCTGGCTTCCCTACGGAAAAAGTGACCCGCGGCGGCATCTTCACGCCGGAGGTCGGCTTCCCGCGCGAAGATCTCGAACCGATTGGCGAGTCGCTCGCGAACACCTGGGAGGCCAGGCCGCGCGACAGCAGGCCAGAGCAAAGTTACAACCTCGTCTACGGCAGCCGCTTCGGCCGGCTGGGGGTCGTGGCGAGCTTGACCCAGGCCTACGAGGAGCAGTTCAGCGCCGACGAGCTGCAGCGTTTCTTCCGCGTGGGCGAAGACGACGAGCTCAGCGTGTTCAGCGACTACGCGTTCCAGACGAGCACGCTGAACGCGCGCACCGGCGCTGTCGGCAACGTCGCGTGGGAGTTCTCGCCGAGTCACCGGCTGGGCGTCAATAACTTCTACACGCACACGGGGCGTGACGAGACGCGCATCTACGAGGGCTTCAACAGCGACATCAACACGGAGGTGCGTGACACGCGTCTCTTCTGGACGGAAGAGGCCTTGCTGACCAACCAGGTCACGGGTGAGCACTACCTCCAGGGGCTCGCAAATAGCCGCGTCGACTGGCGCGTGGCGTACGCCAGGGCAGATCGTGACGAGCCGGATCTCCGGCAAACGCTGTACGAGCTCCAGGGCGGCGAGTTCGTGCTGGCTGACGAATCGCAGAGCGGCTTTCGCATGTTCAGCACGCTCGATGACCAGAGTGTGGACCTCGCCCTCAACTGGAGCATCTACACGACGACCTGGGCAAGCCAGCCGATGATGATCAAGTTCGGCCCCTCGTTTATCCGCCGCGAGCGGGACTTTGAATCGCGGCGCTTCCGCTTCATTCCACTCGTCACGTTCGACGCGGATCGCGCGCTCTCTCCGGAGCAGCTCTTCACGCCAGCCAACATCGGACCGGACACGTCGTTCGAGCTCAGGGAGGAGACGCGACCGACTGACGCGTACGGCGCCGACCAAGACATCTACGGCGGCTATGCCATGGTGGACGTCCCTCTGTCGAACCAGTTTCGGCTCGTCGGCGGCGCGCGCGTGGAGCGCTTCAACCAGACCGTTGATACGTTCGACCCCTTCAGCTTCGTGACCAACCCTGAGATTATCCGCGCGGAGATTGAAACCACCGATGTGCTGCCGTCCGCCAACCTGATCTACGCCACGACGCCGTCGAGCAATCTTCGCATCGGCTTCAGCCAGACGGTCAACCGGCCGGAGTTTCGCGAGCTCGCGCCGTTCGAGTTCACCGACGTGGTGGGCGGCCGTGCCGTCGTCGGGAACCCGAATCTCGAGCGCGCGCTCATCCGCAACGTCGATGTCCGCTGGGAGTGGTTCCCGGGCGCGGAAGAAGTCGTGGCCGCGAGTGTCTTCCTCAAGCAATTCGAAGACCCCATCGAGCGCATCGTCGAGGCCACCGCGCAGCTTCGCACGTCGTACACGAACGCCGATTCTGCGCGGAATGTCGGCATCGAGCTGGAGGGCCGCAAGGCGCTGACGCCGTGGCTGGTGGCCGGAGCGAACTATACGTTCGTCGACTCGGAGATCGAGCTCACAGCGGCGGCACGGCAGGTCCAAACCTCGCTCTCGCGTCCGTTGGCCGGCACATCGAGGCACCTGTTCAACGCACTGGGCGAGCTCCGCTTCGCTGAGCGCTCGTCGGTTCGCGTGCTCTACAACTTCTTCGGTGATCGCATCGCTGACGTGGGCTCCGAGGGGCTGCCGGACATCATCCAGGCAGGTCGCGGTGGCCTCGATCTCGTGTTCTCGCACCAGCTCGCTGGCCGGCTGAACCTTCGCGTGTCCGGCGTCAATCTCATCGACGATCCGTTCGAGTTCGAACAAGGGGGGCAGCTCCAGCGCAGCTATGAGGTGGGACGCACGTTCAGCTTCTCCCTGGGAGTTAGTGCGTTCTGAGGGCCAGGATTCGGTAGGGACGCCTCGCCGAGGCGTCCGCGACGGCGCGTTCGGCGAACGCGCCCTACCTCATCGCGTCACTTCTTTGCGGTTGGCTAGGAGGTTTCATGCGTCGGTTTACGTCTATGTTGGTTCACGCGGGTCTGATTGGCGCGGTAGTGATTGCGCTTGCGCCAAGCGCAGCGACGCAGGTCGAGGTGCCAGGCATCGACAAGCCCGTCGTGGTCGTCGACGGTCGCATCACCAGCAATACTACGTGGCGGAGCGAGCTCTACTACGTGTTGCGGGGCGCCGTCTTCGTTGAAAGCGGCGCGTCGCTCAGGATCGAGCCGGGGACGACGATCGTTGGCGAGACCGCCACACAGGGGACGCTCGTCATCGCACGCGGTGGCCGAATCCTCGCAGATGGTCGCGCTGACGCGCCGATTGTCTTCACGAGTGACCAACCGGTTGGGGATCGCGGCCGTGGTGACTGGGGTGGTCTCATCATCAACGGGCGCGCTCCGCTCAACGTCTCGGGTGGCGAAGCCATCGGTGAGGGCGATACGGGTGTCTACGGCGGCGACAACCCGAACGACAGCAGCGGCGTCCTCCGCTACGTGCGCGTCGAGTTCGCGGGCATCGAGTTCAGCCCTGACAACGAGCTCAACGGCATCGCGTTTCAAGGCGTTGGCCGCGGGACGGTCGTCGACCACGTGCAAGTGAAGGCGAACAAAGACGACGGTGTCGAGTTCTTTGGTGGAACGGTCGACGCCAAGCACCTGGTGCTCACGAACATCGCTGACGACAGCGTCGACTGGACCGACGGCTGGACGGGCCGGTTGCAGTTCGTCGTCGCTCATCAACGCGGAGACGACGCCGACAATGGGATTGAGGCAGACAACAGCGGCGACAACAACAACCTCCAGCCCCGGTCGAACCCGACCATCTACAACGCCACGTTCATCGGCGACCCCGACCGCAACGAGGGAAGTGAGAGCAATAACGGGATGCTCCTGCGCGAAGGCACTGCTGCGACCATCCGCAACTTCATCGTGATGGGCTTCAAGGAGTTCGGCGTCAACATCGACGGTGGCGTGAGTCTCCAGCAGGCGCGAGCCGGCGCATTGAGTCTCGCGAACGGCATTCTCTTCCAAAACGCCGTGCTTGCTGACTTCGCTCACTTCAACTCGGAATCCGCGCCGTTGTTCGCGGGCAGGCCGACGATTCGGATCGCCGATCCGGGTTTGATTGATCCTTACAACCACGAGCGCCCGAACTACCGTCCACGGAGTGACGCGACGTTGGCTGGTGGTCAGCTCGCCCCGGCCGTGCCGCCCAACGACGGGTTCTTCCAGGTCACGACGTTCATCGGCGCGCTCAGTCCCGATCCCGCTCAGGATTGGACTCGCGGGTGGACGAACTTCGAAATACGGTGAAGGCCCTCGGTTGGGATGCCCCGCGCGTGCCCCGGGGCATCCTCGCTCTCCTCATCTGCGCGACCTGCGCAGCGTGCGGCGGCGGCGAGTCGCGCGTGGCACTGTCGTCGACGTTCGCCACGCCTGAAGGCCTTGCCCAAGCCGTACTCGACGGCCTCCAGCAAGGAGACCGCCCGCGGCTCGCGAGCCTGATGCTGTCTGAGGCCGAGTTCAGCGACACCATCTGGCCGGAACTGCCGGCGAGCCGCTCAGGACGCAACCTGCCGATCGAGTATGCGTGGCGACAGCTCAAACAACGGAGCGACGGAGCCCTCGCAACGATCCTCGCCCAGCATGCCGGACAGCGATACGAGCTGGTGCGTATCGAGTTCACGGGTGAGACGACGAGCTACAGCACCTTCACCGTCAGGCGAGACTCGCTCATGACGGTGCGGGACGCCAACGGCGCCGAGCGGCGGCTGCGCCTCTTCGGATCGGCGGTTGTGCAAGGCGAACGGTGGAAGCTGTTTAGCTACGTGGTCGAGTAGCGAAGCTCCGCCTCAAACCGCCGAGCCACGCCGAACTCCGGTGCGGCGGACCTTCGCTACTAGATGCGCGGCCGCGAATGCGGCCGCGCCTAAGACAGCTCCTAAGGCCGGACACTTAGAAACTTGCTTCATCTCTCACCGGTCAGGCCTTAGGAGATGTCTAGAGGAGTTTCCGAGAATGTCATCTGTTCGTCACAGAGGTGACATCCCACAGCGCTAACCTTCGGCCTTCCTACCGTCGGGTGTCAGCTCGAGGTCAATCCATGGTTGAGAGCGGAGCCGGGGTGACAATCGCCCACGAAGGCGTCGCGAGCCAAAGCGAAGCAGGCAGCGGCCATGCCCTCAGCTGGCTGATGGTCTCGGGACTCGTTTATGCGCTCATCAGCGCGGTCAGCGTCATTGGCACGGGTTTCAAGGTGGCGGCGGGCGATCAGGCGCAGCAACTGTTCCAGTTCGCCTCCAACCCGTTCGTGGGTCTCATGGTCGGGATTATCGCGACCGCGCTGATTCAGTCGTCTTCGACGGTGTCCTCGGTCATCGTTGGTCTGGTCGCCGGAGGCCTGGCCGTGCCGGTCGCCGTCCCCATGATCATGGGCGCCAATATCGGCACCACGGTCACCAACACCCTCGTCAGCCTCGGCCACGTGCAGCACCGGGACGAATTCCGGCGTGCGTTCGCGGCCGCGACCGTGCATGACTTCTTCAATTTGCTGGCGGTGGCGATCTTCCTGCCACTCGAGATGATATTCGGCCTCCTGGAGCGATCCGCGTTGGCGGTGTCGACACTCGTGGTCGGACCGGGAAGCTACTCCATGTCGGGCATGAACGTCATGGCGGTCCTCACGGGCCCCATGACCGGATCCATCGAGTGGCTCGCCCACCTGCTGCCCGGCGTCTTCGCCGGCGTGGCCATGATCGTCATCGGCATCACCTTGATCTTCGTGTCCATCCGCTTCATCGGTCGCCTGCTCAAGGTCTTGATGGTGGGACGCGCAAAGCGCATCATGCATGGCGCGATCGGACGCGGACCGTGGAGCGGGATTCTCTCCGGAACCGTGGTGACGGTGCTGGTCCAGTCATCCTCCACGACGACGAGCCTGATGGTGCCGCTCGCCGGTTCCGGCGCCTTTACGCTCTCGCAGATCTATCCGTTCACGCTCGGGACCAATGTGGGAACCACGATCACGGCGTTGCTGGCCGCTACCGCGGTGTCTGGCGCGCTCGCCGCACATGCGCTGGAAATTGCTCTCGTGCACGTGCTCTTCAACGTGTTCGCGCTGGTGCTGATCTTCACGCTCCCGTTTCTGCGCAACATTCCCATGCTCGGCGCCGAATGGCTGGCGGCCCTAGCCGCGCAGCGAAAGCTGTTTGCCGCCGTCTGGGTGCTGGGTGTGTTCGTCGTGATGCCGGGCTTGCTGATTCTCGTCACCTCGGTTCTGTAGGCTGTCTTGGTGGAACATATGGACGAACCGCTCTCAGAAAAACCGAGCGACGAGCTCGAACGCATGATGGCCGAGACCGAGGCTTGTCTAGCCGAGCTCCGCCACGAAGTGCAGCGCCGGCGCCAAACCGCTCAGTCCATCGAGATCGACAACCTGGAAACCCATCTCAAGGAGGCTCGCGTGAAGTGGGGCGAGCTCAAGCGCTTTTTCGAAATCGTTCTGCAGGAGCTCAGGCGCTAGTGTCCCTTGGAACCCCATCGTTCGTTCTCTTGGCTGCGGCTTTGCTCACCATCGCCTGCGGGCAGGATGATGTGGCACGGGCCGTCGACGCCGACATCCGGGCCGACGGTTCTAGCACGGTCTATCCAATCACCTCCGAGGCGGCCCGGCGCTACCGTCGGACCAATCGACAGGCCAGCATCGACGTGAGGTTCTCCGGGACCACGGGCGGCTTCGGGCCGTTTTGTGCCGGAGAGACCGACATCAGCGACGCGTCGCGCCCCATCAACGCCGACGAGATGATGGCTTGCGCGAAAAACAGCGTGGAGTTCATCGAGGTGCCGATTGCGATGGACGCGGTGGCCATCGTGGTCCACCCGGACAACGATTGGGCGCGTGACATCACGATCGATGAGCTGCGAGCGTTGTGGTCACCTGCGGCAGCGGGCACCATCACCACCTGGCGGCAGGTCCGATCCGACTGGCCGGACCGCCCGATTCATCTGTTTGGCCGCGGCCAGGATTCGGGCACCTACGACTACTTCACCGGCGTGATCGTTGGTGAGATCCGCTCCAGTCGCATGGACTACACCGCGAGTGAAGACATCCAGGAGCTGGTCGCTGGAATCAGCGCCGATCCGGAAGCGTTGGGCTTCTTTGGTGTCGGTGCTTACTTCAGCAACTGGGAAGCTCTGGAGGTGCTGCGCGTGGACAGCGGCTCGGGCCCCGTGCTCCCCAACCTCCAGGCCGTGCAGGCGGGAACCTACCAGCCCCTGACCCGACCCCTCTTCCTCTACATCAATGCCCGAGCCCTGGCTGACAATGACGTCCTCGAGGATTTCGTGTTGGCTTACCTTGACGGTGTGCGCGACTGGGTGGTTCACACCGGCTACATGCCCCTTTCTCAGGAAGCGTCCGACTTGGCTCTCTCGCACTTTCGCGCTCGCCGGGTCGGGTCGTTCTACGCCGGCAAGCTGAGTACCGATGAGTCGATCGAAGCGGTGCTGATCCGTGCAGCCGGGTCCTCGTAGCGCAGGGCGCAGATCGCGTACGCGCGCTCAGGCGCCCCTAAAGGGGCGCCCTACTTTCGGCGCCACGATGAATTTGGGTACGTCTAAAAGGACGCCCTACCGGATGTCAGGCCCGTTTTCTGGAGCTCCTCCTCTACCACGGTCGCGGGCAAGGGAATATAGCCGTCGCGCACGACCGTCTCCTGACCCTGCTTGCTCAGCACCATCTTGAGGAACTCGGACTCGAGCGGTGGCAAGCCACGGTTCGGGGGCTTGTTCACAGCGATATAGAGGAACCGTGTCAGCGGATAGGCCCCGCTTTCGGCGTTGTCCGGCGTGGGGGCCTGGAACGGTTCGCCTTGCTTCGCGGCGAGCGGCACTGCTCGCACGCCGGACGTGATATAGCCGATGCCCGAATAGCCGATGCCGTTAATCGACTTGGCCACACCCCGCACCACTGACGCGGAGCCCGACTGCTCGTTGATGGTCCGCTTGTACTCGCCGTCGCACAACGCGTTCTCCTTGAAGAACCCGTAGGTGCCGGACACCGCGTTCCGGCTATGCAGCGTGAAGTCACGGTTCGTCCACGCACCCGTCATCCCGAGCTGTCCCCAGCGAGTGATGTCCGAGGGATGCCCGCACCGGCGAGTCGAGGAAAAGATCGCGTCGACCTGCGAGATCGTGAGGCCCTCGACTGGGTTCTCGCGATTCACGTACACCGCCAGCAGATCGACCGCCACGCGCACCATCGTCGGCGGGTAGCCGTGCTTTGTCTCGAAGGCCTGTATCTCACCCTGCCGCATCTCTCGACTCATGGGACCGAGCGTTGCGGTGCCCTCGGTCAGCGCTGGCGGCGCCGTCGAGGTTCCGGCACCCTGAATCTGGATGTCCACGTCCGCATAGTGTCTCTTGAAGTCCTCCGCCCACAGGGTCATCAGGTTCTCGAGCGTGTCGGACCCGACGCTGGAGAGGTTGGCGGAGATACCAGACACGCGGGTGTACGGCTTGATGTCTGGATCGACTCTGGCGCCGCCCTGTCCGAGCACGTCCACCCAGCCGATCCCCGCGATGGCGGCCGCGGAGAGCGCGATCTGAAGTGTCTTTCTCACGGGATTCCTCTTAGAACGCTACCTGCAACTGCAGGCGGAACTGTCTGTCAGACAGGCTCTGATTGGAGACGAGCCGGTTGTCGAAGTCAGGCAGCCCGGAGCGAGCCCTGGACGAGAGTGACCCATAACCAGCGCCATAGCTGATCTGCCCGACGTCGACCTGAAGCTTGAGGCTGTGGCTCAGCCAGTAGTAGCCGACCACGCCGCGCACCTCACGGAGCGTCGCGTCGTTGACGCGCGTGTCACCGTCGACCTCGGCATAGCGGAGGCCCACCTCGACGGTTTCCGGCACGATCATGTAGCCTCCTTGGGCGTGGTAGCCACGCGAGTCGATGTCCGGCCCCGGGTCGGGGTTCTGTTGCTCATCGGTCATCCAAAAGTATTCTGCCGTTGCGAAGATCCGTGGGGCCTTGAAGCCGAGCTCGATGTTGTAAGCACTCTGGTTGTCCGGATCCTGAACGACACCCTCGGTCGTGCGCCCCCGGATCGCTTTACCGCCGCGCGCGCCGAGCCCCACGTGCACGACGGGCTGGTCGGGTGCGTCATTACCCCCTTCGGCCAGAGAATAGGTGCCGAGCGGTTGGAAATAGACGCGGCCCGCATACAGGTGTGACTGGTTCTGCTGGCGTGTCGATTCTCCCGAGCCGTTGAAGGCGCCGACCTCGTAACCAATCTTCTTCGCCACGGTCCCGCTCAACATCACGCCCATATCGCGGCCGGGGGTAAACTTCGCGTCGGTTACGGCGCGGTCCACGAACTGCTGGCGACCGGAGGAGACGAGCTGCTGCAGTCCGAAAGGCGCCTTGAACTGGCCCGCGAGGATCCGGTAGCTCTGGCCCGTCGGGCGGATCTCGAAGATGGCATCTTTGATCTTGCTGTCGCCCTCGCCACTGGTTCGGCTGAAGTCGAACTGAAAGTAGTACCGCATCCACGGCCGGAACGCGCCGCCACCCAGCGTGACGCGCATCCGGGGCACGTCGAACTCACTCCTGGCACCGTCCGCGCGGTCTACCCCCGAGCCGGTCGTGTCACCATCGAACTGGTCGCGGTCATCGACCGTCCATCGGAACTGCATCCGCGCGCCGATCGTCAGGCTGTTCACACCCGACGCAATCGTCACGCCCCCCTGCGACGCGTCTACCCGTGTTCCACTGTCATCCTGCGTTGGAGCCGCCCTCGTCCGACCCGACGAGGCGGGCTCGGGTCCGTCGGCGTCACCTGCTCCGCCACGCGCCTCGACCCGATAACAGGAGCCTGAAACAACCATCCCTAGAACGGTGCACACGACTGTGAATGAGCTGAATGGCCGCATTCCGCCTCCAGCATGATCGCCGCGCTGCTGGGCGCGGAATGTCACGTTCGTTTGAACGGCAGGCAGCGTACACGCACTGTGTGACGACTCGGTCTCACTGGCGCGACGGAGCGGTTAAACCTCAGATGGTTTCGGGATGTTCATGCAGCCGCCCGCGGACACCGCTTGCCTCGGTTGCGCCCACCCCGGAGCAGCCGAAGAACCCCAGCAAGAGGAAGGGATAGTACCAGGTCACGTAGACGCCCGTGCCGTGGATCTTCCACATCTGGGCCCCGATCGCGAGCGCGCCGGTCACGAGCGCGAGCTGCACCGGTGAGCTGCCGCGGGCGAGGAAAAACGCCCCGCCTACGAAGGCCGCGAAGATCAAGAACATCGGGCTCGTGTTGAACTGCCCGGCGACGAGGGGCTCGCGCAGCAGCTCGCGGATGCCGCCACGTAAGCCCCAGAACCCGAAAGGACTCGAGCCGTAGGCCGCTGGATCCTGCTGGTGTCCCTGCGTGTCGTGCAGGATCGTCCCGATGACGCTTCGTCCGTCCGCGGCCTGCGACAGGAGCAGCACGGGCACGCCGATTGCGAGACTGGCGACCGCGAGACCGGCGACGAACCGGACGGCGGCCGCGCGATCTCGCCAGTAATACCCCAGCCACGCCGGGATGAAGAACATCGGGTAGAACAGCGTGGCAACGCCCGTCGCAACGAGCGCGCCCGCGACAAGCGGCCGGGCCAGCGCCGCGAACGCCATCAGCATGACCGACGGCGCGGCGATGTGCGAGATGAAGGTGATCCCGCCGATCATCTCGCGACTGCCGCCCACCCCCATCACGTAGGCGCTGCCGCAGTACAGCGCCGCAAGTCCCCAGGCGACATGGCTTCCGGCAAGCTTCCGCGCGGCGACGATCAAGGCTGCCACGCCGAACAGGTGGAACGAGACGGTCGTGAGCTGCGTCGCCAGCACGGGGGGGAGGTAGTAGGGCTCCGCCGCGAGGTCGGGCCGATCCGGCGCGTCCGGGTTCACGACCTGCGGGTCCAGCATGATCTGAAACGGGAGGTGTGCCAGATAGAAGATTGGGCTATAGGTTGCGCCCGGTGTCCCGGTCAGTAGCGGATCGCCGTAAGGGAACCTACCGCGCTCGCGCAGACGTTGAGCGCCCAAATTCGAGTAGAACCCCGCATCGTCGGGTGCGCGTAGCAGACCGATCAGCAGGTTACACGTAAGCAGGAGTCCGGTGAGGACGACCAGCGCGCGAACCGGCAGGTTCGGCTGCCACGCCTCGCGGTGCGGCCGGCGCATGCGCCACAAAGCGCGACCGAGCAGGAAGAGGCTTACGGCGACAATGCCCGTAAACACCCAGTCCATCACCCGGAAGTACGTCGGATCACGCAGCACCTCGAAGAAGCGCATCACGTCGAACAGCAGGAAACCTACGACCAACAGCGCGAGCAACTCGACGTTCCTCGCGCTCAGCGGCCGCCTGAAGTCGAACGCGACCATCAGCGCCACGACCAGGGCCATCCAGAGCACGCCGGCCTGTGTCGGCAGCAGCCCGCGTAAGAGCTCGGCTCGGCCGGGACCGGCAAGATCTGACCACACGTTCGCCAACGCGCGGCTTCCCGAGGGGACGTGCGGGAGCGGCTCGAACGTCGGCGACTCGAGCTGACGCGGTGTGAGGCGGTCGCGCTCGGGTGGAACGGTGGGCTGGGCGAAAAGCGCACCTCCCACCAACAGGAGTATCGCAAGCGTCACGGCCGACACGACGCGGCCATCGACTCGCCGCACCTTGCACCTTGCACCTTGCCACTTGTGGAGTGTCACGTCAGCCCCATCCCGGGGCGCTGCACGCGTGCGGTCAGGCGCGCCACGCGCGAGCGCCCGGTGCGGGCTTCGAGGCGGACTCCGTCGCGTGCGATCTCTGAGACAGACGTGAGCGACGCGAGGACCGCGTCGAGCACCTGGCGGAGCGGCGCCTGGAGATCCTCTGCCAGTCGATAGTGCACCCAGAGCCCTTCGCGACGTGTGAACACGAGACGGCTACGCCGTAGGTACGCCAGATGGCGTGACGCCTTTGGCTGCGGAATCTTCAGCGACTCGTGAATGTGGCACACGCACACCTCGCCATCCTTCAACAGTGCGAGAATGCGCAGCCGGGTTGGCTCTGCGAGGGCGGTCAGTAGCTCCGCCACCCGCTCCAGCGTGATGCCGTTCTCAGCGCGTGTCTCAGCGCCGCTCTCGGGGGCCTCCATCGATACCCTCCATCGATTGCGAGGTGACAACCCGCGGTATCATATTCGCGGCGACCAATGTATCACGAGCGAGCTACGCTTATGGACGTCGTAATTTTCGCGTGTGTGCACAGCGCCGGCCGATCGCAGATGGCAGCCGCCTTCTTCCGCGCGCTGGTTGATCCATCACGAGCCAGCGCCACTGCGGCGGGTACAGCACCTGCCGCCCGCGTTCATCCAGTCGTGGTCGACGCGATGCGCGAGGTCGGTATCGAGCTGCAGGACGCCCGACCACGGTTGCTCACCGACGAGCTCGCGAGAGGAGCGAGCGTGCTCGTCACGATGGGATGCGGCGAGCAGTGCCCGGTGGTACCAGGCCTCGCGCGAGACGACTGGGAGCTTCCAGATCCAAAGGGTCGGTCACTCGATGAGGTCCGGGTCATTCGCGATCAGGTCCGCGCACGCGTGGAAGGGCTGGTGGACGCACGCGGGTGGCGGCGATGAGCGCAGCAGAGCCCCCCTGCCCTTGCCCCTTGCACCTCGCACCTCGCACCTAGCTTGATGCGCGCCCTCTTGCTGTACGTCGGCGCAGTGGTCGTCGCCCTGGTGGCACTGAAGCTGCTGGTGCTGGCGGTGCAGCCACGCTTCGCCTTCTTCCCGTTTCGCGGCGAGGACATCACGCCGACCGAGCACCACTGGGACTACGAGGCTGTCACCATCACGACGCGGGACGGCGAACGCCTGCGAGCGTGGTGGCTGTCACATCCCGCGCCACGCGCCCAGATCGTGTACTTCCACGGCAACGGCGGCAATCTCTCCATCTGGTCCGACATCCTGATCGGCATCGCACGACGCGGGTTCAGCCTGCTCGCCGTCGACTACCGCGGGTACGGGCTCAGCACGGGACAGCCGTCGGAGCAAGGTCTTTACGCTGATGTCGACGCAACGATCCATTACGTCACACAGCATCCGCGTCGTGCCGATCGGCCCACCATCTACTGGGGCCGATCGCTGGGAGCCACGATGGCAGCGCGGGCCGCACGTGTCGTACAGCCGGATGGCCTCGTGCTTGAATCCGGCTTTCCCGATGTCCACGCCCTGTTCGCTCGCAACCCCGTGATGTGGTCGCTGGCATGGCTGTCGAGCTATCGGTTCCCCACCGCCCGCTGGCTCGAAGGTGTCACCTGCCCCATCCTCGCGCTCCATGGCACGGCAGATTCGGTGGTGCCGTTTCGGGTCGGCCGCGAGCTCTTCGACCGCATCACGTCGCCGCGCAAGCGGTTCGTGGCCATCGACGGCGGCGACCACAACGATCCGACACCCCGCCACGCCGAGCACTACTGGGACGCTGTTGAGCAGCTCGTCGCCGAATCCACGACCTCCACCAAACACGTGCGACCCCGGACCCCGGACCCCTGACCCCTGACACCTTCCCGTGTGACGACCAATTAACCGAGATTTAACCAGACTGTCACGGACGGGTAACGCGCACTCGATACCTTATGTCAGGCCGTCACTGTCCACTAGGGTGCAGGTAGGCCTCGCGGCCCGCTACGGCCGTGGAGGGTCCTGCTTGGGAGCGTCGCCGTGATCCATGCCACGATGCCTCGGACCAGCCAGCCGCAACCGGATCGTCTCGCGGACAGCCGGACACGCATTCTGGTCGTCGAGGACGAACAAGACCTCGCCGATTTGATTCGCCACGCGCTCGAGCGCGAGAAGCACATGACCGTCGACACGGTCACGAGCGGTGATGCCGCGCTTCAGCTCGTCGCCCAGCACGTGCCTGACCTGGTCCTCCTCGATCTGAACTTGCCTGGCGTCGATGGTTTCGAGGTCTGCCGACTGTTGCGTGCGCGCCCGACGACCTCGCAAGTGCCCATCATCATGCTCACGGCGCGCGCGGGCGAGCCAGATCGTATCGCCGGTCTGGATCTAGGTGCCGATGACTACATCGTCAAGCCCTTTAGCCTGCGCGAGCTGGCGGCACGCGTGCGCGCTGTGCTACGACGGCGCCAGCCACAGGCGGCGCCCCCGCTCAGCCTGTATCGAGGGAAGCATCTCGTGGCCGACTTCGACGCCGTGGCGGTCCAGGTCGAGGGGCAGGCGGTGCGCCTGACCCGCCGCGAGTTCGAGCTGCTCCGCTGCCTGGTCGAAAACAGAAATCGTGTGCTCTCGCGAGATCGACTCCTCGAGATCGTGTGGGGCTACGATCAGTTCATCGAAACACGCTCGGTCGACGTGCACATCGGCCGCCTCCGCGCGAAGCTCGGGCCGGCAGGCAACCAGATCGAGACGGTCGTCGGCCTCGGGTACCGATTCGTCGAATAAGTGAAAAAAGGAAAAAGGGAAAAAGGGGCCAGGCCCCTTTTTCGAGAACCAACGCCGACCCAAAAGGGGCCTGGCCCCTTTTTCCGTCCCCGGTTCCTTTTTCCGTCTGTGATATGGTGGACAAGTAGACACGTTCCTACCACGTTATGCCTCCGACCGATCCTGTTGCAGGTCCCGCTTCCGAGCCTGCGGAGCAGGCGGGCGCGTCCGCGCATACCCTGGCACTCGTTCAGCCGCGCGTCACCGCACGTGCACGGGGCCGGCGCCGAGGCGAAGCGCCCTCGCATCTGCCAGCGCCAGACTGGAGCCAGGTCGATCCGCACAACCTGAGCGACCCGGCCCTGTACATCAACCGGGAGTTGAGCTGGCTCGAATTCAATGAGCGGGTGCTCGATCAGGCGCGCGACGCCGCGCACCCGCTGCTCGAGCGGGTGAAGTTCCTCGCGATTGCCGCGAACAACCTGGATGAGTTCTTCATGGTCCGGGTGGCGACGCTCTTGAAGAAGTACCGAGCGGGCATCGAGGACGTGTCGCCCGACGGCTTGCACACGGAGCAGCAGCTTCAGGCGGTACGGCTGCGAGCCGGCGAGATGTTTGCGGAGATGACGGCCTGCTGGCGCGAGACGCTGCGGCCGCTGCTGACGGGCGTGGGCGTGCACTTCTTGGAGCCCACGGACTACACGCCCGAAATCCGCGCGTTTCTGTCGGCGCTGTTCAAACGCGAGATCTTCCCGGTGCTGACGCCGCTCGCCTTCGATCCGGGACACCCGTTTCCGTACATTTCGAATCTGAGCAAGAACCTCGCGGTCGTCGTCAAGCACAACGGGCGGACGAAATTCGCGCGCGTGAAGGTTCCGGACGTGCTGCCGCAGTTCGTCCAGGTTCCAGATGGCCTGGCGCCAAGGCCGGGCGCCACGTTCGCGTTCCTGGAGGACGTCATCCGCGCGAACGTCCAAGAGCTGTTTCCCGGCACCGAGGTACAGGAGGCACACCTGTTCCGCATCATCCGGGACACCGACATGGTGATCCAGGAGGACGAAGCGGACGACCTGCTGGAGTCGGTCGATCGCAGCCTCAAGCAACTCCGGTACGGGGCGCTCTCGCTCCTTCAGGTCGAGGGCGCGATGCCGCGTCGCGTGCTACGCATTCTCGTCGAGAACTTCGAGGTAGACGAGGACGCCGTGCTGCGGACGCCCGACCGGCTGGGATTTCGCGATTGGATGGAGCTCACGCGGCTACACTTGCCACAGTTCAAGGACGCGCCGTTCTCTCCGCGTGTGCTCTGGCCGAATCCCGATAGCGATCTCTTCGACGAGCTCCACTACGAGGACCAGCTCCTCCACCATCCATTCGACTCGTTCGCCTCGGTCGAGTCCTTTCTCAAGGTGGCGGTCACGGATCCACAAGTGATTGCCATCAAGATGACGCTCTATCGCATCGGCGCGAACTCGCCGCTCGTCGACATGCTCATCGAGGCCGCCGAGCAGGGCAAACAGGTCGCCGTGCTCGTGGAGCTCAAGGCGCGCTTCGACGAGCGAAACAACATCGCCTGGGCAACGCGTCTGGAATCGGCGGGTGTGCACGTCGTGTACGGCCTCCTCAACCTGAAAACGCACTGCAAGTTGTGCCTGGTCATTCGGAAGGAACCAGACGGCATCACGCGGTACGCGCACATCGGGACGGGCAACTACAGCCGCGAGACCTCACAGATCTACACCGACCTCGGCATGTTCACCGCCGACGAGACGATCGTCGACGACATCAGCGAGGTCTTCAACTACCTGACCGGCTACTCGAACCGCCGGAGCTTTCTGGAGCTGCTGGTCGCCCCAGTGTCGCTGCGCGCGCAGCTCACGGCGTTGATCGATCGCGAATGCGAGCACGGACAGTCGGGCCGCCCCGCTCGACTCATCTTCAAGAACAACGCCATCACAGACCCCGCGATGATTCGCGTCCTGTACCGAGCCTCTCAGTGCGGCGTGCCGGTTGATCTCATCACGCGCGGCGTGTGTTGCCTGCGGCCAGGTGTCACAGGTGTCAGTGAGACCATTCGTGTGCGCTCGATCGTCGGCCGATTTCTCGAGCACTCACGCATCTACTATTTCGAGAACGGCGGAGAGTCCGAAGTGTACATCGGCAGCGCTGATCTGATGGAACGGAACCTGGATCGCCGCGTCGAGACACTGTGCCCGGTGAAGAATCTACAGGTCCGCAGCCACCTGCGCGAGACCGTGCTCGAAGCGTATCTGGCAGACACGGATCGCGCGAGAGTGCTCATGCCCGACGGACGGTACACGCGCGCCACATCCGCACCCGAGACCGCGCCGCTCAACGCGCAGCAGGGGTTGCTCGATTACTACACGTCGGAAAAGGGATCGGGGACCTTCTTTCGCATCACGTAGCCTAGGCGCGGCGCCACCCCTGATCACTCGGCGTGTCCAAGTCAAAGAGCCATCGCGCGCGCTCCACTCGATGCCAGTCTGAGCACACCGTCTCGCGTACGACGCGATTGTCTTGCTCCTCGAGCACGCACCACCCAGTTTCCGCGGTGTGCACGATCAGGCGCTTGATGCTGCCGGCCACGTGTCGCCTGCAGACCTCGACCGGTCGGCTAGGGGGGGCTGGATTCATAAGACCTCCGAAGGGGGCACGAAGAGCGCCTATCATCGCGCGAGATGCCGGTCGCGGGATGTAAATTCTTTGTAACGACGGCTGGGGAAGCCGGACCTACTGAGTCGCCGCCCCCCTGTTACTGCTGAGCTTACGACTTCATTCCCCGGGCGACGTCACACGCAAGCTGGATGTGCTCTTTCGGGGGGTTCATCTGTGGGCCAGGAGCGGTACCGCCCAGCGCGTGCGATCCACCGTCAGCCGCCGTCGGTGCAGCTCGTGATATAGCGCAAAAATACGAGCCGTAACCTGTGGCCACGCAAAGCGCTCGGCGGTCAGACGCGCGGCCTCGACCCTCGCGGCGCGTTCGACGGGCGCCCTCAGCATCTCATCGAGCGCCGTGGCCAAGCCACGGTCGGTCGGTGCCGCCAGCCACGCGTTTTCGAGGCTCGCATAGCTGAGCACGCCGCCAGCGTTCGGCACAATGACCGGCAGGCCCGAGGCCATGGCCTCCAGTGGTCCGATGCCAAACGGCTCGCGCGGGTTTGGGTGGACGAACGCATCCGCGCTCGCGTAGAACGCCGCGAGCGCGTGTCGATCGGCAACGTGGCCCCAGAACAGCACGCGGCCGGGCACGCGAGCGGCCGCCGCTTCGCGCAACGCCGGCGCATGGGGGCCGTCTCCGGCCACCACCAGCCGCACGCGTCGCGCGGCATGGTCGGGCAACTGCTCGAGCATGCCGATCAGGCGTGCCAAATGTTTCTCGCGAGCCAATCGGCCCGCGTACAGCACGTAGACCGCGTCGAGAGGCGCGGCGAGTCGACTGGACCACTCTTCCCGGAGCCCGCCCGACCGGTGCTCTGGCCCAAAGACATCTGCATCGACACCCATCGGCACGACATGCACATCACGCGTGTGCCGTGGCACCAGTGCGCACCGGATCTCTTGTGCCGTGTAGTCAGAGTTCGCGAGATGGTAGTCGAACTGCGGCGTGTACACGTAGCCCATGTACCACCGCGCCAGCGCACGCACGCTGCTCGACGACCAGCCCAGCACCGCCACGTTGTCGTCGAAGCGCTCGCAGCTCAGGCCCACGAGCGTGGGCCGGGCAACACCCGCCACGCCCAGCCGGCGCAGCACACCGGCCAAGTAGCAGAGCGCGTACTTGTCACATACCTCGAGAAGATCCGGCTGTTCGGCGCGCAGGATCTCTTGGAGGGCGGCCCTGGGCCACAGATACCGGTGTGGCAGCAGCACACGGTAGCGGCGGTCCACAATTGGCGCCCGCGGCGCCTTGACATAGTAGATGCGCCCCCAGGTGCCGACCTCTTCCACGCCGCCACGCTCCGCCGGGACGATGAGACGCATGGCGCTCCCGGCAGCGTTCGCCGCCCGGAGCATCGCGAGATAGAACGTGCGAATGCCGCCAGATGCCGGGTGCCACGCGTTGGTCACGTGCAGTGTCTTCATGGCTCCCGCACGCGGTGGAGCAGCGCCCGTTTGTGGGGAGCGAACGGGCGCCTGGCTCCGGCTGCGACTGCCCGGCCGATCGTGAGCACGAAGCTGACCAGTAACAGCGGCAGGCGGCGCAGATCGTCGACGAGCGACGCGCGGCCTTCGCCGACGATGAGCGCACCGCGTCGCATGGCGAAGAGGTTGAACAACGTCGAGAGGCCCGTAAACGCGGCCGAGGCGAGGATGCTCTCCGCCAAGCGCACCGTGCCGCGCAACCAGTGCACCACGAGCTCCAGCGTGTGCGTGCACAGCGGCAACAGCAGTATGACGCTCAGTGAGGCGAGCCACGCAGGCTGGCCGTGCCGGAACGCCTGCGTGAGCGCGCCGTAGAATCCAGCCGTGATGCCCCGAAATGCGAGCTCGGTCATCATGGCCGCCATGGCTGCTTCGAGCCCCGCGGAGAGGTTGGCCGAAAAAAAGATGACCGATCTGAACCCCGCGCTCAGCAGCGCAGACTTCCAGTTCCAGCGTCGAACGATGCGACGGATGGGATGCCGCACGAGGCCGCGCAACACCTCACGGACCCGCTCCTCTCTGGGCTCAATCATGAGGGGTGCCTCTCTGGTCAGGAAGGTGCAAGGGACAAGGTGCGAGGTCTACGGGCTGTCTCAGGCTCTAGGGACCCTCGCACCTACCGGACGGCAGGTACCGGCAACGCCCCCGCTACCCTCGAGTCCGCTGCCACCTCCCGATACGTCTCGTACAGCGGCACCAGTGCGCGTTTCCAGGTCCGGCCGAGCGCGTACTGACGCGCGGCCTCGCCCATTCGCTGGCGAAGCGCCGTGTCCGCCACGAGGCGACACACGCTATCGGCCATGAGCTGGGGACCTTCGCCTTCGCACATCAAGCCGGTCTCACCTGGCCGCATGTTCTCGCGCGGACCCCCACGGTCCGAGACGATCACGGGCAAGCCGGATGCCTGCGCTTCGAGCACGACATTGCCGGCCGTGTCCGTTCGGCTTGGAAACAAGAAGACATCCGCAGATGCCATGGCGCGCGCGACTTCCGCGTGCGGCAGCTCGCCGGTGAACACCGCATCCGGACAGGTGCGCTGCAGGGCCGTGCGCATGGGGCCATCCCCGACGAACACGAACCGCGCCAGATGGCCCCGTCGGCTCAGCGCCCGCTCGAGCACTGGAACAATGTCGAGACCTTTCTCGCGCGAGATACGCCCGACGTAGAGCACCGCCGGTCTCGTTGGTGACACCCGCCAGGCGGCGCGCAGCTCCTCCGATCGCGCCACGGGCGAGAACTGCATCGTGTCGACACCGCGTGGCCACAGCCGCAGCTTCTCTGGCCGGAGCTTCCCGCGAACGAGTAGCCGTCGCGTGGCCTCGGAGGGCGCGAGAATGCGCTCACACTTCCCGTACGGCCACCGTAGGTACTCGCGCATGAGTTGTCCCAGCCGGCGCGAGCCGCTGAGCACCTCGGTGTACTCGGCCAACTGGGTGTGAAAGCTACCCACCATGGGCACGCCCAGTCGCCCGGCCACGTACATGGCCGCCAGCCCGACAGGACCCGGCGTCGTGAGGTGGACCAGCGTAATGCCGTCGCGCCGTGCGTTCGAGACGTAGGACAAGAACCGGGGCACGTACATCTGCATGCCACGGTAGAAGGGAACGCCAACGCCCACCGAGCGCAGCGCCAGGTAGTCTGGCTGAGCGATGCCCGTGTGGGACGCGGTATAGACACGCACGCTGATGTCAGCCGGCGCGCACCGCAGCACCGCCTTGAGCGTCGTCGTCACGCCGTTGACTTTCTCGAAGTCGTTATCGGTGAAGATCGCGACGTTCATTACGCTGCCTTCAGTAACCGTCCCGCCGGTCGTGCCACCAGATCCACGAGCAGTGACTGGTTGAATCGCTCTTCCAGCACGAAGTGTGCGTAGGCCAGCGCGAGTGGAATGGTCACGAGCGGGAGTCCCACGGCCGCGCCGAGCACCATGGCATGGCGACGCCAGTGAAACGGGTTCTGCAGGAGACGACCGAGTTGCTCCCAGTAGAATCCGCAGGCCAGCCGGACGATGTCTGACGCCATCGTGAAGTAGTGGCCGTGCCAGCCCTCCACTCGCACCCGGCCGGCGCGCAGCTCTCGCATGAACTCCACCCGTGTCGTGGCGCGATCCGCGACGACGTAGGTTCGGCCAATGCCACGCTGGGTGTGTGCGTCGCTACCACCCACGCCGATTCTTCCGCACGCCTCGGCAAGCGCGGCTGCCGTAACGTTCTGAGCCGCGAGCCGCGACCCATTACGGATCTCGAGCGCATCGATCCACGGCATCAGCCAGGCGACATGCCTGGCGGTGATTCTTCCGTTCACACGCGACGCGACGTGGTTGAGGCTCGTGAACACACCCTGATGTCTGAGATACGGCATCAGTTGGTGGATGTCGTGCCGCAAGCGGTCGATCTCAGCGAACTGCGCTTCGGTGATGTCGAGCACGTTGAGGTGCACCTTCACCTCATCATCGGGAAACACCGCCGTCACCTCGCAGCCAACGATGACGTCCGGCCGGTCTGCGATGGTCAGCGCGCCCGCGATGGTGTCGTGGTCCGTGATGGCCACGAGGTCCATGCCCCGCGCCTTGGCGCACCGATACACGCCCTCGGGCGTGTTGTACGACTCCTTCATGATCAGGCTCAGCGGATACAGCGACGTGTGGCCGGAGAAGTACGTGTGCACGTGCGTGTCCAGCTTCACTGTC
Source organism: Luteitalea sp. (assembly GCA_009377495.1). Lineage (GTDB taxonomy): Bacteria > Acidobacteriota > Vicinamibacteria > Vicinamibacterales > Vicinamibacteraceae > WHTT01. The sequence goes on from WHTZ01000001.1 coordinate 124,956, forward strand.
CCTCCTTCGGAGACGTGACGAGATGACAAGCTGATGGCGCCCCTAAAGGGGCGCCCTACCTAAAGGGGCGCCCTACGGCTCGCTGGTCACCTCGTCACCCGTGGTCACCGTCCCGTCATTGTCACGAAGCTGCCTCTACCGTGAGGGGCGCGGCCGCCGCATTCCAGGCTGCGCCCCGGTACAGCATCAAGCCCACGTCCACATTCGATCGCAGCGCGTCCCTGATCGACGTCCAGGTCTTACCCGCCCTGAGCAAGGTCTTCCACGAGTAGAGATGGCGCGGCTTGTGGAAGTCGCTATTGGCGATGTACGGGTAGTGCTTCAGGCTCGTCACCGAGAACAGATCGTCGCGGTTGGCGGCTTCCCAGACGTCGACCAGCTCGGCCAGCTCCTTTCGGTGTTCCCACAGATAGCATGTGGAGATCTCCAGCCGCATCCGCGTGCGATGGTGTGGGTGGCAGGCGATGCTGACTGCCTCCTGTCGCCGAATCTCGCGCAGAATCGCGTCAGCGGACTGATCGGCACTGATGTACTCTCTGACGCCGAGCGCAATGATGTGCGAGTTCTTCTTGCTGCGCAGGTGGTTTTGTGTGATCTCGGCGCCTGGCAAGACGAGGAGCCCGTAGCGCTCCATCGCGCGCGCGGCTTCCGCTTCGATCTCGGCGAGGTATTCCGGGAAGGCGGCGGCCGTTAACGAGAAGTGCCGCCCGCCGAGCGTGAGCAGGCGTCCCGCCTGCGCCAGCAGGTCGCGCTCCATGAGAATGTGATCGGTAATGGCAATGACGTCGAAGTGACCGGTCTGACCGTAGAGATCGCACACGTCGCGCAGCGTGAGCTGTCCGTCGCTCCACCGCGTGTGGATGTGGAAGTCGCACAGCAGAAATGGGCCGTAGCCAGGCATCGGTCAGTTCCTCACGTCCACGTGCGTCGTGTCTTTCGCGCGCGCGTGGATGATCTGCGACCAGTAGTTCCGGACATAGAGTCGGAAGACCTGCCACATCCCCATGGCCCGATAGCGCCGCGCGGAGGTCCGAAGATAGCAGTTGTGCGCCAGCACCAGCCGGCCGTGCGGCCGCAGCCGTCGCGCCAGGTTCGTGTCCTCGCCGTGGAACTCGATTGAGGTGTCGAAGCCACCTATCGCCGCGAGCGTCTCTCGCCGCACGCCGAAGTTGCCGCCATACAGGATGGCGCCACGACGCAGCGCGTGATGAACGAGCAGGTGTGTGAGCGGCGCCACGGTGTGGTCGTACGCCCAGAGCACGACGCGCCCAAAGGGGTGCCAGTCGTAGAAACGGCACGGCCCACTCACGGCCACGACACGCGGGTCGGCCTCGAACCGTCGAACCAGACGATCCACCCACTCTCGGGGCGCCCGGCAGTCGGCGTCGAGCCACAAGAGCAGTTCCCCCGTGGCCGCGTGGCGAGCCGCTTCGCGCGCGACAACCAAGCCTCGTCTCGGCTCGTCGAGCAGGTGCACACCAGGCACGGCGGCTGCCACCTGCCCGGTGCCGTCACTGCTCGCGTTGTTGACAACGATGATTTGATCGGGAAGAAGAGTCTGGCTTTGCAGGGACTGAAGGCACGCGCCGAGGTATCGCTCCTCGTTATAGGCACAAACAATGACGGTCACCGTGGGCCGTGAAGGCTTCATATGCGCGCAAGCCGGCACCGGCCGCCCGCTCGAGCGGCCACCAACCTCGTCACCTCACGGAAATGTTGCCCTCTGGTCATCACGCGCTCGTTACTGGACTCCAGGGTACCCTGCTGCCGTAACGACGCCGTCTCGGGTAGGTGTCAGGTGGGTTAAAACTTGCGACCGTGGCGTGGGGCGCTGGTGCGCAGTCGCTACGAATCGCCCAGCTTCCGGAGAATCTTCGGCGTCGCGAACCAGCGGAGCGTTCCGGGAGTCGACGGGGGGAGCGCCGTCACTTCAACGCAGCAGACGGCGCCTTTCTTGAACGGCACGGCTTCGCGCGTCCCGAGCAGCCGGGCCGCCAACTCGCTCATCGACGGCTCGTGACCGACCAGAGCAATACTGCGCTGGCGGGGACGAACGGGTAAGGCCGCGAGCATTTCTCCGATGCGGGTGCTGGGCGCGAGCTGGGCAACCTCGACGACCGGTGGACGCGGAGAGAGCCCTTCGGCAATCAGATCCGCCGTCTGCCGGGCTCGCTGGTAAGGGCTCGTGAACACCACGTCGATGACCACATCGAGCGCGGCGAGACCACGCACCACGCGCCGCATGCGAGCAATGCCTTCGGCCGTAAGTGGACGCTTGCTATCGTCCGGCCAAGCAGGCCCGCGCTGTTCGGCAATGGCGTGGCGAATCAGATAGACGTCGATGGACACCGTTAGAATTGGCTCGCTTCGCTCGCCGACTCGAGGCGCGGGGCGACGCGTGCGCTGATCTCCCCGGCAAGCCGGATGAGCGCCTGCGCACGCTGGACGTACCGCGCGTGCAGGATGCGGCACTCGCGCGTGATCTCACCCACCAACTGGCGCAATCCGGCCTCGAGCTGGGGCTGCACCTGCTGCTCGATCTCGAGCTCGCGCCCGTACGAGGCCAGCACGTCGAGATCGTGCAGCCGACCCAACACATCCTGCATCCCCTTGAGCCGCCCAATCAGCCGACCCACGGCCGCCACGTCTGTCTCATCGGCCAGCTCCAACGCGTAGCGGAGCCGCTTGCTCGCAATGCGGACTGCGTGGAGCGCCTCGGTGGCGTACAACGCGCCCGCGCTGTCCACCGCTGCCACGAGCGCCTCCGCCTGTCGGGACAAGTGCACCGCCAGCGCGTCGGTCCAGGCCACGTCTCCAGCGTCCGTCAGGCGATCGATGAGCGCGCCGACGTGCTCGCGCAGGCGCCGCACACGCTGGCCCGACAATCGACTGCGGGCCTCGCGGAACGCCCGCTCGCGTTTCGCGCGCAGCCGCGCCTCCAGGGTGGCACACGCCGCGTGCGTCTCCGGCCAGCGTGCCGAGAGCTCGGCTAAGTCCGTGAGCGCCACGTCGAGCTCGCGCACCGGGCCGAGCGCTCGTGTGAGCCGTCGCAGTCGACGCTCGAGCTTTCGTCGCCCTATGCCGGTCAAGCCGGCGGCCATGACGGGCACCGCTTCGCGCAGCCGCCGAGAGGCCACACGCACCTGATGAATGCCCTCGACGTCGCCGGCCATCGCGCCCGGGAGTCGCCGATCGAGCGCCCGGAGTCGACGCTCGACCACTGCCGCACACCTGCACCCTCCACCCACGCCGTCGATCTTAATTGAGAAAACGGCGAACTGTCCCTCGTTTTCGGGATGCTTGGCGGAAAGCGTCGCGAAGGTCACACAATCGACACCGATCCCCCGATCTCGCGCGCCTCCTAGACGGAAGGTCAGATTGGCGGCCGTTTGCCTTTACAATCGGGGACCTGTATGCGCATTGCCGCAATCGATATCGGGACCAACTCGGTCCACATGATTGTCGTCCAGGTTCGGCCCGATCTGTCGTTCGAGGTCGTCGACCGCGAGAAGGAGATGGTCCGGCTCGGGGCTGGCGGTCTCGACGGGCGATCGCTCGCCCCGACCGCCATGACCGCGGCCCTGCAAGCGCTCGCCAAGTTTCGCCGGCTGGCTGACTCGCGCGAGGTGGACGAGATCGTGGCCACAGCGACGAGCGCCGTCCGCGAAGCAGTCAACGGTGCGCTGTTTCTCCGTCGCGTGGCCGCGGAGACCGGTATTCGGGTGCGTGTCATCTCCGGCACGGAAGAGGCACATCTCATCCATCATGCCGCCGCGTATGGCACGGCCGTGGGTCGGGGCTCGGCGGTGGTCATCGATATTGGTGGTGGCAGCGTCGAGATCACCCACGGCTCTGCCACACGTGTCCGGTTGGCGCGCAGCTTCAAGGTGGGTGTCATCCGACTCACGGAACGCTTCGTCCACAGCGACCCGCTCAGCCGGCGCGATGAGCGACGGCTTGCGCGGTATGTCACGGAACAGACCGGCGCATTCGTGGCGCGCGCTCGTGATCGCGGATTCACGCGCGTCATTGGAACGTCCGGCACCATCCTCAGCCTGGGCGCCTTGGGAGCGATGGAGACGACGGGCACGCCGCCGGGCGACCTACGCAACTTACGGGTGAGCGCGAAGGCGATCCATCGCGTGCGCAAGCGGCTGCTGGAGCTGGACCTCGAGGAGCGGCTGCAGTTGCCAGGGCTCGATCCGCGGCGCGCCGATCTCGCGGTGACTGGTGCCATCCTCCTCGATACCTTGCTCGCCGAGCTTGGCGCCGACGAGATCACGCTCTGCGACCTGGCGCTCCGCGAGGGCCTGGTGCTCGACTACATTCGCCGCAATCCGCGCCATATTGCGACCATCGAGCACTATCCCGATGTGCGGCGCCGCAGCGTGGTCGAGCTCGCCGACCGGTGTCAAGCGTGGACGGACCACGCTCGCCACGTCTCGTATCTCGCGCTACGCCTCTTCGACCAAACGCGCCAGCGCCATGGTCTCTCTGCGCGCGAGCGCGAGTGGCTGGAGTTCGGATCGCTGCTCCATGACATTGGGGGGCACATCAGCTACAAGGCGCATCACAAGCATTCGCAGTACCTCATTCTGAACGGCGACCTCCGGGGCTTCGAGCCTGAAGAGATCGAGGTCATCGGGCTGGTCGCGCGCTATCACCGACAGGCGACACCCAAGAAGTCACACGATGGCTTCGGTCAGCTCGCCGCCGACACGCGGAAGGCCGTTCGCGTGCTGGCGGCCTGCCTGCGGCTTGCCGAAGGTCTCGATCGCAGTCACGCGCAGGTGGTGCGCGACCTGCGGGTGGTCGAACGCCGTGACGAGTGCGTCATCCGGATCCGCACGCAGGGAGATCCGGAGCTCGAGTTGTGGGCGGCCAGCCGGCACCGTAAACCGTTCGAGCGCGAGGTCGCCGGGGGACCGGTGCGGTTGGAGGTCGGTTCTCGGAAGGGATAAAGGGGTAAAGGGGTAAAGGGGTAAAGTCGGTTTACATGAAATTTACAGGCGCGAAACCCGTGTGAAATCCGCCAGGGCTACCGTTGGGGCTATGAGCATCAGCGTTCATGCTGCCACTGCTGGCACCTGGGCGGCCGTGACGGTGGCCGGATTGGGCGCCGTCGCGTGCGGCGCGCCCCAGACCATCGAGATCGACGGCTCGAGCACCGTCTATCCCATCACCGAGGCGGTTGCCGAAGAATTTCGAAACGAGCAACCCGAAACGCTCGTGACGGTCGGCATTTCCGGTACCGGCGGCGGGTTCCAAAGGTTTTGTCGCGGTGAGACGGACATTTCCGACGCCTCCCGGCCGATTCGGCAGCCTGAGATCGACGCGTGCGCGTCGCGGCAAATTGAGTTCATCGAGCTCCCTGTCGCGTACGATGGGCTCACGGTTGTCGTGAACCCCAAGAACACCTGGGCCACGTCGATGACCGTTGCGGAGCTGAAGATGCTCTGGGAGCCGGAGGCCGAGGGAAAGGTGACGCGGTGGAGTCAGATCCGCGAGGGCTGGCCCGATCGTGAGGTGCACCTGTTCGGCGCCGGCGTCGACTCGGGCACATTCGACTACTTCACCGAAGCAGTGGTCGGGACAGAGGACGCTAGCCGAGGCGACTTCACGTCTAGTGAGGACGACAACGTGCTCGTGCAGGGCGTCGGCGGCGATGAGCTAGCCCTTGGGTTCTTTGGGTACGCGTACTATGCGGAAAACAAGACGCGCCTCAAGGCAGTCGCCATTGCCGAGGGTGCTGACACATCCGCGGCCGTCCTGCCGTCGCCAGAGACCGTCCGAGACGGCACCTATACACCGCTCTCTCGACCGGTGTTCATTTACGTGCGCCAGGCGAGCCTCGAGCGCCCAGAGGTTGCGCAGTTCGTCGAGTTCTATCTGGAACAGGGGCCCAAGTTGATCCCCGAGGTTGGTTACGTCCCGCTCAACGACACGCTACAAGCGCTCGTTGGACGGCGGCTCGAGGCCCGGACGACCGGTAGCGCTTTTGCGGCCCATGGGGGGAGCTCGCGCGTTTCGTTGGAAGAGATCTACGCTGATCAGTAGCCGCGCGTTTGAGAGGCCAATCGCCGCACGTCATTTGCGTACCGCACGATCAAACCCTGCACGCTCGGCCTTTTAGCCCGCATGACCAGACGATTCCGCCAACGCTTCGAGACGGTGATCGAGCGCACGTTGTTCGTATCCGCCGCGCTCTCGGTGCTCGTGACGGCCGGCATCATTGGCGTGCTACTGGCCGAGACGATCGGATTTTTTCGTGAAGTGCGCGTGACCGAGTTCTTGTTCGGCACGACGTGGACGCCGCTCTTCTTCAACAAGCAATTTGGTGTGCTACCGCTGGTGGCCGGCACCATGCTGGTGACGGCCATCGCGATGACGGTGGCGCTGCCCGCCGGTCTGCTGAGCGCGGTTTACCTGAGTGAGTATGCGTCACCCGGTGCGCGTCGGGTCGTCAAGCCCATCCTCGAAGTACTCGCGGGTGTGCCCACGGTCGTGTACGGGTACTTCGCGTTGCTCTTCGTCACGCCGCTGCTCCAGGGCATCGTGCCGCAGCTCGGCGGGTTCAACGCGCTGAGCCCGGGGATCGTGATGGGCATCATGATTCTGCCGCTCGTGTCCTCGTTGAGCGAGGACGCGTTGCAGAGCGTGCCGGGCGGCCTCCGCGAGGCGTCGTACGCCCTCGGTGCGACCAAGGCGCAAACGTCGGTGAAGGTGGTCGTGCCCGCGGCCTTCTCCGGTATTTCGGCTGCCGCCATCCTGGCCGTGTCGCGCGCGATTGGGGAAACGATGATCGTCGCGATTGCGGCGGGCCAACAGCCGCGCCTGACCGCGAATCCGTTGGTGCCGATTGAAACCATCACCGCGTACATCGTTCAGGTGAGCCTGGGTGACACGCCGACCGGAACCATCGAGTACCGGACGATCTTTGCCGTCGGCATGCTGCTCTTTGTCGGCACGTTTGGGCTGAACCTCTTCAGCACCTGGTTGCGCGGCCGCTACCGGGAGGTCTACCAGTAATGGAGATGCTCCGGACCACCACACGCGCGCGTCGGCTGAGCGACGCCCTGCTGGCCGGCTGCGGTCTCGTTGTTTTGGGTCTCGCGCTCCTTGCCCTCGCCTCGCTGCTGGTCGACGTCGTCCTCGACGGCGCGGGCCGCGTGTCCTGGCAGTTCCTCACCAGTATGCCGTCGCGGCGGGCCGCCACCGCGGGTCTGCTGCCGGCTCTGGTCGGCAGCGTGTATCTCATCCTCCTGACGGTGCTGATCGCGCTGCCAATTGGCGTGGGGGCGGCAATCTATCTGGAGGAGTATGCGACACAGGGACCCGTCGCGCGGTTTATCGAGCTGAACATCTCGAACCTCGCGGCCGTGCCCTCGATCATTTACGGTCTGCTCGGCCTGGGGCTGTTCGTGCGCGTGTTCGCGATGGGTCAAAGTCTGCTCGCGGGCGCGTGCACGTTGTCGCTCTTGTTGCTGCCCATCGTTATTCTCTCGACCCGCGAGGCGCTGCGGGCCGTTCCGGGATCGCTGCGTGAAGGATCTTACGCGCTGGGCGCAACCAGGTGGCAGACGATCTGGCACCAGGTGCTGCCGGTTGCCACACCAGGGATCCTGACGGGCGTCATTCTCGCGATCTCGCGCGCCATCGGTGAGACAGCCCCTCTCATCACGATGGGGGCGCTGACCTACGTGCCGTTCGTCCCAAACAGCATTTGGTCGCCCTTTACGGTCCTGCCGATTCAGATCTTCAATTGGGTCTCGCGGCCCCAAGCTGAGTTTCTCACGAACGCTGCCGGGGGTATCCTGGTATTGTTGGTGCTTCTGTTGTCGTTGAACGCGGCGGCCATTGTGCTGCGGGATCGTTATCGAAATCAGAGGACGTAATGACGTCGAACGCGCGGTCGCTACCGTCATTGTCTCCCAACGTTTCTTCGTCGTCGCCCGGAGCGCCGGATGCGGCTGCGGGGTCGGGGGTCTCAGCGCCCGTGCCCGGCGTGGCGGCCTCGGCTGCGTCGCACGCAGACTTGGGCGCGCTCACGCCGAAGATCGAGGTCACGGCGCTCGACTTCTACTACGATGCTGCGCATGTGCTGCACGACATCCACATGCGCATCCCGGAACGTCTCGTGACGGCGTTCATCGGGCCGTCAGGATGCGGCAAGAGCACATTTCTGCGGACGCTGAACCGGATGAACGACATTATTCCCGGTGCGCGCGTCGCGGGCACCGTGGAGATCGACGGCATCGACATCTACGGGCGCGAGATCGACGTTGTCGACCTTCGTCGGCGCATCGGGATGGTCTTCCAGAAGTCGAATCCGTTCCCGAAGTCCGTCTACGACAACGTCGCGTATGGGCCACGCATCAACGGCATGGTCACGAGTCGCGGCCAGCTCGACGAGATCGTCGAGAGCAGCTTGCATGCCGCGGCATTGTGGGACGAGGTCAAGGATCGCTTGCAGGCCTCCGCGCTCGCGCTCTCGGGTGGTCAGCAGCAGCGCCTGTGTATCGCCCGGGCGTTGGCGGTGAAGCCCGAGATCGTGCTGATGGACGAACCGGCATCGGCGCTCGATCCGATCGCCACGCAGCGCATCGAGGAGCTCGTGCACCAGCTCAAACGTGACTACACCATCGTGATCGTGACGCACAACATGCAGCAGGCGGCACGCATCTCCGATTTCACCGCGTTCTTCTGGTTGGGTCGCCTCGTGGAGTTCGATCGCACGGAGCGCATCTTCACCGCGCCAGGAGAACAGCTCACGGAAGACTACGTGACGGGCCGGTTCGGCTAGCCACATCTATAATGGACCCATCGCCTACGCCTATGGAACCCGTGGAACGCGTCGTTTCGCAACTGCACGAATCCCTGGAGCACCTCAAAGAGCGCTTGCTCGTGATGGGCGGCGTGGCGGAGGAGCGCGTCCGCACGGTCATCCAAGCGCTGGTCGACCGCGAGGTGGCGCAGGTGGAGACGATCCGAACGGGCGACGAGCCGCTCAACGAACTCCACATGGAGATCGACGACCGCTGCTTCAAGATGCTCGCGCTGCATCAACCGATGGCCGTCGACCTGCGCGGCATCGTGGGCGCTGTCAAGATCAACACCGACCTCGAGCGCGTGGGCGATCTCGCGGTCAACATTGCCGAGGCGACGCAGCGGTACTTGCTCCACCCGCCGGTCAAGGAGCTCATCGACATTCCGAGGATGGCGGCGCTCGCGCAGGCGATGCTGCGCGACGCGCTCGACGCCTATGTGCGACGCGACATCGAGCTTGCGCGTCACGTCCTCAACGAGGACGACACGTTGGACGCGCTCAAGACACAGGTCTTTCGCGAGCTGCTGACCTACATGCTGCAGGACCCGCGCACGATAGAGCCGGCCCTCGACCTCATTCTCATCTCACGCCACTTGGAGCGCATCGGCGATCACGCCACGAACATTGCCGAAGACGTCATCTTCATGGTCTCCGCCCAGGACGTCCGGCACCACGCTGGTGAACGGGACTAGCCTGGTCATTGGGCGTTGAGCATTGACCCTGTGTGTATACTGTCGCCAGCAGCCCATGAGCGAGCGGTGGCGACCGTTCTGTAGCGAACGCTGCAAGCTCCTCGATCTCTCCCGCTGGCTCGATGGCAGCTATCGGATCCGTGGCACGGAGCCCGCCGGCTCGGCCGGAAGTCCCGAGCCCTCGGCGCCCCAAGACGAAGACAAGACGGACGCCGCCGACGAGTGACGATCGGACCCTCGACTTGTCACCTGCGTCCAGATTGCGTATGCCCGACACACTGACCATCACCGATAACCGCACCGGCCGGCAGTATGACGTTCCCGTCGCCGACGGGACCATCCGCGCGATGGATCTTCGCCAGATCAAGGTCAACGAGGAGGATTTCGGCCTCATGACGTACGATCCGGCGCTGCAGAACACCGCATCCTGTCGCAGCGGCATCACGTTCATCGACGGCGACCGCGGCATCCTGATGTACCGCGGCTATCCCATCGAGCAGCTCGCGGAGCACAGCACGTACCTCGAGACGGCGTACGTGCTTCTCCACGGGAAGCTCCCCAGTGCCGCGGCCCTCGAGACCTGGACCGAGCAGGTGACGCTCCATACGATGCTCCACGAGAACATCAAGCATCTCATGCGCGCGTTTCGCTACAACGCGCACCCCATGGGTGTGTTCCTGAGCACGGTCGGAGCGCTGTCGACCTTCTATCCTGACGCGAAGCAGATCTTCGACGAAGGCTTGCGCGAGCTCCACATCCAGCGGCTCATCGCCAAGACGCCGAGCATCGCGGCGTACGCGTATCGTCACATGACGGGCCGCTTCTACGTGTATCCCGACAACGACCTGAGCTTCACGGGCAATTTCTTGAACATGCTGTTCAAGATGGCAGAGGCCAAGTATCGGCCCAACCCGACGCTCGAGCGCGCGCTCGAGGTGCTGTTCATCCTGCACGCCGACCATGAACAGAACTGCAGCACCAATGCGATGCGGAGCATCGGCAGCTCCCAGGCGGATCCGTACTCGGCGATGGCGGGCGCCGCAGCGGCCCTCTACGGGCCGTTACACGGCGGCGCGAACGAAGCGGTGCTGCGCATGCTGGAGCAGATCGGGTCGGTCGCGAACGTGGCGGGATTCATCAAGCGCGTCAAGGCCGGCGAGACGCGGCTCATGGGCTTTGGCCACCGCGTCTACAAATCGTACGACCCGCGCGCGAAGATCATCAAGAAGACAGCCGATGAGGTGTTCGAGGTCACGGGCAAGAACCCGCTGCTCGACATCGCCCTCGAGTTGGAGCGGATCGCGCTCGAAGACGACTACTTCGTGAGCCGGAAGCTCTACCCGAACGTCGATTTCTATTCGGGCCTGATCTATCAGGCAATGGGCTTCCCGCTCGAAATGTTCTCGGTGCTCTTTGCGATCCCACGCACCGCCGGGTGGCTCGCCCAGTGGGAGGAGATGCTCGCCGACTCGGAGCAGAAGATCGCGCGCCCGCGGCAGATCTACACCGGTTCGGAACAGCGCGACTACGTAGGCATGGGAGAAAGGTAGCAGCGGCGGGGGCAGGGCTCACATAGGGGCCAGGGGACAGGTGCGAGGGGCCAGGGCTGTCTCAGGATCTAAAGGGGGCGAGGTGCCAGGTCCCAGGGCTGTCTCAGGGAATAGGGGCGAGTGCTCAAGGGATCAGGGCTGGTAGGGGCTTCTTCGAGCAGTACGCTCTCCTGTGCGCAGACCACGATGCATTCAACGTGCGCCTCATTGCCGTACGCCCGAAGGAGCTACAACCAGCCCTGGCCCCTGAGAACTGATCCCTGGAGCCTGAGACAGCCCTGGCACCTGGCACCTGTCACCTGGCCCCTCTGTTTACCATCGCCCAGACTTCGTCCTCACGAAGCACCCTGGATGCCTGCTTGGCAGCTGCGAAGAGGCGATCCACGAGCGCGTCGCTCACCTCGACACCACGACGCTCCAACCAGTAGACGACATTCGAGCGGCCCGACATGGGACCGATCTCGATCTCCTGCTCACGGCCGACGACGCGGGCGGGGATGCTGGAGTAGATGGCATCTGCCAGATCCGGCTCGCGCTTGCGGAAGGCCTTGATGATGGCGGCCGCGTGCACACCGGTGGCCGTTCGGAACGCGTCGCGCCCAAAGATCGGGTAGTTGATGGGAATGGGCCGGCCGCACGCTTCCGACACCGCGACGCAGTACTCGTGGAGCCGCGTCAGATCGCGCTCCACGTAGCCGAGCAACACGAGATTGACGAGCAAGAGGTCCATAGGCGTATTGCCCACACGCTCTCCAATTCCGAGGGCCGTGGCATGAATGCGCGTGGCACCCGCGTCGATGGCGGCCAGCGAGTTGGCAACGGCCAGCCCACGGTCGTCGTGACCATGCCAGTCGACGCCCGCCTCGACGCCGCACGCCTCGACAATCGATCGTACGAACCGCACGACCGCGCGCGTGCCGATAGGCGTCGCGTGCCCGACCGTATCAGCGACACAGATACGGCGAGCGCCCGCTCGCAACGCCGCGCCGTAGATGCGGCGGAGGCTTTCCGGCTCGGCGCGCGTGGTGTCCTCCGTGACCAGAAAGATCGGCAGCCCCTCACGCACGCCAAACGAGACGGCCGCCTCCGTGGTCCGTTCGAGGTGGTCGATGGTCCAATCCTCGACGAACTGCCGAATAGGGCTCGAACCGATGAAGGCTGCAATCTCAATCGGATAGCCCACCCGCTGCGAGATCTCCACGATGGGCCGGATGTCCCCGACGACGGTGCGCGCCGCACAATTGGGTCGGATCCGCATGCCGGCGCGGACAATCTCGCGCGCGATGTGCTCGACATCACGAGCCGCTTGATCGCCGGCTCCGGGAAACCCGATGTCGGCACAGTCCATACCGAGGGCCTCCATGAGCCGGAGGATCTCGAGCTTTCTCTCGATGGTGGGGCTCTCAATCGACGGAGACTGCAACCCGTCGCGCAACGTCTCGTCGTCCAGCAACACGTGCGGCGCCGGGCTTGCCTGGTCGACCCTGTTCCAGTCGTAGATGAGTGAACGCATGGACCCTTGCGTCATCTCCGCAACCGCAGCACTCGCCAGAGAAGCAGAAGGAACGCGACGCCGCCGATCACCCACGGCACCCACGTGGGAACCCTGTCCGTGTCTGTAGCGCCGAGGAACAGCGCGGCGAGCGTGAGCGCCATGAGCGCCAGCACCGACAAGAGTGGACCTAGGGTTGCTCGCGGGGCGGGTGGCTTGCGCAGCGGCTCGAAGGTGGCACGGCCACACTTGTAACAAATGAGCGCCTTATCGGCGATTTCAGTTCCGCAGTTACTGCAAAACATATCCGGTTTCGCCTGCGCGAAAATGAAGAAAACGGGGACAGTCCGGTAGGGCGCCCTTTAGGGGCGCCGTTCCGCATCCGGCGCGGCTAAAGCCGCGCCCTACTCCGCTTTCATCTAGAGCTGGTCTACGGCCACGCCGGCCCCGGCGCTCGCTCGTGGCGGCATGGCCGCGACGAGCCGATCCAGGAGGCGCTCGATGTTCGCGTCGACCAGCAGCGTCGCGCGGGCGTCGGGTCGGACGAATCCTTCGGCAACAGCATGGTCGAGGAACCGAACGAGCGGCCGATAGAACCCCTCGACGTCCGCCAAGCCGCAGGGCTTCCGATGCAGGCCGAGGTGGAGCCATGTCCACACCTCGAACAGCTCCTCGAGTGTGCCAATGCCGCCTGGTAGCGCGACAAACGCGTCGCCGAGCTCCGCCATGCGCGCCTTCCGTGCATGGATGCCATCGACGACTCGCAGGTCGGCTAGGCCGGTGTGTGCCACCTCACGATCGACGAGCGCTTGCGGGATCACGCCGATGACCTTTCCTCCCGCCGCGAGCATCGCATCGGCCAACTCGCCCATGAGGCCGACATGTGCGCCACCGTAAACCAATCCAAGCTCGCGCGCCACGAGCGCCCGGGCCAATTGGCGAGCCGAGGCGGCGTGGCCGGACCGCCGGCCTCGGCTCGACCCGCAAAACACGCATACCCACCGCATTTAACTCAACCTCCGGCTCACGTCGCATCGCCACATGCAAGGATACGCGCAAAAAGGGGCCTGTCCCCTTTTTGCATACAATGAACGAATGATTCCGATCCGGGATGTCATCCCCACCCGGACGACGCCATGGGTGACGTGGACGATTCTCGTGAGCAACATTCTTGTGTATTTCATCACGCCGAATCTCGAGACGCCTGCCGGCGAAGTGTTTCTATCGCGCTATGGCCTCGTGCCGCAGTACTTCAACGTCGAAGCCCTGCTCACGTCCATGTTCGTCCACGGTGGGCTGGCGCACCTCTTCGGGAACATGCTGTACCTCTGGATCTTTGGCGATAACGTCGAAGACCGAATGGGACACGTGCGCTTCATCGTCTTCTACGTGATGTGCGGCACGCTGGCGGCGCTCGTCCAAACGCTCATCAAGCCGGACTCGCTGATTCCCATGGTAGGCGCGAGCGGTGCGATCTCCGGCGTCCTGGGCGCCTATTTCGTGCTGTTTCCCCGTGCTCGCGTGCTCACGCTGGTGCCGCTGTTCATCTTCGTCACGTTCGTGGAGATTCCGGCCGTAATCCTGCTCGGCCTGTGGTTCCTGTACCAACTGCTCATCGGCGTCGGTACGCTCGCGGCCGCGCGCGCGCAGGACGTCGGCGGCGTGGCCTTTTGGGCACACGCGGGCGGCTTCGTGGCGGGGATGGTCGCAGTGAGGGCGTTTAGCTCCAGAAAGGGGTGAAGGGGTAAATCAACTCTTTGCCTTCCTTCGAATCTCCCGTGACACGCGCGCGAGGCTCACGAGAACGCGCTCGAGCTCGCGCTCGTAGTCGCCAGGTGGCATGAAGCTGCGCTTGCGCTTCAGCTCGTCGAGCTCCAGTTCGAGCTGGTCGCGCCGGCTGACCAGCACGGCAATGGTCGGATCACCACTCGCCATGGCCGGCTCTGCATCGAAGAATGTCCGGCTTGCCAGCAGCCCGTCCTCGCCTTCTGTTGCGACGTCGCGACCAACACCATCGCCTGTGTCATCGAGCATGGCGCGTTCGGTCGCGAGCTGTCCCTGCTGATCGTACCAGCGCCTGACCCCACTGCTCGCCCGAGCAAACGCTTCCCAAACGGAGATCCGGCCGTTGCGATCGAGGTCTGTCTCGGCACTCGCGAGCGCCTCGACCCAGAATTGCGGGAAGACGGTATCGTACTTCTGGGCGGGCGAGTGTGTGGCGGTGATGACCACCCGGTTGCGTGCGGCCAGCCGCTTGATAAACGGAGAGCTGCCGCCCGTCGTGTTGACGAACACCACGCGGCCGGCGAGCGACGTCAATAGCTGGTTCCATTCCCCAGCCTCCATGTCCGGACCCACGAGATTGAACTTCGCGTCCACACCATCGAAGCTGGAGTGCCCGATCAACACGACGAGAACGACGTCGGTGGCGGTCAGACGCGACGCGAGGCCGCGGATCGCTCGGCGAACAGACGTGCGCGTCGCCCGCGCCGCGGGGTCTGGCGCGTCCTCGGAGAGAACGACGATGCGATCGGTGGGCGTCCCGTAATGATCTCGCAGCGCCTCCACGAGCGCCTCGCGCCACTGGCGCTGCTGCTGGCCGTGCTCGTCGCTGCCGGAGGCACCGGTGACGATAAGAGCATAAGAGGAGGGGCGAGGGGCGAGGGGGGAGGGGCGAGGAGGGGAAGAGGGCTTAGGGGAGGAGGGCTGATCGGAAGAAGCAGGCAGGTCGACTGCGAAGGCGCACCAAACGATGCCAAGGAGGATAAAGACGCGCGCGAGACGCGAACCTCGTACCTCGCCCCTCGCGTTTCGTACCTCGCCCCTCGCACCTCGTACCTCGCCCCTCACCTGAGCCCCCATCGCCGCCGCAACGCCCACTCCGTGCAGAGCATCGCAGCCACCAACAAGAACGTCCACGGGTTGTGCCACAGCTCACGCTGCACCCAGACACGCGGTGACGAGGTGCGCGCCGCAATCAACGCCGGCAACTGCGCGAGCTCTCGGGCGGCGAGCAGGCGGCCCCCGGTCGCCTCGGCCAGCCGCTCGAGCGCCGCATCGTTGCGCCGCGGGTCGGCCATCTCCGGGTCTGCGCCGCCCACGAGCCACCATTCGCGTGACGCACCCAGCTCGGCGCCGGTCGTCTCATCGTCGGCGCCGGGGTCGCGCATGACCACGCGTGTGCGACGGATCGTGGGTTGATCCGCTCGCGGCGCCGACCGACGTTCCGCATCGTGGCCCGCCGCCTTCTCACGCGACGAGGCCGAGCCACGGGCAGCCTCCACGCGCACGTCGTACGTCCCGGAGGTTGGTGGTGTGAAGGTGGCGATGTACACGCCAGTCGACCCGGCACCTGTTGCGGGGACTGCGCGAAGCTCTCGCGACTGGCCTTCGGGGTCCGTGACCTGCACGCGGACGGCCGCGTCGGCCACGGCCTTGAATTCAGCGTCGAACACTTGCACCATCAACGGCGCCGCGACCCCGGGCGGCACGGCCGTCACCTTTACCGAGACCGGATCAGGCGCCGCGGTCGCGAGCCAACGTCCCGCCTGCCGCCAGAAGGTCTCGTACACGTTATTGCTCGACGGCAGCTGCATGCGCCAACGCCATGAGGCTTCGCCACCGAACACCAGGGTCCGTCCGCGACCGTAATGCTGGACCGCCACGAGTGGGCGCTCGTCCCCGCCTGCCCCTTCGGCCAGGGCGAGCACCTGAGCGCCGGGACGCGGTTGTCCCATCGCCGAGGTCGCGGGCAGCGGCGGAAGCTCGGTCCAGAGGCGTTGGCTCGCCTCGCCGGATCCGCCAAGCTGCGTGATGGGATGCCGCTCGCCAGCCCGCGTGAGCAGGATGCGGCCGCCGCGTCTAGGCGTGCTCGTCTCGCCATCGGAGGCGATACGCCCGGTGAAGTCCACCGGCAGCACCGCTTCGATTGGCGTGCCGCGAAGGCCGGCCGCCGCAAACGTGCGCGCGCCGAGCACCAGCAAGCCACCTCCGCGCTCTTCGACGAACGCCGCAGTCCACTCGGCTTGCGCGCGCGTCAGTTGGCTCGCGGTCATGTTGGCGAGCACGACCACGTCGTAGGCGAACAGCGCTTCACGCGATGCTGGATAGCCGGAGCGAAGCATCGCGGCGCGTGGCGCAGCAGCCTGCACATAGTAGGTGGCCGCGCCGCTATCGTCGCGCCCCTTTTGCACGACCGAGTCCAGCTCGAGACCCGGGTCACGCGCCCACGCACGCTTCAGAAACGTGTGCTCGAACCCGGGGGCGCCCTCGACGAGCAACACCTGGCGCCGCCGACCCGCGGGGGGGACGAGCACACTGCGCCGGTTGTTGGCGTTCGTGATCTCCCCCTCGGCCGTCGGGACCTCCACGGTGTAGACGGTTGGTCGGTCCCGCGGCGGCGACACACGAAAGCGCTCGGTTGTCGGCGCGCCATCGCCCGGTGGCGCCACACGCCGCACTTGGATGGGCCGGCCATTTTCAAGCACCCGCACCGCGACAGGGGTCGTACCGAAGCCATGGCTCACGACGGTCGCGGACAGCTCGACGATCGATCCTTCAACCCGTGCCTCGCCGACGCTGACCGCCGTAACCTCGCGGTCGCGCTCGACACGGGTGGCGCCGAGGGGCACGGCAAACACCGGTGCACCGGGTGCAGCGAGACGACTCATCTGCGGCTCACCTGTCTGGCCGCCATCGGACACAACCACGATCGCCACGGGCTCATCGTCGCCGGTCCGCGTCCGGACGAGGCGCGTTGCGCCGACGAGGTCTGTCAGTGGACCCGTGGTCGTAAGCTCATCGAGCGAGCGGCGGGTCACCGTGCGATCGAAGCCGAGGAGCTCGACGTCGTAGCGTCCGCGAAGCGCGGGTAGCAGGGTCTGACGCACGAGCGCCTGCGCGGCAGCCGATCGCGTCACGCCGCGGCCATCAGGCAACCCCATGCTGCGCGACGTGTCGACCAAGACCGCCACGCGCCGGCCCGTACCAGGTGGCTCTGGTCGAGCGATGACCGGTCGAAGGATGAAGACGAGCAATAGAATCAGCGCCGTGGTCCGGAGCGCGACGAGGCCGACCCGCTGGGCCCGCGAAAGTGGAGGCACGGCGCGCACATAGGCCACCACGGCCACGACGACCGCGGCCATGATCCAAGCGGCGATCAGCCACCACGGGAGCGGCCATGCGAACGTCATCCTCCGGGCCCCGGCTTTTTTGCGATCGATCGATAGTAGCGCGCCACCGAGTCGCGGTACCGCTCCGGGGCCCGCTCGTCGCCGCCCGCATTCAGCCGGTTCCGGGCATCGCGCTCAGCGAGCTGTTCAGAGAGTGCGAGCTCGAGCGTCTCGAGCTCGGTCATGACCTCCTTGCGCAGGGCGTCCCAGCGCGAGAAATCCTGCTTGAACGCTTCGGTGCCCGGCGCGGAACGACTGAACTCTTGATGCTCTGGTGTCCCGCCAGCGGCGGCGCCCTCTGAATTCTGTTGGCCAGCCTCATCGACGAGTGATCGCGCCTCACGCAACAACTGCTCGCGCTCGGCCCCGAGCTCGGCCAGCTCGTCGCCGCGACCGGCACCTGATCCACGAGATTCACCGGCCGTCTCTCTACCGCTAGGCGAGGCGCCCGACCGGCCGTTCCCGCTTCCCGATTCCTGATTCCCGCTTCCCGATTCCCGTTTCCCGTTTCCCGCTTCCCGATTCCCGCTTCCCGACTGCGCACCGCGCTCGGCGCCCTGTCCCTGCGCCCTGCGATCGCCGTTGCCTTGCTCGTTCTGCGCTTGCGACGGCTGGCCGTCTCTCTGGCCCGACCGCTCACGGTCAGCCTCGGCAAGACGCTGATCGATCTCTGCGAGCCGCTCCCGTACGCGCTGTGCCCTCGCGAGCTGCTCGGCCAGGCGTTCGGATGCTTCATCACGGCGGGCTGACGTTCCGCCCAGCGCGCGCTCAGCCTCTCGAAGTCGCGCCAGCGACTCCTCGCTCCGACTCGCCGCCTCGCCGACATCGGCCTCGCGTAAGCCACGCGTCGCGCGACGCATGTCTTCGAGCGCTCGCTGCAGAGCCTCGGTCAGCTGACCCGTCCCCGCACGCGTCTCGCGCGCGGCCTCGGCTCCTCCGCTGCTGGCAGGCCTAGAGGCCCGCGCTGCGGTCTGCTGATCGCTCCTTGCTTCGCTACTCTCGTCTCGACGCGCGTTCTCTCCATTGCGCGCAGACTCGGGCTCTTCACCCCGCGTGCTCCCACCACGCGCAGACTCCGGCGTCTCACCCCGCGCACCCTGACCGCCCGCAGATTCCGATTCCGCACCCCGCGCCTCCTGGCCGCCCGCGGCCCCCTGAGACTCATTTGACCCGCTCGACGCGTTGCTGCCCTCATTCGCCTGACTACCATCGGCGCTACGCTCTTGATCGAGCTCACGTGCAAGCTGCATGGCCTGGCGCTGGAGCTCTTCTTGTTCGCGCGTCAGCCGTTCGAGGCGACGCTTAATTTCTTCTTCGGCGGCGGGCCCGCGCTGGCGCGCCAGATCTCGCTGCGCCCGTGCGAGGTCGTCCTGGCGGCGCGCGAGCTCTCGGAGCCGCTCGAGCGCAGACGACTCGCGAGCCTCCTGGGCCTGATTGGCTGTACTCTGCTGCGCGTAGTTCGTGGTCTGCTCGCGAAGCAACTCCCGATCGAACAATGCCGAGAGATCCTCCGTCCCACTGCGGCCGCCACCGCCACCGCCTTGCTGGCGCGCCACCAGCCGGCGTCGCACCTCAGCGTCGGCGCGCAGCAGCTCGTTGTACGCCTCCATCTCGTGTGGTAGGGCTCGAGCTGTTTGTTGGTTGGCCAGGGCATCAGCCGCGTGCGACATGGCCTCGGCTGCCCGCGCGATGGGCGGACGCGCGCTCTCCTCGCCCTCGTCATTACCACGGCGACCCCCAAGGCGTCCGAGCGCCGCGCGCGCGGCTTGCCGTGCCGCCTGGTCACGCAGCTCGGCTTGGGCACGTCCCAGGGATCGAATGTCGGCGGCAGACCGGCCACCAGCGGACCGCCGGTCCAATTTCCACGTCGCGATGATCAAATCTTTCTGGGCGGCCGCAAGATCTTCGAGACCACCCCCCGCGCCGCTCATGGCCATGGCCTGACTCTGCGCCGCGGCGAACTCCTCGCTGAACGGTCGGACCTCGAGGAAGAAGATGTCGCTGCGCGCTTCGGTTGGCCGCTTTCCACGTCCCACGTCGACTGCGCGCGCATAGTACGAGATGAAGTCACCTGGCTGAACGTCCAGATCCTCGAGAAAGAGGGTGTGACGGCCCGTCACGGACGTGCGCCGCTGGTCGCGCGGCGCTTCTTCTGCACGGTCAGCCGATTTGGCCTCCTGGCCGCTCCCGAGCCGAACGCGCTGTTCCTTGTGACCGCGCACCGCATACACGAGCTCGAACTGCTCAACCCCGTAGTCGTCATCAGCACGCGCCTCGATAGCCACTTCCTCGAGCCGTGTGACGGCGCGATCTCCCTCTGGACGAATCACGCGAACCTCCGGGGGACGGTCGTCGACGACCCGGAGGAAGAACTCCGTGTCGCCTGGACTGTCCAGTCCGTCGCGGTCGCGCAGGGCGACGCGATACGCTCCGTTCCCGTCGAGTGTGAATGCCATCTCGGCGACCGTCTCTGTCACCACGCGCATGGGCGTAGTCCGCTCCGCGTCGGTTCGCACGAACGTCGCGCGGCTGAGCGACTTGTTCGCATGGACTCGCAGCCGAATCTCGGTGCCGGCTGGTGCGTACACATCACCGCTGTCTTCCACCACGCGCGGCTCGAGACCCGTAAACGACGGATACTTGTAGTCCACATCAATGCGTGTCACGTGCGGGCGAGGCAACGCGTCGACCCGATACTCGTCCGACGCCAACCTTCCGGCGGTCACCCGATACGTGAAACCACGCGTCACTTTGGGTATGCGGATCTCGAAGCGCCCATCGTTCGACCGTGTCATTCGCTCGGCATGACGCGCGGCGCCCGATCTCACCCGGAGCTCCGGGACGGCCAGCTCGACGTCGTGCGGCACGCCGCTGATGTGCGCCTGAATGGTCAGCGGATCATGCATCGCGATGCGGGCGTCACCCGGCGTCACCCTGACCGTGATCGTCGGCGGCCACACCGCGAACCACACCGCACGGGCCGCGCGCGTCACGGCGTCTTGCGACGCGACGCCAATCGCCAGGAGCGCTACCAGCGCCAGCGCCGCTCCGCCCGCCGCCGCCCGCACGCGGCTCGCCGAGACGATCTGCTCGAGGTCGAGCCTGCTGGCCACCCGTGTCGCGTCGTCTTCCAGCAGCGTCCGAAGGGCGCTCGGACCAGCATCGATCGCGCTCACCAGGCGCTCCTCGCACTCCGGACAGCGCTCCTCCACGAGACGTGCCACGTCTCGATCCGTCGGTCGACGCCGATACGGCCACGCGCAATAGACTGCCGCCGCTGCTACCACTACGCCGATGATGGCCGTCAGGCGGGCTAGCCGATCAGTCGTCGGCGCCCATGTCCGGTCCATGATGGCGAGGAGCACCACGGCCACCGCTGCCACAAGCAGCACACGTGTCATCACGCGCAGCCAGGCGACGCGCCGCCAGCGGCGTCGGACCTCGTCCAGAATGGTCAGGAACGTGGGACCGCGATCATTCATGGCTTCCCTCGCATCCACGGGACGTCGGTAGGGCGCCCCTTTGGTCGACGCCGGCGTCCAACCACGCTTTCGGCAACCAGCAAGCCAGCTAGCAGCATCAGCACGTAGCGCCAGAGTGCCTGGTTCGACTCGGCGCCACGCGGGCTCGCGCGCGGGGCATCCTCGGGCGACCCCGGCCCGGGTCGGACGTGAGCTTGGAACGCCTCGACCGACTCGCGATCGAGCGTCGATTCGCTCACATCGACGTTCAACGCCACCCGCCGGCCGCGCGGCCCAATCGCGAACACGCCGGGGCGATCAGCCTGCTCAGGCGCCACTTCCTTCAACAACCAATCGGACTCGTCTCGCCTCGCGCGTGCGAGGTACCGTGTGACCTCGTGCACGAATGGCACGAACGCGGCGTGCACCGGAAAATCGTTCCACGCCAGATTCAGGTCTGAAGCAAACACCAGCACACGTCCGTCGCCAAGCGGCAACTCGACCAACGCCGGCCAGCCGTTGGTGAATTGCGCTAGCACACGCCCCGAGCCGTTCGCCTCGATGTGTGCGGCGCGGTCGAACCGGACGCTCATCAGGCCTCCAGCCGCATCGCCGAACGCTTCGAACACGGGATGCCGCGCGTCGAGCGGCGCGAGCGCCACCGGAAAACGATCAGGATTCCCAGGTCTGATGGCCACGCCGGCCGCGGCGAGCAGGCTCGACACCACCCCCACATCGGCATCAGGACCAATCGCCAGGAGCACACGGCCACCTCCACGCGCATAGTCCCGAAGCCGGCCGCCCAACCCGCGGTCGACGCCTGCCGTGCCCAGCAGCAGCACCACGTCGACATCCTGGAGCTTCTCTGCGGTCAGGTCCCGCGCGGCCGTGGCACCCAGGACCTCCAGGCCAGACTCGCCACCTGCCGAGGCGGCTTCGAGCGCGCGCTGCAGATAGAAGACCCGCGACGAGGCACCGGTCCCACCCACGATCGCCAGCAGGTGCGCCGGTGCCGGCGGATCCAGGAGCATCACCCGTTCGTCGTCAGCGGGCAGCCCGCCTGGATCATCGAGCGTCACGCGCGCGACGCCGTGTGTCGGAAGTGACGCCCGAATCTCAGCCGGCACGGCGCGGCCGGACGGAACGGTCACGCGTACGTCACCGAGTGCTTCATCGTCTACGGTCAAACGTGCGACGGTCTCTCGGGAACGTCCACCAAGGTTGTGAGCAATCATTCGGACACCAGCGGCCGTTCTCTCAGCTGCGGTGATCGCGATGTTTTCCACGGGTCCACCGACGTCCTCCACGGTCACGTCCAACTCACCCCTGGTGGTGGCGTTGCCTGCTGCCCAACCCTCCCGCTGCAAATCGGTCACGACGATGAGGCGGCCTGGCCGACGAGCCAAGAGCCCATCGACATGATCGACGAGGCGGCGATAGTCGGTGCCGCGGACGCCGGCGCGCAGCCGCTCGACGCCCGCAAGGGCAACGCCACGGTCGGCGACGGGCTCAACCACGGTCCGTGCGCGGTCATCGAACAGGACAAGGCCGACGGCACTGCCTGCCGGCACGCGACGAATAGCGTCCGCCGCACGATTGCGCGCGGCCTCGAAGCGTCCGGGCGCGTCCATGCTGTACGAGATATCGACGGCCACGATGGTCGCCGGATTCGTCACACCTCGTCCCTGCACGTACGGTCGCGTGAAGGCCACAGCCAGTAGCAGGACCGCCGCCATACGCAGCGCGAGCAACAGCCAATCGGACGGACGCCGCCGGGCGCGGAAGAGGATCGGTGTCCGCTCGATGAACGCGACGGCGGTGAACCCGAGGCGCCGGGCTTCCTCGCGCCGGAGCAGGTGCAGCACGAACGGCACTGCCACTGCCAGCGCGCCGAACCAAAACCACGGGGACAGGAACGACAGCATAGCTTCTTAGACACGGGCACGGCGTGAAGGGGCCTTGTCACCCCCTCACCTTGTCACCCCCTCACCTTGTCACCCCCTCACCTTGTCACCCCTCGTCCGCGACCGGCCAAATACGTCAATAGCGTCAGATCAAGCGGGCGCGATGTGTCGACGAGCTGGTAGTCGATGTCCGCACCCCGCAGCTCTCGCTCGTAGGAGCGGGTCAACTCGTCCATCCGCCGCAAATATCCGTCCCGCGCGCGTGCCGGATCCGCGAGCACCTCGTCGGCCGACTCTACGTCCTGAAAGCGGGCCGCACCTTCGAAGGGGAACGTCAGCTCGTCCGGGTCGAGCACCTGGAAGACGACCACCTCCATGCCGCGCGAGCGGACGTATCTGAGCGATCGCACGACACGGTCCGGCGCGTGCAGCAGGTCGGAGAAGACCATGATGAGACCACGCCGGGTGATCGAGTCGGCCAGTGCCTCGAGTGGCGCCGCGAGATTCGACCGCGTTCCAACCTGGACGCGTTCGAGCGCAACGAGCAAGGCGTGCACCTGTCCGCGTCGCGAGCTTGGCGCGATGCGTGTGACGATCCGATGATCGAAGGTCACCAAACCCACCGCGTCGTGCTGTCGCTGCAGCAGGTACGCGATCGACGCCGCGAGGCAAGACGCGTAGTCCAACTTGGTCATGCCAGCACGACCACCGTAGCCCATCGACGCGCTCACATCGACGAGGAGGTGGCAATCCAGGTTACGCTCCTCCTCGTACTTTCGTACAACGTGACGGTCCGTACGCGCGTACACCTTCCAGTCCACGGTTGCCAGGTCGTCGCCGGGCAGGTACTGCCGGTACTCCGCGAACTCGACGCTGTAGCCGCGAAAGGGACTCCGATGCAGGCCTTGCATCAGGCCTTCCACGATGGTCCGTGCTTTGAGATCCAGCGTGCCCAGGCCGGCCACCACGGCGGGTAGCAGGAACCGTGACGAAGGCGGGCCGCCTCCGCTCGACTTCGGCGAGTCGGTCATCACGTGAGGGTGCTCCGTGGAGGCGGGACGGTTTCAAGCAGTCGCTCGACGATCCCCTCGGGCGTGATGCCTTCGGCATCGGCATAGAAGTTCACGAGGATCCGGTGACGCAGCGTCGGCCCCGCGAGCACGCGAATGTCGCCGACCGACACGTTGAAACGGCCGTGCATCAGCGCCCGCGCTTTGCCGCCGAGCACGAGGGCCTGCGCCGCCCGGAGGCCCGCGCCCCACTTGACCCACTTCCGGACGAACTCCGGGGCATCCGGCGCACCCGGCCTCGACGTCGCCGCGAGTCGCACGGCGTAGCGTGCGACGTCCTCCGCCACGACCACATGCCGCACCACCTCCTGAATCTGCAGGATCTCGGGCCCTTGCAAGACGCGCGCGAGTAACGGCTGCGCCTCCGACGTGGTCGCGGTGACCACGCGAACCTCGTCCTCCTCCGAGAGGTACGTCATCACGATGTTGAGCATGAAGCGATCGAGCTGCGCTTCCGGGAGCGGATACGTCCCTTCGAGCTCGATCGGGTTCTGCGTGGCGAGGACGAAGAACGGCGGCTCGAGCGGGAACGTTTGGCCCGCCGCGGTGACGTGACGCTCCTGCATCGCCTCGAGCAGCGCCGCCTGTGTCTTGGGGGGCGTGCGATTGATCTCGTCGGCCAACACCATCTGCGCGAAGATCGGTCCGCGGACAAAGCGCAGCGTGCGCCGGCCGTTCGTGTCGTCGAGGATTTCCGTGCCCGTGATGTCGGCTGGCATCAGGTCTGGCGTGAACTGGATGCGCTTGAAGCGGAGATCGAGGATCTCGGCCAGCGTCTTCACGAGCAACGTCTTCGCCAGGCCCGGCACGCCGGTGAGGAGACAATGGCCGCCCGAAAAGAGCGCCGCGAGCACGAGCTCGATGGTCTCCTCCTGCCCCACCACGACCTTGCGCAGCTCGTCGAGGATCTGTTGCCGTCCCGTCGCCACACGGTCGACGAGCTCATGGACCGCCTCCCGCGATTCAGTGCTGACTTGATGCATCCCGTGCTCCGTCTCCGAGAGAGTCCGTATCGAGAGATCATTCGCGCTGTCAGATGGCGCTGTCAGATGGCGCCCCTAAAGGGGCGCCCTACAAAGCCATCCTGTCCCCTTATAGCGAATCAATGTGTCAGCGCATACACCACCTCGTTGATCATGATCCTGTAGGCATTCGCTGTGTGGACGATGTAGCCAGGGTACTCTTCGGCGTTCGACCACTCCCAGCCATCGCCGATGTCCGTGTTCCAGTTGATGAGAGCCATGGCCCTTCCATGATCGTCCACGATGGCGCGCAGCTTCGGGTCAATCCCCCCCTTCTCCCACATGCGACCTCGCATGAAGGAGCCCACACCTGGGATTTGCGGATACTCGTCGAGCGCGTAAAAGCAATGAAACACCGGGTGCTCTTGCGGCAGCTCCACGATGGGGCGATCCGGGAACACGCGCTGGAGCTCACGCTGGAGGTTCTCCCATTCGATTGGCCCGTGGAAGTCGTCGAACACCGCCGTGCCACCCCGCAGCAGGAACTCACGAAGGATCGGTACTTCGTTCTCCTGCAGGGTGAGCGTCCCGGGCTCGACGAAGTAGATCCATGGGTTGTCCCACAACTCGGGATCCTCCAACGTGAGGACGATCGGCTCGTCCACCTGAATCGAGGTCACGGTGCGGATGCGCCGCGACAGGTTCTGCTCGGCGGCGGGACCGTCGACGGCCCACGGCTCGCTCCAATACCGACGGCGGTACATCGCGGATTCGAGATCGTGCGACCGGTATCGAACGCGCGTGAACCGCCAGCGCAAGCCCGCAAAGCGCGCATCTGGCACATCGAGGCCGGCCGTGACGGAACCAGGCTCCTGGGGGCCGATTGCCTCCGCGCTGGTCGGCGGCGGCTCAGACTCCTGCGCATCGGCCAACCGTACCGAGCCACTCGTGGTGAACAGCCACACGCCTACCCCGAGGCCCGCTGCGAGCGTCAGCACCCGGGGCCCTAATCCCTGCCTCCGTGATCCCTGCTGACCCCTGACGCCTGTCACCTGACACCTTTCTTTGTTTCACCGTCGACCACCGCGAGCAAGAGCTCTTGCGCGCGCTCGAGACGCGGCGCCACCTCGAGCGCCGCGATGACGTGCTTCTTCGTCTCGGCTGGACGCCCGGTCTGCCAATAGACCTCCGCCAACTCGGTGTGCGCGGCGGCGACGTCGTCGGGACCAGCCTCAATCGCCGCCTGTAGCTCGCGTACGGCTGTCTCGAAATCTCGGCGCTTGAGCGCAAGATCACCGAGCGTCGAGTGCAGCTCGGCGTCGAACGGGGCGATCTCGATGAGGCGGCGAGCGGCCCGATCGAGCCGCGCCTCATCACCCCGCTCGCGGGCGATCTGCAGCAACTGCCGTACCGGCTCGATGCTTGTGGGATCCTGCGCGAGCTGTTGGTCGAGATGCGCCATCGCCGCATCCATTCGACCGGCTTTCGCCTCCAGGTTCGCCAACAGCGCGTGCGGGCCGTCCTCACCGCCCGCAAACGGAACCAGTCCTACGGCGCGCTCGAGTAGCGGCCGCGCCTCGTCCGGCCGACCGCTTTTTATCAGACGTCTGGCCATGGCCATCTGGACGAAATAGTGACCCGCATACCGTTTTGCAATGGCCACAAGCTGCTCGGGACTCCCTTCTGTCGGGATCTTCCCTTTGGGTGACCGCAGAGCCGGCAGGGCAGCAGCGTATCGGTGCCGTACATAAGCGTCGAAACCACGCTGCAGCTCGTCCAAGCCCACGCGCAGCGCTTGGCGCGCGGCCCCTTCCTCATCGAGGCCTTCGCCAAAGGCGCGGACGAACGCGCGGAGCCCTCTGTCTCCATACTTGTCAACGATGTGCGCCACGACGAGCGACGCTTGGAAGTACGCGCGGGTAATGGTCTTAGGGCTTGAAAACTCGGTGTTCAACTCCGCGATGGGCCCGATCTCGTCGTTCGCGAGCGCCTGCACGAACGCGAGTTGGGCGTCGCCGCCCCACGCGCGGCCGGCCCGTGACTCTTCGAAGACCGACACCCCCTCGCTCAGCCAACGCGGGATCCTCTGGCGCGAGAGCTGGAGCGTGATGACGTGCGCCAGCTCATGCCACAAGGTCGCCGACCAGTTGAACGTGCCAGCCGGCCGCGCCCGCGGCGAATCCATGGTCACGACTCGCCCAAAGCACGCCCCCAGGCCCCCGAGCAGTCCGGGCAATCCCAGCGTCCGCACGGCAAAGTCGTCGTGGCGCGGGAACACTTCAATCAAGATTGGCCCCTGCGGTTTGAACTCGTAGCGGGCGGACAGTGTCGACAGCGCCTCTTGGGCGAGCGGCACGAGGTAGCGACCTAAGAGCGACGAATCGCGTGGGTCCATGCGGACAGTGAGCTCGCCTTCCTGCTTGGTCTGGAACCCGTCCAAGGTATCCAACAGCCCGAGTAGGTTGTAGGTGACGACGTCGTATGGGTCGAGGTCGAAGGCGCGCTCGAGCACCGCGCGCGCGGCGGCTTCATCGCCGGTCCGCATCAGGTGCAGGCCGAGCGCAGCCTGCGCGCCTGGGTGTTCGGGGTCGAGCTCGACCGCGCGCCGCAGGAACCCCACGGCCTCCTCGAAGCGGTACTGCCGCGCGAGGCGCTCGCCGATGATCCGATGGACGTCACCGCTTCGCGGATTCACGGTCAGGGCGCGCGCGACTTCGGTTTCGCCCGCCTTCGGTTGATCCTCGATGAACGCGATGGCAGCCGCGAGCGCAGCCGCCTCGGGGTTGGTCGGATCTTGCGCACGCGCGCGGCTGAGGGCTTGGCGCGCGGTCGCCACATCGTCCTCATCAATCGCGAGCGTCGCGAGCAGCAGGTGGGCGTCGGTGAGCGAGGGGTTGATCGCGAGCGCTTGCGACGCCGCCTCCCGCGCGGCGGACGGGTTCTCGTCGGCGTGCGCGCGCGCCACACCCATGATGGCCGGGCTCCAGCGCGGATCGAGCTTCAGCGCGGTCTGGAACGAGCCCACGGCCTCCGCGGTGTTGTGCTTCTCGAGAAACAGCTCTCCCCACCCAGTGTGAACGGCCGGATGGTTGGGCGACGCTTGCACCCCCGCGCGAAACAACGCGTTGGCCTGTCGCGGCTCACCTAGCGCCTGACGCGCACGCGCCGCTCGCGCGAAACCGAGGCCGTCGCGGTCGCCACGGAAGATCGCCTCGGTCAACCGCTCGAGCACCACTTCCGCCTCGGCTTGGCGACCGCGCACGATTAGCAGGAGGCCAAGATCGAGCGCGGCGTCGCCACCTGGTGAACGGCTGGCACCACGCTTGAACCACTGTTCCGCCTCATCCAGCGCGCCGCGCGCTGCGGCGACCCGCCCGCGTACGACGAAGGCGAGCTCCTCGTCCGCCCGGTCGGCCACCAGCGACAGCGCCTCGTCTAGCCGCCCTTCGAGCAGCGCGCGCTCGGCTGGGTCCACGCCCACCGCTGGGCGCTCGGACGTCTCTGGCGGTGCGTCCTCTGGCGCGACTGGCGGTGCGCGCTGCACACGCACGGGCTCGGGTGAGCCAGGGCCGGGGGGGGCAGGCGCGGGAATGGGCTGGACGGGGACGGTGTGCGCGTGAGGCCGCTCAGGAAGGGTCGCGAGCCACGTGCACAAGAGCATGAGTGTGATGCGAGTAACGGACCTTCGCCACGCGGGCCTCTCGAGGCCACTCGAAAGTTTGAGGCGGAGCTTCGTTACTGCGATCGACATTGAACACGTTAAGGACTCATTATAGCGGGTCCTGGTTTCCGATTCCGATTGGAGGCCGTCAGACGGGTGTGTCGGACACGATCACGTCCGTCCCCCGCACCCCCGTCAGACGAGCGGACGCCACGTGAAGTGGATCGCGGCAAACGCGCCCTGTAACAGCAACCCAACCGTCACCCAGTGTTGACAGACCGCTGGGGACAGCCGCCATCCCAGGTACAAGAAGACCGGAAAGAGCGTGGCCACGATCCGGCCGGTCGACATGAAGCCACCGGCCAACAGCGGCGGGCCAAGATTCAGCCAGATAACCGCGGCATAGGGGAGACCGAATCGGCGGGCGATCGGCCAGCTCAAGCCGAGGGCACCGAGCACAGCCACCGCGTTGAGAAACCTGTACGGTTGGCCGCGCGCGAGGTCGTCTAGCTCCCTCGATTGCAGGACCTCGAAAAACTGGACCGTGCTCTCCTGCAGGCCCATGTACTCACGTCCCCAGGCCTGCTGGGCTTCCGCCCACGCGAACCACTGACCGGTCAGACCATAGAGCCAGGCCGTGTGCGCCAGCATCGTGAGGCCGGGCAGGGCTGCCACGAGGCCTGCAATGACCAACGTGCGCAGATCCCATCGGCGGCGACCGTCGTCGGTGTGCGTTGCGAGACCGAGACCCATGAGCGCCAGCGGCACGCTGAGGAAACAGCCGTTCGGCCGGACGAGCCCGACGAGCGCGCCCCAGAGTGCCGCCTGGACCCACTCCCGTCGACGATAATGGTAGAAGGCGCCCAGTGACGCCAGCAGAAACAGCGCCTCCGTGTACACGGCGCTGAAGAACAGCGCGAACGGG
This sequence comes from Luteitalea sp., assembly GCA_009377495.1. Lineage (GTDB taxonomy): Bacteria > Acidobacteriota > Vicinamibacteria > Vicinamibacterales > Vicinamibacteraceae > WHTT01. The sequence goes on from WHTZ01000001.1 coordinate 154,671, forward strand.
AACGTTGCCGTCAAGAGGAGCGCGCGCGAGGCCGCCTGATCGTCGCCCACGAGCTCACGGCCCAGTCGGAACAAATATCGCTGCGCGAGGAGGAAGCTCCACAGCGAGATCACGACGCCTGCCCACAACCAGCTCAATTCACTACGCTCGCTGAGCGCGCCGTACGACTCATCCGACGCGGGCCGGCCCGCCGCGCCCAGCAGCGCGCCGCCGACCCGCATGAGCATGGGGTATGCCGGGAAGAACGCCACGTTTTGCTGCCCCGTGATGGCGGGGTCGTACTCAAAGCCCTCCTTGGCAATGCGGAGATACCACATCGCATCCCAACGTGCTGGCAGGTTCAGCCACTCGTCGTTGTTCACGCGGACGGGCGCATCAGCGCCCGGAAACCCAATGATGAGCGTGGCGAAGTACGCTGCTACGAGCACGGTCAGACGTGTGCTCAGCCACGTCGGCCAGGCCGCGCGCGTCGCAGGATCGCGCCAGAATCGCCGGGAGCGTTGCCACGCGTCGGCGGGCCACGACGGTCGGCGCACGAGTGCATGCCGGATGCCGACCACGACGACCAGCAGAACCACGATTCGCCACAGCGAGGTGGCCGAGATCCGGGTTTCGCCGATCGTCAGCCGAAAGCCGTTGTGTAGTGTGGCCGAGCAGAGTACGACGAAGAGAAGCGCGGCGAGGAGGTCCAACGCCCGTGCCCACCAGGGAAGGGTGACCAGGTGACCGGGTGACAAGGTGACCGGGTGATGGGGTGATTCGGTGATCGGGGTAGATGTCGGGCGAGACTCCGCTTCGTCCGAAAACCGGTTCACCTTGTCACCCCCTCACCCTTGTCACCCCATCGCCGAGCGCCCGTTCCTCAACGGCGATCCGCCGTCGCAGGATCATCAGAAACAGCAGGGATGATACCAGGCCCGCCACGGCCGCCCCCATCATCACCGCGACGCCAATGATCTCGCCCATGACGCCGACATAGTTGGGATGACGCAGCCACCGATACGGACCGTGGAGCGTCCGCACGCTGCCCGGTGGCACGAGCACACGAAAGGTCCAACGCGGGCCGAGCGTCGCGATGGCCGCGTACTTCAACGCTTTCGCGATAGCGAAAATCGAGAGACCCACCGCAGCTTGGCCCGACCAGGCGACATCGTGGAGCACGCCCTCTGCAATCATCGCGACAAAGATCGTGGGGTACGCGACTCGCATCGCCGTATAGACATCGTCCGGCGGCTCGATGGCACCGGCGGCGCGCAAGCTGTGCTCGTTCGCCCGCGACCGGCGGGTCTCGAGGAGCATGGGGATTGCAACGAGGACCAACGTGACGAGTGGGAGCATCACAGCAGTGGATGCGTGTCAAGGCACGTCACCGGCGAACAGGATGAGGTGCTCGAAGAGGCGCGGAGCCAGCACCGCGCTGTACTCGCCCATTCGCACGCCCCAGGGCGAGGCCACCAGCGCCCGAACCGCACGGTTGAATCGCAGCTTGTTCGCCAGCATGGCCTGCCGACGCACGGTCAGACGCTCGTGCGCGGCGTCGCGCTGGCCATCGAGTGCCTCGAGCGCGGTCTCGGCCGCAAGCAGGGCGCTCGCAAACGCCAGCCGCAATCCATCACCCGTCATGGGGTCGACAAAGCCGGCCGCATCCCCAGCCAGCAGCAACCCCTTCGTTCCCGCAGCCCCGCCGTCCACCGCCAAGGGGCCGAGCGTGGTGGGCGCCGTGACGAGCCGTGCCCGCGCGAACCGCGGACCGAGCAGAGCATCCCTCTGTACAGTCTCGACGAGCCGCCGCGCTGGATCGGCGAAGCCGCGGCGGTCTGCGGTCACCACGCAGGCGTTCGCCAAACCACCCGGTACGGGCGCCACACCCAGATAGTGGTCTCGGCGAACGTGCATCTCCCCGAGCGCCTCGAGACCATCGACGCCCTCGAAGTAGCCGCCAATCGCCCAGCGGCGTGGCCGTTTCGGGTGGTGCGTCAGGCCCAGGCTCACGGCAAGCGCCGAGCGGCGGCCATCGGCGGCGATGGTGAGCGGTGCGGCGACGCGCAAGGGCTTGCCACCCGCTATCGCCAGCACGACACCACGGACGGTGGGCCGCCCCTCACGTGTCTCTACTAGCGGTCCCCGAACCACAACGCCCTCCTGAATGCGTGCACCCGCTCGCGCGGCTGCTTCGACGAGCCGCGTATCGAGATCGCGCCGCGTGATCGATAGCCCGTAGCACGAGGCCGGATAGCGAGCACAGATCGATACGCCGCGCCCCGTCAATCGCATCCCCTCGATGCGTAACGCATCTCGCTCGATCGCGTCGGCCACACCGATCCGTCGCAGGAGCGCCACCGCACCAGGGTTCAGCGCGTCGCCACAGAGCTTATGGCGCGGGAACCGTGCGCGATCGACCACCAAGACGCGCGCACCCCGCTCGGCCAACACCTGCGCCGCGACGGCACCCGCGGGCCCCGCGCCGACGACGAGGACATCAATCATGCTGAATACTTGTCAATGCCCAATGCACAATCACCCAGCCTTGCCCAAGACGATCGCGCTGTTCTTCGATCCGAAGCCGAGGCAGTTGCACAAGGCCGCCTCCGCGGCGGCCGGGCGGCCGGCGTTGGGAATGACATCGAGATCACATGCAGGGTCGGGATCGAACTGGTTGATCGTGGGTGGCAGGAACCCACGCTCGAGCGCGAGCGCGGTGGTCACGATGCCGCTGGCCCCGCTGGCGCCCTGAGGATGGCCGATCATCGACTTGGTGGACGAGCCGCACAGGCGCGTGGCATCCTGGCCGAAGAGGCGACGTACACACCGCATCTCAACGGCATCGTTGAGCGGTGTCGACGTGCCGTGGAAGTTCATGTAGCCGATGTCCTCGACCCGTCGGCCGGCGCGGTCGATGGCGAGGCGCATAGCCCGGACGATCTCATCACCGTTGGGATCCATCTGCACGCGATGGTAGGCATCACACGTCGAGCCGTAGCCTTCCACGAACGCGTAGATGTGCGCGCCGCGGGCGCGCGCACGCGTTTCGCGCTCGAGGGCGACCATCCAGGCGCCCTCGCCCAAGACAAAGCCATCTCGGCCGCGATCGAACGGTCGCGAAGCCGTCTCGGGCGCGTCGTTGTACCGAGTGGACATCACGCGCATCCGCGAGAAGCCATAGATCATGCCGGGCGTGATACAGGCGTCGACGCCGCCCGAGAGCAGCGCGTCTGCCTCGCCGGCGCGAAGCTGTGCCATGGCGTAGCCTATCGCGTCGGTTGAGCTCGTGCAGCCGGTCGACAACACGTGGCTGATGCCCCGCAGCTGCAGCGCAATCGAGATCTCGCTCGACAGCATTCCGACGATGGAGACGGGGATCGCGTAGGGGGTGACATGCCGGCCGCGGCCGGTGAAGAACTCGCGGTACTGTCGTTCGCCCAGCTCGATCCCGCCACCGCCGCTGCCGATAATGACGCCGGCGTTGGGCTCGGCCAAGGCTAAGCCTGCGTCTGCCCACGCCTCACGGGCCGCAATCACACCGGCGAGCGACGCACGTGAGTAACGGCGCGGGTCGGCGCGCTCGGGGGTTGCGTCATGCCCATGGTCGGCGCCCGGACCGGCCAGCACAGCCGGCGCATCGTCAACCGACAGCGCCGGAAGCGGCGCCGCCACCTGACAGGAAAACGGCGACGGGTCGAACTCCTCGATGCGGCGCGTTCCGCTCACGCCGCGAACAATGTGATCCCAGAACCGCTCGCGACCCACGCCGTACGGCGAGACAACACCGATGCCTGTGATCGCGACGCGCGGCGCGGCGGGAGACATGAGTCGACTTCTATAATAGACGCACCATGGCCTCGGCTCCCCCGGGAGCTGACGACAGGCCCCGTGGAGCCGTCTCCGTGGAGCAGTCTCCCACACCCGTGCCGCGAACCAAGAGCCAGAGCCTAGGGACGTTGTTGTTCGTCTGGGGTGGCGCCTTCAGCTTTCTCGCCTCGCTCGCCTACGGCGTCACGTTCTACCTAGGACCACTCGGACGAACGATCCCGATGCGTTCATGGGCCGATGAGGCAGAGGCCGTGGCCACAAATATCGTGCTCTTCACGCTCTTTGCCGCACATCACAGTCTCATGGCGCGCGCGCGTGCGAAGGTGTGGCTGACACGTGTGGTGCCGAGCCACCTCGAGCGCACGACGTACGTCTGGGTTGCCAGCCTACTGTTCCTCTTGGTGTGTTGGCTGTGGCGGCCGGTCGGAGGCGAGCTGTATCGCCTCGAGGGCGCGCTCGCCTGGGGAGCGGTTGGTGTCCAAGTGACGGGCGTGCTGCTGACGGGGGCGGGCGTACACGTCTTGAATTGGTCTGAGCTCGCGGGTGTTCAAGCCGCGCGCACATCCGGCGAGCTGGTCTTTTCGCGCGGTGTTTACGGATTCGTGCGACATCCACTCTATCTCGGGTGGATGCTCATGACGTGCGGCACGCCGCACCTCACGGGGGGGCGCCTGGTGTTCGCCGCGGTCAGCGCCTTGTATCTGCTGCTCGCGATTCCTTGGGAGGAACGCTCGCTGGTCGCGGAGCATGGCGAGTCATACGAGCGCTATCGCGCCCGGATTCGGTGGCGCGTCATGCCGGGGATCTATTGACGAAACCGTGTTTCGTAGCGCGCGGCCTTCAGGCCGCGCGGGCCGCGCCCTACAGTCACCACGCGATCGTCACAGAAACACGAGCGACTGCTGCGACGGGATCTCGAAGCGCCGGCGGCAACGCGCACAGACCACTTCGTCGTCGACGCGAAGCAGATAGTCGCGGAGCTTCGCAAACAGCGCCCGATCCCGTGCGTCGGCACCCGCCGGCACACGCTCCTTGCGAACCCGCCTGACCCAGCGAACCTGGTACTCTCCGCGGTGTCTGCACCGCGGGCAGGCGAGCTGCATCGGCCGTTGCTCGGCCCGCTCGCGGAAGAACTCGCGTTCAGGAATCGCCATAGCACCTCGCATCTCGCACGCGAGCCATTCTAGCCTATGACCCAATGTTGAGCGGCCGCGCCGAGCGAGCCTGTGATAGAACTGGGGTTGGGGATGACAGGCTCACAGGTTGACAAGGTCACCGCCTCACCGTGTCACCCCCGCACCCTGCTGGTGGTAACCTTTCGCGTCTACTCATGTCCGACACGCTGCCCCAGTCTCCGGATCAGGCATTGCCAGCCGAGCTAGCAGTGCTCCCCTTGCGCAATACCGTGGTGCTGCCGCTCACGATCCAGCCGCTGGCCGTGAACCGCCCGCAGTCGACGGAAGCCGTGAATCGCGCGCTCACGGCCGACCGGATGATCCTGCTCGTCCTGCAGCGCGGCGACGACGACCCGCCGACCGAGGCCGATTTGCGTCGTGTCGCAACCGTCGGTGTCATCCGCCAGATGGCCAAAGGTCAAGCGGGATTGCAGGTGCTCGTGGAAGGGCTGGCGCGCGTGCAAGTCACGGCCTTCGCCCAGGCAGACGGGCACCTCAGAGCGAGCATCACGCCGGCGCCGGAGCCCACGTACCCCTCGCTCGAGATCGAAGCGTACATTCGGCAACTCCGAGAGCTCACCGACCGCGCGCTCTCGCTCGCCACTGGTATCCCCTCAGACCTCCGACCCTTGCTGGCGAGCATCGATGACCCGCTCCGCCTTTGTTACGTCCTCGCCTCAATGCTCGACATGAAGGCCGAAGACAAGCAACTGCTCCTCGAGGAGGACGACCTCCTCGTCAAGGTGCGGGCAGTCACGCAGTCGCTCAACCGCGAGGTCGAGCTGCTCGCGCTCAAGGGCAAGATCGAGTCCGAGGCGCAACAGGAGATGTCGGATCAACAGCGACAGTACTACCTGCGCCAGCAGTTGAAGAAGATCCGCGAGGAGCTCGGCGAGACAGAAGGTGAGGAGACCCAGGAGCTTCGGCGCCGGATTGACGAAGCCAAGCTCCCCGATCACGTGGCACCGACGATTGGGCGCGAGATCGATCGGCTCGAGCGCATGCCGCCAGCGTCGCCCGATTACCAGATGATCCGCACCTATATCGACTGGGTGCTGGACGTCCCCTGGTCGGTGACGACCGAGGACCGCCTCGATCCGGTCGAGGCGCGACGCGTGCTGGACGAAGATCACTACGATCTCGAGAAAGTCAAAGAGCGCATTGTCGAATACTTGGCCGTTCGAAAGCTCAAGGGCGACCTCAAGGGCCCTATCCTCTGTTTCGTCGGCCCGCCGGGCGTCGGCAAGACCTCCCTTGGTCAGTCGATTGCGCGCGCGATGAATCGCAAGTTCGTCCGCATGTCGCTGGGCGGCGTGCGTGACGAAGCGGAGATCCGCGGCCACCGTCGCACCTACATTGGCTCGTTGCCAGGCCGCATCATCCAGGCGCTCAGAACCGCGGGATCCGCGAACCCGGTGTTGATGCTCGACGAGATTGACAAGGTGGCCGTGGGCTTTCAGGGCGACCCGGCGGCCGCGCTGCTCGAAGTGCTCGACCCGGCGCAGAACAACTCGTTCCGCGATCACTATCTCGAGGTTCCCTTCGATTTGTCGCGCGTGCTGTTCATCACCACGGCCAACCAGCTCGGTCCCGTCCATCCGGCGCTGCTCGACCGGATGGAGGTCATCCCGTTGGGCGGCTACACCGAGGGTGAGAAGGTCCACATCGCGCGGCGATACCTCATCCCCCGCCAACTGCAGGAACACGGGCTGCATGAGGGCAGCGTCGAGATCACCGAGCCCGCGCTCCGGCGAATCATCGCCGAGTACACCCGGGAGGCGGGCGTACGAAATCTCGAGCGTCAGATCGGCACAATTGCGCGGAAGATCGCCGCGCGCATCGCGGGCGTGCGCCCTCCGGTTGAGGAGGCCGCGACCGACGGCGGCACGACCTCGTCCCACACACCCTTGTCCATGGTGACGGAAGCCCGCGAGCGGATCGAGGCCCGCGTCGCGGGCGAGACCGCGCAACCGCCCGCACCCGGGCAGGCCGACACCTCGTCCACGAGCCTCCCAGAGCGCTGGACAGTGGACCGTGACGAGGTGCCTCGATACTTGGGCCCGCCGCGGATTCGATCTGAAACGGCGTTCCGAACGTCCCGCCCTGGGGTGGCGACCGGCGTGGCATGGACGGACGCGGGCGGCGATGTGCTGTTCGTCGAAGCCACGCTGCTACCGGGCGGCAAGGGCGACCTCGTGTTGACAGGCCAGCTGGGCGATGTCATGCAGGAGTCTGCACGTGCCGCCCTCAGCCACGTGCGTGCGTCGGTCGCCATGTTGGGCATTGCCGAGAATCTGCTGCGCACACACGACATCCACGTCCACGTGCCGGCAGGGGCCACTCCCAAAGATGGTCCCTCGGCGGGCGTGACCATGGCTACGGCCATGGTCTCTGCCGCCACCAATATAACCGTGCGCGACGATGTGGCGATGACCGGCGAGATCACCCTCTCGGGCCTCGTCCTTCCTATCGGCGGTATTCGCGAAAAGGCGCTTGCGGCGAAACGCCATGGAATCAAGACGGTCATCTTGCCGGAGCTCAACCGCCAGGATCTCGACGAGCTACCTGCCGAGGCGCGCGACGAGATGACCTTCGTGCCCGTGGCGACATTCGAGGACGTGCTGAAGGCCGCGATGCCCGCCCCAAGCAAGGGGTCAGGGGTCAGGGGTCAGGGGTCCGCAGGGGTCAAGGGTCAGCAGGGATCAGACATGTAGGATCAGGGCTGCATATCCGATCCTCAAGCTTTATAATGTCTGCTAAACAATAACATCCATTTCTGCAGCGCGGCGCGCTCAGCCCGACTCACGCGTCACCGCTACCCGGGTTCGGCTGGTCCGCCATGGCCCCGAGCAGCCACACGCGCGCCAGGCGCGAGTCGCGTTGCACGGTATCGGGCGACACCTCCAGAACGGCGGCGGTCTCCTCAATCGTCAATCCCTCGAAGAAGCGCAGCTCGATCACCCTGTGCTTCCGCTGATCGACCGCCGCCAGTCCCTTGAGCGCCTCGTCCAGCGCGAGCAGCTCACGAGATGGATCCTGCGCCAGCTCCAACGCATCGTCGAGCGGTACGTGCACCGCATCACCACCACGCTTCTGGTAGCGCTGGGCGCGCGCCATGTCGACGGATGCTACAAGGTCGGAGTCCTTCCACCGTCGCAATCGCCGAGCGTCTGCCCAATGCCGTCCCCCCAGTTTATGTAGCTAGTCAGGCGAGTACTGACGTGGTAAGACTGGGTGGCTCAAAGGTGGTTCGGAGAACATTATGCCTCGAGTGATGGAGATGCGCAGAGTGATGGACATCACCACGCCCCTCGGCGATGATGTGCTGCTCTTCCATGGCATGCACGCACGCGAGGAGATGAGCCGGTTGTTCGAGTATCAGCTCGACCTGCTGAGCACGCGCGGCGACATCGACCTAGACGAGATTCTCGGCAAGAACGTGACCGTGAATGTGGCGCTGCCCGACAACAGCACGCGCGCCTTCAACGGCCATGTGACCCGCTTTGCCCAGAGCGGGATGTCCGGCCGCTATCACCGCTATCTCGCGGTGGTTCGGCCGTGGCTGTGGTTTCTCACACGGACGACCGATTGCCGCATTTTTCAGGACATGACGGTGCCGGACATCGTCAAGGCGGTGTTCAACGATCACACGACCGCCGATTTCACGTTCGAGCTGACGAGCACGTATCGGACCTGGAGCTACTGCGTGCAGTATCGCGAGACGGACTTCAATTTCGTGAGTCGCTTGCTGGAACATGAAGGTATCTACTACTACTTCAGGCATACCGACGGCCGCAACACGATGGTGCTCACCGATTCGACGGCCAAGCACACGACGTCGCCCGGCTACGAGGAGCTACCGTTCATCGCGCCGGAGCAGATGGTGAGGCCGGACATCGAGCACGTCAGCAGCTGGGATTTTTCCCGTGAGATCCAGCCGGGCGTCTACGTGCACGACGACTACGATTTCGAGCGCCCCAGCGTGGCGCTCAGGACCAGGAAAGCGCTCCCACGCAACTACGCGCCGAGCAACTATGAGGTCTACGACTACCCGGGCCACTACGCGCAGCGGTCGAATGGCGAGCACTACGCGGAGGTGCGTATCGACGAGTACGGTAGCCAGTTCGAAACCGCGAACGCCTCGACCAACGCCAGGGGTGTCCACGTCGGCTCGCTGTTCACGCTCGATCGCCACCCGCGCGCTGATCAGAATCGCGAGCACCTCATCCTGGCGGCCAGCTATGACCTGCAATTTAGCGAGTACGAGGCACTGTCCGACGCCGAAGGCTCGAGCTATCGGTGCAATTTCGTGGCCATGTCGAGCCAGCAACAGTTCCGCCCGAAGCGCCGCACGCCCAAGCCGTTCATGCAGGGGCCGCAAACCGCGGTGGTGGTGGGTCCAGAGGGAGAAGAGATCTCGACGGACCGGTACGGGCGGGTGAAGGTCCAGTTCCATTGGGACCGGGAGGGCCGGCGAGATCAGGGGAGCTCCTGCTGGGTGCGGGTCTCGACTCTCTGGGCGGGCAAGGGTTGGGGCGCGATCCACATCCCGCGGATCGGCCAGGAAGTCATCGTGGACTTCCTCGAAGGCGACCCGGACAGGCCTATTGTCACGGGACGCGTGTACAACGCCGAGTTCATGCCGCCGTATACGCTTCCGGACAACAAGACACAGAGCGGCATCAAGTCGCGCAGCACGCCGGACGGCACCACCGAGACATTCAACGAGCTGCGCTTCGAGGACAAGAAGGGCGCGGAGGAGGTGTACCTGCACGCGGAGCGCAATCTCCGCGTCGACGTCGAGCGAAACGACGTCTGCACCATCGGCCGCCATGCCATCAGCGAGGTGAAGGGCACGCGCGCCGTCGTCATCAAGAGCGCGCACGCGGTCGACGCGTCGGACCTACCCAGTGAGATAGATTACCCGGAAGGCAGCTGGATCGAGGGCGACTACCTCGAAGTGGAGGGTGACCGCCGGGTGTACGTTGGTAAGGCGGAAGTCCACGAAGTAAAAGATGACCACACACTACAGGTCACGGAGGGCCACCACTGGGTCGAGGTCTTCAAGGGCGATCAGACCATCGACATCCGGGAGGGCGATCAGAAGGTAGACATCCAGCAGGGCGACCAGACACTCGAGATCGGGCTAGGCAATCAGACCATCGACATCACGTTGGGCAATCAGAAGGTCACGTTGGGCCAGGGGAACCAGGAGATCACGCTGAAGGTCGGCAACCGGACCGTGAAGCTCGATGGGGGCAATCAGGAGACGAAGGCCAGCCTGGGGAAGATCACGGAAGAGGCGATGGTGGGGATCGAGATGAAGGTCGGCCAGAACTCGGTGAAGATCGATCATACGGGCGTGACGATCAAGGGCATGATGCTCAGGCTGGAAGGACAAATCTCGACGCAAATCAAGGGTACGATGACGAATATCGATGGCACCGCCATGCTCACGGCGAAGGGCGGCTTGATTTCGATCGGGTGACAGGATGCATGCTCCCGCTCCACCGGCACCGCAACCCCCGCATCCCGTCTTCCTGATCGAGGCGGCGGAGCTGGGGAAAGAAGCGCGCGCGCTGCTCCGGGACGAGCACGATGCGCGCGGGTACATGGCCGCGCTCATCGAGACCGTGCAGCTTGTGGACGCGATCCGGTTCCTGGCACACGCGCTGCCAGTGCGCGAGGCGATCTGGTGGGCGTGGTGCTGCGCCCGCCTAAGCGCGGCCGAGGAGCTGCCGGCCAACCAGCAGGCCGCGCTGGGCGCCACCGAACGTTGGATCAGGCAGCCCACAGACGAGCATCGCCGCTCGATGCTCGCTATCGCCGAGCAGGCGGAGCTCGGCTCGCCGGCGGGGGCCGCGGCATTGGCCGTCTTCTTCAGCGGTGGCAGCATCACGCCGCCGGACGCACCCGAGGTCGCGCCGCCGTCGTACGCCGCGGCCAAGCTGATCGCCGGCAGCGTGATCCTGGCCGGCGTTGTCGCTGAGCCCGAACTGGCGCCCGAGAAGTACCGCGGCTTCATCACGCAGGGGCTGACGGTGGTGGACCGCTTGAACCTCTGGCCGCCGGCCCCCGACAGGTATCAGCGGAAAGTTGAGGTGCTGAGAAAATGATGCCGGCCGCCCGTCTCACCGATATGCACGTGTGCCCGATGGTCACGCCCGGCACGCCGCCTGTCCCGCACGTCGGCGGGCCCATCGTGGGCCCCGGCTGCCCGACCGTACTGATCAGCGGCATGCCTGCGGCGCGGGTCAGCGACATGTGCGTGTGCGTCGGTCCGCCCGACAGCATCGTCATCGGGTCGCCAAAGGTGATGATCGGCGGTCTGCCCGCCGCGAGGATGGGAGACCTAACAGCGCACGGCGGAGCGATCGCGCAGGGTGCACCGACGGTGCTGATCGGATAGGCGGACTAAGGACTCGTCTGCCGCACGAACAGATACGCGCCGGCCCTTGACTGTGGAAACGGTACGAACCGAACGCCCCTGTAGGCCGCGGCCAAGATCTTCGAGAAAAGAGGGCGTGTGGCGAGACGCCAGTGGATCGCACGCTCCGGCGCTTCGAGGAGCATACGCGAGAACTCGTCCGGCACGCACACGAGCAACCGCGCCGCTCCCACAGGTACGCGGAGCACGTCATTGCACACTGGCCATCCTGCCTCCACGCGTACAGGGTTCACCACAGGCACCTTCTCCAGATCGCGCACGTCCTCGGGTGACCCCAGCGGCTCGCCGGCTGCCGTCCAGTGCACGATGAGCCGATCGGTTGGCGTGCCGCGATGCAGCGGGCTCGTCGACTCACCGTAGGCGTTCTCGACGAACTCGGCGGCCACCGCACCGAGCTTGTTCAAGTTGAGATGCGCGTTCGGCGCCTGTAACGGATCGAAGGTCCAGTGGATCTCCGCAAAGCCCCGCACGGTCACCAGACGTCGCTGCTCGAGCTTGAGCCGATGACCAACACCGGACCCGCGATATGCAGGCAGCACGCCCAGCATGTGCGACCAATGGATCCGGCGGCCCAGGCGCTTGCCCGGCAGTGAGTACGCGAATCCAATCATCCGTCCTTCGTCGAATGCGCCCAGTACGAGGGCACCGCACTTGACTGTCGCGACGAGCATCGTGACGGGAATCACGTCGATATCGTCGTACCGCCACACCGCTCGCTCGAGCGCACTGACTTGGGACAGCTCGTCAGCGGTCGTCAGCACGCGGAGCTCCACCGCCTGATGGCACGCCGTGATTTCCTGGGTATTCTCCATTGCGAGGTGTCAAGGGTCAGGGGTCAGGGCAAGGGACCAGCAGGTGCCCCTGTCTTTTGTTGCATCACCTCCTACAGTGTGTCAACGTATGGCGCCAATTTGCACCCTTTTCCCCCAAGATATGACCGTCACTGCTTCGGCTCGCTCGCTCGCCCTTCCCGCACCCGTCACGATTGATTGCATCGAGCTCCGCCTGCTTCGGCTCGAGCTCGTTCGGCCATTCGAGACCAGCTTCGGGCGCACGGAGTCTCGTCTCATCCCCCTCGTTGTGCTTCATGCAGACGGTCTCACGGGCTGGGGCGAGATTGTCGCATTGGAAGAACCACTCTTCAACTATGAGACGGTTCGTACAGCCTGTGTGGTCATCGAGCATCACTTCGCGCCAGCATTGCTCGGCGCCGCATTCCGGGCGCTCGATGATGTCGGCGTTGCGCTGCGGCGTTTTCGGGGTCACCCGATGGCACGCGCAGGGCTGGAGTTGGCATGGGTCGACCTCATGGCTCGCGCCAACGGCCAGTCGGTCTCCCAGGTCCTTGGTGGCGTCCGCGCACGGGTGGAGGTGGGTGTAAGCCTTGGCATCGAGGCGACCTTCGACGCGCTGATCGACCTGGTCGCAGAGCATCTTGCCCAGGGCTATCGTCGGATCAAGGTCAAGATCAAGCCCGGCTGGGACGTGGATGTCCTGCGAAGGATTCGCGCTCGCTTTCCGAGCATCCTCCTCTCGGTGGATGCGAATGCGGCGTACACCCTGGCCGATGCGGATCACCTCGCGGCGCTGGACGCCTACGCGCTGCTCATGATCGAGCAACCGCTCGCGCACGACGACCTGGTCGATCACTCCGTGTTACAGGGTCGCGTGCGCACATCTCTCTGCCTCGACGAGAGCATTACGAGCCAGCGGGTGGCGCGACACGCGCTGGACCTGGGAAGCTGCCGCATCATCAACATGAAGATGAGCCGCGTGGGCGGTTATGGCGAGGCGCTCGCCATTCACGACCTTTGTGCCGCGCGCAGTGTGCCGCTCTGGTGCGGCGGTATGCTCGAGACCGGCATCGGACGGGCTCACAACCTGGCCCTGGCCAGCCTACCCGGTTTCACGCTGCCGGGCGATATCTCAGCCAGCCGCCGGTACTATGCGCGCGATGTCTTGGCGCAGCCCATTGAGGTAGCCCCGGATGGAACGGTCGAAGTACCCGCCGGCCTCGGCATCGGCGTCGAAATCGACACCGACTACATCGAGTCACAAATGGTCGATCGTTTGGAGGTTGGCCGACGCAGGCGGGTCGCACGGTGACAGGTGCGGAGGTGCTGGGGTGCCGGGTGCTGGGTGCTGAAGTGCCGGGTTGGCGCGCCTAACACAGGTCACCTCCGGGATCAGAGCCGACGCGCTAACAGGACCGTTGTGTCGTCCTGATTCTCTGGATCGTGCGCCCAACCTCGGACGCTCTCAGTGACGATCCGAACGATCTCGTCGAGCGGCTCGCCGGCGTGACGAACTAGCAATTCCTCCAGGCGTCCCTCTCCAAACTGTTCGCCCGAGGCATTCTCGGCTTCGGTGATGCCGTCCGTGAAGACCGCCAACAGGTCGCCCCGCTCCATAGCCACCTGTTGCTGTTCATACGAATAGACCGGCAATAGCCCCACGACCATGCCCCCGACATCCAGCCGGCTCGTGTGACCTCCACGAACGAGGATCGGCGGGGAGGTGTCCGGCATTCGTGTACAGCAGATGCCCGCTTCGATCGTCGTAGACGGAGCAGAAGAAGGTCGCGTACTTCTCCGCGGGCGTGTTCTCGTACAGCTGCTCGCTGAGCCGCGCCATCAACGCTGCGGTGGAGAGCGGCACGTCGTTCGAGGCCGATCCGCTCACGCCTCCATATTTGAGCTGCGCGTGCAGCGCCGCTTGAAGGCTGGCCATGACGAGCGCCGCGGAAATGCCCTTGCCGGAGACATCTCCAAGAGCGAGTACCATGCATTGATTGTCTAGCGAGACGTAGTCGTAGTAATCGCCGCTGACGAAACGGCTGGGGATGCAGAGCCCTGCGACCTCCAGGGTCTCGAGCCTCGGGACGAGCCTCGGGAACAGCTGCTTCTGCACGTCTCGGGCGATCTCGAGCTCTGATTCCAGTCTCTCTTTCTTGCGCACTTCGGCAATCAGCTGCCGAATGCGCTCGACCATTCCGTTAAACGAGCTGGCCAGCTCGCTCAACTGGTCCTTGCCGCGTACTGGAGTGCGGTGGGACAAGTTTGCCAGCGGCGACCTGGCGCGTGCCCTCGTACAGGTCGTGCACCGATCGCGTGATTGTCCGCGTGAGGATCAGGCTCCAGAGCAGCGATCCGGTCTCGATGACAAGGAGCAGGCTACCAACCAAGAGCAGCAGCGTGGGAAGCACGTCGGCGGGACCGGGGCCGCTGGTTAGTCGCTCCACGAGAAGGGAGGGCCTCCAAGTCGGCGTTATCAGGAATCGACAAAACCTTGTCGCCGACAGCCACGATCGCGCTCAGATGAGGAACCCGCCGCTGCAACTCGTTCGGTAACCGTGCCAACACCGCAGTTTCAGTGCTCTGTCCATAAGAAGCTGCCATTGCTAGATGGTTGGCGGCGGCGTGGACGGCGTCGATCCGCCTGTTGAGCCCCTCACGCACACGATCGGCTGCGAGCTGTCCGAATAGCGTCGAAGCACTGGAGAGCACCATCACGACCACGAGGCAGAGCGGCACGACACCGAAGAGGAAGTAGGTAACGAGGAGACGGTTTCGGAGGCGCCACAGCAGCGCCCGGGAGCGGCTCAAGACAAAGAGGAGAACAGAGAGAACGAAAGTCGCCGTATGACTCGCCACGCGCGTGGAGCCGATCGCGTACTGCAACAGCAGATTCGACGCCGTAACGATCACTAGCGCGAATGTGATGCGCTGCCAGATCGTCAGCGTGCGAACCCAAGAGACGAGTGGCATCGCCGGCACCACCATCTCCTAGGCCCGAACCACCCGTGCGATGAGTCCGGCAGCCAATGCAGCCCGCGGCACCAGGGCGTCCAAGACGACGTGCTCGTGCCGTGCGTGTGCCCCTCCGCCCAGGGCTCCGAGGCCATCGAGTGTCGGGATGCCGAGCGCCGCGGTAAAGTTGCCATCCGATGCGCCGCCCGTCGAGCCCTCCGTGAGGGTAAGTCCGAGCTCGGATGCGGCTTCCGACGCCGTGGCGACCAGTGCCGCAATGTGCGGTCCGCGCTCCATCGGCGGGCGATTGAAACCGCCGCGAACCGTAACCCGAGCGCCGGCCAGTGTGGGGGTCAGCCCCGCCAGCGCACGGCTCATGCGCTCCGCTTCTGCCGCGGTGGTAACGCGCACGTCCACGACCGCCCGCGCGTGCTCCGCGACGACGTTCACGCGGCTGCCGCCTTCGATGATCCCCACGTTGAGCGTCGTCCCGCGCGCCGGATCCGCCAGGCGCTGGGCGGCAATGACCTGATGAGCCAACTCGCTGACGGCACTGACGCCTGCGCCCGGATCGACGCCCGCGTGCGCCGCCACACCCTGAACGTCGATGACGAACTCGCCGACGCCCTTGCGCCTCGTTTTGAGAGCGCCACCCGACAAGGATGGCTCGAAGACGAGCACCGCGAGGCTTGCCCGCGCCTCGCGCTCGATTAGCGACCGCGACGCGCCGCTGCCAATCTCTTCATCGGTTGTGATCAACAGCCGCAACCTGGTCTGCTCGACGAGACCACGCTGAGCCGTAGCACACGCCGCGAGCATCGCAATGGCGAGACCTGCCTTCATGTCGAACACGCCGGGGCCGAACAATCGCCCATCGCGCCGCGTGACCGGCATCTCCGCAAGCGTGCCCACTGGCCAGACCGTATCGCAATGACCGAGGAGGAGCAGTTGACGCGGGCCACCGCCGAAGTCTGCGACTACGATGTCTCCCACCGTTGATCGCGCCACGGTTTCGACGCGGGCGCCGAGCTCGGTGAGGCAGCCCACCAGCTCGTGACCACAGCGATCGACGGCCGCCTTGTCGAAACTCGGCGACTCGCTGCACGCGAGGCGCTCGATCGCCTCAATCAGCCACGCTTCACGCGCGCGGCAGAACTCGAGGAAGTGGCTCATGGCCGTATGATAAACATGTGTCAGTGTCAGCGGTGGCGTTTTACATTTCCGGCCACGGTCTCGGTCACGCTTCACGACAAATTGCCGTCATCAACGCGCTGGGTCGCCTTCGACCCGACGTCCGTGTCGAGGTGCGGACCTCTGCCCCGGCCTGGCTGTTCGAGCGGACGTTGCGCGTGCCGGCCCAGCTCACCGCCCGGGCGTGCGACACGGGCGCCGTCCAGCGCGGCAGCCTTGCCCAGGATGAGCTCGCGACACTCCGCGCGGCAGCAACATTTCATGCCGCGCTCCCAAGAGTGGCCGAAGCGGAAGCGCGGGCGCTCACCGCGGCCGGCATCCGCCTCGTCGTCGGCGACATCCCGCCACTGGCCTTCGCCGCGGCCGCGCGTGCTGGCGTGCGGTCGGTGGCGATTGCGAACTTTACCTGGGACTGGATCTACGAAGACTACGTCCGGGACTTCCCGGAGTACGCGGGCGTACCAGGTGCCCTCCGCGAGACCTACACCGCTGCATCCGCTGCCTGGCGACTGCCCATGGCCGGTGGCTTCGACGGCTTTTCGCTCGTTGTCGATCTGCCGTGGATTGCACGGCGATCCCCGCACCATCGCGCGGACGTGCGCACACGACTCTGCCTGCCACACGATCGCGCGGTGGTGCTCGTCTATCTAGGACACTACGGTGTCGCGGCCTTGCAGCTCGCGCAGCACCGCGGCGCACCGTATACGCTCATCGCAGCCGAGAACAGCGGCCTGCCACAGGATAGCTCCGTCCACGATGTTCACGTCGTGCCCGAGGCACGCTTGCTGGAGTGCGGTCTTGACTACGAGGATCTCGTCCGCGCCTCGGACGTCGTGCTGACCAAGCCCGGCTACGGCATCATCGCGTCGTGCGTGGCCAACGATACGGCCATTCTCTACACTGACCGCGGCCACTTTCGGGAATACGGCGTCCTCGTCGATCACATGCCGCGCGTGCTCAGGTGTGCGCACATCGAGAATGACCTCGTCATCTCACAACGCTGGGATGCCGAGATCGCGCACGTGCTGAGCCTGCCGTCGCCACCGGAACGTCCGCTGGTCAACGGTGCCGAGGTTGCCGCCGGCATGATCGCCACCTTCCTCTAGAACCGGAGGTGGTGGACCCAAGCCGGTGGGACGTTGGGCCAGACCCAGTCACGGCGGAACTCGGTCGCGTCAAGGGCGCGCCGCAGAACCGCATCGACCGCACGCAGCCGCTCGCGCTCTTTCGGCAGGCTCACCCACGTCTTCGCTGAGCGCACGGCGATGTACTCGAAGAACGAGAGGACGCCGCCAGGCTTGAGCAGTCGCGCGAATCCGTGCAGAATCCGATCGACCTCGGGAGCCGTGAAGTTGTTCAGCGGCAGGCCAGAGATGATCAGGTCGTAGCCTTCGCGCGACAGGTCCTCGACGCGGCCGTGAACGAGCGCGACACGGGGGGCTTTGGACCGCAACTGCGGACGCTCCTTGAACGCCTCCTGCAAGTACGCCACGAACATCTCGTTGATCTCGACCAGGCACAGATCATCGTCGTCGCGCATGCGTTCGACGAGCGTCATGGTCACGGCACCAACGCCCGGTCCCACTTCCAGGATGCGCTGCGGCCCCGGCGCCCCACCGACGTAGCGGCAGAGCGCGGCCGCGAGCGGGCGCCCGCTCGGCATCACTGCGCCGGTCGTATGGTACCGTTGGATGAACTGCCTGAAAAAGATCCCGTAGCCGGCGAGCGCACGTGGCATCGCTGACTTCAGTGTTCCTCGACGCACGTGACGAGGGACCAAATGCGCGGAATGTTGACCTTCTCGATCGAGGTCGGCTTCAGCTCTGCCTGCGCGAGGAAGGCGGGCAAATCCAGATCGGATCGGAACCCGATGTGGATCGTCAACGGCGACAGCATGCGCTCCGCGCGCGACATCACGGGACCGGCGCTGAGGAAGTGGTTCAGGAAGACGATGCGCCCGCCAGGTCGGCAGACACGCCGCATCTCGCGGGCCACCCGCACCGGGTCGGGCACGACGCTAATGAGATAGGGCGCGTAGACGATATCGAATCGCCGATCGGCGAACTTGAGATCCGCAGCGTCCATCTGGACGAGGCGAACGTGTGACATCCGCTCACGGACGACCCGCTCGCGGGCTTTCTCCAGCATCGAGCTCGAGAGGTCGATACCAACCACCTGACCGTGCCGTGGATACAGCGAAAGATTACTGCCCGTCCCGACGCCCACTTCCAGGATCGTGTCTCCGGGGTTGATCGCCATCCGCTGGATCGCACGGATTCGCCCGGCCTGCAGCGCGGGACCAAATGTCAGGTCGTACACCGACGCGAGCTTCTCGTAGACGCCTTCGACGAACTCGTTTTCGACGACGGTCACCGAAAGCGCCCGCGTTGCAGCATCCGAGCCTGTCACCAGCTCGTCGTCGCGACGGGTCGTATCACGGGGGAACAACGTCATCACTTTCACACTCCGTTCCGTGAGGACCGAGTGTCCACACCGAGATCCTCTCCGGCGGCACGGACGATATCGCGCGTCCACGCAAGCCATTCGCCAAGCCAGCATCTAACGGCCCAGTATCTCGAGGACTATACAGTTATGGGGGCCCTGGGGCAACCGTTTGCAAAGGGATAGAGGGATAGCTCCTTTATCCCTTTACCCCTTCCACCAACTCGAGCGCACTCTCGAGCTCGCCACGCGCCGGCACCACCAGCACGCCCTGTGTGAGGGGCCGCAGGGCCACGATGAGCTCGCGCGCGATCTCGAGCCCCTCGCCAACCACCGAGCCTGTTTCCTCGGCGCGAGCCATGCGTTCGACGAGCGCTGCGGGCACGCGAACGCCAGGCACCTCATGCGCAAGCTCCTCGGCCTCGCGCACGCTTGTGAGCGGCTGAACACTGGCAATGGCCGGCAGGCGCGGCGCGCCGAGCCGATCGAGAAAGGCGGCCAGGTCGGCGGCATCGAAGATCGGCTGCAGAACGAGGAACTCAGCACCGGCATCTACCTTGTAGCGGTAGCGGCGCACCTCGTGGTCTGGCACGACGGCGGTGGGGTTCGCGGCCACGCCAATGTGGAACGCGGTGGGTCGGCCAATGGACTGGCTGCCGATATCTTCACCCCGGTTGAGCGTCGCGACGGCATGGGTCAACCCGATCGAGTCGACGTCGAAGACAAGGGTTGCATCCGGATAGTCGTGCTGTCTGAGCGGCTCACCGGTCACGAGCAGGACGTTGCGCAACCCCATCGCGTGCGCACCCAAGAGATCGGCCTGAATGGCGGGTAAGCTGTGGTCGCGACAGGCGTACTGCAACAGCGTCTCGATGCCCGTACGCTGCTCCACCAGCAACGCCGCCGCAATCGCGCTCATGCGGGCGACGCCGTTGCCGTGCTCAGGGACATAGACGAAGTCGGCGCCACGTGCCTTCACCGTGCGAGCCGCTTCCAGGAGGGCGCCGCATTCGTAGCCACGCGGCGGCACCAACTGAACGCCAATGACGAAGTCGCCGCGCGCGAACGCCGCGGCGGCACTCGACTTCTCAGCGCGCGGAACGGGCGTGACGGCAGGCCGAGCCGTTCGAGCGTCATGACGGTAGGGCTTGGCCGCGCCCTGAGCGCGCACGGGATCGGTGGCGCCCCTCAAGGGACGCCCTTCAGAGGGGCGGCCTACGCTTTGTTGTCCTCGAGCTGCGGGGGCCGGGAGTGCGCCGACCGCCGCCCGCATCTGCCTGATGTGCTCGGGCGTGGTTCCGCAGCACCCACCGACGAGACGAACGCCACTCGTCACGAACCGGCTCGCGTATGACGCCATGTACTCGGGCGAGCAGAGATAGATGTTGCGCCCTTCGATGTCGCGCGGCCTGCCGGCGTTCGGTTGCGCGGCGAGCCGCCGGTCGGTGAGCGCGGCCATGTGCTCGATGGTGTCGAGCATCGCGGCTGGTCCGACGCTGCAGTTCACCCCAATGACGTCAGCGCCAAACGCCTCGAGCTGTGGCGTGAATTCCTCGGGCGGCACACCGTCGTGCGTGCTGCCATCCTCCCCCGTCGTGAGCAGCGCAACGATCGGCGCGGCTGACACGCGACCGACGGCCCTGACGGCTGCCCCGAGCTCGCTCACGTCGCGAAACGTCTCGAGGATGAACAGGTCGACGCCGCCTTCGGCGAGCGCCGCCGCCTGCTCGCGGAAATACTCCTCGGCCTCGTCCAGACCTGTCTTTCCCCAGGGCTCCACACGAACGCCGAGCGGCCCCATGGAGCCAGCGATGAACGTGGCCCCGCGCGCGGCGTGACGTGCCAAGTGCACGCCGGCGATGTTGATGTCGCCCAGCCGTTCCACCAAGCCAAATGATGCAAGCTTGACACGGTTCGCGCCAAACGTGTTCGTCTCGATGACGTCCGCACCGGCGCGAACGTACCCCCTGTGAACATCCCCGACCTCGTCTGGTCTGGTCAGGTTCAGCTCGTCAAAGCAGCGATTGAGAAACACGCCGCGCGTGTAGAGCTCAGTGCCCATCGCACCATCGCAGATGAGCACCCGCTCGTCGAGCGCTTCACGGAAGTCCTGCATGTTTCTCAGGCAACGGAATCGTCAGGTCTTCCTTGTCCCAAATGAAGTCGTCTTTGCTGTAGACCGCGAGCTCGTAGTCCTTGCCCATGAAGATGGCACCCACCGGACACGCCTCTTCGCAGTAGCCGCAGAAGATGCAGCGCGTGTTGTGGATCTGATAGACCTTCGCGTACCGGGGCCCCGCCATGACGGTGCCGTCGTTCTCGGCCGGCTCGAGATAAATGGCGTCGGCCGGACACGCCACGGCGCAGAGCCCGCACGCGACGCACTTTTCGAGGCCATTCTCGTCCCGCATCAACACTTGCTTGCCGCGATACCGGGGAAACATCGGGACCTTCTGGTCAGGGTAGTTCACGCTCACCGGCTTCCTGAACATGTGCTTGAGCGTGGTCGCAAACCCGATGATGAAGGGACGAATCATGCACGGTCCTCCACAAATAGGTACATCAAAGCCAGGATATCACGCGGACAGGACACGAGGGGCGAGGCACGAGGTCCCGACGTCGCTCGCCCTCGCCCCTCGCCCCTCGTGTTAGACTCGGCGAAAGTGTCGCGCGGGCCCACGCTCCTCTCGGCCAACCAGGTGCTGCTGACCACCCTGCTGGTGCAAATCGCGGTGGTGGCGGTGGTTGCCACCATGCTGGTGCGCTTCTGGCGATTCCGTCGCATCCTCTTGTCGGAGCGGCGCCCATGGTCCGACCGCTTCATCTTCGCGCTCGCGCTTGGCGTACCGCTGTCCCTTGGCGTCATCTCGCGCTTGCTACTGGGGTACAACGCCGCCGACGTCTCGCTTGCGGGCCCTTTCCTCGCCGGGCTCATCGCCGGTCCGTACGCTGGTGCCTTGGTCGGCGCCATGGTGGGCATTCCTGCGCTGGCCGCGCACGAGATCATTGCCGTGCCCTTCGCCGTCGGCTGCGGTTTCGCCGGCGGCGGCCTGCGTGAGCTGTGTCCGAAGGAAGCGATTTGGCATTTCTCGCCGTTCGTGTTCGCCCGCGTCCTGCGCTATCTCTGGGCGGCGTTGCGCCGGTTTCAAATCGATTGGCAGGTCGCCCTCATTACCGCACCCATTGGCCTGGAGTTGCTGCGCCAAGCCCTGGGCCGACGCTTTGGCGAGGAGCGCCTCTTCTACTTGCCTGCCGACACACCGTGGCTCCTCGCCCTCGCGCTGCTGGGAACGATGCTGTCGGTGGCGATTCCCATCAAGATTTGGAACGGCGCCCGGATTGAGCACAAGCTCGAGGAGCAGGAAAAACTGCTGATGGCGGCGCGCATCCAGGCGCTGACCAACCAGATCAATCCACATTTCCTCTTCAACACGCTGGCATCGATCTCGTCGTTGATCCGGTCGCAGCCAGAAATCGCACGGCTGCTGATCATTCGACTGTCAACGTTGCTGCGGCGGCTGTTGCGCAGCCAGGATCAATTCGTCACGCTTCGTGAGGAGCTGTCGGCGGTGGACGAGTACCTCGATATCGAATGCGTCCGCTTCGGTCCGAGCCTGCACGTTGACAAGGACATCGCGCCGAACACACTCGAGCAAATCGTGCCGAGCATGATCCTCCAGCCACTGGTCGAGAATTCCATCAAGCACGGCCTCGCGAACAAGATCGGTGGCGGGCGCGTTCTCATCCGGAGCAGTCGCTATCGGGGGCAGACCGTTGTCGAAGTCATCGACAATGGGCTCGGCATGACGCATGAACAGATCGAGGGTGCCCTCTCGCGTGACGGGCATGGCATCGGGTTACAGAACGTGAACGAGCGGTTGCAAGTCATCTACGGGGCGCACTGCCGACTATCGATTCATACCATCCCTGGCGAAGGCACGCTGGTGCGTGTCGAGATTCCGGAGGTCGTGCTGCCTGATCGGCGGAGTGCGTGAACACCCGCAGCAGTGACCAGCAGGGGGTAGGGCGCCCCCCTTTGTAGGGCGCCCCCTTTAGGGGCGCCGTCGATGGTGTTGGCGCGGCTAAAGCCGCGCCCTACGTGGAACCGAAGAACTCATGAACGTCCGCGCACTGGTCGTCGACGATGAGCAACTCGGGCGCGATGAGCTGTGTTTCCTCCTGCGTGGTCTCGACGGCGTGGAGGTGGTGGGACACGCCAGCAATGGCCTGGAGGCGCTGAGCCTGCTCCAATCGCTCGCGCCGGACGTCGTCTTCCTGGACGTCCAGATGCCAGGGATGAACGGCTTCGAGGTGGCTCGACGCGCCCTGGACCGCCAGCTCCTGACCGAGATTGTCTTCGTGACCGCGTTCGATCAGTACGCGCTCGATGCGTTCCAGGTGAACGCCGTGGACTACCTGCTCAAACCGGTGGATCTCGCCCGGCTCGAGCAGGCGGTGCAGCGGGCTCGTCGGCGGGTCGCCTCGGATCGCGCGGCTCCCGCGCGGGCGAACCAGGAGCTGGAACGTCTCGTCCAAATGGTGGCAGGCCAGCAATCGCGACGGACGCCGCAGCTGGCCGTCCGCGTTGGCGAACGGTTCGTCCTGACGCAAGCCGACGAGCTGATTTACGCGTCGCTCGCCGACGAAGTCGTCACCATCGTGGCGAGCACTCTCACGGGCTCGTCGAGCTGCCGGACGCTCGACGAGCTGCAAGCTCAGCTAGACCCGGAGGTTTTCTGGCGCGTTCACCGCTCGTATCTGGTAAATATAAACAAGATTAAGGAGATCGTCCCCTGGTTCAGTCGAAACTTTATCCTGAGGATGAAAGACGCCAAGGCGACGGAAATCCCGGTCAGCCGCACACAGACCAAGCGGCTGCGGGAGTACCTGAAGCTGTAGCTCGGGATCCGCGGCCCGACGAAACGAGCGGGGTTGCCGGCGCGGCAGCCGCGCTGGGCGCCCCGGCCGGGTCGTTGGGCGCTCGAGATCCGGCGTTCGCCGACATCCCGTCGGGATGGGCGATGCCGGCTCCGGCACCGATCGAGCCCTCGTACAGCGGTGACATCCAGCCAGGCGCGCGGCCCCCTGTGGCTGACGCCGGGGCCGCGGAGCGGTCCGAGCCCAGCGGCCTCTCGCTGTTCTGGAAGCGGTTCGCAGACGAGCTGTTCACCTGGTTCAAGACTCTCGCCTCGGCTGCCATCTACGCCACGCTCATCGTCACGTTTGGCATGCAGGTGGCACGCGTGGAGGGGCAGAGCATGGCGCCGACGCTGGCCGATCAAGACCGGCTCATCGTGAACAAGCTGGTCTACCGCATGCACGACCCGCAACGCGGGGACATCGTGATGCTGTGGTTCCCACAGAATCCAGAGAAATCCTTCGTCAAGCGCATCATCGGCGAGCCTGGGGACGAGGTCCAGGTGGTCGATGGCCATCTCTTCGTCAACAAGGTGCCACTGCGTGACGACTATGTCCCGCGGGAATATCGCGGCCACGACGACTGGGGGCCCCAACTGATCCCAGACGGCTATTACTTCGTCCTGGGCGATCATCGCAACAACAGCTCCGACAGCCGCCACTGGGGTTTTGTGCCGAAGAAGTACGTCATCGGGAAAGTTCAATTGCGCTGGTGGCCGGTCGGCCACGCCCGGATTTTCGAGTAGCAGAAGGGGCGAGGGGCCAGGGGCGAGGTCCCAGGGCTGTCTCAGCGATCAGGGACCAGTGGTGACCTCCTTATGAAGCTCGGCTCTTCGCCGGATCGGCTGCTGCGACTCGCGCATCTCCGTCCCCAGCTGGCCGGACATCTTGACCGTGTCGAGTACGACACGCTCACCGGATGGGCGGCCGATCTCGCACACCCTGGTCGCCGTGTCGTCGTCGAGTGCTGTCACAACGACCGGGTTCTCGCCGCGACGGTCGCGAACGAGCCTCGGGAAGACTTGAAGGCGGCGGCCATCGGCGACGGCGCCTGCGGGTTCACGTGCGTCCTCCCGGATAGCTGCGCCGAGATTCCGAATCTGCGCGTCAAGGTGCGCATCCAAGGCACGCTTACGTCACTCCCGCACCATGACGCGTCCGACGTCCCGATCGCGATGACCGAGTTCCTCTGGTTCGTCTCGGCGGACATCACCAACAACTGCAACCTGCGGTGCCCGTTCTGCCTGGTCGACTACAATGCCGTCACGCGCACCCAGTTGATGAGCGAGGAGACGTACCGTAACCTGCTCCGTCTCGTCCCGTGCGTGCCCGATGGCAGCTTCTATCTCTCCTGCCTTCACGAACCCACGTTGCACCCGCGCTTGAACGCGTTTCTCGAGCTCATCCCGGACAACGCGCGCCGGAAGATCTTCTTCACGACCAATCTCGCAAGGCCGCTCAAGGCAGCGGACTTCGACGCCTGGGCGCAGTCTGGCCTGCATCACATCAACGTCTCGCTCGACACCCTCGAGGCAAATCGCTTCGCCGAGCTTCGCAAGTTCGGGCGCTTCGACGTGTTCAAGAAGAATCTCGATCTGCTCACGGAGGTCTTTCGCCGGACGACCGGCGCGCCGCGACTCCGCTACATCACCATGGCGTTCAAGTCGAACTTCGACGAGCTTCCGGAGATCGTCCGGTACTCTCGCGAGCACTGGCTGGCGAGCGAGAACGAGATTCGCTACACCTTCAACGTCGCTCACATTACCGACGACTTCCGCCGCCGGGAATACCTGCACAAGGACGAGTGGGGCCTCTTGACGGAACGGCTGCATCAGACCGGTTACCCGGTGCTGATTACCTATCCGCCAGAGGACGGCTATGAAGAAACGATTGAGCCGGCGCAGAACTACTACGAGTTCCAGGGCCCAACGGGTGACCCCAGCCGGCTGCAGTTCTTGAAGCCGCTGGGCCTGCGGGCGCGTCCGGACGGGACGCTGCTGGTTGTTGGCGCCGAGGACGCATTCCGCATCAACATCAACGCCCTCGACAACCCCGCGCGCTTCTTTCGCTCGCTGTTGAAGCAGTGCCAGCCCCGGGACGCAGCACCGACATCCCCTCCTCTCTAGGACAGGGGCGAGGGGCCAGGGACCAGGGTCGGTTGGAGCTGTCAGAGGACCCGGAGCAAGGTGTGAAACTCGTCTGAGAACGGATAGGTCACAGGACCTTCCACGATCTCGATGGGCCGTACGTGCCGGGCGAACCACTGAAGCAACCGAACGGCATCGGCTGGTTGAAACACGTGGAAGTGGATGCTGTAGTCGATCTGTTCCAATCGCCTCGCTTCCTCGACCGCTACCTGCCCTGTCTTCTGCATGGCGTGCACGACGAAGTCCATGAAATGCGCGAAGTCCCGATCCCGAGATGGCTGCCGGTAATCCAGGACCATGTGATCGAGGGGCGTTCGCTGGCGGAACCGATCGAAGCTCGCCCGCTTGTCTGGCAAGATCAGGTAGATGAGTCCGCCGGGACGCACGACACGGCACCAGGCCTCGAGCGCTCGAATGGGATCCCGCATATGCTCGAGGAGGTGGGCGGCAATCAGGAAATCCTCCGACGCGTCAGGCAGCGTCCCGAGCGTGTGCGCATCGTCCACGATATCCGGCTCGGTGAACGGAAACGTGTGCAGCTCGTGATACTCCGCCCGCAGCTCCGAAATCTTGTGGCGGTCTACGTAGCGCACCTTGATCCCTGGGTGCGTCTGCAGCGGTCGAGAAAGCGCGCCAATCTCGATGCCCGAGCCGCTGAGCCGATGTGAGAAGTGCGTGCGCCAGTCCCTCGGTCGACGCGACGTCAAGCCGCGATCGACGAGTTGCGCGCCCGCCAGCCTCAGCTTCCACGGCGCGTTGCGAACACGCTTCTTCCATCGGCTCCAGTCCGTGAGGAACAGGTCTATGCCGAGCCAAATGCGCACCCAAGCGTCCTCAACAATCTAGGTAGGGACGCCTCGCCGAGGCGTCCGCCGGCGCATTCGCCGAGGCGTCCGCCGGCGCGTTCGGCGAACGCGCCCTACCTGTCACTTGTCGTGTCGTCTGTCTCCTTCTTCTTCTCTTCCTCCTCGGCCGGCGCGTTCTCCCACGTGTAAACGCGCTTCGTGACGTGCTCTTCGAACCACGCGAGCTCGACGTTCATCTTGAACAGCTCGTGACGCAGCTCGTGCCAGCCGTGCGCTTCACGCGGCGCCATGTAGAGATGCGTGGGCACACCATTCGCCTTGAGCGCGCGGTGCATCTCGACCGACTGGGGCGGCGGCACGCGAACGTCGCGCTCGCCGACCAAGAAGAGGGTCGGCGTCTTGACGTTGGCGACGTCCTTGAGCGGCGAGTTGTCCCAGTACGCCTGGATCGGCGCGTCCTTCTGCCACGGCGTCCCACCAAACCAAGGCGTGCGATACGAGCGGACGTCGCTCTGCCCATACATCGAGACCCAGTTCGACGCGCCAGCCCCAGACGCGGCCGCCTTGAACCGGTCCGTGAAGGTGATGAGTTTGTTCGTCATGTGGCCGCCGGCGCTCCAGCCCATGGCAGCAAGTTGGTCGGGATCAGCCACCCCCATCGCGATCACCGCATCGACACCAGCCAGGACGTCGAGGTGCGCGTTCTCGAAGTAGTGACCCACCATGTCACGCAAGAACGCGTCGCCGTAACCGGTGCTGCCGCGGTAGTTCGGCTTCAGTACCGCATACCCCTTCGCCGTCAACACCTGCACGTAGCTGCTCCAGGCGCCGAAGCCGAACTTGTCGGACGCATGTGGCCCGCCGTGCGTCTGGACGACGAGCGGGTAGCGCGTGCCGCGCCGGTAATCGAGCGGGTAATAGAGGAGTCCCTCCACGGTTTCGTCGTCTGCGCCGTGCCATTCGATCCGGACCTGCCGGGGCAGCTTGAACTCGTGCGCGAGCCGGTCGAACAGCTGCGTCACGCGCCGCGGCTCGTCGTGGCTTTGATCAAGCGTCCAGATCTCGCCAGGGCTCGATGGCGTGTCCTCGATGAACACATGGCCGTCGAGCGCGGCCACATAGTGCCAATCGCTCAGTGCGTGCTCACCGTCGGTCAATCGGTGCGATTGACCGTTCACCGCCCCGCCGTCACCGACGTCGAACCGGAACAGCTCCGAGTGGAGGCCCATGTTCGCCAGCACGTAGATGGCGCGACCGTCCTTCGACCAGGTCGCGTCTTGTACCTCATGGGGAAAATCGGCCGTGACTATCCGCGCCGACCCGCCACTTCCACCCTCGGCCGGCACGAGGAACAGGTTGCTGTTGTATGGAAACTCGAACTGCGCATTGACCTCAGCGAGGAAGAGTATCTGACTGTTGTCCGGCGAGAGCTCGGCGTCGCTCTCCGTGGCGCTGTTCTTCGTCATCTGCTTCGCACCACTGCCGTCAGCCGCCATGACCCAGATTTCCCGCTGCTCGTTGTCGCCAATCAGCGGGCTGGAACCACGGTGATACACGATCTGGGTGCCGTCACGTGACAGCTCGTAGTCGATGACCGAGAAGTCACCCCTGGTCACCCGTGTCTCCGTCTGCGTCTCGACATCAATCTGCCACAAGTGCTCCTGCCGATAATCCTCGTCGAGCGCATAGACATCGTCTTTCGCCTTGTCACGCGCTTTCCGATCTGCGGATTTCGGGTCGCCCGCGACGAAATACACGTGCGTGCCGTCGACCGCCCACGCGATGGCTGAGACGGACGTCTCGTGGGCCGTCAGGGGCCGCGCTTCCCCACCATCGTTCGCGATCAGCCAAATTTGCGCCTCGGCCTCCTTGTCCTCGCCTCGTTTTGCCACGAACGCGATCGTTCCGCCATCGGGCGACCATCGGGGGCTGCTCTCACCCTGCCCCCCGTTGGTCAGCTGCCGCAGGTTCGAGCCGTCCAGGTCTACGCGCCAGATATGCTCGATGCGCTCGTTTACTTTCCAGTCGGCCTCACTCTTGACGAACAATGCCTGCCGACCATCCGGCGAGAGCTGCGCGTCGGTGATGCGTGGCACGTTCAGCAGGTCCACCATCGTCATCGGCCGGGGATGCTGCGCGCCTGCTGGCCCTGCGATGATCAGCGCCAGCAGCAGCACACGACGAGTGAAGGCGCCTCTGTTCATGCTTCACCTTGTCACAACTCTCGCTCCCAGCTCCCGGTCCACTTCGAGCAGCGCCGCTGGATCGGTGCCTGCCAGCTCCAGCTTGGCGACGAGGTCCCGGGCGACCTTTTCTTCTTCCACTTGCTCGGTGAGAAACCACTGGAGCTCGACGACCGACGCAAAATCTCGATTGTTGTAGGCGAGCTCGTAGAGCGCGTTGATCTGGCGGCTGACTTCCTCTTCTTGCTCGAGCGCCCCCTTGAACACCGCTCCGAGGCTCTTGGCTTTCGCGTGGTTCGGCGCATCGATGCTCGTCAATGCGGCCAGACCATTCCTGGCGATCACGTAGTTGAACAGTTTCAGCGCATGGCCACGCTCTTCGTCACTCTGGATGCGAAGCCAGGTCGCAGCGCCCGGAAAGTTCAGTTGCTCGCACACTCCGGCCATGGCGAGATACGAGTGTGACGCCCACAGCTCGTTGTTGATCTGTTCGTTGATGGCATCGAGAACCGTTTGAATCATGATTCCTCTCCTTCGCGCTTCGGCGGGCACGTCGCGCTGCGGCAGACACACGCCGGCTGGTGACCACTCATGTCCGCTCGGGCGGTGTGGCCGTGTGCGGACTCCCCCTGTATAGCGCGTCAATGACGTTTTGCCAACGCTCCGCGATGATATTGCGTCTCACTTTCAACGTCGGCGTGAGCTCGCCACCTGCAACCGTGAACTGGGTCGGCAGCAGGGCGAGTTGTTTGACGCGCTCGTACTGTGCGAGGCCGGCATTCACGCCGTCGACGATTTCCTGATAGATCGCGCGCGTCTCCGCGCGTTCGCACATCGCTTCGTGAGTCGGAACGTCGACGCGCGCCGCCGTCAGGCGTGGCGCGAGCAGAGCAAAGTTCGGCACGATGAGCGCGGCAATGAACTGCCGCCGATCGCCGATGAGCATCGCTTCCGCCACGAGGGGATGTCGCTTGAGCAAATCTTCGATAGGCTGCGGCGCCACGTGCTTGCCGCCGGATGTGATCAATAGATCCTTCTTGCGATCGGTAATCGTCAGATACCCATCCGGGCTGAGAGAGCCGATGTCTCCGGTGCGGATCCAGCCATCGCGCAGCACCTCGGCGGTCGACTCTGGTTGCTTGTAGTAACCCAGCATGACATTCGGCCCACGCGCAAGAATCTCACCATCCGCGGCTGTGGCGAGCTCGACGCTCGGGATCGCACAACCGACGGTGCCGAGCCGTGGCGCGTCGCTCGGATTCACGGCGAGCACCGGTGCCGTTTCAGTCAGACCATACCCTTCGATCAGCAGGAGGCCAATCGCGTAAAAGAAGGCACACACGTCGGACGACAGCGGCGCGCTGCCCGAGACGAGCAGCCGCGCGCGGTCGGTGCCGGTACGCGATCGAATCTTCGCGAAGACCAGTCGGTCTGCCACAGCATTCCGGGCGCGCAATCCGAACGGTGCACGCGTGCCTTCGAGGCGCGTCCGAGCGTGCGCGTGTCCGACGGTGAGCGCCCAGTCGAGCAATCGCCGCCGCGGACCCACCGCGCTCGATACGGTCTCCATCACGCGCGCGCGCAGCTTCTCGAACACGCGGGGCACGCCCGTCATGACCGTGGGCCGCGTCCGTGTCAGATCGCGCGCCAGCGTGTCGATCGACTCCGCGAACATCACCGTCACGCCCTCGTAGAGATAGATGTAGACGACGGCGCGCTCGAACGAGTGGCTGAGTGGCAGAAACGACAGGGCGGTGTCGGCGGGCGAGCACCCCAGAATGCCGCCACAGGGCACCACGTTCGACACGATGTTGTGGTGAGTGAGCATGACACCCTTGGGCTCACCGGTCGTCCCCGACGTGTAGATGATCGCGGCGAGATCCGAAGGCTGCACCGCATCCGTGCGGCGGCGGAGCGCCTCGAGATCATCCGGCGTCGAGGCGAGCGCCTCGCGTCCCCTCGTCTCCAAGTCGGCCATCGTCATCAGCGAGCCGTGCAGGCCCCCGGGCGCCTCGTCGGCCGCGGAGGCCGCCCCACCTTCATGTCGCGCCAGCGGGCGAACGGGATCCGCCGGATCGAACAGGATGGCGCCTTCGAGGTCCGGCAGGAGATGACGTGCCGTCTGGACCTTGGCGGCCTGGTCGAGATCTGAAACAAAGAGGAGCCGCGACCCGCTGTCCTCGAGGAGATAACGTACTTGCGCGGGCGCAAGCGTCGGATAAATCGGCACCGTCACGGCGCCGATCGACAGGATGGCGAGGTCGGCCAGAAGCCACTCCGGCCGACTCGACGAGAGGATGGCCACGCGGTCGCCCGGCTGGACGCCGCGCGCCATCAAACCGACGGCGACGTGCTGCACGCGATCGCAGAACAACGCCGTGGAGAAGGTTTCGTCGCGCTCGGCACCACATCGGCCGAGCAAGACGTCGCGTGGGAAGTGCGCGCGTAGGTACTGCGGCACCTCGGCGAGCGTACGGATTCTCGCCGGGGCTGGCGTCGGAAACGGCGAGGTCGCGACGGTCCCGGGCGCGGGCATGGTGCGTATTATCTCAGGTGTCGGGAGTGCGCTCTCGCCCGCGCGGCGGATCGTGCTCGCGGCTACATCGCGGTGAACGGTCAGAACGTTCACTGACACAAAGTGAGAAAGCCCGCGAGAGAAGGTGTGTTGAAGCTGATTTCGCGGGAATCGCGCGTCAGCCACGCGCCAGCACAGCACCGATCATGGCCACGAGTGTCGTGAACTGAATACCCACAATCCAGACAAACTGCCGTGACATCTTGTCGTGGAGGCTGTCCATCCGCTGGTCGAAACGGTCCATCCGTTGCTCGAGACGGCGAAGACCTCCTCGGATGTCCGCAAAGGCTTGCGACTGTTCTACCATCTGTCCCTCGATGTGAGCGACCCTTTCTTGCAGCGTCCGCATCCCACGCCTCCATCAGCATAGCGTCGTCTGGGTCAATCCTCAAACGCGCATCGCGAGGAGTAGCGCAGGATTCGTGCCATGCTACTTCCGCCGGAAAACAGCGAATGAGTACTGACAACCGCGCAACTATTGCGACGGGCGACGGGCAGAGTGTCGCGGATTCGGCAAAGTCATTGCTGGCTGGGTGGTCCTCCATCTAAACGATTGTCGGGACCTCGTCCTCAGGTCGGCCGACCACGAAAATCGGTTACTGAGGCCCACTATCTCCTTGTGCCGCCCCGCTTCTCCACGAGTCGGATGTCGCCAATTACCATTTCACGGTCGACCGCCTTGACCATGTCGTAGATCGTGAGCGCGGCAACGGCCACGGCCGTGAGCGCCTCCATCTCCACGCCGGTCTGCGCGGTGGTCCGCGCCCGTGCCTCGATCTCGTAGCCGTCTCGGCGCGCGTGCAGCTCCACCGCCGTGTGCGTGAGGGGCAACGGGTGACAGAGGGGGATCAGATCAGCGGTTCGCTTGGCTGCCAGCACGCCCGCCACGCGTGCCACCTGCAACGGGTCGCCCTTCGCGATGCGGCCACTGCGAACGAGACGCTGCGCTTCGCGGCTCAGCCGAATGTGGCCGCGCGCCACGGCCTCACGTGCCGTGACAGGCTTCTCGGTCACGTCCACCATCCGGACACGCCCCGCCTCATCGACGTGCGACAGGCCTCTTGTTGCCTCGTCCTGACTGCCTCGCTGTGCGCGCTTCATGATCCCTAGTCTTCCCCCTCCATCCGACCGTGGGCGAGGTAGAAAGAGAGGCTCTCGAGTGACACGGTGAGGTCGACGTTCTTCAGCTTCACACCGCGCGGTACACGAATCGGCGACGGCGAAAAGTTGAGAATGGCCTTGATACCGGCGGCGGTCGCCAGATCCACGACCACCTGCGCTGCGGCAGCGGGCACCGCATTCACCGCAATCTCCACGTGCTCGCGCTCCGCGACGCGTCCGAGGTCGCGGAGCGATCGGATCGGGACACCCGATTTGGAGTATCCGCCGATTTTCTCGCGCACGATGTCGAACAGCGCCACGATATCGAAGCCGTCGTCGCGAAACCCTGCGTAGTCTGCCAGCGCCAGCCCCAGGTTGCCGGCGCCGAGAATGACCGCCTTGATCGTCCGGTCGACGCCGAGGATCTCCCGCAGATGCCGTTTGAGGTCTTTCACGTAATACCCGACGCCGCGGATACCAAACTCGCCGAAGTATGCGAGATCCTTTCGGATCT
Source organism: Luteitalea sp. (assembly GCA_009377495.1). Lineage (GTDB taxonomy): Bacteria > Acidobacteriota > Vicinamibacteria > Vicinamibacterales > Vicinamibacteraceae > WHTT01. The sequence continues at coordinate 187,729 of WHTZ01000001.1, forward strand.
GCGCGGCGTTCAGGTGAAACTGCTCTGCGAGCGCCAGCGAGGAAACGGTTTTCACGCCCGCGATCTCGAGCGCCTCCAGACACCGCAAGTATATCGACAGCCGCGCCGTGGTGAGCTCCGAGATTTGCTCGGTCACCGGTCGCGTGTGGGATCGCCTGGCCACGAGCGGTTCATTCTATCGGCAACCTGACAGGGTGGCGATAGCGGGAGAACGGGGACAGCCCCGGACAGCCCTCGTTTTCCTCACCAATATTAGGCGTTGCGGGCAGCGAACAGCCAGGACTACACTGTAAAGCTCGCGATGTCTGATACTCCTACCCCCGTCTCGCAATGGTACGCGCTCTGGATCCGTTCGCGTCACGAGAAAGTCGTGCGAGACCGACTCGCGGAGAAGCACGTGGAGGTGTTTCTGCCGACGATCACGCAGTGGAGCCGCTGGAGAGACCGAAAGAAGCAGGTCGACTGGCCTCTATTTCCGGGCTACTGCTTCGCTCGGTTCGATGCCGCGGAGCGGTTGCCCATCCTCAAATGCGACGGGGTCGTGACCATCGTCGGTGTGCACGGCGCACCCTCACCCATTCCAGACGAGGAGATCGAGGGCGTGCGCCAGTTGGTGGATAGCGAGCTGCCCTACGACCCGTGCCCCCTCATCAAGGAGGGGATGAGGGTCATGGTGGTCTATGGTCCACTCAAAGGCGTCGTGGGGCGGTTGATCCGCAAAGGCGCGCACGCGCGCCTCGTGATCTCGGTCGACCTCATTGGGCGCGGGGCCAGCGTCCTCGTCGACGCCGCAGACGTCAAGGTGGTCTAGTGTCCCTGCCCCGCCCTCGCCCCCTTTTCGTGCGGTCGTGCTTGACAGGAGCGCTTGGCAGCGCGATGCTATATGGGCTTTTATCCACGGCTTCTCCGGTAGGGTATCTTCTCCGGCTCGACCATAGGCCGGTCCCGAAGCCGGGCTGGTCGCAGATACTTGAGGAGTTCACCATGAAGCGATTCGTATCCATCCTCTTGGCGGTCTCGATGGTCCTTGCCTATCAGCCGCTGCCCGCCGCGGCGGCTGGCGCATACGAGACCAGCGTCGGTCAGATTTCCGGCACGGCGCTCCTCAACAGCCAGCCCGCACCCAACTCGGCGGCGCGGCTCCGTAGTCTGTTGACCGGCCAGCTCGTCGGTTCAACCGCGTCAAACTGGCAGGGAGCCTTCAACTTCCAGGGCCTGTCAGCGGGCAGCTACCTCGTCGAGCTCGTTGGGGCGGATGGCCGTGTGCTCGGCACGAGCGCGCCGATCATGCTGTCGTCCACCACGATGACGGTGAGCAACGTCGCGGTCAGCGCGATGGCGCCGATGTCGAGTGTTCTTGGACAGGATCCCCAGCAACCTCAACAGGAAGAGGCGGGGGCGCGCAACAAGACACTGCTATGGGTCGTGCTGGGCGCCGCCGCCGCCGCGGCGATTGTCATCGCTATCGCCGTCAGCGACGATGATGACGACGTGAGTCCTTCGACATAGCACGTCCACGTGACTCCCATTCCGGCTCTCAACGGCCGGTCCGCTGCGCCGGATCGGCCGTTTTTCGTTTGGTGCGTCCCGCTAAGTTATTGATGAGCTTATGGTTGCGGTGTTTGATTAGTGGCCGTTCTGCGCTACAATCGCCAGCGCAACGTAGGGGATCGCTCCGCTTCTCATACACCGTAGGAGCCGGGCACGGCCCCGCTAGCCACCCGGTCCGGTACCGGACTCGGCTTGCAGTCTCGACTCCACGGCTGTAAGTCAGGGGGCGAAGCTTTGTCCTTCTGATCACAGCACGTCCTGGTGTCTTTTGTGTTTTGCTCTGCGAGGCCGCATGCGCGGACGCTTCCTCGTAATCGTCCTAGTCAGTAGCACTCCCCTCGCGGGCTGTCACAACACGCCGCCCCCGCGCGAAGCACGGTTCCGTGTCGAGGAACCTGGCGTTGCCGCCCAGTACGACGAGAAGACGGGACGACTGCGCCGGCTCGAGGTCGATACCAACAAGGACGGCCGGGTGGACACGTGGTCGTACATGGATGGCGATCGCGTCGAGCACATCGAGAGTGACACGGACGGGGACGGAACACTCGATCGCTGGGAGTACTACACGGCGGACCATACGCTCGAGAAAGTCGGATCGTCTCGGGCGAAGGACGGCGTCGTCGACACGTGGATCTACCGCGACGCGAACCAGCAGGTCGTTCGTAGAGACCTCTCGACGAAGCGTGACGGGAAAGCCGATCGGATCGAATTCTACGACGATGGGCAGCTCGCGCGCGTCGAATCGGATAGTGATGGTGACGGGCGAGTCGACAAGTGGGAGACCTTCGATCCGCCGGTAGAAGGCAGTCAGACGCCGGTGCTGAGAAGCGTCGCGTTCGACCCTGATGAGCGCGGCCGGCCGAGGCGGCGGATCCAGTACCACGCTGATGGGAGCTTCGACCGCCTCGAGGTGGATGAGGATGGGAATGGCGTGTTCACGACGCCGGCGACTCTCTAAGTATTCATGCGGTGCGTTGGTCGGGTCGCAACTGATGATCATGCTCCTTGCTCCCGTAGCACAGGCACAGGAGGAGGAAGAGGATCCCGTCGCCAGTGCACCGGTGCACCTCGGTCCGGTCGGGCTCGCACCAACGATTGGCATTTCGAACCTCGGCGTGGACACGAACGTGTTCCACCGGCCGTCGGAATCGGATTCCGATTTCACGGCCACGCTGACACCGGCAACCGAGGCGTGGCTGCACACCGGGGATGGTCTGCTGAGTGTTAACGGAAACGTCGAGCTCGTGTACTTTGCGCAATTCAAGGGCGAACGCTCTGTCAACGGCTTCGGGGAAACTCGTTACGAGTACCGCTTCAACAAGCTCAGGCCATTTGCCTCCTTCAGCGCGCTCAGCACGCGTGCCCGCCCCGGCTACGAGATCGACGCGCGGGCGCGACGGTCTGGGAACGAGGTGACCGCGGGCGTCGAGCTTCAAGCGTTGAGCCGGACGAGCGTCGAATTGTCGGCACGCCGGCGCACGGTCGACTTCGCTGGCGATGCGGTCTTTTTGGACACACGGCTGGAGGAGGTGCTGAATCGTAGCCTCGATGGTGTTGATCTCGCGATTCGTCACCGGCTCACGCCGCTGACGACCCTACTCGTGAGCACCTCGGGCGAACGTGAGCGCTTCGATCTCAACACCATCCGGAATACCGACAGCTTCCGGTTCACGACCGGGTTCGAGCTCAGTCAGTTCGCCTTGATCCGCGGCAGGGCGCTCGTGGGCTATCGCCGCCTCACGTCCGCTGCCGGCGGTGAGTTGCCCGGGTTCTCTGGCATGACGGCCGACATCGATGTGGCGTATACCGCACCCACCAACACGCGCGTGACGCTTGGCGTCACGAGCGACGTGGAGTACTCGTTCGAAATCGAGTATCCGTACTACGTGCAGACTGGCTGGACCACGTCAGTAACGCAGCGTGTGACGGGCCCCTGGGACGTGGTACTGTTCGGCGGACGAGATCGCCTAGGCTATCGCGGCGAAACTGAGCTGTTACCGGGCCAGCGTGTCGACCTCGTGGACCATGTTGGTGGCGGTGTGGGCTATCAGCTCGGGCAGGACACGCGCCTCGGCTTCAACGTGCTGTCCTACCATCGAAGATCGGATTTGCCTAGCCGAGGCTACAGCGTCATTCGGTCAGGCTTGTCGGTGACGTATGGATTCTAGTACTGGAACCCGTGAGAACCCGAAACTTGACTCATCGTGTCAAGGTTCAGGGTTCTCAAGTGAGCGTCGGGGAGCGCGGCCCTGGCCGCGGTCCGCTAGAACACGCAGCCGAAGACAAGTCGGCACGCGGGTAGCGTTCGTCCTCTTCCTGGCCGCGGCTGGGTCGACTACGCTCGCCGCAATTCAGTCGGAACGCGCGGCCCGTGTAGGCCCGACCTTCAGGTCGGGCGAGGCCGAGAGCTCACAAGACCCGCCCCCACAACAGGACCCGTCGCAGCCCACCCCGTCACAACCCAGCCCGCCGCCGCAACCGGCCCCGGCGCCACCACAAGACCCGGCGCCGCCAGAGCCATCGGAGCCGAGCCCGCCGCAGCCAAGCTGGCCAGCGCCCACCCAGCCTGACCCGACGCAGCCAGCGCCCGGTCAGCCGGCACCTGACCCAACGGAGCAGGGCCCCGTCGGGCCCGCCCCATCGCTGCCAGTCGGCTACGTCATCGGACCTTCGGACGTGCTTGCGATCACCATGTGGGACCAACCGGACATGAACGGGAGGTACGTGATCGACGCCGACGGCACATTCGCGTTTCCGCTCATCGGCCGCGTGAAAGCGGGAGGGCTGAAGCTTCAAGAGCTCGAGGCGGAGATCAAGACACGACTCAAGGACGGGTACTTCAAGGACCCGCAACTGACGGTCGCCGTGGAGCAATACCAGAGTCAGCGGCTCTTCATCGTCGGCGAGGTGAGAAACCCCGGGACGTATCCGCTCACGGGGAACATGACCCTGATTGAAGCGGTGGCGCGCGCGGGCTCGGCGCTGCCCACTGCGAGCCATGAGGCGCTCGTAGTCCGCAGCCGCAAGGGGGAGGAGGTGGAGGGCCCCACGCTGCCGACTGAAACGAGCCAAGCCGACGTCGTGCGCGTCAATCTCAGAGGGCTGCAGAGCGGAGTGATCGATCAGAACGTGCAACTGCGAGATGGCGACACGATCTTCGTTCCCCGCGCGGAAACTGTCTACGTGTTCGGTCAGGTCAGGAACCCCGGCTCCTACCCCATCGGCAAGGACACAACCGTCCTGCAGGCGCTCTCGCTGGCGGGCGGTGTGACTGACCGCGGCTCGACCGGCCGCATGAAGGTCATGCGAATCGTCGACGGTGAAGAAGTGGAGACCGACGTCGAGCTCAACGACGTGGTGCGGGCTGGCGACACCATTATCGTACCGGAGAGGTTCTTCTAGATGGATCCCATACTGCCACTTTCAGATCGTGAACGGCCTGAACGGCCGGCTTCGAGCGAGCCTCGATTCGACGGCAACACGCTGCCGCCGGCACCCGACCCCAGTGGCACGCCCGACGTGCGCCGAGCCGGTGGGTACGGCGACAGCTACGGTGTTCCTCTAGACAGCACGACGACCGGCGGTCGCCAGCTGCTCGATTACCTCAGGATTCTCCACAAGCGTCGCCGGATGGCCATCACGGCATTCGTCGTGATCTTTGGCAGCATCACGCTCTACACCTTCATGGCCACACCTCTCTACCAGGCGAGTGCGCAGGTGCTGATCGAGAACGAGACGGCGAACGTCGTGCAGTTCGAGGAGGTCATCGATCAGGATCAGCAGGCAATGGACTACTACCAAACGCAGTACCGCATCCTTCAGAGCCGGGCGGTGGCGCGGCGCACGGTTGATACGCTGAAGCTCTGGGATCATCGGTTGCTCGCGCCGGACATCGCCAACCAAGGGTTTAGCGTCGCGAGCGTCGCAGCGACCGTCACCGGCTGGATTCAGAATGCGCTAACCGGGACGGGAGCCGACGCCAGCGAACCGCCGGAAGAGGGCGAGAACAGCGCACAGTCCGCGGCGATTGATGCGTTTCTGGGGCGTCTGAGGGTCAACCCCATTCGCAACAGCCGATTGGTCGAGGTGGCGTTCATTTCGCCCGAGCCCAGGCTCTCGGCGCGGGTCGCGAACGCGCACGCTCAGCAGTACATCAACCAAAATCTTGACTACAAGCTGACCGCGGTCAAGGAGGCGGCGGACTGGCTGGGCCAACGCGTCGCCGAGCAGGGCAAGCAGGTCGAGGCCAGTGAGCAGGCGCTGCAGCAGTATCGCGAGAACACTGACTCCATCTCGCTCGAGGATCGGCAAAACATCGTCGTCCAGAGTCTCGGGGAGCTGAATGCCGCGGTCACGCAGGCACGGACCGACCGCTTTCAAAAGGAGACGGCATACAAGCAGTTGGAAGCAATTCGGAACGATGCCGAAGCGCTCGATACCGTGCCGGCCATTCTCGCAAACGCGTATATTCAGCAGCTCAAGGGTCAGCTCGCGGATCTTCAGCGCACGCGCGCGCAGATGGCCGAGAAGCTCGGCGATCGCCACCCGGAGATGATCAAGATCCAGACGGCGATTGACAGTACCGAGAGTCGGCTCAAGACCGAGATTCAGAAAGTCGTGCAGGCCGCCAAGAATGCGTACGACGCGGCGGTAACACAGGAGCAAACGCTCAACGCTGCGCTCGATGAGCAGAAAGAACAGGCCATGGAGCTGAACCGGGCCGGCATCGAGTACGGCGCACTGCAGCGGGCCGCCGAGAGCAATCGAGGGCTCTTCCAGGGGCTCCTGCAGCGGACGCTGGAGACAGACATTACCGCGGATCTGAAAACGAACAACGTGCGCATCGTGGACCAAGCCGAGACGCCGCAGCGGCCTTCGTCGCCAAGGCCGATGGTCAATCTCCTCGCCGGGTTGCTCGGCGGGCTGGTCTTCGCGCTTGGCCTTACCTTCTTAACGGAGTCCTTGGACAGTCGGGTCAAGTCTCCGGAGGAAATCAAAGGTGACCTCGGGATTCCGTTCCTGGGGATCGTGCCGATTGCGCCATCGGCGGGGGACCGGGGGCCCATCCTGACACAAGCAGACGTCCCGCACGATTTCGCCGAGGCGATCAGGGGCATTCGCACCAATGTTCTCTTCTCGATGGTCGAGCCGGGCTGCAAGGTGATTGTCATCACGAGCACCGGCCCCAGAGAAGGCAAGACCGTCGTCGCGGGCAGTCTCGCGCTGGCTATGGCACAGGCAGGACAGCGCATCCTGGCCATCGACTGTGATATGCGCCGGCCGAGGATTCACGAGATCCTCGACATCCCGCAGGAGCCTGGGCTTTCGAACGTGATGGTTGGCGAGGTTCGCCCGGATGAGGCCGTGCGTCAAGTCGGTGACCACCAGAACATCTGGGCGCTGCCGGCCGGGAAGCTTCCACCCAATCCAGCGGAGCTGCTTGGCTCAGCGAGGTTCGCGCAATTTCTCGCCGAGCTCAGAAACCACTTTGACTGGATCATCCTAGACTCTCCCCCGGTGCTCGCCGTCACCGACGCCGCAGTTTTGGCACATCAAGCCACCGGTGTCCTGTTCGTCATTGGATCAGAAATGACCGGCCGTGGCGCTGCCAAGGCGGCACTCGACCAGATCGACGCGGCGAAAGGCCGGCACCTCGGCGCCGTGTTGAACAAGGTCAACCTTCGCAAGAACAGCTACTACTACTCGCATTACTATCGTCGCGAGTACGAGTCCTACTATCGACAGCCGCGCTAGCGAAGCTCCCCTCCGCTGAGCGGCGAACTGTGAGTACCACCCCCACGGCCACCGTTCAGGCACTGCACGTCATGAGACTGCGCGACTATAGCCAGGAGCTGTGCGAGCTCGGCGTTCGTGGTGCGCTTTTTCGTGCGTGGTGGGAGCTCTCTGGCCGCTTCGGAGCGCGGCAAACGGCTCTCGACATTTCGGGCGGCGAGTACCAAGCGGGAGACACGACCGATTCGTGGGCCCAACCGCTTCCGTTCGGTAACGCGCATTCTGTTGCAGCGGTGATGAACGCGCGGGTTCCCACCGAGCGGCTGCGTCAGCTTCGTGCAGAGGCCGAACGCGCGTGTGCGGGTCGTATCCTGGCATTCGGCCGCTGGGTCGCAGATTACGGCGCCCCCGTGGACTGGCATGTCAACCCGGTAACCGGCCTGCGGTGGGACAGCTCCCGGAGCTTGACCCACGAAATTGGCAGACCTGCACGGGTTGGCGATGTGAAGCTCACCTGGGAGATCGGCCGATTCCCCCATGCGTATCACCTCGCGCGAGCAGCGGTTTTCTTTCCGGAACAGCGCGCCCGGTACGCCGCAGCGCTGTCGACTCAGCTCACCGCGTTCATACAAGACAATCAGCTTGGGCGTGGTGTGCACTGGACGTCGGGACAGGAGGTCGCTATCAGGCTCTTCGCGTGGCTATTCGCCCGGGATGTCCTTCTGCTTCCCACCCCGACTACACCAGACAGCGCCGGGCTCCTGCGACAAGCCATGGTGGAAGGCGCGGCCTTCATCGAGCGACACTTCGACTACGCTCGCCTGGCGGTCCATAACAATCATTTGGTGGCAGAAGCCACTGCCCTATTCGCGGTCGGTGCACTGCTCCCAGAGCTTCCGCGGAGTAGCGCCTGGCGAAAGCGAGGTCGCCAGATCCTCGACGAGCAAGCCGATCGCCAGTTCTACGCGGACGGCGGCTACATCCAGCAGTCGCACAACTACCATCGTGTGGCGCTGCAGGTGATGCTTTGGGCGTGCGCCATCACACGCGCCCTTCGCGATACCCCCACGCGCTCATGGCTGCGCGCGATGGAGCGATCGCTCGATCTGCTCGTGGCCCACCAAAGTGCGACAGATGGCCGCCTCCCGAACTACGGGGCGAACGACGGCGCGCTGGTGTCTCCGCTGAGTTGCTGCGACTTCTCCGACTTTCGTCCGACGCTGCAAGCCGTCTCCGTGCTGACACGCGGCGAGCGGCTCTACGCGCCAGGTCCGTGGGACGAAGAGGCCACGTGGTGGCTCGGACCGACGGCCTTGGACGCGCCGCTTCGACCACCAAGGCGCCGGAGTGCGTCGTTCCCAACCACCGGCTACCATGTGTTGCGAGGACTGGACGAGGCGTCCTTTTGCACATTCCGGTGCGGGTCGCTGAGGGATCGCTTCTCTCAGATTGACATGCTCCACGTCGACGTCTGGTGGAAAGGCGAGAACGTGCTCGTCGACGCCGGCAGTTATCTCTACAACGGACCACGGGAGTGGCACCACCACTTCACGGGCACGGCGTGCCACAACACGATCGAGGTAGACGGCCTCGATCAGATGCTTCGTCTGAGGCAGTTCAAGGTGGTTTATTGGACGAAGGCACGGCTGCTACAGTTCCAGGACCATCCCCACTGGGCCTTGGCGGAGGGTGAGCACTATGGCTTCCGCAGGCATCCAGGCCGTGTCGTCCATCGTCGCAGCGTGCTGTATGCGAAGGACGAAACATGGGTGGTCATCGATCGCATCTCCGGCTCTGGCCAGCACCGCTCGCGCCTTCATTGGCTGGGGGGACCTTACCCGTATCGCTACAACACAGATGCAGGCGAGCTGACGCTCGACACAGCGGCAGGTCCTTTCAGCGTACGCGTGCTCGACGGCGAGGGTCATGTGAGGCCGGGTGATGTGGCCGCCGGCCAGGAGGGTCCGCCGCGAGGGTGGCTCTCGCGGTACTACGGAGAAAAGATGTCCGTACCGTCGTTGTTCGTTACGTCGACGGACGAGGTGCCGCAGACATTTGTCACGATACTTTCGGCCGGTCCTCCCGATATCCATGTCAAGAAGGAGGGCTGGTCAGTCATGACCCAGAGCGCGACCCTCTTTTTTCGCCTCACCGATGCAGGGCCCACTGATATCGATGTAGCTGCGGGATGAGAATTCTCGTCGTTCACCAGTACTACTGCTTCCCTGGCCTACCTGGAGGCTCGAGGTTCAACGAGTTCGCGCGCCTCTGGGCCAAAGCAGGTCACGAGGTGACGGTTATCGCTGGAAGCGTGAGCCATGCGACCGGCCAAGCGCATCCCGCCTACGTCGGGCGCTGGCTCACACGGGAGCGCGACGGTGACGTCGACGTCATTCGCTGCTACGTCCCGCGGTCGTACCGCCGGAGCTACGCGGGCCGGGCGTGGGGATTCTTAGGGTTCCTTCTCTCGTCTGCCACCGCGGCATTGACGGCCAAGGCAGACGTCGTCATCGCAACGTCTCCGCCGCTAATGACGGTGATCACTGGCTGGTTGGCCGCACGCGTCCGTCATCGCGCGCCACTCATTTTCGAGGTACGGGACCTGTGGCCGGAGAGCGCGGTCACCACGGGCGTACTGAGCGAGCGTGGCGCGTTGACGAAATGCCTGTACCGCCTCGAGGCGTGGGGCTATCGCGTCGCTGAGCGTGTCAACGTGCTCACCCCAGCCTTTCGCGAGGATATCCTCCGGCGCGAGCTGGCAGACGCCGAGAAGATTGTCTTGGTCCCGAATGGCGCAGACCAAGCCTTCTTCGAATATGACGGCGATCGACAGCAGGTCCGTGCAGCCTTGGGCTGGAATGGACGAACCGTGTTTCTCTACGCTGGCGCCCACGGCCGTGCCAACGCCATCGGCCAGTTGGTCGACACGGCGGACAAGCTCCGGCATCGCCACGACATCCTGATCGCGCTCGCAGGCGATGGGCCCGAACGAGCGAAGTGGCAGCAGGTTGCCGCTGCGCGTGGTCTCTCCAACATCCTGTTTCACGGCCCGCAGGCCAAGGACCACATGCCCGCGATCGTTGACGCTAGTGACGTGGGAGTGGCGGTGTTGCAGGACAACCCAACCTTCCGCACCGTGTATCCCAACAAGGTGTTCGACTATATGGCCTGCGGCAGGCCAGTGCTCCTCGCAATCGACGGCGCAGCAAGAGACCTCGTGTGTGTGCGGGCCAAAGCAGGGATCTTCGCCGAGCCCGAGGACGCGAGCGCCATCGCCAGCCAGATGGAATGGATGGCTGACCATCCCGACGAATGTGCACGCATGGGCGAGGACGGGCGTGCCTGGGTTCGTGCCCACGCGAGTCGCGACGCGCTGGCGTCGAGATACTTGGACATCATGAGGGACCTGGTGTCCACGAATGGCACTGGATGATGCAATCGAAACAGTTTCTGCACGTGGTTGGTGCACGTCCTAACTTCATGAAGGCGGCACCGGTCTTGCGCGCCCTGAGCCGATACGGGGTGCGCCAGTCGCTCGTCCATACGGGTCAGCACTACGATGCCCGTATGTCGGATGCCTTCTTTCGGGAGCTGGAGCTACCCGAGCCGGATATCAACCTGGGCGTCGGCTCAGGTTCTCACACCGAACAGACGGCCCAGGTGATGGTGGGGTTGGAGCGAGTGCTGCACGAACACCGACCGGATATCGTGGTCGTGTACGGGGATGTGAACTCCACGGTGGCCGCGGCCCTGGTTTCGGCACAGGTTGGTGTCCCGGTCGCGCACGTGGAGGCAGGTCTGCGCTCCCGTGACCGTAGCATGCCGGAGGAGATCAACCGCATGATTACGGACCGAATCGCTGATTGGCTCTTGACGCCGTCGGCTGACGCCGACGAGAATCTCCGAGCCGAAGGTGTCGATCCTGCGCGCATTCACTGTGTCGGCAACGTCATGATCGACACGCTCACGCGCTTGCTGCCACGAGCAGACGGCGCGGCGCGCCTGACCTCCCTCGGTCTGGGCGATGGTGAGCCCTTCGTTCTCGTGACGCTTCATCGACCGTCGAACGTCGACGATTCGACACACCTGCGGCAATTGGTCTCCGTGCTCGAAGAGGTGTCATCCGGCCTACCGGTCATCTTTCCCGTCCACCCGCGAACTCGCCAGCGACTGGGAACGCAGGCCGTGACAGCGCCACGGCTTCACTTAACGCCCCCTTTGGGCTATCTAGAGTTCCTGGGGCTTCAGAGGCACGCGACGTTGGTCGTGACCGATTCGGGAGGAATTCAAGAAGAGACCACGTTCTTGGGCGTGCCGTGTTTGACGGTTCGGGATAACACTGAACGTCCCATTACGGTGACTCATGGGACCAACCGTCTGATTGGGCGAAGCCCGCAGCGCTTGCAGTTAGCGATTCAGCAGGTATTGGACAGTGATCGATCCGGGGGCACGGCACCTCCGCTGTGGGACGGCCACGCATCCGACCGCATCGCCGCGGTCTTGTCAACTTAGGGTTCGGTAAGAAATAAGGTTGACATTATGGGCGTCGAGGCGCCCGGCTGGCAAGCCGCGAGGAGGGAGCATACAGGCCGTATGTGACCGACGAGCAACGCAGCCAGACGGGATGTATCGGCGGCCAGAATGTCAACCTTATTTCTTACCGAGCCCTTAGGTGCCACCCATCACGGATGACGCCGTATCAACACCTGAACCTGCTACGCCATCATGAGCGAGCGCTCCCGCTCCGCTCAATGATTCGAGACACCGTGCATCCCGGGATGAAGGTGCTCGACGCTGGCTGTGGAGTGGGTTTGCTTGCTATGTGGTCGATCGATGCCGGCGCCGACCGCGTCGTTGGCGTTGACGTGGACGACGTCTCCCTGGCCCGGAGACTGGCGACGGAGAACGGCATGGCGTCGCGCATCGACTTCATACAAGCTGACCTCTGGAACTTCGATCTCCCTGCAGAGCGCAACACCTTTGACGCGCTGCTGGCGATGGTGTACCTGAACGACCCACGACGGGACGAAGGCCAAGCCAAGCTGGTGTTCGCGCTCAAACAGAAGTTTCTAGCCGCCCGCGGCAGCGTTGTGCCGAATTGCGTGCGCTATTATGCACGTGCCTGCGAGTGGCCGCAGCAGGATCACAAGACTCGACAGGCGCGGCTTCAGGCTGACGTCACAGACCTCGAGGGTCGCTATGCTCTCAAGTTGCAGGGCCTGTGCGCGGCGGTGTCCGCTCAGCCGTGGGCGCCCCAGTTTCCCGATCGGCGGCCAGACGGTCGATTGGACCTGAGCCAAGCACGGCTCCTGTCCGATCCTGAGCGGTTCGCTGAGATCGACTACACGAAGGATCCCGCTCCGTGCGCCAGTAGTCTCGAGATCCAAGCGGATGTACCGGGCATCTTCAACACCATCGTGTGGACACAGGAGCTCTGGTTCGAGGAGCGCCTGATCTTCTCGAACGAGTCGGTCTCCTGGATCGTGAATCCGCATCTGGCCCGATCCGGCTCGAAGTACACGATTCGACTCGATGCGGCATGGCGAGAACGCAACTTGGCAACGCTCGTCGAGGGCAGATGAAGCGCTCCCGCACACGTGGGCTGCAGCTCGGCATCAAGTACGGCTTGGATCGCATGCTCGCAGGGATCATGATCCTCCCCCTGTCGCCGATCCTCGGAGCCATCGCGACCCTGATCAAGGCAGAGGACGGGGGGCCCGTACTCTTCATCTCGGAACGCGCTGGGGCCGGCGGCCGGGCGTTCCGTGTGTACAAGTTCCGATCGATGATTCCGAATGCAGACGCCTATCTTGATGCCGATGGACGACCGCTCATTGCACGAGTGACCCGAGTTGGGAAGTTCCTCCGTCGCTGGAGCCTGGATGAGCTCCCGCAACTCGTCAACGTCGTGAAGGGCGACATGGCGTTTGTCGGACCGCGGCCGGTGCCGCTCGACTACGCGGCGCGGATGAACGAGCATCAGAAACAGCGCTTCGAGATGCGACCAGGGATGACTGGCCTCGCCCAAGTGAGTGGCCGGCACAGCCTCACGTGGTCGCAACGTGTTGAGCTGGATGTGGATTACGTTCGTCGCTACAGCTTGGCCATGGATCTCGGGATCCTTGCCCGAACACTGACCACTGTGCTCGATAAGAACACGCTCACCGAGCGGGGTGATCCGAGGAAGGTCGACCTTGGCTAACGCCTTAGGTGAGATGGCTGCGGTGCACGTCGATTCGTCTGTGCTTGCGGCGATCGCGGCCGGCCAGGGCTCTCCGTTCTACATCGCCGATACCGAGCAGCTTCAATCGAACCTGCGCGCGCTTCTCGAGTCGTTCAGAACGTATTACCCGGTAACCTCCGTCGGCTACTCGTACAAGACCAACTACTCGCCCGCTTTCATCCGCTGCGCCCATAACCTGGGCGCGTATGCCGAGGTGGTCTCGCGGCTGGAGCTCGACCTCGCCATTGCACTTGGCGTGCCGGGGAGCAAGATCATCTTCAACGGGCCCATCAAGACAGCTGATGACCTCACGTTGGCGCTCCGAGCGGGTGCGAGGGTGAACATCGACTCTCTCGCTGAGGCCCGCCTGATGGCGAAGATCGCGAGGAGCTCGGCGTCCGAGCTTTCCCTCGGTATCCGCTGTAACCTCGGGCCGGGAACGCCGGGCTCCCGGTTCGGCGTCGATTTGGATACTGCCGAGGGGAAGGATGTGATCGGCACGCTAGACGCATGTCCGAACGTCCGGATCAGAGGTCTGCACTGCCACTACTGCGGAGACAGGAACGCCTCCGGATACCGGGACCGGATTCGGCACATGATCCGCCTCCACGCCACCGCGTTGGGCGGACGTCACGTCGAGTTCTTCGATATCGGTGGCGGCTTCAGCAGCCGGATGAGCCCCGAGCTCGCCGCTCAGTTCACGGCACCGCCGTCCAGCTTTCACGACTATGCAGCCGCGATCGCGCAGGAGATGGCCTCGACGTACGGTGCGACCGGTCCAGAGTTGATTCTGGAGCCCGGGATGGGTGTGCTGGCGGACACGATGACCCTTGTCACTCGTGTCCAGGCTGTGAAGCGTCTGCAGGGTCGCAACCTCGCCGTTGTCGACGGCTCGGTGTTCAACATCAAGCCGCTGCGTGGGAGCATCAATCTCCCGATCGTAGTCGTACAAGGATGCTCGAACCCAGGTGCAAAGGTCACCATGCCAGTCGATGTCGTCGGTCACACCTGCATGGAGGTGGACGTGCTGCACACCGGCTACGCGGGAGCGATTGGCGAAGGCGACTGGGTGATCATTCCAAATGTGGGGGCGTACACCAACGTGTTGAACGCACCCTTCATACGGGGGACTCCGGCGATCGTCGAGTTGCGGGACCGTGGGAACTATGGTGTCCTTCGGCGTGCGTCCACGTTGGACGACCTGCTTGCAACGTACCGAGTAGACCAATGAACCTGCTCTTTTCGTGCATCGGCAAGCGGGGCTACATCGCGGACTTCTTCAGACCGCACCTCGCCACAGGAGACCGGATCATTGGCACCGGCAACACACGATGGACACCCGGCTTCCGTGCATGCGACGCCGCCTTCCTCATGCCGGACATCGTGGACGAGCACTACCTGCCGGCCGTCCTCGAGCTGTGCGAGCGCGAACATGTCGATGCCGTGCTCTCGTTCTCTGACCCGGACGTGTATCGACTCTCGCAGGTTCGCACGCAGCTCGAGGCTCGGGGTATCGTGCCCCTCATCCCGACCGCGGAAGTCGCAGAGATCAGCTACGACAAATACCGGATGTTCCAGTTTCTCTCTGCCCGCGGAATTGCCACGCCCAAGACGGCGCTGACGGTCGAGAGCGCAGAAGACTTCACGTTCCCGATGTACGTCAAGCCCAGACGCGGGTCCGGGAGTCATCACACGTTCCTCGCGCGGGATCAGCGTGAGCTCGACACATTCTTCAACTATGCGCCGGACATGATCATCCAGGAGCGAGCGGTCGGTGAGGAGTTCGATATCGAAGTATGTGGCGGCCTCGATGGCTCGCCGTTGGGGCTCTGCACGTGGCGGAAGTTGCAGTCCCGCCTCGGCGAGACCGAGGCGGCACAGACGTTTCGGGACAGCGCCGTCATCGACTTCGGTGTCCACCTCGCTCGATTGTTACGTGTGCCTGGGCCCATGGACGTCGACGTCGTCCGTACAGGGGAGTCGTTGACGGTGCTCGAGGCAAACGCGAGGTTTGGCGGTGGGTATCCCGTCTCGCATCTGGCTGGGGCCGATTTCCCTCGCATCCTGGTTGGCCTGATCAAGGGAGAGCCACTGGAGATGAACCTGTCCTTCGCCCCCGACGTCGTCATGATGAAGCGCCTGGACGTCATTGGTGGCCCGCACGAGCCGTTCTTCGAGCACGAGCTTGGCCTGGTCAAAGAAGGCCTCGAGAAGGTTTAGCGATGGCCGAGCGGACGATTGACTTCCGAGCGCGCTCAGCTCAGGACGAAATGCTTCGGGAGCTCAATTGCGTGCTGGCGCGCGCTGAGGGCGGAGGGGTTGGCAATAAACGACAGACGCCTCAGCAACCGATGGTCTTCATCGTGGGCGCGCCGCGGAGTGGGACGACGCTCATGTTGCAGTGGCTGGCGGCCTCGAAGCGCTTTGCCTATCCAAGCAACCTCCTCGCGCGATTCTTTGGCGCACCGTACATCGGCAGCCGGATACAACAGCTCCTCACCGATCCGGACATGGACTATCGGGATGAGCTCCTATCGTCCGAGCCCGAGGGGCTCGCGTGGATCTCGGACGTGGGCAAGACCCGGGGGATGCTCCAGCCTCACGAGTTCTCGTACTACTGGCGCCGGTTCTTCCCCATCGACCAGGCGCAGAAACTGACCGATGCACAGCTCGAGGCGTCTGACCCTGAAGGCTTTGCCGCCGGGTGGGCAGCGATCGAAGCGGTCTTTGGTAAGCCGATAGCCGCGAAGGGCATTCTCTTGCAATACAACCTGGCACAGCTCGCTCAGTGGCTGCCGAAGTCAATCTTCGTCCACACGCAGCGCGAACCCGTCCACAACATACGGTCACTTCTTCGTGCTCGACACAGTGTGTATGGCACCCACGCGGCATGGTTTTCCGTTCGACCACCGGAGTTCGAATGGTTGAAACATGAAGACCCTTACACACAAGTCGCAGGACAGGTGTTGTTCACGAACGAATCGATCACGCGAGAGCTCGCCCTTTTGATGCCGCATAGAGCCATACCGATCGAATACGAAGCCTTCTGCCGAGAGCCCGCACAGGTGTGGGCGCGGCTCCAGAGCTCGTTCCGGGCATTTGGCTTCGATTTGGAGGGCGGCTACGACGGTCCGGCGTCTTTCGAGTGCACGAACGCGACGACGGTGAGCAAGGAAGAAGAAGAAGAAGGGCAGGTACGCGCTGCGTACGAGCGGCTCGCCGCTCGCCAAGCCGACCAGCAGTGCGCTGCCCACGTCGAACCTAGCGCAGGCCTTTAGCAGCGTCGCACGTAGCGCAGGTTAGATGCCCCCCAAGGAGGGCGCGATCAGCGGGCATGGCGGCATTACGCCCTGCGCTACATCCGATATTTCTCACCACAGCTCTGACGCGAGTATGCGCATTCCCATGTCCTCGCCGGACATCACAGAGGCCGAAGTCGATGCGGTTCTGGATGTCCTGCGCGGCACACATCTCAGCATTGGACCTAGGATTCGCGAGTTCGAGGAGGCCGTCGCGGCCCTGGTCGGCGTACGCGAGGCCGTCGGGGTGGCGAGCGGCACGGTCGGTCTTCACCTGGGCATCCTGGCCGCCGGCGTCCGAGACGACGACATCGTCATCACCTCGCCGTTCTCATTTGTCGCCTCCGCGAACGTGGCGCTGTACGAGCGTGCCATCCCCGTGTTCGTCGATGTGGATCAACGGACCGGTAACGTCGACCCTTCGCTGGTTGCGCAGGCAGTCAGCGACCTGCAGCACGGCGGAAGTGCAGCCGACCGATGGCTTCCGCCCTGCCTGCAACGCAACGCTCGGCCGCGGGGGCGCGTCAGGGCATTGCTTCCGGTCCACGTGTTCGGCCAGCCTTGCGACATGGATCCGCTGCTCGAGACCGCGCAGACGTTTGACCTCTACGTGATCGAGGACGCGTGCGAGGCCATTGGCGCCGAATACAAAGGCCGTAAGGCTGGTGGCTTGGGCGACGCAGGAGTCTTTGCCTTCTACCCCAACAAGCAGATGACCACCGGGGAAGGCGGCATGATTGTCACCCGGCGCGATGAGTGGTCTGCGCTCCTTGCGTCGCTCCGCAACCAGGGTCGTGACATCTTCGATGGCTGGCTCACGCACTCACGGCTGGGTTTCAACTACCGGCTGGACGAGATGAGCGCAGCGCTCGGCGTGGCACAACTGCGCCGGCTCGACGAGCTCCTCGAGAAGCGGGCGCGGGTTGCCGGCTGGTACAACGACGCCCTTAGTGACGAGTCGCTCCTCCAGTTACCGGTTCTTGCGTCCACGACCACGCGGATGTCGTGGTTCGTTTATGTCGTGCGCGTGGCTTCGCCGGGTGACAGAGACCGGCTCATCCTCCAGCTTGAGCGTCAAGGCATTCCGGCACGGCCGTACTTCTCGCCAATCCATCTTCAACCGTTCTACCGAGAGCGCTTTGGCTATCAGGATGGGCAATACCCAGTTACCGAAGACCTCGGCAGACGCTCGCTGGCCCTACCGTTCTCGAGTGTTATGACCGAAAGTCAGGTAGATGAGGTGTGCCGTGCCGTGCGACGCGCGCTGCGCGAGACCGTTCAAACTGAAACGCTGGTGGCCCCCCAACGTTAGCATCTATTCGACATCCTTCGGGCTCCTTCCCCAATGCGCCCATTCGTTCGTATCCTGCATCGACCACTATCGGTCCTGTTGCATCTCGGCGCGATCGTGCTCGCGAACTACGCCGCTTTCTGGCTGAGGTTCGACGGCGCGATCCCTGAGGTGTACTACGGCTACTGGATTCGTTTTCTGCCCTATCTGATCGCGATTCGCGCCTTCGTCTTCGTGCCGATGCGAATGTTCGAGGGCCTTTGGCGGTACACGAGCCTGTGGGACCTGCGGAATATCATCCTGGCCGTCGCATCGAGCAGTGTGCTGTTCTACCTCCTGGTGCACCAGGTGATGGCCGTCAGGGCGTATCCGCGGTCGATCTTCTTGCTCGACATGCTGCTGCTGGTCTGCATTATGACCGGCATGCGGCTGAGCCGTCGTGTGTACCGAGAGCTCCGGTACGTGCCGAAGGAACACCGGGTCTTGATCTACGGCGCGGGCGACGCAGGCGAGCTGCTCGTCCGAGACATGCGCCACGATCCGGCTTACCCGTATGAGCCCGTAGCGTTCGTGGACGATGACCCCGCCAAGCGTGGCGAAAGCATCCACGGCATCCCGGTGCTGGGCCGGCGTGGCGATCTCGAAGAGATCGTTGCAGCATGTCGTCCCGATGAGGTGATCATTGCGATTCCACGCGCTGATCCGCGCACCATCCGGAGCCTCGTACGGGCGCTCGAGCCCTTCAAGCTGCCGATCAAGACGCTCCCTCGCATGCGCGATATCGTGGACGGCCGCGTCCAAGTGAGCCACATCCGTAACCTGGTTGTCGAGGACCTCCTTTCGCGAGCTCCCGTGGGCCTCGATGCGCGTCGCGTGCACCACTTTCTGGCGACAAAGCGCGTGTTGGTCACCGGCGCGGGTGGCTCCATCGGCTCCGAGCTGTGCCGCCAAATCGTTGCAGCCGGGCCAAGAGAGATCGTCCTGCTCGAGCGCTACGAGAACAGCCTTCACGCCATTTACAGCGAGCTCGCCGAGACCACATCAACCGTACGGTTGATCCCCGCTCTCGCCGATATTACCGACGCACCACGGCTCGGGCACGTGTTCTCCGATCATCGTCCCCACATTGTGTTTCATGCGGCGGCGCACAAGCACGTACCGCTGATGGAGGACAATCCGTGTGAGGCGGTGAAGAACAACGTGCGCGGCACGCGCTTGGTCGTCGAGTCTGCTCTGCGCTGGGGCGTGGAGCGCTTCGTGCTGATCTCCACCGACAAGGCCGTCAAGCCGAGTAGCGTTATGGGCGCCACCAAGCGCGTAGCCGAAATGATTGTCCAGGCAACCCAATCGGGCACAGCGAGGCGATTCGTCACGGTGCGCTTCGGGAACGTCCTGGCGAGCAATGGTAGTGTTGTCCCTCGCTTTCTCGCGCAAATCAAGGCTGGCGGCCCAGTAACCGTCACCCATCCGGACATGCGCCGCTATTTCATGCTCATTCCGGAGGCCGTGCAGCTCGTCCTCCACGCCGCCGCGCTGGAGGCTGGCTCGATTTACGTGCTCGATATGGGGGAACAGATCAAGGTGGCGGACATGGCGCGAGACCTCATCCGGCTCGCGGGCTTCGTGCCAGATGAGGACATCCAAATAGTGTACACGGGCATCCGGGCGGGCGAAAAGCTCGAAGAAGAGCTGGTCGGGCCGGACGAGGTGGCGGAGACCTGTGAGGTGGGCAGTATCCACCGTGTCCGCTCGGGTCTGGGCATCAGAGCAGCTCGCTTGAACGGCGAGATCACACACCTCGAGCAACTCGCGCTCGAGGGTGACGCGCCAAGCGTGCTCGAAAACCTTCGTCTTCTGGTACCGTCGTTTACACCGACCGGCGACACGACGGAACCTGCCGGGAGTGGTTTGATCGCATGAACAGTCTCGGCGAGCGACCGGGCATCAACACCGCCTGGCTGGTGGCACTTGTGCTCACCCTAGCGTGGGGAGCGCTGGCCTTCGGCGCCGTCTACCCGTGGGCGTATCGTCCCCTCCTGCTTGCCACGGCTGTGTGTGGCTTCTGGGGGCTCCTCCAAGCGGGTGGGCGGATTCAGTGGAAGCTCGCGGCGGGACTGGTCGCTGTGTTCGTTGCTATTCTCCTGCAGCTCCTGCCGCTGCGCTGGCAACTGCTCGAGGCGGTCAGCCCGGCCGCACAGGCTGTGTTGATGCAGTACGACCTCACCTACCGTCTTAGCGTGATGAGCGGTGCGGAAGTGTATCATTCGCTCAGCGTTCATCCCGACCAGACCGAGATGGCGCTCAGCTTTCTAGTCGGTTTGGGGTTGCTCGTGCTCGGGACGGCTAGTGGGCTTTCGCGCTCGGGACTCCGACGGCTTGTCGTGAGTGTCGCTGTACTGGGTGCTGCGCTGGCAGTCATCGGCATCGTCCAAAAGGCGGTGTACACGGGAAGGATTTACGGTTTTTGGATGCCGCTCGAAGGCAGAAATCCGTTCGGCCCATTTGTCAATCGGAACCACTTCGCCGGATGGATGCTGATGGCGCTGCCGCTGACGATGGGTCACTTGCTTGGGTTGCTGAGCCACACACTACCGCGACACAGGTTGAGCCTGCGTGAGCGCTTCGTCTGGCTCTCGACGCCCGGCGGCAGTAAGTTGGTCCTCGTCAGCTTTGCCGTTGTGGCGATGGGCCTGTCGCTCGTGCTAACACTGTCGCGGTCCGGCGTTGGGGCGTTCGCCCTTGCGCTTGTCGTGACGATGGCCATGATCGCGCGCGGACGGCCATCCCAAACCCGGCGGCCTGTTCGGCTGGCGTATGTGGCCGGACTCGTCGCTACCATCGTGAGCTGGGCGGGAATCGATGGAGTCGCTGCCCGGTTTGCCCAGACCGACAGCGCGTCTATTAGTGGTCGCGTCGAGATTTGGCGTGATACGCTGTCGATGCTGCGCGACTTTCTCTGGACCGGCACTGGTCTGGGGACGTTCAGTACGGCGAACCTCTTCTACCAGCAGGCCATACCCGACAAGTATGTCAGCGCCGTCCACAACGACTGGCTGCAGCTCGCCGCCGAAGGCGGCGTGCTCGTCGGGCTCCCCATCCTCGTACTCCTTGTGATGCTGGTCCGTGAGATGCGATTGCGATTTGCGGAGCATGCGAGGCGGGGCGACTTCGGCGTCACCTACTGGACCCGCGTGGGCGCGGTCACGGGCCTCCTCGCCATTGGTGTCCAGGAAGTCGTCGAATTCAGCCTCCAGATGCCCGGCAACGCGGTGTTGTTCGCGGTCCTGTGCGCGATTGCTGTGGCACCGGCCGGCATGCGGCGGCGATCATCAGCCTCCTTGTCATCGACATCGTCATCGGTTGGATGAAAGCCACATGTCTCTGCGTGTCGCCTTTGACCTCGATGGAACGCTCGCCGATATGGACTCGGCAGTGGTCCGCATCGCGCGCGAGCTGTTCGATCCGACAGTCGCGGCGACGGACTCGAGTAACGGAAACGCAGATCAGGCAGGCGGCACAGTCGTCTCTCTCGAGGCGCTCGACCTTAGCGCTCACCAACAGGCCACGCTCTGGTCCTACATTGAGCAGCGTGACAACTTCTGGACGTCATTGGCGGAAATCGAATCTGGCATTGTCACACGCGTCGCAGAAGCCGCCCGCGCTCGCCGTTGGGAGGTTATCTTTATCACGACCCGCCCCCCGACCGCCGGTGACACCACGCAGATTCAGACGCAGCGTTGGCTCGAGGCACATGGCTTTGCGCGCCCGAGCGTCTTCGTGGTAACCGGCTCACGCGGCAAGGTCGCCGAAGCCCTCACACTCGACGCGGTCGTCGATGATCATCTCGAAAAGGCTGTGGATGTGGCTGTCGAGTCACAGGCCAAGGCAATCTTGGTGTGGAACGGCGACCCTGGAGCCGTACCCGCATCCGCAGCACGACTCGGCGTCAAGGTCGTGGCCTCGATATGGGATGCGCTCGCGATGCTGGAGTGCCTCGACGACCTCAGAAGCGAACCGGGCGTACTGCAATCGATCAAGCGCATGCTGACACTCAGAGCATGACCCTTCGGGATCCATCTGTGACGTCTCCCGAGCGACCGGCGAGCACGGGCTCGGCAGGCGTGGTTCGCCTGAGCAAGAATGCCCTGGGCGCGATAGGACCACGACGCGGCGGCCTCGTGCTGCTGTCCCTGCTCTCGTTACTTACGGGGCTACTCGAGACCACCCTCCTCTACTTTGTGGCTCGCATGGCCGTGTCAGTCGCGGACCCCACGAGCCGCATTGACATCCAGCTAGGCCCGCTACGGTTTGTGACCCTGTCACCGGGTGAAGTCACGAGCATCGCCGGACTCGTGCTGCTTGTGCTCTTGCTTCTTGCTTGGCCTAGCGCGACTCTCGCTGGTCGGCTGAGCGCTGCCACCCTACTCCGCGCGCGCACTCGTATCGTGAGCGCCTATCTGGACTCCCCTTGGGCGTGTCGCGCCAGCGACCCTGAAGGTCGCATACAGGAGATCGCTGGTCACCACTGCCGTCAAGTCGAGATCCTCGTCCAGCAGTTCACGTTCATCGTGACCGCAGGCTTCGCCATCCTGGTCATTGGGCTGGGTGCTGTGCTAGTGGCACCGCTACTTGCGCTCGTTTCTTTGGCGTGCCTCATGGGCCTCGCGGCACTACTCCGCCCGCTGTCCCGCCAAGTTCGGAAGCGGGCTGCCAAGTCGACGGCCGTTGACCTCTCTTTTACCTCGCGTGTTGCACAACTGGCGCGGCTCAGCCAAGAAGTTGCCGCCTTTGACGTTCCGAAGCCGGTGGCTGCCGAGCTGGCCAGTCACAGCGCCGAAGTGGCACATGCGCTGAGCCGGCTCCGGCTTTTCGGCCGACTTGTTCCGTCCCTATTTCAATATCTTGCTATCGGATTCGTGCTGGCGATGATCGTGGTGGTAACCAACCTCAATCCCACAAGTGTGGCCAGTGTGGGGGCTACTACGCTGCTCCTAATTCGAGCGCTCGCCTATGGACGGTTGATTCAGAGTGCAACCCACATGGGCAACGAGTTGTCTCCATATGCGGAGGCGTTGGAGTCCGAGATAGCGCGTCTGCGGAGCAATACTCGAGACCGCAGGGGCGTATCGATCTCGAGCTTCCGCCGCCTTGAACTTAGATCAGTCACCTTTGAATACGTTCCCGGAAAACCAGTTCTTCGCGATGTGAACGTCACGATCGGCGATCGGGACGTCATCGGGGTCGTCGGCCGGTCGGGGGGTGGGAAGACCACGCTGATCCAGCTCTTGATAGGACTGCATGTGCCTACCTCTGGAAACATCGTCGTGTCCGGCCAAAGCGGGGGACGAGATGTCTCGGACGTCAGTTTGCAACAGGTCGCGCCCGCGGACTGGGCGAAGATGGCCGCATTCGTTCCGCAGGAAAATAAGCTAATCCGTGCTTCGGTGGCGGGCAACATCCGCTTCTACCGGGCCGGCATTACCTCTGAGGACATTGAGCGCGCGGCGAAGCTGGCGAATCTCCATGATGAAATCATGGAGTTGCTTCACGGGTATGAGACGGAGGTCGGTCCCGGAGCGCGTGATCTTTCGGGCGGACAGCGGCAACGCCTCGGGATCGCCCGGGCACTCGCGGGCAAGCCCAAGCTTCTCATTCTGGATGAACCGACGAGTGCGCTAGACCACAAGTCCGAGGCGTTGGTCCGGGCCAGCCTAGATCGACTTCGGGGTGAGATGGCCATCCTCATTGTGGCTCACCGTCCGGCAACCCTTGAGCTGTGCGAGCGCCGCTTCAGCGTGGAACACGGCATGCTACGCGAGCTTGTTACTCACGACCCCGCACAGCTCATCGTCCCGAATGCATAGCGTCAGGATGCCTGAAGGTCGTGCTCCTCATCCACTCTCTGGTGCAGATTCGTCGGCCCATAGGTCGGTCGAACGGCAGGCAACCAAGGGAAAGCGCGCGGGATCGGGAAAGTCGCCGTACCGGACGTGGGCAGGAATCTCCACCAAAGTCGACCAAATTCGTTGCTTCAGGTGGAACAGTCGCCGCGCGCGCGTTGGCCGTGCTTCGCGCAACAACTTCGCGGCGCTATCCCCGAGGTGCCATTCCCCCCACTGTGCGCGCGCCCGCTCCCAGAGCTCCAGGTCACGGGTGTTTGCCGCCTCGACGAGCCTTCTCTCCCGACTACCTAGGTCGGCCCACTCCACCCGCGATCGCACCGCGTTTGTACGACCGAGAGACGTGAGGAGCGGGAGGCCATAGTGCTGCACGAGGGCTTCCATGAATCGGCCGAGGCCCTCGTCGAAGCCCACCGCGTCAAAGGCTTGCAGTCGCCGCCACGCTTCCTCTGTCGACCGGTAGCCCGCCAGTCGCACCACCTGCCAATCCCAGGTCCGCCGGTCGCGTGCGAAATCCTCGAGCGACCAAGCGCAGCGTGCGGACTCCCGCTGATATTGGAAATGCGACAGGTACCGATCGAGTGGAAAGCGCAAGATCGTCATCCAACTCGGATAACAGGGAACTGACGCTACAAGCCACGGCCGCAGAGTATGACCGCCGAGGCCGTGTAAGCCAGGCGTCCTGAGAAGAGCGCGGAACTCTCGGGTGCCCATGCCGAATTCGGGCTCATTGCTGAAGATCGGGACCCACGGTCGCGCGACGTAATAGCCAGAGAGATGCGCCGCCAGGAACCGATGGACGGCCGTCCCCGCAGATCGCTCGATGTGCAGAAACAAGAGGACCGGACGATGAGCGTTAGTGTCCAGCACGCGACATCTCTCTTGCGGGCGAGTGGCGATGAATTACGCGCCGCGCGGCAGCACGCGCGACGGTTGGCGCCATTATCTCTGCGAACCCTGGCGTGTCAAGGGGCATCCGGGCGCTTCGTCTAGGTTAACTCATTGATGAGCTCATGTTTCCGGGTTTGATTGCAGCGTATTTTGCGGCTAAAATCCGGGCACATATAGGGTATCGCCTCTACTCCTGGTACATGGTAGGAGCGGGGATGCCCTGCCAGCCTTCCGGTTCGACACCGAGATCAGCTTTCAGTCGCGGCCCGGCGGCTGTAAGTTAGGGAGCGAAGCTTTGTCGCGTGTAGCGGCCCAGTGCGCTACCGCAAAATGGTTTAGTCCAATAACCCCTATCGTCAGACATGCGGATCGCGTTCTGTGTCATCGGCGTAAACGACCATATCGTCCGTCGAACAGAGTTTTACCGTCAGGACTTTGAGCTGCTGCAGGAGCTTGGCCACGACGTTAGGTTGGTGAAGAGCCCGTTGGGCTTACGCGCCAGTGACGATGTAGCGTTCGTCTGGTGGTGGAACTATCTCTCGGCCTGGGGCCCGGCTGCCAAGATGCTCCGTCTACCGATCGTCGTAACAGGTGTGTACAACCTTGGGGCGCAGCACGTTTCCAGGTGGAAGCGTGCGGTGAAATCGTTTGGTGCGCGCTGGGCTGATGTCAACATTTTCGTGAGCGAGCTCGAACGAAACCGAGTATCAGCGGCGATTGGATCGGTTCGCCACCCGATGTTTGCACCGCTCGTGGTGGACACCGCTGTTTACCTGCCTGCGCCGGAGTCCGGTGTCCGGCGCCCAGGAGAGATTCTCAATATCTCTTGGCAGCGGCGGACGAACATGCAGCGCAAGATGCTGCCTGAGCTGGTGCGTGCCTTTGCATTCGTACAGCGCACCGTGCCTGAGGCGCGGCTGACACTCGCTGGTCCACCCGAGGATGGGCAGGCGGACCTCCGCGCTCTAGCCAGCGAGCTTGGCGTCGCGGACGCGGTGCGCTTTCCGGGCGAGATCGACCGAACCACGAAGGTCCGGCTGATGCAGCAGTGCGCGGTGTACGTTCAGGTCTCTCGGTTCGAGGGATTTGGTTTGGCAGTCGCCGAAGCGCTGGCGTGTGGAGCGACCGTTCTGGTAGCGGACAGGGGCGCTGTTCGTGAGGTCGTTGGCGACCAAGCCGCGTACGTGCGGGACCTGTCGGTCAGCGCGATTGCCGACGGGATTGTGGACTGCCTGCGGGGCTTTCCCAGCCGAGAGGCGGAACAGGCACGACATCAGTACGTGCACGAACGGCTTGGCCGCGCCGTCCGAGCGAGACGCTTGCAGACGGCACTCGACCTCGCGACAAAGGTCGTGGACGCCCGCCAAGCGATTGCCTGAACAAAATTGAGATCGCGTCGCGCCGTGCTCTGCGCGATTGCGATTGCGGCGATGCCAGCCAGCAAATCCAGACCCTCGTCGGCGCACTGAGAGAAGCGTTGTGCAACAGGTCATTCACGACATCCAAGGTGGCCGGACTCGAGTCGTCGACGTACCGGTCCCCATCGCAGCACCCGGGACTGTGGTGGTGGCGACTGGAGCCTCGGTGATCTCGGCGGGAACCGAACGCTATGTGCTTCAGCTCGCCCAGAGTAGCCTCCTGGGCAAGGCTCGTCAGCGCCCCGACCACGTTCGTCGCATTCTCCAGAAGCTCCGCGAACAGGGAGTGCTACAGACGGCGACACAAGTTCGAGCGAAGTTGCAGGAACCGTTGGCCTTGGGCTATTCCGCAGCGGGGACTGTTCTCGCCTGCGGCCGCGGCATCCATGACTTGAAGGTCGGCGACCGAGTCGCTGTCGCCGGCTCGCACGCCGCAGCGATCGCGGTCGGTCGCAACCTGTGCGCGAGACTGCCGGATGACCTCACTTTCGAGCAGGGCGCCTATGCACCCTTGGGGGCGATCGCCCTGCAAGGCGTACGGCTCGCACACGTGGAGCTGGGAAGCACCGTCCTCGTTATTGGGCTCGGTTTGCTTGGTCTCATCGCGGTCGGACTGCTTCGCGCACAGGGCTGTCGTGTCGCCGGTATCGATATCGATACGACGAAGTTCGACCTAGCTCGCGCGTTCGGCGCCGAGGACGCCGCGGCGCCTGGGGAGACCGATCGACTGAGTCGACTCGCAGGCCCCTTTGGGTACGATGCGGTCATCATCACGGCCGCGAGCCGTGACAACAGCACCATTGAGATAGCCGCGGAGGCGGTCCGTGCACGCGGCCGCGTCGTGGCCGTCGGACTCATCGGCCTGGATGTCCCACGGGAGCCGTTCTACCAAAAGGAAGCAGAGCTCGTGGTCTCGCACTCTTTGGGGATTGGTCGCGGCGACAGTCGTTACGAGCATAGCGCGGAGGATTATCCGATCGGTCAGGCGCGATGGACCGTCAGGCGCAACATCGAAGCCGTCGTTGGTGCGATCTCCGCTGACGCGTTACCCGTCGCGCGTTTGACGACTCATCGCTTCGCCGTCGACGAGGCCGCGCGTGCCTATGAGCTCGTCACGCGCCGCTCTGAGCCGTACCTGGGCGTTGTGCTCACCTACGATGGGGTTGCAGCTCAAGCGCCGACCCGTATCGTGTCGCTTCGGTCAACGCTGCGCAACCGTGGAGCTCTCCGTGTCAGCCTCATCGGCGCGGGAAACTTCGCGAGGCTCGTGCTCCTGCCGAAGCTCTCCAACGTAAGCGACATCAGCTTGCGAGGAATCTGTACCGCAAAGGGTCTGGCGGCACGCGAGACCGGTGACCGTTATGGCTTTGCCTACGCTGCGTCGGATGTGGATGACATTCTCAACGATGGCGACACAGACGCCGTACTCATCGCCACCCGGCACAACCTTCACGCAGACGTGGCGGTAGCGGCGCTCCGGGCGGGCAAGCATGTCCTTGTCGAGAAGCCGCTCTGCCTTAGTCTCGATGAGCTTTCCACGATCGAAAGGTGTGTGGACGAGCTCGGGGATCGCTGTCCCATCCTCATGGTCGGCTTCAACCGTCGCTTTACGGCGGCCAGCCATCGACTGAAGGCGCTCTTTCAAGACGTCCACCCGCTTGTGCTGCACTATAGGTTCGCGGTGCCAGAGCTTCCCCCGGATAGCTGGGTGCACGACGAGACGGTTGGTGGTGGACGTATCATCGGTGAGGCCTGCCATGCGATTGACGCAAGCTGCGCCCTGGTGGGGAGCCGTCCCATCCGGGTGTTCGCCGAGTGTGCTGCGCCGTCGGGTCATCTCGTCAGAGCGGATGACCGTGTCCTCATCACGATGCGTCACGTCGACGGGAGTCTCTCGAGCGTGTCATATGTAGCTGGGGGCGATCGGACCGCCCCCGCCGAGCGCATCGAAATTGTGGGTGGCGGACGGACGGCCGTCCTCGAGGGGTGGGATCGCCTCACAATCTGGCACGGTAACCGCAAGAAGCGAGAGAACCTCCAACGCGACAAAGGTCACCAAGCGGAGCTGGAGGCATTCATCGCGGCGTCTCGGACGGGAGGTGCGTGGCCGGTCTCCTGGCTCGACATCCGTGGCACCACGCTCGCCGCCCTCTTGGCGGTCCGTAGCATCGAAGAAGGTCAGCCATTCGAACTTGATCCGTAGTGACACCACCGCGTGGCGTGTCTCCCGCCAGCACGGCCGAGATTTCCACGATGAATAGGTCTGCAATAACAGGACGCTCTTCACAACGGAACGCCAGACACCATCTGGTCGTTTGGCTGATCCTCCTGCCGTTCGTTCTTACTGGCCTTTTCACGTTTCGCGACCAGCCGACGCTCGCACTGTGGCATCTGTTGGCAACGCTGTCTCTTGGCTTGCTGCTTGGCCATTTGAACCGACCCTTCAAGGACGTCGCTTGGGTATGGGTCATCTTGATTTGGTTTCTTGTCGGGTGCTTTGGGAAGAGCTGGCTCTCGCTCAGCCTGCTTGATGATGAAACCCTCATCAGCAGACGTGTGAGCTCTCTCGAGCATCTGACTCGTGAGGATGTTCTGGCCTCATACGTCTGGATCTGCGTCTCGTTCGTTGTTTTCTGTATCGTCGCGGTCGCGATATCCACCAGACGGCCCCGACCGCCACGCACCTTCCCAGCCCAACGCGTGCTTTCCAGGACGCTTCAGGTCCGTCGAGCCCTTGCACTAGTGTTGCTGGTCACAATCGCTGGGATCATCGCGAGTGCCCTTCAGACCGCTCTCGGCTTTGGGGTGATGGGCATGGAGCAGGAACATCTCCCGTATCGGATATCGACGTTGATCATCCGCTTCCGTATGGACATCGCCATCGGCCTTCTGGTGTTGTGCGTTTGGAATGCGGATCGACTTGAGTCTCGACCACTGATGCTCTTGGCTCTCGGGGCACTTACAGCTCTCGCGACATGGGACGCCATCATTCGCGCGAGCCGCTCGAGCATGCTGCTTTACGGCCTCCCGATCATCATGCTTTGGTTCATCAGCGGTCGACCGACGCGACGATCAACATTGGTGAGCTGCCTTGTCCTGGTATTGACCGTGGTTATGTTTCCGGTGTGGACCGAGCTGCGGCTAGTGCGAAGCTTTGAGGGGGCCGACTTGATTGAGGGGTTGACAGAGGTCTACCAGCGTCAAGTGCAAGGAACGGGGCGACTCGATCTGCGCGAGGCAAGCGCCACGCTGCTATTGCGCATGGGAGGCGCAGACGGCTTGTGGCGGACACGGTCCGTTCTCAACGACCAACCGTGGTCGACGCGGTGGAGGGCCCTCTGGCGAGACGGAATGTCAGTTTACTACACGAGAGAGGTCGTTGGTCTTAGGAAACCTGGCTTCCGGGCGCCAAGCGCCCTTGGAACGTTCGCCTTGGTCGCAGGAATGCCGCTGACGCCTCTGGCCCTGGGGGGATTCATCGGCGTCATTGGACTCTTGTGGACGTGGTTGGGGCATCTGGAGGTGGCTCCGGTCGGGAGGGCGCTTGTGGCGAGCACGCTTCTCTTTTGGTTCAGCGACGGATTGTTTGGACCAAGGGAGATTTTTGCCCTGGCCGTCACCCTGGCGAGTTGCGGAATCGTGTTGCGCTATTGGCTGCATCCCCGCCCGGAGTCGCTGACGGAAATGGGCGTTGCTCGAGTGGCTGGTCCTATGATGAGTCGGCGCAGGCTCACACTCCCCGCCAGGAGGCTCAGTCCTCCAGTGGCAAGAACATTGGCGAAAAGCGATACACAATAATCCCGAAGCATCTAGAGACATCTCCTAATTAGTGAGATTGTGGGGTATCCATTTGACCGCACCTTGATGGAGTAACCTGGAGATGGGAACTTGACTACCTTCGAGGCGAGGGTGTTGATGGTCTGTACATCTTTAGTGGTGGCGCTCCTCCCGCACCAGACTGTGGGGCGGGAGAGTGCGAGTGGTACGACGAAACGGTGGACTTCATGAATTCGCTGCACTGACGAGGTCCTCGATTTGCCATTGGTGGCCATGCACTATTGACGGATTCCAGTACCAACTGGCTCGCGATGTTTCCTCTGAGCTCGTTCATCCGGTCGCGAATTGGCGGGCAGGGTTGGCCGGACGAGTGCGCCCTGGCGTGCGCCCAACGACGCTGGTCCGGGCACTAGTACTAGTGAGTACGTCCGTGCGGGCCCTGAGAACGGCTGGGTTAGGTCCGGTCAAATGGATACCCCCAGAAGTGAGATTATCCTGCGACGCACAGCGTCGTCGTTCACCTCGCGGTGTTTGGGCAGGGTACTTATCTCGGCAGCCGTGCTAAGGTGGCCAATTGTGAGGACACGTTGTACATGACACGCTCCGATCCACCTGCCAGTGACAAAGTCAATGTGGGCAGTGGCACTGATATTCAACCTGGTTGGGTCAACCTCGACGTCGCACCATTGCCCGGCGTGGACGTCGTGCACGACCTCACCGAGCTTCCGTGGCCATTTCCAGACGACCAGTTCTCAGAGATCAAGATGATTCACGTGCTGGAGCATCTTCCTGACACTGTCAAGACAATGGAGGAGCTTCATCGGATTGCTAAGCCGGGCGCCAGGGTGACGATTCGAGTGCCCTATTACAACGCTCCTTCCATGTATACGGATCCCACCCATCGCGCGTTCTTTAGCGAGCGAACGTTCGACTTCTTCGACCCGAAAAGACCGCACTGCGGCAAGCGGCCGTACTATAGCACCGCGCGATTCTCGATCGAGCGCATGTCGTTTTATCTCAGGGTCTTCAAGGTGTACATCCGGGTCGGCCATCCGCTCGTCAACCCGATCTTGACGTTCTTCGCCAACCGGATCGGAGCAATTATCTGGTCCGAGGAGGTGGAGCTGAAAGCGATCAAGTAGGGGGCACCACAGAAATCCTCGAATTCAGCCTCCAGATGTCGAGCAACCGCGTGCTGTTTCGCTGCGTGCTGTGTAGGTGGGCTTGCGCGGCTGGCATGAACAGGCGATCATCGTCGTCATCGACTGGATGAAGTCCGTGTCTCTGCGCGTCGCCTTTGACCTCGACACAACACTCGCCGATATGAACACGGCAGCTGCGGATCGCCCGCTGACACTCCGCGCATGACCTGGCAGGCATGGTTTACTCTCGCTGTTCTCGTTCTCACGATCGTCGCGCTGGTCCGAGACCTTGCGGCGCCTGCCGCCGTGGTCCTGGCCGCGACCGTGATTCTCTTCCTCGCCGGCATCGTCACGGTCGAGCAAGCATTTGCCGGTTTCAGCAATCCCGCTCCACTCACCGTGGCCGCTCTCTATGTGCTCGCCCGCGCGATCGAGAAGACCGGAGCCCTTCAACCGCTGATCACGGCCGCCCTCGGAAACGGTGATGACGGCCGCATCGGTTTGGCGCGGCTCCTCCTGCCGGCAGCCTCCGCCTCCGCCTTCCTGAACAACACGCCGATCGTCGCGATGCTCGCCCCGCAGGTTGCCACCTGGGCCGGCCTGCGCGGCCAGCCCGCGTCCCGATTCCTCATGCCGCTGTCCTTTGCCGCAATTCTTGGCGGCACGGTGACGGTGCTCGGCTCGTCGACAAATATCGTCGTGTCAGGGTTGCTCGAGGCCTCCGGGCAGGCACCACTCGCAATCTTCGAGATCAGCCCCGTCGGCCTGCCGGTAGCGCTTTCGGGGCTCGCCGCGCTCCTGCTCCTGTCGCCGATCCTCCTGCCCGACCGGCGGGCCGCCAGCCAGCAGTTCGAAGAGGACATCCGTGAGTTCGTGGTCGACATGAATGTAGCCCCCGGTGGTCCCTTGCAGGGTCGGACCGTCGAGCAGGCCGGACTTCGCCATTTGCGCGGGGTCTTTCTGGTCGAGGTCCAGCGCGCCGGGCAAACGATCGCGCCGGTGTCCCCAGAGACGGTCCTGGACGGCGGAGACCGGCTCACGTTCGTTGGGCGGGCGGACCTCGTGGCGGACCTGCACACGACCAGAGGCCTGCTGTCCACGGAGCACGAGCACGCGGCATTCGTCGCCAGCTCAAACACCTCTTTCTTCGAGGCGGTGGTGAGCGAGACGTCACCGCTTGCCGGGAAGAGCCTCAAGGAAGCGGGATTCCGTGGCCGTTACCAGGCGGCCGTCCTCGCGATTCATCGGGCAGGAAGCCGCGTGCGGGCAAAGTTGGGAGAGGTTGTCCTAAAGCCGGGCGACACGTTGCTGCTCATCGCCGATGGCGGATTCAGGAACCGCTGGCGGGATCGGAACGATTTCTTGCTGGTTTCCAGGTTGGGCGACTCTCCGCCATCAACCACGCCCCGGCAAGCCGTGTTAGTTGGGATTATTGCTGCTGCGATAGTCATCGGGGCGGCAACCGGCCTTGTTTCCATTCTTCACGGGTCGCTAGCTGGTGCGCTTGCACTCGTCTTCTGTGGCGTCATGACACCGTCCGAGGCACGGAGTGCGGTGAACATCGAGGTCCTCGTGGTCATTGCTGCTGCGTTCGGTCTCGGTGCGGCAGTGACAGCGTCGGGTCTGGCCGAGGCCGCTGCGGTAGTCATCGTGGCCGCATTCAGCACCTGGGGGTCTGTCGGTGTCCTACTTGCAGTCGCGCTGGCCACCGTTCTCTTCACCGAGGTCATCACGAACAATGCTGCAGCGGTACTGATGTTTCCAATTGCGATGGCAACGGCGAGCAACGTCGGCGCGGATCCACGGGGGTTCGCGATCGTGGTGGCGATTGGCGCCTCGGCGTCGTTTCTCTCTCCTCTCGGATACCAGACGAACATGATGGTCTATGGACCTGGTGGCTACCGATTCGGCGACTACGCCCGCCTCGGCTTGCCACTGAGCGTTCTCGTCGTCGCCGTCCTCGTGGCAACCGTCTCGGTCTTCTGGAATCCGTGAACGTCGAAGCTTGAACCTCTCACCCCGAACCTCCTGCCTCGAACCTGCACTTGTGATGTCTAACCCCTGCCCTCAAACCTGCTAATATCCGTCGGCATGGCTCGTCAGTCTCCGTCTTCCGGCCGGCCGGCGGCGTCCGCGGACGCGGCCGCGACGGTCCAACCATTCGTGCCGGCGACGGAGTCGCCGCGCGAGTTCACGATCAAGGCGGTCCTTCTCGGCGCCCTGTTCGGCCTGCTGTTTGGCGCGTCGACCGTGTATCTCGGCTTGCGCGCCGGCCTGACCGTGACCGCCTCGATTCCCATCGCGGTCCTCGCCATCTCCGTCCTCAAGCGCCTCGGCGGATCCACCATCCTCGAGAACAACATCGTCCAGACCATCGGGTCCGCGGGCGAGTCGGTCGCGGCTGGGGTGGTGTTTACGCTGCCCGCCCTCATCTTCCTGACGCCGTACGGACCGAGCTACTTCACGTACCTGCAGATCACGCTGCTCGCGTTGGCGGGCGGGATTCTGGGTGTGCTGATGATGGTGCCGCTGCGTCGCGTGCTCATCGTGCGAGAGCACAAGGTCCTACCGTACCCCGAGGGAACCGCCTGTGGCGACGTGCTCGTGGCCGGCGAGCGCGGCGGGCAGTTGGCGCGGATGGTGTTTGCTGGCCTAGGCGTTGGTGCGCTGTGGAAGGCACTGTCGTGGATCTTTCAGCTGTTTCGAACCGCGGTGGGCTACAGCGTCCCGCGAACGGGCACGTTCCCCAATGCCACGCTGAATCTAGACGTCTCCCCCGAATACATGGGCGTTGGCTATGTCATTGGTCCGCGAATCGCCGGTGAGATGTTTGGCGGAGGTGTGCTCTCTTGGTTGGTGCTGCTGCCTCTGCTCAGCCTTGCAGGCCGCTATATGACCGTGCCGTTCCCGCCCGTGCCCGAGAGCGGTCTGATGCTCTCCGAGATGACGGCGGGCGACATCTGGAGCAGCTACATACGCTACATCGGAGCAGGCGCGGTGCTGGCCGCAGGTCTCATCACGCTCGGCCGGACTCTCCCGACCATTGTGTCGTCCTTCAAGGAAAGCGTGAAGGGCTTTGGCGCCGCCACCGGGCCGACCACGCAGGCGCGGACCGAGCGGGACATTCCGGCGGCGATTGTGCTCGCGGGCTCGGTGCTGCTGGCGCTCTTCCTGGCGATCATGCCGGGCCTGCCGACGCAGGGTAACTTCCTGGTCTCGGTGCTGGTCATCATCTTTGGCTTCTTCTTCGTGACCGTGTCATCGCGCATTTGCGGCCTGATTGGGTCCTCGTCCAACCCGGTCTCCGGCATGACCATCGCGACGCTCATCCTCACGTGCACGATCTTCGTAGCCGTCGGCTGGACAGGCGATTCCTACACACCGGTCGCGCTCACCGTGGGCGCCATCGTGTGCATTGCGGCCGCCAACGCCGGCAACACCTCACAGGATCTGAAGGCAGGGTTTCTCGTCGGTGCCACACCGCGCCATCAACAGGTCGGGCTGATTATCGGGGTGGTCGTGTCGGCACTCATCATTGGCTTCACGACGTTGTACCTGCATCGGGCCATGACCATCGGCTCCGCCCAACTGCCCGCACCGCAGGCCACCTTGATGGCCACCATCATCAAGGGCCTGCTGAGTCAGAACTTGCCGTGGGGACTGGTGCTGTCGGGCGTGTTCTTGGCGGTCATGCTCGAGATCTGCGGCATCCGATCCCTTTCGTTCGCGGTCGGGTCGTATCTCCCGATTGCGACCACGGCGCCCATCTTCGCCGGTGGCCTCATTCGCCACTTCGTCGAGCGCCGAACCGGCGTGGCTGAGACGTCCGAGATCGGGGCAGGCACGCTCTTCAGCTCCGGCCTGATCGCGGGTGGTGCGATCACTGGCATCCTCTACGCGGCGCTGTACGGCTCCAACATCATCAAAGAAGCAGACTCGGCGCCGGGCTTGATTGCCTTCCTGACTGAAGGTCCGGCCGGACAGGTCGCCGGTTTGCTGCTCTTCCTCGCGCTTGGCGCAGTCCTGTATCGCGCGGCGCAGCGCAGGTTGTCATGAAATCCGGCGGGGCTAACCAGCCACCCCACGCGGGGCCTAAAGCGCGGACGAGGGGTCTAAAGACCCCTCGCTACGTACCGTGGTCGTCCTTCGTCCATATCAACGGCGCGAGAGGAGCAGGTTATGCAAGCGTCTTCAGGAAGCCGCGTTTTTCTGTGGTGCGCACTCGCCCTCTGCAGCGCGATGCTCGCGTCACCCGCTTCGACCGCGATCCCCTCGCCCGACGTTAAGGACCGTCCGCCGAACATCGTCGTGATCTTTGCTGACGACCTCGGCTACGGAGACCTCGGATCCTATGGCCACCCGACGATTCGCACGCCCCGCCTCGATCGCATGGCCGCCGAGGGCATCCGCTTCACGCAGTTCTATGCCGCCGCGTCGGTCTGCACGCCGAGCCGCGCCGCCCTCCTGACGGGACGACTGCCTATCCGCAGCGGCATGTCCAGCGACCGCCGCCGCGTCCTCTTCCCCGATTCGGGCGGCGGACTGCCAGCCGAAGAGATCACGCTCGCCCGTGCGCTCAAGGAAAAGGGATACGCGACCGCCGCCATCGGTAAGTGGCACCTGGGCCACCTCGAGCCGTTCCAGCCGAGGCGTCACGGCTTTGACTACTACTACGGCATCCCGTACTCGAACGACATGGACCGCGTGAACGATGAACGCGTCCCCAGCGGCCGCGCGGCTTTCCAGGATCCAAAGGTCGAATACTGGAACGTGCCGCTGATGCGGAACGAGACGATCATCGAACGCCCCGCCGACCAGACGACGATCACGCGGCGCTACACCGAAGAGGCGATCCGTTTCATCGAGCGGAACCGCGACCAGCCATTTTTCGTCTACCTGCCCCACACGATGCCGCACGTCCCGCTCTTCCGCTCTCCCGACTTCGAGGACGTCAGCGCCCGCGGACTCTACGGCGACGTGATTGAAGAGATCGATTGGAGCACGGGGCAGCTTCTCGACGCACTCGAGCGGCTCGACCTCGATCGGAACACGATCGTCTGGTTCACGAGCGACAACGGGCCTTGGCTGACTTTCAATGAACAGGGTGGCTCGGCCGGCCTGTTGCGCGAAGGGAAAGGGAGCACGTGGGAAGGCGGCATGCGCGTCCCGGGCATCGCCCGCTGGCCCGGCCGCATTCCCGCCGGAACCGTCTCGCTCGACGTCGCGAGCACCATGGACATCTTCACGACGAGCCTAAAGCTCGCCGACGTCCCTGTGCCCGATGACCGCATCATCGACGGTGTCGATCTCAGGGCGGTCCTGTTCGGCACCGGCAAGGGCCCGCGCGACACGATGTTCTTCTATCGAGGCCCCCGCCTGATGGCCGTCCGCCATGGCTCGTGGAAGGCCCACTTCATCACGCAGCCCGCCTACGGCGACGAAGGTCCTGAGACCCACGACCCGCCGCGTTTGTTCCATCTCGACCACGACCCCTCCGAGCAGCATGATCGCTCGACAGAGCACCCCGACGTGCTCGCCGAGATCAAGCAGCTCGTCGAGCAACATCGCACCGATCTCAAAGCCCCGCCGTCACAGTTGGAGATTCCTCTGGCCGGCCGAAGCCAATGACAGCTAACCAGACAGTAGTTCTTCGAGGATCAGGCGCGTCTTGGGCAGAAGCTGCGCTTCGTCGAAGTACTGGGTGACGATGGCGAGCGCCTCCTCGGTGCTCGAGACGTTGAGGTAGCGCAGCAGGTAACGCACGTCATCCACGTCGTGGAACTCCTCTCCGAGGCGCATGGCGGCGCACTTCATCGCAAGCAGATACCGCGGTTGGGCGACGAATACTTTCAGGTGTGCCAGCTCCAGGAAGCGATCGAAGTCGCCGTGCGGACCGAGGTAGCCCTTGACGGCATCATTCAGCCAGGTGTCGGGCACACCGGCCTTCCTCGCGACACGCGCGGCCGCCTCACGGATAACCCTGGTGGGCTTGAAGACAGCCTCGACGTCCCGCGTTGCCTCGCGTGCATCGAGGGCGACGCACATGACCGCGCCTCCCACAAGATAGAGCTCACCCTCGACATCGTAGGTGGCGAGCTCCCCGTCGAGGAGCTCGAACAGGCGACGGATGTCCGTCTTCGTCAGTTTGGTCAACAGGCTCACCCATCAGACGCGATCGCCGACCGCCGAGTCGACGAAGATGTTGCGGCGCTTGAAGGCA
This sequence comes from Luteitalea sp., assembly GCA_009377495.1. Classification (GTDB taxonomy): domain Bacteria; phylum Acidobacteriota; class Vicinamibacteria; order Vicinamibacterales; family Vicinamibacteraceae; genus WHTT01. The sequence continues at coordinate 225,174 of WHTZ01000001.1, forward strand.
ACTGGGGCGGCCCGCAGCAGATGCGGGCGCAGACGACTGAACGGGACGGCAAAATACGGCTCTTCGAGCGGCGCCACGTCGTGCACCCAGCGAGGTGAAGCCTCGTCCTTCTGATGCGCGGCCTGCTCGACCATCGCGGCGACGTAGTTCTGTAGGAAGGGGGAGAGGCCCTCGAGCTCGACGTCGGCGACCGTGTCCCGGAACTGCGCGGGAGCAAGGTCGGACAGCAGGTCGTTGAGCTCGGCGAGCGCGAAGCGGCGGTTCTCCTCACGGCGTAGTGCACGCAGGATCTCATGGAACCGGGACCGGGCCGGTGGCAGGACGCGCGAGAGCACATAGCTCGACACATCGAGCCCGGCTCGGCGCGCGAGGCGCTTGAGCACCACCTTCTGAGCGGGCGTCACGCGGATCTGGAGCTGCTCGGACTTGGTGGCCATGGCGAGCAGAATAGACCGATGGCGGCGATGTGTCAATACATACGTATTGACATTATCACGCTTCGGCTTCGGTCTCGTCTCGACTGGCGACGCGTTTCCATCGCGCGCTGAGTGTTTTCCATTAAGCTGGATCCGTGGGTGGCAGCCTGCTCTCGCTCGTGGGGTGGTGGGCGACGATCGGCGCGATGACGACGGCGCTCGTCGCGCCGGCTGTGCCCGCGCGTGCGCAAACGTCAGCAGCGCGCCGCGCAGCCATCGTCGAGAGCCTACTTGCCTACCCGGTCTTCTACAGTGGGCAGGCCGTGCGCGTGCGCGGCGTCCTCGAGACGAGCCGCGCGGGCGTCGAGCTGGTGGCACGGGGGGGACGCATTCTCCTGCTGGGTGCGGAAGGGGGATCAGCAGCGGGACCAAACCGACCGGTCGAGGTGTCCGGCACCTTTCTCGACATCGGCCGCTTTCGACCGGGCGATCCGCGGCTTCAGCGGTTCGACGTGGCAGCGGTTGCGCGGCAGCGCTTCAATCGCGACTGGCCCGGCGCCGGTGAGCTGCTGGCGCTCGTCGTCGATGCCCTGGAACCAGCTCAGCCCTTCCCCGCTCCGTCAGTACGCGCGCTCGCGCTTTCTCCCGAACACTACGTCGATCGCAGCGTGACGGTGGTTGGACGCTTTCGGGGGCGCAACTTGTACGGCGACCTCCCGAAGGCACCCGGCGTAAGCCGTTGGGATTTCGTGCTGCAGTTGGCAGACGCCGCCGTGTGGGTCGTCGGCCGCCGGCCCAGGGGCGACGGCTTCGATCTCGACCCCGAGCTGCGTGTGGACACCGGCCGTTGGCTCGAGATCCAGGGCCGGGTGGACGTGGACCGCGGGCTCGTGTGGATTGAAGCCGCCTCCATCGATCTCGCAGACCCACCCGTCGAAGCACCGTTGACGCGTTCGGCCGCACCGATTCCCGAGCCGCCGCTCGACGTGACCTTCAGTGTACCGACAGAGGGTGAAGAGGACGCCGTCCGCTCGGCGCCCGTCCGCATCCAGTTCTCGCGTGACATGGAGTCGAGCTCCTTCAAGGGCCGCGTGCGTGTGAGGTATCAAGAAGGGGCGCCAACAGGCTCGTCCGAGAGTGAGAGTACCGATGTCACCCTATCCCCGTCGCTCTCCTACGATGCCGGCCGACGTGTGCTGGAAATCCGTTTGGCAGAGCCACTCCCACCGTTCACGAAGGTGCGCGTCACGCTCGAGAAGGGCATCACATCGACGACCGGTCAAGCGCTCGAGCCCTGGACCCTCGCCTTCACAACCGGCCAGTAGCCATCACGAGGCTCGCGTCGAAGCATTCATCTACAGCGGCACGGGTGAGGTGTCCGTACGACCGAAACGGCGGCGCACCGCACGCGCGATGAACAACGCGCTCACGGCGATGATGACGAGCAGCACCGCCGTCACAGCCAGCGCAATGAGCGGATACTTGAGCGTGACGATGCCAAGGCCGACGACGAAGACATCTTCAGCGAGGCTCAGAATCCAGTTCGAGAAGGGCTCCGGACTGGTATTGACCGTGGCGCGTGCGCCCGCCTTCGTCAGATGGCTGCTGGCCGCGACCCCGCCGCCGAGCAGCGCGACGAGTCCCGTCATGGTCGAAGACGCCTCTCCAAGCGTCGCGACGGCGATGAGCGCGCCGCCAACGGGGCGAATGAACGTGTGGACCGCATCCCACGCCGTGTCGACCCACGGGATCTTATCCGCGAAGAACTCAATCGCGTAGAGCACGGCCGCGACGGCAATCACGAGGTCGCTGTCGAACACCGCGAATTGTGGCGGCAGCGTCACCCACCCATAGCGGGAGGCCAAGCCGAGGATGGCCACCGTGGCGTAGAGATTCACGCCAGCCGCAAAGGAAAAGCCCAGTGTCCGTCCCAACGTGATGAGCGCATCCATGGCGTACTCTCCGGAACACGAGTGCCTGGTCTCGGACCGGGCGTGCGGCTAAGGACTCGTCCGAATCCTACCCGCCTCCACCAAGGCTTCGCGCGACGGCTGACTGGGCCGCCGAAGCTCGCGAAGCGAGCGACCGCGGAAGGCCCGCGCGAGCGTCCGCCAGCAGTGCCACGATCCGCTCGCGTGCGACATCGCGGAGCGCGTGTCGATCGTCGACGCTCAGGCCATTGGTGGTCACCGCTTCGCCGAAGTGCACGCGCACGGTCGTCGGCCAGATGAGCGGACTCCCCTTGCGCATCGCGCGGTCCGCTCCCGCAATCGCGACGGGAACCACCGGCACCTGCGCCCTGACAGCCAGCAAGAACGCCCCCATCTTGAACGGCAACAGCTCGCCGGTCGGGCTGCGCGTGCCCTCCGGGAACATCAGGAACGAGTCGCCGGCGCGGGCCCGTGCAGCCGCGCACTCAATGGCGCGCGTGCTTTGCTCACGATCGCGCCGGTTGATGGGCACGAAGCCCACCGCCTCGAAGCCGCGGCCGAGAATCGGCAGGCGGCGTAGCTCCTCTTTGTAGACGATCTTGAGACGCGTCCCGAGGCTGCGGAGCGCCGCGAAGAGAACAGGCGGCTCGACGTTGCTTGCGTGGTTCACGCAGTAGAGCGCGGGGCGCTGCGGCACAACATGCTCGCGGCCCTCCACGACCACACGGATGCCGGCCAGGCGGAGCGCGACCTCCACGGCCACGTGCGCGGCGGCGTAAAGCGGACGGCGCCATCCGAAGACCAGTGCCACCGCCAGTGCTGCGGGCCCGACGAGAAGGATATAGAGACCGACGAACGCGTAGGTGGCGAGAGTTCGCCATGCTGCCACGATCGTGCGCACGAGACGCATGGCACGCATCATAAAACGAAACGGGGCAGGCCACCCGTCGTATCCGGGCGGGGCCTGCCCCGTCTCGCGGTCTCGCTCGACGCTGGCGCTTACGAGGCGCGCACGGCGCGGCGCGCCGTGGCGCTCACGGTCACGGTCACCTTCGCGCTCTTGAGCTTCGCCGCGCGCGCGTCGGCGCGCTCCTTGGCCGCAAACGAACGCTCCAGGGCCTCGTCGACCTTCTCCTCGATCTGCGGCATCGGGTGGTGCCTCACCTCCGCAATCTCAGAGACCACCAGGAACTTCGCCCGGTCTAGCATCCGCTTCTCACGGAATGACAAGCTCTTCGACTTGCTGAGATACATGAGGCTCTTCAACACCTCGACCACGTCATAGATCGAGCCCGTCCGCATGCGATCCGAGTTGTCCTTGAACCGCCCTTTCCAATTTTGATGGCTTTCGATTTTGCCGTCGGCGAGACGGGTGAATAGTCCTTCCACCTCTTCGTCGTCGATGGCGCGGCGCAGGCCCACACTGTCCACGTTGTCGACTGGTACCAGCACGGTCGTCTCGCTGGCAAGCATCCGTAACTGATAGAAGCCGCACGTCGTGCCGAGAATGGTCTTGGTCTCGATGTTCTCGATGATGCCAAGTCCGTGGTTCGGGTAAATGACCTTGTCTCCGGCTTGGAATGTCACGTGCACCCCTCTTTGTTGAAAGGCATGGGAGTAGGTTTGGCGGGTCGCGAGACGTATAGCCTCCTAAGTATAGCGCGGTTCACACGGAATTGTCACGAGAAGAAGCCGAAAAATCGGCCTCTACAGACACTCTTCCCGCGGAAGTGATTGTGCAGCAGCAGGTTGCCAGTCGCGAGCGCGTGGGCATGGCGTACCGGACGCCTCGGCGAGGCGTCCCTACCCTCCACCATGGTAGGGCGCGTTCGCCCGAACGCGCTGCCAAACCCGCACGATCCGCGCCGCAGACAACCAGCGCGGCCATTTCAACGTCGAAACGGGCGAGGACTTACGAAAGGAGGCCAGATGCGCGTGCCGCGAATGCGGGCCCGAACGCCCCACCCACTGGGCATACTGTCCGCTGTGCTCGCGGGGATTGCTCTGACGGCCGCCGTGGAAGTCGGGGGCGCCGCAGCGGTCACGGCTCAGTCGCCGGCACGTCGCCCGGCTGGCGAGAGCCTGGCGCCATATGCTCCTACTCCGCATGACGTGGTCGATCGCATGCTCACGCTTGCCGGCGTCACGAAGCGCGATGTGCTATACGACCTTGGGTCTGGGGACGGGCGCCTGGTCATCCAGGCCGCCAAGCAATACGGCGCACGCGGCGTTGGCATCGACATCGATCCGGATCGCATTGCGGAATCGCGCACCAATGCGCGTCAGGTGGGTGTCGAAGCGCTCGTCGAGTTTCGCCTGGAAGACGCGCTCGCCGCCGATATCTCCGACGCCACTGTTGTGACGCTATATCTCCTCTCATCGTCTAACCTAAAGCTGCGTCCGAAGTTACAGAGAGAGCTAGAGCCTGGTACGCGTATCGTCTCGCACAACTTCAGCATGGGCGGCGAGTGGAAGGCTGACAAGGTGGACGAGTTTACCGACAGTAACGGCAGCACGCGGGTGCTGTACTTGTGGACGATCAAGTAGTGAGCCAGCGTGACGACGCGCAAACGTTCACGAGCGAAGCGGACGAGTCATATCGTCTAGACGCCTACCGCAGTGGTATACCGGTCTCGTTGGTACCTCCACCGAGGATCTCCCCGCCGCCGTTCCAGTACATCGCCCGCTCGACAACGACGGGGTGTGTCGAAAAGACGCGGAGGCCGAAACGCTCACCCTCTGTGAGCCCGTGGCTCCTCCACTGATCGGCCGCCAGCGTCACGCGGCTGTTGGCCGGAACGCGCTGCACCGGGAGGCTGATCGGGGGCCGGCCGTCGCTGCGGAGAATGGTGATCTCGACCGATGCCGCCTCGTTCCCCGGGTTGGCCAGCAAGAGAAAGCTATTGAATGCCTGCGGGCCACCGAGCTCGCCCTCGGCTAGCGCCCAGCGGGTGGCGGGACTCGTGACGCCAAAGCTGTTGTGGGCTTCCGTCCAGGCTCCTTGCGGCCAGTACATCGCGCGCTCGACGATGATCGGATGGTTGGAGTCGGTCGTGATAGCGGCCGACACCTCGGTATCGGCGAGACCTGGCACATCATCGACCAGCACGGTTCTGCGGCTGTTCGCGTCGAGCTCGTACTCCTGCGGGATGGCGCCCGAGGGTGTGAGATAACGAACGGTTGCCGTGGTCGCCTCGTCGTTCGGATTGGCAAAGAGCAGGAACGTGTCGAACCATGGTCCGGTCCGTCCTTCGGCGACGAACCAGCTTGCCGCCGGTGCCTCGACGGCGGGCGACGCGTGGGCGATGTTGCCGAACGGCCCGATCGAGAGATACATCGCTCGCTCGACCGTAATCGGCGCTGTGCTCTCGACCTTCAGCGAGAAGGCGCGGCCGCCGAGCGGCACGCCCCCGATAACCAGATCATTGGCGTAGACGGTTCGTCGCGAGCTCGGAGCGAGCGTGAATCGATGAGGGAGCACAGCGCCGCCGTCGAGCAGGTAGGAAGCGGTGACGTCCGCCGCCTGCGTGCCCGTGTTCGCGAAAAGCACGAATGTCTCGAACGGGTAGCCACCAAACCCCTCGGCGAGGAACCACTGCGGCCGTGCCCCTGCCACGGCCTTGGCGGTGTGACCGCCGTGACGGTCCGGGCCGGCAAACATCGTACGCTCGGCAACGATGGCGCCGGTGATCGTGCTGATCTCCGCCCCGAGCGTGGTTTCGCCGAGACCCGCCACCTCGTTGACCGGGATGGTCGTTCGCGACAGCCCGTCGATGGCGTACCGACGCGTGATCGGGGAGCCGAGCTCTGGCACGAACTTCACCTCGAACTCCGCGGGTGCGACACCGGGATTCGCCACGGCAATCCGCTCCTCGAAGAAGCCCGTGGCGCCTTCCGAGAAGATCCAGCGATTCGGCACCCGCGGGTCGGTGCCGCTGCGGTATTCGGCCAGGTTGTTCACACCATCGGCGTCCTCGTCTCCGGCCGGTGCACGAGCGTCGTGGGCGGCCTCCCAGGCATCCGACAGGCCATCGCCATCGGCGTCGGTCACGCTCGGGTAGCCGCCAACGACACGGAGCGGTCCCGTGGAGTAGCGGCCAGTGCTCTGGACGCCATCATCGACCTCCACGTAGACATAGTAGAGCCCTGGCGACAGCCCCGCAGCCTGCCATGAAAATGCGCCATCCCCTGCTTCGACGGCTGACGCAAAGCGCACCAGGCCAGACGCAGGATTCGTATCCGTATCGTAGTAGAGATTCACGGTTGCTGGCCGAGCCGCGATCTGCCCGCTCGTGAAGAGCGCGGGCGACACGCTCCACTGCACCGAGAAGAACCCGTTCGCGTTGGGCTGATCATCTTCGGCCAGCCTGATGTTCGCCAGGCGGAACCACCGTGGGACCTCGGCCTCGTAGGGGTCGATGCTGAAATTGGTGACTTGACCGCCCCACGGATGCTTCGCCTCGCATGCCGGCGGCTCGTGGCAGATCTCGCTGTCGTAGCTGCTCTGGTTCCCCGCTCGAAGCGTCTTCAAATCGACCGTGTAGGTGCGAGGCCAGGCGTCGTAGACGATGAAGGCGTGCGTCTGGGTGAAGATGCCGCCGTTGCTCCCGCGCTCACGCCAGATGACCCGCGCGATCCCACCCCAGGTGTTGGTGAGCGCGTCGTTGATGCCTAGCTCCTTGTGGTCGTACTCGATCGTGAACGACAGGCGGTGAAACCGGTCGGCGTCGATGACCAGCTCGGTGCCAGGCGGATCGCCCCAGTCGTCGGCGAGGATGACCGCCGGGTTGTTGTCCGTCGATGTGCCCGTCATGCCGCTGGCGCCAAACGCCGCATTCGCGATCTGCCACAGGCGGCCATGCTGGAGGTCCTGCGGATTGCTAAGCTCCCAGCCGTCGGACAGTAGCGTCTCGGCGAAATCGCGCCCGCCGGCCTCGTCTGGGTCGAGGACGGTCACGACCGGCGCGGCCGCAATATCGATGGTGACGGCATTACTCTGCCGCGCGCCGCTTGCCGCGGTGACTCGCCAGGTACCCGGCGGAAGATAGCCATAGTCCCAGATGTACGAGCTATCGTCGGGAAACGTCACGCTCGAGGAATGCTCCGGATGGATCTGGATGACATCCCCGGTTTGCGCATGCTGCGCCGTAAGGGTCACGGCGCCACCGAGACTCGACCAACGGAGTCGCACCGTTCGGCCGCGTTCGGCGAGCCGTACCCAGTCCACCTCGACTGTCGCACCCGCCAGCCCGTCGCCCAGATCCAGGTTCAGCGCGTGTGCGATGCCGGTGACGTTCCATGGCTCTCCGGCGCTGAAAGGCGGTGCGAGGCGTCTATCGAGGTCGATCTCGTAGATGTGCCATCCGGGTGACGTCTGTTGCGACAGCGGCGACTGATTGACGATGCGACTACTGGAGTCGGCATCTCCTGCCGCTGGTCCTTGCTCGACACCCCAGGTGGTCGCCCCGCGCGGGATGCCCGTGAGGTACTGGGCGCCAACGAGCTCGCCCGGCCGTGGCGCAACGGACCGGCGCATTCGGAAGGAAAGCCGGACGAAGCGGCGCGTGTCGATCGGATGGCGCAACCCGGTCTTCTCGAGCAAGTTGACCGCACCGGGCATGCCCTCGAACAGCACGAACAGCGTCGGCGTGGCGGAGCGCGCGGTGGCTCGGAGCACACCGTCAGAAACCGCCGGAATGCCCTCCCAGCTCTCGCCGCCGTCGAGTTGCTCGAGCATGTAGACGTGATCGGTCAACTGATCGAAGTCCCACGGATCGCCCATCACGGTGCTGGCATAGTCCTCTGCGCTGCCCACAGTCGCAGAGGTCGCACCGTTGACGCTCAAGGTCTGCGCCCGCGCCGTCGAGATGGTGGCAAACGCGGTGAGTGCCAGGGCAAGCAAAGATGTAACAAGGAATTGCACGTTCGTAATTCTTGCCATTAACGGCGACAGCGGAATGCCTGACGGGTATTCGCCCGAACTCGAAAGAAAGCAAACAGATACCACACGCGCCAGCAATTTCTGCGAAACGTCGCGCGACCGCTGCGCCTTGTGGCGACCCTGACGGTGAATGGGCGCAAGTTGAGTGCCACAAACCAGACGAAAGCAACGGGGGGCGTTCGCCAGAATCGTCAAGGCGGTCGGTCGCCATTACCGAGTCGGTTCGAGCGGCCGTGCTACACTGGCGATCTTCGTCTCTCCCCGGGGGCGCCGAAGTGGCGGAACTGGCAGACGCAGGGGACTCAAAATCCCCCGCCTGGCAACGGGCGTGAGGGTTCGACTCCCTCCTTCGGCACCACAACCAAAATAATATCAATCGTTTACAGGCCACGCAGCAGACGGTTGGCCAGGCGCCCCATGGCGACGATTTCCCGGACCGGGCCATGCTCAACAGCACCGTCCGGCCTCCCGGTGCGCTCACCGGGCATCCTGCGCGGTTCTGTGCCTTCGGTAGGCTTTCGCTCGACGATGCGTGCTAGCTCGCATAGACTGTTGTAGACGGTTGTGCACGGTTCTGAACAACCGTGGAGAGGTTTCGCCGAGAGGCAAGCCCGATGACGCTCGATCTACACTTTGAGGTTGACCGCGAAGACGATGGGCGCTGGTTGGCTGAGGTTGTCGACCTGCCGGGCGTATTATGCTACGGCGAGACCGAAGACGATGCCCGCCGCCGCATCACCGCCCTCGCCCTGCGCGTGCTAGCCGACCGGGCCGAGCATGGCGAGCTCACCGAACCCTTCCAACATCTCTTGCTCGTGACCGCGTGAGTCACTGGCCCGCCACGAAAGCGCTCCGCGTTCTCCGAGCGCTCCAGAACATCGGCTCGACTCTCAAGCGACAGAGCGGGTCACATCGGACATTAGAACGTCCCGGCTCGCCTGATTACGTCTGGGGGTTCCACGATAAAGAAGAACTCGGCCCGAAGATGCTGGCACGCATCGCGAAGCACACGGGACTGAAACCGTCTGATTTATAGGCCGTACAGAGCACCGCCCGCTGGTCATCCCCGTACGACGTCTGACGTGTGCTTTGGCGACACCAAGCACGCCCGTTCCGGCTCCACATTTCGATCCGGGTCAAGAAAACGTTTTCGCCAAATAATTAGGCGGCTCTTTGCCGCCGTCAAGATCGTCAACAAAGACACTTACAATATGGGGATTGTGGCCGTCCGCCTCAAAGACATCGCCGACGAGCTGCAGCTTTCGGTGGTCACCGTCTCCAAAGTTCTGCAGAACTACCGCGACGTGAACGCCGAAACGCGGCGCCGTGTCCTGGAAAAAGCCCAGGAGCTGGGCTACCGGCCGAACTACGTCGCGCGTAGCCTGGTCATGCAGCGGAGTGCCACCATCGGCATGGTGCTCCCCCACTTGCGCCACACGTTCTTTCAGGAGGTGTATCAGGCAATTGCCGCGAAGGCTTCTCCCAAGGGGTACAGCCTGTTGATCGCGATCTCCCAAGAAGACCCCGATCAGGAGGCGCGCGAGATTGACCACATGATCTCACGCCAGGTGGAGGGCCTGATCCTCGCATCGACGCGGCCGTACACCGCGGGAGATTTCCTGGAACCGCTCGAGAAGCGCAACCTGCCGTTGCTGCTGCTCGACCGTGAGTTTGCCAACTACGACGCGCATTTCGTGGGAACCGACGATGTCGAGCTCGGCCGCTTCGCCACCGCGCACCTCATTGAGCAAGGCTGCACACGGATTGCTCACCTGCGCGGGCCTGACGTGTCGACCGCGATTGCCCGGGTCGAGGGCTACCGTACCGAGCTCGCTGCGCACAAGCTGACCCGGCACCCCCACTACGTCGCTGGCGGGACCGGCGACGATGAAGCGGGCTATTGGGCCATGAAGAGCCTGCTCAAGGCGAAGCCCCCGCCGGACAGTGTCTTTTGCTACAACGATCCGGTGGCGGCCGGGGCCATGAAGGCGGTCCTGGACTCCGGACTGCGAGTCCCGCAGGACGTAGCTATCGTCGGCGCCGGGAACATGCACTATTCAGATCTGTTTCGCGTGCCTCTCACCACGGTCGACCAGCGGAGCGCCGAGGTTGGCGCACAGGCCGCCGATCTGATCTTGGATCTCGCCGAACGCGGCTCGACTACATCCGCCACACACAAGCGCGGTCGCCGCCCCAAGCGCGTGCTCGTGAAACCGACGATGGTGATCCGCGAGTCGAGCCGGCGGAAGCGCTAGCCGTATTGTGGGCTTCATGGCGTGAGCCCCTTCCGCTCGAGCGCGGCGCTGATTGCCGCATGATCGGTAGTTTCGAGAAACCCGATCGAAACACGCTGCGGCACGAAGTCGAGGAACTTGTCTCCGCCGCTCCGGCCGAAACCGAAGACCGTCATCTGCTGCTTCATTTGATAAAACCGGTCCGGATGCTCGTCGTCTTCATGATGCACGACGAAGAGCACCCGCTGCAGCTTCTCGTCACCGAACACGATCCACTCGGGTGCGGGAATGTCGCCCTCGTGGTTCGTGGTCATCGGCTGCCGTTCCTTCACCGCTGAGGTCATCCACCAATCGGTGTCATCGTATTGCCCGCCCGGTGTGCCCTCGTAGAGGACCCAGTATTGGTTGGTGGACGGCATCTTCGTCATCGTGAACGTACCGTGCGTCGGAAAAAAATCGTAGCGAGACGCCCACACGCCATTGCCGGAGGTCGCGGAGATGGTCACACGATCTGGACCGACGTACTCCACCTCCATCGTCGAAGGTTCGGTGACGTGATTTTTCGGGTGAAAGTAGTTGCCGGCCTGGCCGTGGACGGCGTTGGGAAATCCGCGGAACTCGCCGGCGGGCCCCGAGCCGGGTTCGGGACGAAAGCCGATCCAGTCATGGCCGTCGCGGTCGATCAGAGCGGCGAGGCCGGCCCCGGATTTTTCTAAATAGTAAGTCGCAACGGCCGTCTCGATCTTATAGCACTCCAGCCCGGGTGCAGAGGCGAGGGTAGCATTGGGCGTAACGTGCACCGCGGAGCTGGCAGTGGCTTGCTGGATAACCGTCGTCGCCGGCTCGCCTGCGAACAGGTCCGTCCTCCTATCGCTATCTGTTTCATTCGAGAGACAGTGCCACTTGATCTCTGCGTAGACTGCACAGGCACCGGCCAGGAGCAGCGCTGCAACGAAGGCAGGCAGGCGCTTGACAGCAGAGTGTTGTTGCGCGACATGCACCGTTAACCCCCGTTAACGAGTTCCACGAGTGTTTTCCCGTACATCGCGCGGTTCGGCTGCGCTTCGATCATCCCTGCTCCAGCTCGGCCAGCAGATGCGCCATTTCCGCCTCGGTCAGCGGCTTGCTCAGCGAATGCGAGTCCACCTGGTTCTCGAGCGACGGCACGCCCTTCCCCTTGATCGTATCGCCCACGATGGCATGCGGGCGGCCCTCGCGCGCTTGGCAGCGCTCAACGGCATCGTGGATCTGCTCCAGATCGTGACCATTGATCTCGTAGGTCTCGAAGCCAAACGCTCTCCACTTCTCCGCTATTGGATTGGGGCTCATGATGTGTGCGGTGAAGCCGTCCGTTTGGAGCTTGTTGTCGTCGACAAAGACAATGAGATTGTCAAGCGCGTAGTGGCTGGCGGCCATCGCGGCTTCCCAGACGATGCCCTCCTGTAACTCCGCGTCGGAGAGCATCACGTAGACGCGGACGTCCTGCTGCTGCAGCTTCTCACCGAGCGCGATGCCAGCGGCGGCAGAGAACCCCTGCCCCAAGGAACCGCTGGTCATGTCCACACCCGGCGTTTTCAGCATATCCGGATGGCCCTGCAGGCGGCTGTCGATATCCCGCAGGGTCCACAGCCAGGCCCGAGGAAAGTACCCGCGTCCGGCCAGTGCCACGTACCAGGCTGGTGCGCAATGTCCCTTCGATAACACGAAACGATCCCGGTCTTCCCAGTCAGGATGTGCGGGATCGATGCGGAGCCGGAACCAATACAGATAGGTGATGTAGTCAATGGCCGACAAGGAGCCCCCCGGATGGCCCGATCCCGCAATGCCCAGCATGCGGATGATGTCTTTCCGCAAGGCCAGTGCCTGACGGCGAAGTTGCTCAAAATCCGGGGTGTCGCGCTCGGGCGTAGCCATGACGAAAACGTTTTCGACTCAGTATACTCCCTGCCTCTGTGCCAGTGTCAAGCGGTGACACCTCGCGCCGCTTCGCTCGTGGCGCTCCACCTCTCGATCGATCGGGCACTCAGAAGTAGAACTTGAACACGAGCTCAACCGTCCGTGGAACACCGACCGCGCTCGAGATCGTGCCGAAGGTGTTCGGCGTGGCGACGTCGCGCGCCGGCGCCCCGAAGTTCGGGTGGTTGAGAAGGTTGAACGCCTCCACTTTGATCTCCGCATAGCGCTGCGACGCGATGGAAACCCGCTTTCCCAGCACGAGGTCAATGTTCCAGTAGCATCACCCTGCTGACCCCTCCGGCCGACACGCTGACCTTGCGGCGCTTCTACCGCCTGGTTCGCCCGGGTGGACCGGGGTGCGCGAGGGGGCGCGGGCCGAAGGTGATCCGGTGGATACGGCGGATCCGCAGCGCTGGCCCGTGCCCTATGGTCTTCTCTGTATGGCCCTCGGCTGTGTGGCCGTCTACGGCACTCTGTTCGCGACCGGCTACTGGATTTACGGCCACAGGCTACCGGCCCTGATCCTTACACTCCTGGCTATCTTCTCGACGATCCTTCTGATCCGTCTCTGGCGTGGCCTGCGGGAGGATGTGCATGGTGATTGACTGTCACGCGCATTATCCGAATGAGCCTGATTTCGCTGAGCGACTGATTGACCTGCTGCGAATCATCTACGTCGCCCATCGCGTAATCGCGACACAATAGGGCGCGTTTTCCTTGTCTGTGGGACGACCATATCCTATCCTGAACGACCATGAGTCGAGCCCTCCTTCGCATCGCTGCTCCTACGCTCGCCCTGCTGTGCCTGCTCGCAACGTCGCCTGGATCCGAATCCCTCTCGGCGCGACTGGCCGGGGAGCTCGCCAGAAAAGGTGCGGCACCAACCGGCCAAGATACGCCTTCGCTACAGCTTCTGCGTCTCCCCAACGCGCAGCCGCGCAACATCGTCTTCATTCTGGTCGACGATCTGCGGTACGACGTGTTCGGGTTCACCGGCCACCGGTTTATCGAGACGCCGCACCTCGACGCGCTGGCGCGCGGTGGCGTGCATTTCTCAAACGCCGTCGTCACGACATCGCTCTGCTCGCCGAGCCGGGCGTCGATTCTGACCGGACTCTACGCGCACGGCCACCGCATCATCAACAACAACGAGCCGGTCCCTCCTGATCTCCGGTTTTTCTCGCAGTACCTGCAGACGGCCGGCTACGAAACGGCGTTCGTGGGCAAATGGCACATGGGCCACGAGACAGACGATCCACAACGCGGGTTCGATCATTGGGTGAGCTTTAGTGGCCAAGGCGTCTATCTGCCGAGCCCCAAGACGGTCCTCAACGTGAACGGTCGCCACGTGCCGCAACAGGGATACATCACCGACGAGCTCACCGACTACGCACTCGACTGGTTGCGGGAGCGTGACGCGGAACAGCCGTTCATGCTCTACCTGTCGCACAAGGCGGTCCACGGCGACTTCGCGCCGGCCAAGCGCCATCAAGGACGGTATGCGACGCAGCAGGTCGACTGGCCGCGATCGTTCGATCCCTCCATGGATCCCAAGGGTCGACCGATGTGGGTCAGGAACCAGCGGAATAGCTGGCATGGCGTCGACTTTGCCTACCATAGCGGAAGCGACCTCAGAGACGTGTATCGTCGGTACCTCGAGGCGGTGCTCGCGGTGGACGACAGCGTCGGCCTGGTGGTCGAGCTCCTCCGGCAACAGGGATTGCTCGAATCAACCGTCGTCATGCTGATGGGCGACAACGGCTTCGCCTGGGGTGAGCATGGCCTCATCGACAAGCGGACGGCGTACGAGGAGTCGATGCGCGTGCCACTCGTCGCCTACGCACCCGGATTCTTTCCCGAAGGGCGCACGGTCGAGGAGGTCGTCGCGAATATCGACGTCGCGCCCACCGTGCTTGAGACCGCGGGACTTCAGCCCCCATCCCACATGGACGGTCGCAGCTTCCTCGACGTCGCGCGTGGCAAGCAGGTGTCATGGCGCGATGCCGTCTTGTACGAGTACTTTTGGGAGCGCAATTTCCCGCAGACGCCGACGATGCACGCGCTGCGGGGTCAGCGCTATAAGTACATCCACTACCACGGCATTTGGGATCTCGACGAGCTCTACGACCTCCAGGCCGATCCGGACGAAACAACGAATCTCATCAACGATCCCGCACACAACAAGATCGTGCAGCAGATGAATCAGCAGCTCTTCGACGTGCTCGAACAGACCGACGGCATGCAGATGCCACTCTATCGGGATCGGGGCGGCCAAAATAACTTGCGACGCAAGGACGGACCGAAGGCCGCCAAGTTCCCGGAGGTCTTCAAGAGCGACCCCAAGCCGCCGCAGTAAGCATCACGTCGAGTCCGCAACCGTGTAGAGCAAGCCTTGTGAGGACAAAGGAGGGCGCCGCATGAACCTTGGTGTTTCACTACAAGCGTTGGCGGAACAGCGCAAACTGCAAGCGGAGGAGGTTCCGGATACCGAGGCGCTCAATCGGATTGTCGCCACGGAGCTCGTGACTGCGCTTCGGGTTGCGGTCGGAGCCGGCCGCCAGCTGTTGGTGATCGTCCCGGTAGGACCGCTCGACTATTCATACTGGGTCGAGGCGCTCAACCGCGAGCAACTCGACGGTTCGGCCCTGATCACGGTGAACATGGACGAGTATCTAGACGACTCCGGCGCGTGGATCAGTTTGGAGCATCCCCTCAGTTTCAGACAGTTCATGCGTGCAAGCCTCTTTGACGGGCTCGAAGGGAAGAGCCGCATGCCTCCGGAGAACCAGGTCTTTCCCGACCCTGAGGAGCCTGACCGGGTGACCGACCTGTTGCGAAACCACGGCGGCGCTGACATCTGTTATGCGGGGATCGGTCTCAGTGGCCACCTGGCATTCAACGATCCGCCCGGGGAGAAGGAATCCACTACCGATGGAATGGTTCGAAACAGCGTCACGCGTAAGGTCACCCTCCCCGACGTCAGCCGATCGCAGGTGTGCCTCTGCGGCACCGACGGCGTGTGGGACTTGGTGCCCCGCGAGGCGATGACTGTCGGCATGCGGGACATACTCGAGAGCAAACTGATCCATGTCACACTCTTGCGCAACTGGCACGCGGGCCTGTGGCGCCAGGCCTTCTTCGGCCCGGTGACAGGCCGATTCCCAGCGTCGTTCCTGCAAGAGCATCCGCACGTGAAAGTGACGGCGACCCGGCTTGCCGCTGCGCCCCCGGCCGTGCATACGGCGTTGCGGGTTGCAATGTGATCATGCAGCCCATCTTCGATCCACATACCTATCTCCGAAGAAGACGCCGTCGGTTTCGCCTCTGCAGCAGGGGCCCTTCGTCGTCAGCTCGGCGACGTCCCTTACCGGGCTCAAGTTCTCCAGATGGTGCAACAGCACAATCGATAGGGTGTGCATCTGCTACAGGGGCTTGACATCCACGTTGCCAAACGTGACGTCGGAGTGGTGAACGACGAGTAGCAGCGAGCCCGACTGCAGATCCTGCCCGCCATCGACGCTGACCAAGTCCCAATCGGGCGGCTCTTGGTCTTGAGTGCCCCATCCCTTCACCGAGTAGCGAGTCTTCGGACCGGGAAGGGTTTCCACGCGTGCCCGAAAGTAGTAGCGATTCCCGACCTCGATGGGACGGAAATGCGTCTCCTCCGCCAAGATGCCGCTCTCGCCACCATGCCAGATCCATCGATTACCCTCCGAATCTGCATCGGCCCGGAGCATCGCGAGGCCGCCCGTTGGGTGCCACTTTACACGTGGCTGCTTCCCATCGTCGTCGTGCCCACCCCAGCGCAGCAGCAAGCTCGCATGCGCGTGGTTCGAGAACGGTGGCCCCTTCGGAAGAATCTCTGGCGCCAGCATACGGTGAAAGATCACGGACGTGAAGACTTCGTAATCCTTCCACTGCATGTCGCCAATCGCGATCACTCGATCATAGTACGGCTCCGCCGTTCGGACTCCTTGCGGTGTGAGCTTCCAAAGGCCGTCGATGATCTCGGCAACGTCCTGGATCTGTTCGGCCTTCGACCAGTCAATCGTGTAAGGCAGAGTCCACACGCGGCCCGGCGTGTAATGGGCGCGAACACTCGACGAGAGCGTCCCGCCACCCTGCAATATTGCTCGAATGACGACGTCATTTGCTCCGTTGAGCAGATCGCTGCGTTCAATCTCGATGTTGAAGTCGCCCGGCCGAGCCAGCCGGCGAAGGTCAACGCCCATCGAGAGCGCCGTAGCTGATGCACCGTTGAGCGAATATGACAGCGACTCAACCCCGTCATGACGCTCAATCGACCCAAGGATATTGATGCGCGGCTGTGAGTTGCCCAGCCGGCCGAAGCGTTGCTCTTCGCCGTACCATACATTGATCGCTGGCCTCGGGCTCTGTGAGCCGAGTGCCCCGACAGCCAACGTGAAGCACGCGACGCCAATCGCGGTGAGTAACGGGCCGCGATGGCCCTTCACGCTTCTCTGTCTCTTGGCAATCGCCGTGGCATCCCTCCTCATAACCCCTCTCCCGTGCGGAATCGTACCGACAGGGCCGGGCCAGGCCAATGCACTTCCAGCATGTGATGCTCCGTCTCAGAGCTGATGGTGAACACATTGTCACCCGTCCGCAGCGCCGAAGATGGAATCACGTGGATATCGTAGTCATGGTGGTGGTTCTTGCCGTCGTTGGGGTGAACCAGGTCGTTCAGTCGAAACGGTTTGTGATGCCCGTCCCACCCGTGCCACGTACGCACGTGCAGGCCGGCTTCGACGACCTGGCTTAAGTCGTGCTCGGGTGGGATTGGGATGCGGCATGATTGAGTCGAGTGGTTCCGCACGCCGAATCGCGGCGGGACATCCGCGGCGCGATAGAGCCGCACGCTCTCACCCCGCCGCTGTAGCGTCAGCCCAATCACGGGCTGCGTGACGGCCCAGGTGCCGCGGCTGTCTTGAATTCGGGCGATGAGCTTCACTGCGCGGGGCTCCTGATCGGGCACCCATCGCGTGTCCCACGTCAACTCATACGGCGCACGCCAGACGGTGCCGACGTGCTCGCGCAAGTCCGCGGCGTACCCGCGAAGAGGTTGAAAGTACCCGCCGTGCCAGTCGAGCCACACCCCGTCGCCATTTTCGTCGTAGCCGTCATACCATGCCAGCACATCGACGCGCGCGACGCCCGAAGGGGATGACGCTTCCAAGCGGATGCTGGGGTTTTCGCCAATCGTCCCACCATCAGCGGGGCTGATGATACGACCGGCTGGATGCGGGACGGTCGATGGATCGTAGTACACCCGGAGGATCAGCGAATACAGCCCCCACTGCCCCCAGCCGGTCGGATTCTCGTGGCTGGTCGTGCCTTCGAAGGCGTTCTCGCCCGCCTCGAGGTGCTTAAGCGGCACGGCGACAATGGGATTGTCCTGAAAGTAGTAACGCTCGTGATCGCCGTCGCCCGGCGGGGCGAGCGGTGGCGGTACGTCCAGCCACGCGTTGGCGTTGAAGCGGATGCGTGGCTGCTTCGTGCCAATGTGTCCGCTCCAGCGGTCCAAAACTGCCTCGGCCCGGACCGCCCCTTCCAAGCTATCGATCGACAGGTGGAGGGTGGGATTCGGCAGATGCCGCCGCGCCCGCTCCTCGGCGTTCGGGTTGGTCACGCGCCAGTCATCACCGCCTTGGTGCGACGCAAATTCGCGATAGACCTCACCCGGCTGCAGGCCTCGCGGCCCGTCGGCCGGAAGCGGCGCTGCAAGGATCAGAAATAGGAGTGCCGGCGCGACCATGCTAGTGTCCTGTCCACGTGATTCGTTGCATACGTCCCGGAGCGCGGCGCCCGGCTCGCAAGGCGCGAGGAGGGAGCATACAGGCCGTATGTGACCGACGAGCAACGCCGCGAGCCGGGATGCCCCGCCCGGGACGTATGTGACGAATCACGTGGACAGGACACTAGTTCGGTCCCTACTGTGTCCTTTGCGCCCGGCCGTTATCGTTACGCCAGACGTGGAGGTCCTTGAAGCCGAAGTAGGCGATGCTCAAGATGTCCAGATCGCCGTCGCCATCGAGGTCCCCCGCCAATGCACCCTTATGACTTTCCTTGCCCTCGTCGATCAGGTGCTCGTTCCACGACTTGCCGCGATTGACGTTCTCATAAGTGACGAGACGAAGGCGGTCCTTCGTTTCGCCGATGACGATGTCGGGTAAGCCGTCTTCGTTCATGTCGGCAACGCAAAGGCTATCCAGACCGTTGTAGCCGCGACCAACGTCGTGGCGCGCCCACTCGCCTTTGACGGGATCCGCAGGCGCTTCGAACCAAAAAATGTGGCTGTCCTCGTTTTCCGAGTCAGTGGCGATCACGTCGAGCCGTCCATCGCCGTTGACGTCGGTCGCTTCCAGCATCTTCGCCGCGTTGACGGTGTTGCCGATGGAATGCCTGACCCAGTTGGCCGAACCGTCACCGGGGTTGCGCCACCACTCGACGTGCGGCAGCTTGATGCCGACGCCGAGCACGAGATCGAGGTGGCCGTCACCGTCAATGTCGCCGATGCCGATGCCCTTCTGCTCATCATGGTCCGTATGGGTGATTTTCATGATGGGCCAGTTCCCCGCCTCGGGCTTGGCTGGTATCTGCAGCAGATACGTACCGCCGCCAGCGGAAAGGATAATGTCCGGCCGTTTGTTGCCAGGCACGATCTGCGCCAGCTCGATCGTGCGCCCATTCCCATGCCTGACGGCCGGCATGTGAGCGACCACCTTGGCGGACCAGGAGTGGCCCTCCGGGTCTTCGGCATGCAGCCAGACGATATTGGGCAACGCCTGTGCAAGGATGTCGCGGGCCGGGCCACTGCCAGTGACACTGAAGAGAAGCCCCGCGTCCAGGCGCCTTCCGGTCTCGGGGTCGCTCGGCAACGTCACACGTGGCCAAGGCGCCTTGGTCATGTCGGCACCGGGATTGCGATAGAAGTAGGGTCCCGACGCGACGTCCAACCAGCCGTCGCCGTTCACATCGGCGACGTCGACACCAAAATCGCCCCGTTGTTTTCCAGCTGACGGCTCGCGGCTGTCATCAGCGTGGATGTAGGTCCACTTGTCGAGGCCGATCCTCGCCTCGGTGCGGCTGGGCTCCACAGCGGAGGCAAGCATCGCGCCGGCCGTAAGCACGAAGGTGGGCAGTGTCCAATGCCGCAAGGTCTTCACGGCGCTATTGGTCCGGAAAGAAGATGACGAGGTTTGGCTGCTTGACGGGGCTACGCCCGGTGCTCTGGGTGGTGTCCGCCTCCGGTCTGATGGCTTTGGGCACCAACGAGGCGCCGGCCACCGCGCCTGCCGTCGAGGCACCGAGAAACTCGCGCCGAGAGATGGAAGACGCGGAGGTGGTCTTCATGGCGTGAGCAACGTCCCCTCAAGCGCACTCGTCGCGCACCAGTCTCGGTTGGCGGACGGCATCTTCGTCATCGTGAACAGGCCATAACTGGTAACAGGCCGAGAGGATGCCTGTCGTTAGCACGGCCGGAAAAACCTGTCGCCGTCGCGGAAGGTACGCGCCGAGCCTTTCATCGCGCCTGTGCCGAAGCGTGCTAACCTTTACGAATCGCGCACGCGCATCTGTTACCTTCATCGTCTCAATGACTTCCGAACCCGCCATTGTGTCGATGCGGTGCCTCGCGGCGGAGCCCGGTGCAACCTACGACTGGCATGATCACCCGTTCTACGAGTTCACCTTCCTCTCCGATGACGAGGCGACGGTCGGCTATGGCGACAGGATGCGGCCGGCTCGGCCCGGTGCACTGCTCTTCTATCACTGTCGCGAGCGACACGCGGGCTGGAGCGGTGCCGACCAGCGACCGCATTTCTGGGTCGTCCACTTCACGGCGCCGGAAGGTCTCCTGCGCGACTTCCCCTCCCTTCACGTGGCCGATCCAGAGCGCCGCCACTGGAATCTGTTGCCGGAGCACGGTGAAGCGTTTCGTTGGATGTTTCTTCAAATCCTCAGCGAGCGCACCCGCCGGGCGCCACATCAGACCGCGGCCGAGGCGGCCTGGCTCCGCCTGCTGCTGATCAACGTTCATCGCTGGACCACCAAGGAGGCGTTCGCTCCGCTGACGCCAGGCCACCTCAATCCTGACCTGATGAAAATCTGGCACCTCGTCAACGCGTGCGTCGGCCAGCCCGCGGAGTTCCAGCAGCGCATCCACGAGCTGCCAAACTACGATTCGCTGCGCCACGGCTTCAAGCGCGCGTTCGGCTGTTCCCCACGCGAGATGATGCTGCGCCTGCGCATCCAGCACGCGAAGAAAGACGCCTGCCTCCTGGCGCAATCTATACTTCGAGGGCTGCGACGCCCGCCAATTCACGCCGTTGTGATCTGCGCCGACCGATGATCGCCATTGTCAAGACCACACCCGGTCCCGGCCATGTCGAGCTTCGCGATATGCCCGAGCCCGCCCCTGCTGACCACCAGGTGAAACTGGAAATCTCGCACTGCGGCATCTGCGGGACGGACCTCCACGTCTTTCACGACACGTTTCCCAATTTCCCGCCGGTGATCCTCGGTCACGAATTCGTGGGGCGTGTCATCGAGGAAGGCGCCGCGGTGCGCGGACGCGTCGATCGCTCCGGGCGCTATGCGGTGCTCGGCGCGACGGCGGTCACGTGCGGCCGCTGCCGCTACTGTCGCAGTGGCGACTTCATGTTCTGCCTGGACCGCCGCGGCATGGGCCACGGCGTCCACGGCGCGTTTACGCGCTACGCGTGTGTGCGCCCCGACCAATTGTTCCGCCTCGACGACAACGTGCCCGAGGAGGACGGCGCACTCGTCGAGCCGCTCGCGGCCGCAGTGCATGCCGTCACCGAAATGACGGTGGTCCGGCCGGGCGATATCGCGCTTGTCTCCGGGCCAGGCCCTATCGGCCTGCTGTGCCTTCTCGTGCTCGTGCATCAGGGCATCCAGACCATCGTCGCCGGCACCACGGCCGACGGCCGTCGCCTCGCCCTGGCCCGCGAGTTTGGGGCCGCGCGCGTGGTCGATGTGGAGACGAACAACCTGCAGGACGCCGTCGGTGCCGAGACCGGCGGTACCGGTGTCGATGTGGCCTTCGAGGTCGCGGGAGTCGCTGCATCGGCTGCCGCATGCCTCGACGCGCTCCGCCCACTCGGACGCTACACCCAGGTCGGGCACTTCGGGCGACACATCACCGTGCCCTTCGATCGCATCGGGTTTCGCCAGCTCCACGTGCGCGGTTCCGTTGGTTACACCGCCGCCACCTGGGACCGCACACTGCGCCTCATCGCACGGGGCCTGAAGCCGAGCCGGATTGTCACGCACCGCCTCCCGCTCGAGCGCTGGCACGAAGGCTTCGAGCTCTTCGAGCGCAAAGAGGCGGTGAAGGTTCTCCTCAGTGCTTCATCCGCTTCTTCCTAGCGGGTCCACCGCATTGATCCCTTCGACCTCGCCTCGGTGGTTGGAACCGCGCTGCTGTTAGCAATCACTGCCGTCACTGGACGGAACAATAGTGACACTGCATTCTCAGTCGTGGCGGAGTGCCCGGAGGGGATCGATCCGCGACGCCCGCACAGCGGGTATGTAGGCGGCGCCGAACGCCACCGCCAGGAGCAACGATGTGGCCCAGGCGAAGGTGGTGGCGTCGTACGAGTCGAGGCCATAGAGCTGGCTTTGGACCAACCGTCCCAGGACGAGGCTACCCACGAAGCCGAGGAGTGCCCCGAGCAGCACGATCGCCGTGCTATTGCTCACGATCAGCCGCCGCACGGCGGCAGGCGTGGCCCCGAGCGCCATGCGGACACCGAGCTCGGGTGTTCGTTGCGTGACGCTATAGCTCATCAACCCGTAGATACCGATCGAAGCGAGGAGGAGGGCGAATCCACCCACGAAGCTCGTGAGCATGGCCAGAAGGCGTTCGCGCGAGAAAGACTCCGCGGTCTGAACCTCCAGCGTCTTCACATCGAACGGGGTCAGGCCGGCGTCTGTTCGCGTGACCGCCTCGCGAACGGGACCGAGCATGTTGGCAGCAGGTCCAGCATGGCGGATCGCGAAGCTGGGCGTATAGGACAGCGACTCCTCTTGGAAGGCTGGCAGATAGACAACTTCGCGCGGTGCGTCCTTGACGTTTGCGTGTCGGATGTCTTTCGCCACGCCTACGACTTCCCGCATGTCGTCTCCCAACCCGATCCGCTGACCGATGGGGTTGCCGGTGAAGTGGCGAGCCATGCGCTCGCTGATGATGGCGACGGCGGGTGTATCAACCCCGTCGCGATCCTCGAAATCGCGGCCAGCGAGGAGGGGAATTCGAACCGTTGCAAAGCAGCCTGGCGCGACGTTGTTGAAGGCGATACGAATTCCCTGGCCCTCTGGAAGCACCTCGTCCCCCACCGCCGTGACGCTACTGGCCAAGTAGTACGTCTCAGTCACCGGCCGGACGGTCGAGAGGCTGACCGACTGGGTACCGGGGATATGGCGAAGCTCGTCGAGGAGCCGTTGGTAGGTTCGAACACCCTTAGCGTCATCGTGACCGGCGAGCTTCGCATCCACCGAGAACATGAGCACGTTGTGGCGGTCGTAGCCGGTCTCCTGCGCCCACAGGTTGCCGAGGCTGCGAAGAAAGAGTCCAGCGGCGACAATCAGCGCCCAGCGACAGCGCGACCTGTGATGCGACGAGGATTCGGTCCAGGAGGCGGCCCTGGCGACCGCCAATCTGGCGAGACACCGAGATGCTGCGCGACGACGTAACACGCCACGCGGGAATGACGCCAAACAGGAGGCATGTGAGCGTGGACACCAACAGGGCGAAGAGCGCGACGCGCACGTCCGGTGCGAGGTCAACTGGCAGTCGCTCTGCGGTGGGAACTGCGATGCGGAGAAGCGCCCGGCTCGCCGACCAGGAAAGGACGAACCCCACTGACCCCGCCAGGGCCGCGAGCACCATCGATTCCGTCAGCAATTGCCGCACGATCCGGCCTCGACCTGCTCCCAGCGCGAGTCGCGTCGCGATCTCTCGCTGGCGGGGCTTCCGACCGTGAAAGCAGCAACGTGGCCAGATTCAAACTAGCCAACAAGAGCACCGCGCCGAGCAGCATCAGCACGATCCGCAGCCAGAGCTCGTAGCTACCTTTGCCTGACCCCATCAATGAGAGTAGTCATTCTACCATGAGCGCTCAAACACTCCGACGCGTTTCGGTGAGCGGCCCACGGTGATCTTTCGCGGCCATTGCGCATTGTCTTCACGAGCGCTGATGAATTCGGAGCGCTCCGGCTGGACCCGTCCGCGTGAGTCGACCGCGCGCGAAACCACGGTGTGCGGGCCCGGCGTGGCACCGGTCCAATCGAACGTCCAAAGCGACCACGCGCGCGGATCACTCCTGCGAACGATCTCTGCGTTCTGCCATGGCTGCGCGTCGATTCGCACCTCTACTCGTTCGATGGCGTTCCGACCTCCCCAGGCGGCTCCGGAAATGCGACAACTCGCACCGATGCGACGGACTCTGGCCACGACTGACTTCAACTTGTTGCGACTGATCGAGGTCTCCATCACGAGACCGCCCGGAGCGTTTCGGATCGAGTGGTAGTTGCGAGCCATGTGCCGGCCTTCGTAGCGGCGGTCCAGCACCACGATGCGGTTGAGCCATTTCACCTGTGTCATGCCGTACCAGCCAGGCAGGATCACGCGTAGCGGATGGCCGTGATCCGGCGGTAGCGGCTGTCCATTCACGTGCATCGCCAGGATGGCACCGCCCTCGAGCGCGTCCTCGATGAAAATGCTGCGGCCGTGCGGCGCGGCAAGCTCACGGTCACCCACGGCCCACTTCTGCTCACGCTCGATGTCAGCTCCGAAGAACACCACCTCGCGAGCTTCAGGCAGCACACCGCACTCGCGCAGTAGCGGCGCCAGCGCGGGCCCAGTCCAGACAGCGTTGCTCACCAGCCCATTCATGATTCGCGGATGCCCGGTGTTGCCCGAGCACTCGATCGTGGCCGCAACCTGACGTGCGGCGAACCCGCTCAGATCGGCATAGGTGAACGTGCGCGGCCGGGCAACCGATCCGGATACCTCCAGCCTCCATTGGCTCAGATCGACATCGACCGCGGGCTTCGTGTGATGAAACGTGAAGAAGTCCTCAACCGGCGTTTGCCATCCGGTGAGCGTCCTCAGGTCGAACGACTTCACCCGAGGACCGGCCGGCTGAACGTCAACCCGGAACCCGGGCTCGTAATCGACGAACGCGATGGGCTCGTCACCAACGTGCGCAAACGGCAGCAGCGCGAACCAACCCAGCACGTCTCTGCGCGTGAAGGTCATCGGCGTCTCAACTCAGGTAGAATCCTCGTAACGGTGCTTCGAACGATTGCTGCCGCCATCACGACATTGTGCTTCGCGAGCTCGTGCAGCATACACCCGCAGCAAGCCGAGCTCGGACGTATTGATTTTCCCACGTCACAATCGGGTGAAGCGCAGAGCTTGTTCCTCCGCGGCGTGCTGTTCCTGCATAGTTTTCAGTATCGCGAGGCACGCGAGGCGTTCCGGGCCGCGCAGAAAACCGCTCCGGCGTTCGCCATGGCGTACTGGGGCGAGGCAATGACCTACAACGAGCCACTCTGGTTCGCGCAGGACGTCCATGCCGCCCGAGCCGTTCTGAAACGGCTTGGAGCCACGCGACAGGCCAGGCAAGCGAAGGCGCCCACAGAACGTGAAGCTGCGTATCTGAATGCGGTGGAGATCCTGTACGGTGATGGCAGGAAAGAAGACCGTGATTTCGAATACGCAGCGACTATGCGGCGCCTGCGGGAACGCTACCCCAACGACACTGAAGCGGCAGCGTTCTTCGGTCTGGCGCTCCTCGGAACATCTCACCGCGGCCGCGACTTTCCGACCTACATGCAGGCCGCCGCCATCGTCGAAGAGATACTGGCCAAGAACCCAGAACACCCCGGTGCACTGCACTACGCCATTCACTGCTATGACGATCCGGTACACGCGCCGCTCGGGCTGCGCGCGGCGCGGGCGTACGCGAAGACTGCACCAGAAGCATCGCACGCGCAACACATGCCCTCCCACATCTTCTTTGCGATGGGCATGTGGGACGACGCTGTCCGATCCAACGAAGGCGCGTTCCGAGTATCGCAACGGAACGCCAAGCGAACCGGGCAAGCTATGGAATCCGGAGGCTATCACGCCCTGTGGTGGCTCCAGTACGCCTACCTCCAGCAAGGCAGATTCGCCGATGCACGCAAGATCGTGCAGCGCATCGAGCGACTGGCCGCCGGCGAGCCCGCACCCCTGGTGCGCTTCCATCTCGTCCAGATGCGCGCGATGTACTCGATCGAAACGGGCGAGCCATACGAGCTACCGACAACTGTCTCAGGCCTGGATCTGCCCGCGGTCGCCGCGCATCATCTCGCCACAGGCATGAGCGCTTTGAACCGCGGCAACCGTGAAGAGGCGGAGCGTGCACTCGCGGCCATCCGCACGCTCGGGGCAGCCACCGAGCCGCGCGCTCGCGGCCATCACGCGGATCACGTGTATCCCGGCGACGCGCAGGCTGTTTCGGTCATGGACAAGGAATTGGCGGCGCTGTTGTTGATGGAGGATGGCAAGAGCAAGGACGCTATGGACCTGATGAGGGCCGCTGTCGCGACCCAGGACCAAACGCCGTACGAGTTCGGGCCGCCATCGCCTCCCAAACCTCCGCATGAACTGCTTGGCGAGATGCTGCTGTCGCTCGCGCAGCCGCGGCTTGCTCGCGTGCAATTCGAACTGGCGCTCCTGCGCGCGCCCAAGCGGGCGCTGTCGCTGCTGGGGCTTGCACGGTCATTCGCTGACATGGGGCACCAGACGGCCGCACGTGAGGCCTACCTGGAGTTGCGGCAGATGTGGCACCGCGCGGATCCATCGATTGTCAAGGCGTTGGATCAGAGCCTGTCGCGCCTTCAGGCTCGGGAATGAATGGTAGGGCGCGTTCGCCGAGCGCGCCGTGTCACGGCCGCCTCGGCGAGGCGGCCCTACCTAGAACCCTTGAGGACCCGAAACTTGACGCATTGTGTCAAGTTTCAGGGTTCTCAAGTGAGCGTCGGGGAGCGCGGCCCTGGCCGCGGTCCGCTAGAATTGGACTCGCAATCCCACCTGGAACTGCCGTTCTTCGCTTGCCGCCGTAATCTCGCCAAAGCCGCTGGTGCTGACATTCGCCGCCGGGTTGCCGAATTTCGGGGTATTGGTGAAGTTGAACGCCTCCAGCCGAAACTCTAGCGTCGTGCCCCCCGTCAGACGGAAGATGCGGAACAGGCCGAAGTCCCAGTTCACGCGCCCAGGTCCGTAGAGTGAGTTGAACGCTGCCGTCCCGAAGCGCGGCTCGTTCACCGGAGCGTAGGCGGTGGTATCGAAATAGGGCTGCCCGGGCCCGACGCCGCCGAGAATCTCCACGTCGGGCTTCACTTGGTCAGCGCGTTGCGTGTTGCCAGGCGCGTTCAGCGAGTTCCCCGAAGCCGTGACGGAGAATGGGCGTCCGCTCATCACGGCGATGATGCTGTTGGTCTGCCAGTTGCCGAAGAGGGTGGAGAGCAACCCGGGATTGTTCAACCACGGTTGGTCTTCGCCGAACGGCAGGGCGAGAATGTTTGTGATTTGCAGGTTGTGACGGCGAACGAGGCCGCTCACCGACCGGTTCAAGTCGTAATAATCAGGGATCACGATCCTCAGGGCGCTGTCGCTGCGATCCAGTCCCGAGCTGCTGATGGCCTTGGCGAAGGTATACGACGCCGTGAACGAGTAGCCACGCGAGAAGTTCCGCTGTACGTGCGCCTGAAGCGAATTGTAATGGCTGTCTCCGAGCGGGCTGACCTGACGCGTATCAGCGGTCCGGCCAAACTGTTGGAACAACTGCCGCTCGGCGCTGCCCCCTCCGATTGGTGCCCAGTTCAGCTCACGGTATCCGAGCTGACGAACCTGCCGCGAGCCGACATAGCCCAGCTCACCAACCCACCCCCCAAAGAGCCTTCTCTGAATGGTGAGATTCCAGGAGTGGATATAGCCTCGGTCCAGGTCATTGGGTACCGTTTGCGCGGATACGTCGCCAGGTATGGGAATGATCCCGTTCGCCACATCGGGCGGAGCGATGGGAGGAATGCCTTCGGCCAGGCGCGAGGCGGGCGACAGCGAGCTCGGGGCCTCCACGACGAGCTCGCTGAGCACCGGATGATTCGTGCGGAGTGCGCGCGCAAGTGAGTACGGGTCCCACGTCATGCCGTAGCCACCACGCACCACGAGGTCGTTCGTGGCCCGGTAAGCAAACCCGAGCCTGGGCGCGAACAGCTTCTTGCTGCTCTTGACGTCCAGGTCTTCGGGCACATCGCCAATCCCGCCAATGTAGATGTTGTTATCGACCGGGTTGTAACGCTCGAAGCCGCGATCCGCTCGCGAAGGCGTGGGGAAGTATTCCCAGCGAAGGCCGTAGTTGACCGTTAACTTCTGATTCACCGCCCAGCGATCACGCACATACAGGCTGTAGCGCCACGTACGGGTCGTGTACGGAAACACGTTGAGCTGATTCTTGCCAACCTGGGTGGGCAGACCAAGGAGGAAAGCCGCCATCCCATTCGCCTGATCCGTCGTCTCGCTGGTGAGCGCGCAGCCACCGTCGCCGTCCGGCTCGAGACAAGCAGCCGTCGGGCCGGTGCCGAACGTAAACCGACCGCGCGCACCGGTCGAAGCGCCTCCCTGGAACTCGGGCTGTGTGTGGTTCATCTGCTCGGCGTTGATGTCGGTGCCCCAACGGATCTCGTGACTACCGTAGATCTTCGTGAAGTTGGATCGGAACGAGTATTGATTGTCGTTGCGGTAGTACGGAGTCCAGGGTTCTTCCGTGCCGAATGCGTTGTAACCGCTAATGTCAAACCGGGGCCAGCCGCTCTGGAACCGCTCGGGTCCGTTCGTGCCAGGCAATCCGAGCACGGTCTGCCCGTAGTTCTCGCCGATTCCGGGCTGTTCCACGTTCGTGTTCTGACGTGTCCAACCCCAGAACGCGTCCATCAGCAGCGTCGGCGTGACTACGTAGTTGGCGCCGGCGCTGATGCGGTTGTTGTAGCCCCACGTATCGCCGGCATTGCCGCCGCCGACACGCGGGCCGTCCATGTAGCCTTCGTCGATGCCGAATGCCGTGATGTGCTCGGATCGATGGTGAGCGTAATTCCAGCTCACGAATGTATTGAACGTATCCGACACCTGCCAGTTGACCTTGTTGTCCAAAGACCAGCGGTCGCCGGCGAAGGGCTGACTGGCGAAGAAGTTGTCCGATTCGGTGCTCTCGAGGCCCTCGAGGTTCGGCAGCGGCGTCAAGTCGAGAATCTGCTTCGCGATCGCGTCGATGCGGTCGGCTGGAATCTGGTTGCTCGGAAAAGGGACGCGCCCGGAGCCGTCGGGATTGCCGGTCTCCGGATCGTAGATGAGGGTAGGAAATTGGGAGAAGTCACCCGCCCGAGCGGCTGCCGAGGGCAGCGACAGAATCCGGTTGCCACTGTCGCGCTGGAGGATGCTTCCAAGGCTGCTAAAGAAGAACAGCTTGTCACGCTTGATGGGACCACCCAGGGTGCCGCCGAACCGGTTCTGAATGAGCTTGTCCTTTTCCCGTCCTTCGGGGCGGAAGTAGTCGCGCGCCTTCATGTGCTGGTTGTAGTGGTATTCGAACAGCGAACCATTGAAACGGTTCGATCCCGCTTTCGTCTGGACGTTGATAATGGCGCCTCCCGCCATGCCCTGTTCGGCATCAAAGCTGTTGGTGACAACGTTCACGCTTTCGAGGGCTTCCAGTGTGGGCACGATCGCTGATCGCCCGACGTTCCAGATGTGGGCGTTCGTTGCACCGTCTACGTTGGTCGAGGTCGTCGACGTCGTGGCGCCGTTGACGCTAAAGCCGACCGAACCGGACGGATTGCACCCACCCATTCTGCCCGGGCGCATGTCGCCTTCCATCTCGAATCCCGGGACGGTCTGCAGCAGACTCTGATAGTTCCCGGCAAGCGAAACGGGCAGATCCTCGAACTGCTTGGTCTGGATCTCATGGCGGATCTCACCGCGATCGGTCTGAAGCTGTGCAACCTGGGATTCGGCGGTGACGGTGACCGACGACTCGACATCAGCCACGCTCAAGACCACGTCGCGCCGGACGGTGCTGTTCTGTCCGACGGCGATCTCATCGGCCACGAAATCAGCGAACCCGGCCATCTTGACGGTCACCGAGTACGTGCCCGCCACGAGGTTGGAAAAGCTGTAAGACCCGGTCTCATTCGTGAGCACTCGGCGAGTCAGGTTGGTGTCGTTATTGACGATCGTGACTTCAGCTCCCGGCAGAACAGCCTGCGTTTCCTCGGTCACGTTCCCCACGAGGGACCCGTACAGCACCTGCGCCGGAGCAGGGGCTGGTGCCAGCACGAGCCATACCCACCACGCGGCTGTGATTTGTGTGTACCGGCGAGCTCCCGAAGCGGTGCAAAGCATACGAATCTCCTTTGTGCACAGGACACGCACGAGCTCGTTCTGTCGAACAGAACAGGTTCTGTTCGTATTGGAGCCGCGCGGAGTCTACTGATGCCCGGCGACGAGTGTCACGGCACGTCCAGTGTATTGTCAAGACGTCGTCGATCTGGTCGTGGCTCCGGTCGACTTGGACAACCGTTCCAGCGTCGCCCGTGCTTGCCGCAACCGCCACTCGGCTTCGCGCAGTGACTTGGCGGCCTCGACCGCCTCGGATCGCGCCGCGGCCAGCGCGTCGGTCGCTCCGGACGCTTCTTCCAGGGCTGCGTCCAGCGTACGGCGTGCTTCCGCGATGGCGGCGTGGCAGCGTCGCACACGCTTGTCGGCCGCTGCGGCGCGCGCGCGCGCCCGTGTCTCGGCGCGGTCGGCGTCGGTGGCGGCCCGACGGTGCGCCGTCAGGTCGGCTTCTGCCGCGTTGGCAGCGGCGCGTGCCTCCGCTCGCTGCGCCTGGAGATCGTCGGCGCCGTGCGCGCGTGGTGACGTGCGATCAGGGCGCGGCTCGGCACTCGAACCGCCTTTCGAGGGTCGTCCCTCTCCCGCCTCGACGGGGATCGGCGACGCGAAGGTGAGAGATGCCAGCGCTGCCAGCCCGGCAGGCTCGAGGTCGGCGGTCAATCGGCCGACCGGCCGGCGTGCGGCGGCGCTCCCGTGCACGGTAATGGCGTCGAGCGTCGTGGCCACGCGCTGCCGCGTGGGGGGCGTGATGGTCGTGCCGGTCTCGCGCGCGAGGCGCATCGCGCGCTCGAGCAGCGCGTCGACGGTCTGCTGGCGAGCCTGCATCGCCTTCTGAAGATCAACGGTCTTGTTCCCGGCGAGTCGCTGCTGCTGCGCCTCTCGCAAGCGATCACCGGCGCCAGCCAGGCGGTCGAACTCAGACCGCGCCTGCCAATAGAGCTGATTGACCAGCCACGCGGAAAGTGTCGGCTTGGCAAGCTGCTTGACCTGCGATGCGGCGGCCTCATTGCCCGCGTGCCGGAGCCGTGTCGCGAGCGCGTTCCGCGCGCCGATGAATTCTCGGAGCGGTAGCTGATACAGGTGGTCGATCTCTCGGTTCACGTCGAGCAGCGCGCGTGTCATGACCACAGCCGGCGCCCCTCGCAGCGGAGCCACGCGCGCGCCTCGCGGACGCGCGGGTAAGCCGCGGCCACGCGTCGCCAGAAGCGTCGAGAGTGGTTTGGCTCGTGCAAGTGCATCAACTCGTGGATGAGAACGTAGTCGCGAACGAACGGCGGCATCTGAACCAAGCGCCAGTTCAGCGTGATGTGACCGTTCGCACCACACGATCCCCAGCGTGTGCGTTGATCGCGGATGCTGACACGGCCGACCGCGAGACCATGGGCGACGGCCAGCTCGCGAAGCCGAGCCGGCAGCTCGGTGACGGCGAGCGCACGCAATCCCCGCCGGACGGCCTCGGGCAACGCGGTATCGCGCGCCACTTCGAACTCGACCTCACCGAGGCATACCTGCATGCCACGTCCGCTGCGCTGGCACGCCACCGGCACGCACACACCGTGCAGCAGCACGTGTCCTCCCGCCGAGGAGACGCGGTTCGCCGACGCACGCTCCAGACACGCCCGCCGTTCTCGCGCGA
The DNA here is from genome assembly GCA_009377495.1 of Luteitalea sp. GTDB lineage: Bacteria > Acidobacteriota > Vicinamibacteria > Vicinamibacterales > Vicinamibacteraceae > WHTT01. Next base: position 256,770 of record WHTZ01000001.1, read on the forward strand.
TCCACGCCGCGTGACGCTCGGCGAACTGGAGCGCTTCCCGCTTCGAGCCCCAGCGCGGGATCGTCACGCGCGCTGTGCCATCCGGGTCGACGCGCAAGATGTAGCGCCGCGCGCGATGGTTTCGGACCAGCACGACCCGCTCCGCGAACGGCAGACGAAGCTGCGCCATGACTACACTTGATCCTGCAACACAGACGCCACCACTTCCTGTGCGCGCGCAGCCACACCGCGGTTCCGCCATGCCTCAGCGGTCACGCGCTCCGCTTGCGCGACGTCGTCACGAAACCTGGCCATGAGCTGCGCGATCGGCTCACGCTCGAAGAACGACACGTTGCTCTCCTCGTTGTGGGCAAACGATCGGTTGTCGAAGTTTGCCGTCCCAACCGTCGCCCAGCGTCCGTCCACGATCATGATCTTATGGTGGAGCATCGTGCGATGGTACTCATAGATTTCGATCCCCTCGCGCAACAGCCTGCCAAAGAGTCGCACGCTATTATGACGCGCAAACCAATTATCGGTTCGGATACCAGACACGAGAATCCGCACGCTGACGCCGCGTCGCTTGGCGTCGGCCAGGAGAGTCGTCGCCGCCTCGTCTGGCACGAAATACGGGTTGGCAATCGCAATCGATCGTCGCGCGCACACGATCGCGAGGTAGTAGAGCATGCGCACGGTCGATGCGCCCACGCCCGGTGAGCTCAAGAGCGCCTGGACACCAACCGGCCCGCGCGCCGTGAGTCGGGGGAAGAACTCCTCGCCGCTCACCAGCTCGCCCGTCGACTTGAGCCAGCTTTGCGCGAAGCCCGTTTGCAACTGCGCGGCAGCGGGACCTTCGATAGACACCTGCAGATCGCGCCAGTGATCCGGATCCTGGGCATCCCCACACCACTGATCGGCGATGCCCGCGCCGCCGGTGAACGCGACGCGCCCATCTACGACCAGCGTTTTGCGGTGCGTACGGTTGTTGAAGCGCCCGAGCGTATACCACTGGATCGGGTTGTACCACCCGACGTGGCAGCCACCGCGCTCCAACGTTCTGAGAATGCCGTCTCCAATCGTCGCAGACCCGATCGCATCCAGGAGGATCTTGACAGGAATGCCGGCGCGCGCCCGCTCGGCGAGCCTCTGTGCGAACGTCATCCCACAGTCACCCGCCCAAAAGATGTACATCTCCATCGTGATGGATCGCTGGGCAGACCCGATGGCGTCCAGCATCGCCGGGTAGAACGCGTCGCCGTTATCAAGGAGCTCGACGATGTTGCCGTCGACGAAGGACACACCGGTGGCACCTTCGAGGCTCTGGAGAAATTCGGGTGAGGCCACGTCGAAAGCGTGATCGAGGCCAAAGATGGGCGACCGCTCGGCGGGGCTCGCCAGGTGTAGCAGGACAGCGAGCAGCACGCACGGGACGGCGAGCCAGTAGAAGCCGCTCGTCGCCGCCCACAGCGCAAGGCCAGCCCATGGCCACCACGCCCAGAGCACGCGCCGACCGCGACGCCACCAGCTCTCCTGCCACCGCCGCCGTTGATATTTCGGATCCGGAAGAAGGCGTCGACGCCAGCGGCGCGGCACGTTGCGCTGCCTGTAGCGGCGCGGCTGACTTCGGGTACGAGGCGACCGGCGTTGGCGCACGCTCGGCATGCACAAGTAGCTTAACTCGTGCCGTTGACATCACGCCGGGCGCAGGGTACTGTCCGCCTCCATGCCTCTTCACACGAAGATTCTGCTGGGGCTCATCGCTGGAGCTGCGGCAGGCATCGCCGTCAATTTGACCACGGGCGGAGGCGCGACAACGCAGCGCTTCGTGTCGCTCGTGACCGAGCCCATCGGACGCGTCTGGCTGAACGCCCTCATGATGGTCGTGATCCCGTTGATCATCTCCACGCTGTCGTTGGGTGTCGCGGGACTCGGGAGCGTGGCCAAGTTGGGGCGAATCGGCCTTGTGACGCTCCTGTCGTTCCTGACGCTGACCTCGTTGGCCACGATCCTCGGTCTGCTGGCGGTCAACATCATTCGTCCCGGCGCGGGCCTCGATCCCGACACAACCGCCCGGCTGATGGAGGCCTACCGGGGCCAGGCCAAAGGCGCAATGGGGCTGGCGGAAGGGGCCTTCGGCGTGGACTTGTTCGTGCAGATCGTGCCACGCAACCCGTTGCAGGCAGCCGCCAATGGGGAGATGTTGGCCGTCATCTTCTTCGCGCTGATGATTGGCGTCGCGCTCACCATGCTGACCAAGGAGCAGGCGGCGCCGATGATCAAGTTTCTCGATAGTGTGGCGCACATCACCGTGGCGATCATCTCGCTCGTGATGAAGGTGGCGCCGATCGGCGTGTTCGCGTTGATCTTCAGCGTGACGGCTCGGTTCGGCTTCGACATCCTGCTCAACCTGCTGAAGTACGTCATCGTCGTCCTCGGCTGCCTCGGCATCTTCCTGCTGGTCGGCTACCCCATCATTCTCAAGCTCGTGGCCCGCCGCGATCCGTGGGACTTCCTCCGCAAGGCGCGCATCGTCATGTTGACAGGGTTCTCGACCTCGTCGAGCGCCGCCACGCTGCCCACGACGTTGCGCGTCACCGAGGAGCAGCTCGGCGTTCCCCGTCAGATCGCGGGGTTCGTCGTTCCCCTCGGGGCGACGATGAACATGAACGGCACGGCGCTCTTCGAGGGTGTGACCGTGCTGTTTCTCGCTCAGGTGTTCGGCGTGTCGCTGGGGCTCGGCCAGCAGCTCGTGGTGATCGTCATGGCGGTCGTGACCGCGATTGGCACCGCGAGCATTCCCGGCGGATCGATCCCGCTGCTGATGATGGTCTTGGGGATGGTGGGTGTGCCGATGGAAGGCATCGCCATCGTGCTGGGCGTCGACCGAATCCTGGACATGTCCCGGACAATCGTCAACGTAACGGGCGACATGGTGACGGCAACGATCGTCGATCGGTTCGAGGGTCGTGCCGTCACACCGGCGCTGGCCTCTACCCCAAGCCAGCAAGCTCCAGCGGACGACTCCGCCTGACGCCTATCCTTTGGGCATCGGCTTGGCTGGCGGCAACCGCGCGAGTCGGCGCTTCACGCTTTGGAAGTCGGGCGAGTCGCGGCGACCGCCCTGCTTCAGCCGCGCGGCCTCGCGCTCGAGCCGAGTGATGCGTTCAGCGGGAGCCGGATGCGAGGCGAAGAAGCGCTCGACAGAGCTCGGATCGCGGCCCTGTTGCTCGCGAAGGATCTCCATGAACTCCGCCATGCCGCGCACGTCGTAGCCTGCGCGGCTCATGTAGGTCATGCCCTTTTCGTCCGCCTCGCGCTCATGGTCTCGGCTGAACTTCATCATGCCGGCACTCGCGCCGATCTGCGCGCCGAGGCGGGCCGCTTGAGCGCCTAGGCTGCGATCGCCGCCTAACAAGGCACCAAGCACGCCGAGCCCCAACTGTGCTCCCATTCCCTTGGTGAGTTGTTCGGCGGAGTGCCGGTTGGCCACGTGCGCGATCTCGTGCCCCATCACGCCCGCGAGCTGCGCTTCGTTTTGCGCCGCCTGAATCGCGCCACGGTTGACCCAGACCGGGCCACCGGGCAACGCAAATGCGTTGATGTCGCGGTAGTTCGCCACGGAGAAGCTGTACGGATACTCCGGACCTTCCGCGTGTGCGACCAGCCGGCGTCCCAGCGACCGGATGTACGAGGTTACGGCCTTGTCGGTCAGCTCCGGCGTCTTGGCGCGCACCTCCTTCTGAGCGGCCTCACCGATCTGAATTTCGTCCTTCACGGAGACCAACGAGAAGGCGGTGACACCGGATGACACCATCACCACGAGCGCGAGCGCGAGCGGCACGCGACGAGGACGTCGTTGGACGATTGATCGACTCGTCATACCGAACAGAGCTTGCAAGGGACCTGCCAACACGATCCTCGAAATAGCTGCTGAAATCACCGCCCATACTGTTGAGCTGGTCATTTGTGATGACGGCAGCTATCCTTGCCCACGTGACGATGGATGAACACTCGTCCTCGGCTCCCGTCGCGCCGCCAAGCGCCATTGAAACGGCCAGCGAGCGGCTCGAGGTTTACCTCAAGACGCGACGATCCGCGGAGCCGGGTCCAGACTCGCGTCCCGACGATCTTAAAAGTGGAAGCGACGTTGTGCCTCCAGCGGATGGTGACAACGCCGTCTCCGTCACGCCTGGCGCACAGCCTCGTGACCGTCGACTTGCCCCTCGGTGGATCAAGGTGGCCTTGACGCTCGCGATCATCATTGCGGCGGCCGAGGGTGCCTACATCGCGTGGCGCTCTGCTGCACCAATCGCACCTGGTTCCGAGACCTCGACGGCCGCGGGGCCGCCGAAGCGCAGCGAAGACCGGACAGTCGAGCGCCCGCCCGCCACCGACGATAGGGCTCCGAACGCTCCGCCAACAACGCCGCCCGCCGCCCCATCGGCAACCCTCACCACGGGGACAATCGAGGTGCGAACGACGCCACCGGGCGCGTCCGTCGTGTTCGGCGGCCGTCGCCGTGGCGCGACACCGCTCACCATTCGCGACGTCGCTCCCGGCATTCACGAACTGGAAGTTGGCGGCCGGTTTGGCAGCCGCTTTCAGCGCGTCACCGTCCGAGCCGGTCGCACGAGCGTCGTCGAGCTGGACGTGCCACGCCCCCGCTCATAACAAGGGGCGAGGGGCCAGGGCTGTCTCAGGCTCTAGGTGTCAGCGTTTCAGGTATCGGGGCCGCACCTGAGGCCGGCTCGACATGAACGAGCACGTCGGTGACCTGCGGGACCTCACGCACGATGGCAAACCGCACGTCCGTGGCGATGTCATGCGCCTCGCGCACGCTCATCGTGGCATCCACCTCGAGGTGCAAGTCCACGTGATACGCCAAACCCGTCTTGCGACCGAAACACTTCTCCACGCCGCGCACACCCGGCAAGGCGAGCGCGACGCGTCGAATCTCCGCCATCAGCGGCGGGGGTGGCATCGTGTCGATCAGCTCGCGCGATGTTTGCCCCGCGACCGTCACGCCGGCCATCACGACGAAGAGCCCCACGACGAAGCCGCCGAATTGGTCGGCCATGAGAAAGCGTTCCGGGTCGAGCCGGGCCAGCGAAAGGGCCACCGTGGCGGCGAGCGCCGAGAGCACATCCACGCTGTCGTTCCAGCCATCCGCCTCTAACGCCCGGCTGCCGAGTCGCCGGCCCAGCCCGATCTTCACGGTCATGAGCACGCCCTTCACCACGAGAGCCGCGCCAAGTGTCCAGAGTGCGGTCACACCGGGTGGCGTCTTCTGCAATGAGGAGAGCCCCCACAACGACGTCACGGCGAGCGCGACACCGGTCAGCGCAAGGATCACGCCGATGATCAGACCGGTGACCGTTTCGGCACGGCCGTGGCCGTAAGGGTGTTCGGAATCGGCGGGACGGGACGCGAACCAGAGGCCGAAGTACAAAAACAGCGCGGTGATGACGTCAGCACCGAACTCGACGCCGGCTGCCCGCGCGGCAGCCGAACCCGCGTGCACGCCTGCGACGAGGTTCGCCACCGCGAGCACTGCGTTGGCCGCAACGCTGAACGTGGCGACCCGTCTGGCCAGCGCAAGAGGATCGCGGGATGGCACGGCCCTATGTTACGTCGAGCCAATGATCGACCTGAGCAGCCATGCGCATGGTAGGGCGCGGTCGCCGAACGCGCCGTCGATCAGCGGACGCCTCGGCGAGGCGTCCCTACCTGGCCATTGGGCATTCAGAAAAACACCTGTCCGTGCCAGGACTCGGATGCAGGCGTCTCCCACCGCCCCTGACGGATCTCACCGACCGATGTCACTGCGTTATTGAAGACGAGCGTATCGGGGGTCACTTCGCCGCGCGTGGCGCGGTCGGCAAACTCGTCACGTGACACGCACACGATGCCACCGCCGCCGCGATAGTAGACGGGCGCATGATCGAGCAACGTCGTGCCGAGCGCGTCGCCCACCTGCTTGATACGACGCACGAGCGCGTCGATCGAGCAGCCGGACGCGCCAGCGGCGCGCTCGTCCACGGCCACGAGCAGGAATCGGTCGTGCCGAAAGTCGCGCGCCGCCTGCAGCGGCACGCCGTGGGCCGTCCAGTCGTCGAGAAATGCATCCACCTCTGCGAGCACCCGGTCTCGCTCCGATCCGTCCAGTGGCCGATCCGTCGCAAACACCCAGGCCCGCGCATCTTCCGGCAAGCTCTCAAATGGCACATTCGACATCCTGGTTCTCCTCGTATGGTTCCTTTATTATGGGTCTAGCGGCCAACCGGGGTTGGGGTCTTTTCCCCATCTCTGATATATTCTCTCCGAAACGTTCTGGTTGCAGCCCGTGCGAGACTGTGCCACTCTGGTGCGGATCTCAGTATGGTGCATCGTTTCGTGTCATGCTGGACACGTTCAATTGGCATCCTCTGAATTCTCCCACCCCAGTCAGATGTGTCCTGTCCTTCCGGGAGTGAAGCTACCGACGGAGGCTCACGCGCCGGACCGAAGATCGCCCAACCGTCGAGGATCCTGTGACAGTTCGTCTCTTCATCGGAAACTTGCCCTATAGCACGTCGGAGGCCGATCTCCGAGAGCTTTTCGCGGCGGTCAGTGAGCCGACGCACGTGCTCGTACCGGTTGACCGCGACACGGGTCGTCCACGAGGCTTTGCTTTCGTGGACTTCCCCGATCGCGAGACGGCCGAGGAAGTCATCCGCCGTTTCAACGGCCACCTCATGAACGGCCGGCCTATCGCCGTGAGCGAGGCGCGCGCGCGGGAGGATCGCCCGAGCGGGCCGCGACCCGGACCCGCCGGGCCGCGTCCCGGGTTCGGCGGCCCACCGGGGCCGGGCGCGGCTCCGCCGCCGCGCGATCAGCCCGGCGGCCCGCCGCGCCGCGAGCGTGCTGGTGGCGGCGGTGGTGGTGGTGGCGGGAGGTCCAGGACCCAGTGGGGCGGTGAGCGCGGTCCGCGCGGTCCCATCAAGGTGCGCACCGTCGGTCGTCTCTACGACGACGACGAGGACACCTCGGCAACAGATGAGGCTCCCACCGACTTCGACGATCCGGCCACGAGCCGACCGAACGACAAAGACGACGAAGGAGAAGATCGGGAGGGTTAGGACTCGTCACGCCGCCCGCGTGCACCAAAGTGCTAGAATTTACGCGATCGTATGCCGAGTGTGCGACTTCACCGGACCATCGGCGTCAAGGTCGGGGATGTGCAGGTTGGCGGCGGTGCACCCGTGGTCGTCCAGTCGATGACGAGCACGGAGACCGCCGACATCGACGCCACCACCGAGCAATGCCTGGCGCTCGCCGAGGCAGGATCAGAGCTGGTGCGCGTCACGGTCAACCACCCAGAGGCGGCCCGGGCCGTACCAGAAATTACACGGCGGCTGCGCGATGCTGGTTGTCGCGCGCCGCTCATTGGCGACTTCCACTTCAACGGTCACCTGCTCCTGAGCCGCTATCCCGACTGCGCACGGTCGCTCGACAAGTACCGTATCAACCCTGGCAACGTGGGTACGGGCGAGCGGCGCGACGACAACTTCGCCACCATCTGCAAGGTTGCCCGCGACAACGGCAAGGCCGTGCGTATCGGGGTGAACGGCGGCTCCCTCAACCCGGAGCTCGTCGTCCAGCGGATGCAGGAAAACAGCGACCGCGGGCTGGGGAGGTCTTCCGACGACATCATCAACGAGTGCATGATCGAGTCGGCGCTACGTTCCACGAAGCTGGCCATCGACGCCGGGCTGCGCGACGATCAGATCATCATCTCTTGCAAGGTCTCGCGGCCCGTCCACCTCATCGAGGTCTACCGCCGCCTGGCGCGCGCGACCACACAGCCGCTGCACCTCGGCCTCACCGAAGCGGGCATGGGCATCAAGGGGCTCGTGTGGTCTGCTTCGGCGATCGGCGTGCTGCTCAATGAGGGGATCGGCGACACCATTCGCGTGTCACTCACGCCGCGGCCCGGTGGCGATCGCCGCGACGAAGTGTATGCCGCGTGCGAGTTGCTTCAGGCGCTCGGTTTGCGAGCGTTCGCACCGAGCGTGACCGCGTGCCCCGGCTGCGGCCGGACGACCAGTAGCACGTTCCAGGAGCTTGCCGAGCGTATTCAGGGGTACGTCCGCGAGCAGTTGCCGATGTGGAAGCGCGAGCTCGAGGGCGTCGAAAATCTGACGCTCGCCGTCATGGGCTGTGTGGTCAATGGCCCCGGCGAGTCGAAGGCGGCCAATATCGGGATCAGCCTGCCTGGCACGGGCGAGGCACCCCAATGCCCCGTCTACATCGACGGGCAGCACGTGATGACGCTTCGCGGCTCCTACGAGGAGCTCTCCACGGCCTTCCGCCGCGTGATCGACGATTACGTCGCCTCTAAGTACCCTCGCCGGGCGGAAGTGCTTCTGCACTAACACTCGTGGCCGGCGCGCTACGTACCGCTGCTTTGTCGCCGCCTCCGCGCATCGATGAACGACCTCACGCACAGGGCAACGAACACGCCCGTGAGGAGGGCCATGACCGACTGCGACATGACCGCGGCGGGCCGCGCCAGCGCCTCCCCCTGTAGCAGCGCTGGCAGACTGAAAAGGGCCCGCACGGTGGCCAGAAAGCCCAGCAGGCCCACGAGCGCCGCGGCGTGCATCGCGTGCGGCCGCCGGCGCTCGTTGCGCGCAAGCAGCGCGAGCACCCACAACAGGGCGCCAAACGCCGCCGGGATCAGCGCGGTCACGCTTTGGCGCCCCGTGGCCACATAGCCGATTAGACCGAGCAACACGAGCAGTACGCCCACGATGCGCCCCGTTACAACCACCGGTGCATTGTAGCGTGTACTGCTCGAAGAAGCACCTATCAGCCCTGACCCCTGACCCCTGTCCTTGTCAGGGACTGAGCCGCACAGCGGCGGCACTCGTGCCCGCACCGAAGGGGAGACTCCCGCCATTCCAGTACGTCGCGCGTTCGACCACGATCGGCGTACCATCGCCGAGGCTCTCGACGAGGATACCGTAGCGACGGCCGACGGCGCCTGGGAACGCTTCGCCGATATCCCAGGTTGCCCGGCTGTTCGCGGCAAGCGTCAGCCGCCGAGACGCTTCACCGCCGCCTTCGAATACGAGCGTGATGCGGATCGAGGCGTCCGACGCGTCCGTGTTCGCTGCGAGCACATAGGTCGCCTTCGCGCGCGGTCCGCCTGACTCACCGTCGGCAATCGCCCAACGTGTGCCTGGCGCCGTCACGCGTCCGTTCGTGTGTGACTCGTACCAGCCGCCCCGCGGCCACCACATGCTGCGCTCTGCGAGAAACGGCTTGCGGTCGACCGACTCGAAGGTCGCGGAGGCGGCCGTGTTCGCAAGGCGCGGATCCGCGTTGAGGTGTACCGTCCGCCGTCTGTGTGGCGGGATCTCGTACGACCGCCGAACCCGACCACCCCCCGGAAGGAGATACGTCGCGCGGACGGTGATGGTCTCGTCGCTCGGGTTGGCAAAGAGATAGAACAGATCGAACCATGTGTTCGCTGCCCCTTCCGCGAAGAACCATCGAGGCGAAGCCGCCGTGACGCCGGCGCTGGCGCTGCCCGCGCCCCATCCCCGCCCCGCTGCATCGAGATACAAGGCACGCTCGGCAATGATGGGAACGTCGTTGAGCGACTCAATCACGCCAGATACTGGGACGGCCGCGAGCCTCGGTCCCTCGCCGTTCACGAAGATCGTCTTGCGACTGTGCGGCGCGACCTCGTAGGTGCGCCGCACGGGCTCGCCACTCTCCAGAAGGTAGGTGACCCGCACCTGGGCGGCGCGCTCATCCGGGTTCTGAATCAAGTAAAACAGCGAAAACGGAGAGGTAGCGCCTTCCGTCACGTACCACCGCAACGCGGGCTCTGGCAGAGCTGTCTCGGCGTGCCCGCCGTACGCGGTGCTGTCCCAGCTCACGGTGCGATCGACCACCAGGGGCGTATCGGACTCGATACGCGTGGCGAAGTCGATTCCCTCGAGGTCGGAGAACGCCGCGCTGGAGAGCGTCGCACGCGACCGGCTACCGAGCTCGAGCGGGTGCGTCACGAGCTGCCCATCGGCTCGCTCGAAGACCACCACGACCTTCGCCGAGGTCGTTCCGGGATTCAGCAGCGCGATCTGGGTCTCCCAAAAGCCACGCGACTGCACACCCTCGGGCAGATACTGAACCTCGGTGCCGCGCGGGTGTGTGCCGCGCTGGTACTCGACGCTATCGGGCACTCCGTCGCCGTCGGAATCCATCGCCCCCGCCGAGCGGGTGGCCACAGAGGTGGTGTTGAGGCCGTACCAGGTCTCCCACGCGTCCGACAGGCCGTTCCGGTCAGCATCAAGGCCCACCACAGTGGCAACCTGAGCGGACAGCGAACCCTGCTGGATGGCGGTGTAGGCACGGACCGCAAAGTAGTAGCGGACCCCATCTCGCAGGTTGGGCACACGCACGGTCGTGCGCAGGCCGACGTCGAGAGATCCGGTGAAGGTACCTCGTGCGGTGCCCCACGCAACGACGTACCCGACAACATCGGGCTCAGGATTTGCATTCCATGTGAGCGATACCGAACCCGCCTCTGCCGTGAACGCAGAAGACATGAAGAGGAGCGCCAAGAGAAGCGCCCGACGAGAAAGCGTCTGCCAAGGGGGAGCGTACATGGGGCGCGGCTAAGGCAACCCACGTGCCCGGGCGGCATTCGCTCGCGGTAGCGCTTAGTGATTCACAGCTAGATGATTGGATACGTTACTGGCAAGCTCGTCAGAGCGTGGCGGATCACAGTTCCGTAAGTAAATCCGACTTCTGCGGCAGAGGTGCGTGTGGCGATCGCTCACGCGCTCACGGCAGTGGGGAGGCGAGGGCTGCCCCTCCGGCCGAGAGGAATCTGCCGTTCGCATTCCAATACAGCGCGTGCTCGACAACCAACTGAGCAGGTGTCGGTCCAACGCTCTCGACCATCGCACCGAACCGCTGATTCTCGCTCTCTGGAAAATCACGAGCGACCGGAATGTCCGTGCGGCTTTGCGCGGGCAGCGCGTAGGTCCGCGTGGCGCTGCTCCCGTCCTCGAAGAGGAGCGTGACGCGCGCTTCGCCCGCCGTTCGGGACGTGTTGGCGACAAGGAGGTACGTCTGCGTGCTCGCCGCACCTCCGACTTCACCTTCGGCGACGGCCCAGCGCGTGCTAGTCTCGGTCGCGCCAACGGTGCTGTGCGATTCGTACCAGGTCGCTGCCGTGGGCCCGGGCCACCACATCGAGCGCTCGGCCAGGAACGAGACGCCGTTGGTCGATTCGAGAATCGTCGACACCGAGGTCTGTTCGAGCCCGTCGCCCTCGCGGTCCACGTACACGGTCTTGCGAGAGCGTGGCTGAAGCGTATAGGTCCGCTCCACGGTCCGACCGGTGGGCAGCAGATAGGTCGCGCGCACCTCGGAGGCCGTGTCGTGGGGATTCGCCAGCGACAGGAAGAGATCGAAGTAGTCGCCGGTCGCGCCTTCACCGAAGAACCAACGCGTCGATGGCGCGGTGACGCCAGCGCTCGCGCTGCCCGACATGAATGGCTCGCCCGGTCCGGAGAGGTAGAGCGCGCGCTCGGCAATCACCCCAACAGCGTTCGTCGATTGGACGATGGCCGACAGCTCGGCGTTGCTGAGCGGGTGTCCCTCCCTGTTGACCCAAATGGTGAGGCGACTCTGCGGCTGAACGGTGTAGTGACGCTCTTGCGGCGCTTGCCCGCCAGCGAGCAGATAGGTGACGGTGATCTCCGCCGCGGTGTTGTGCGGGTTGTGCACGAGATAGAAGAGGTCGAACAAGCCGTTCCAGGCGATGCCCTCCGTCAGATACCACCTCGTCGACGGCGTCGGGAGGCTGGTCTCGAGGTGCGCGCCGTACCGACCGACGCCCCACGCCACGGTGCGATCGACGACCACGGGCGCGTCCGATTCGACACGGGTCGAGAATCCCCGTCCCGCCAGCTCAGGTAAGTCATGCGTCTCGACCGTTCCGCGCGTCCGTGGTCCGAGCTCCAGACCGCGCGTGTGCTGCGTCCCTTCCTCATCCTCGAAGACCATCACCACCGCAGCCGGCTCGTCGGTTGGATTCAGCAACGCGAAGCGCGTCTGGAACACGTCAGCTTCCACACCCTCGGCAAAATAGCCGAGATTGGACGCAGACGACGATTGCGGAGGCTGAGTGGTCGCCGGCGGTGACGCCGGCCGCGGGAAGCTCGGCAGCGACGGCAGCGTGGGGAACGGCGGCAGAGGCGGAATGGTCCCTGACACCCAGGCCCAGACCTCGTTCGAGGGAGAGCTTAGTTGGTCTGCAGTGTTGTAAGCCTTGACGACAAAGTAGTAAATGGGGCCCGCTGCCAGATCGGTCACCGTAAAGGTCGTGCGGTTGCCGACGTCGACATCCTCTGTGTAGTTACCGGGAAACGTGCCATACAGGACCCGGTAGCCGGCAAGGTTCGACTCGGTGTTGGCGTTCCATGCGAGCGTGGCAGACTCAGCCACCGCGATCCGAGCGGTCAAGGCGAGACCGAGCAGTGCGAGCGTGGTCACGCGGAGAAAGCGGCGCCCAACGGAGGAGGATGAAGACATGGCAGCCCCGCCAACCGCAACGACCGTGCCGCGCAATGTTCATGCTAGTTATTTCAGTAAATACAACCGCTTACGGGTGCATACTCCAACTTGTGCTGTGTGTATTTTCTAACGAGCTTGTAAGCCAATCCAAATAATGTACGTAACAGGGGTAGTGTATTGATTGGCCTCCAGGGATGGGCATCTCCGAGGGAAGAAGGACCTCACGTTTGGGAGGAGGTCGCGAGACGGTCGAGGTTCGAGACCGTTGGCGCTAAAGTGGCCCCTTCTTTAGCGCCGGGCGCCAGGCGTCGTCGAAGCGCACGCCGAGCAGCAGCTCGGTGACGAGGCTGTAGCTGGCCATACCTCCCTCGACGCGGTTGGCGCGCAGGAACCGATCGTACGTCCCCCATGCAATCACGCGAACGGGCCGCAGCGTCTGTTGACTGCGCGCGGCCATGGCCGCGAGGTCGCGCCGCGGCCCCCCGTCCAACGCTGCCAGCAACTGACGACGTTCGTCGCGTGCCACGGGTTCGACGAGATGTCCCAGCACGGACAGCCACCCACTGTATTGCGCTTGCGCATCCCCCTGCATGCAGGTCAACCAGGCAAAGAAATTCGCCTCCGCTTCGTTGGCGAAGCCGGCCAGGTGCCCCCACTCGTGCGCGACGACAAATGGGCGCTCCGCCGGAGTGACGTGCGGGTTGACAGCAATGTCGAGGCCAAACGGGTTGGTCACGCCATCAACACCAGCCCAACGAAAGTAAGGAGCCAACAACGTTGGCTTGGGCACGCCCGGAGTGGCAACGCGGCGGGCGCCCAACAGCCGTTGGCTTCGCGCGAACGCGGGGCCGAGCCGCCCAGGCAGATCGCGCGCGGAAGGCCACGGCTCGGCGTACGCCTCCGGGTGGCCTCGATTGAGACGTCCGATGGCGGTGCGAACCCACGCGGTCGCGCGGCCAGGCGTCACGCGGCCGCGGTCGAAGTCGAACCGGGTGGCGAGTGGCAGGCGCTGATAGTTGAGGCCCCAACAGGCTTCGAATGCCAGGTAGATCGCCGCGGTGAGCACGACGAGGTTCGAAGCCGCCACGCGTGCGCGCCCCCAACGTTCGCTTGGCAAGCCCGATTCCTTTAGGTAGGGCGCCCCCTTGCAGGGCGCCCCTTTAGGGGCGCCGACGGCGCCGACGGCGCGGCTGCCTTCGATTCCACTCAGGCCAGGAAAGCCGCGCCCTACTGCGCGCCGACGGAACCGACGTCCCACCATGACCATGGCCGCCGCAACCATGCCAGCCAGCGCGAGATCCAGCAAGAAGAACGGCACGTGATTCGACGTCGCCGTCACAAGAGGTTGAAAGAAGAGGTACGTCCGTCCAGAAAACGCCTGCTCCACGAACGTTGCTGGCAACGGCACCACCGCGACCAGCACCGCGGAAGCGACCACAGCAAGCTTGGTGGTCGTAACATGACGCGCCTTCACTGACGTGACCCCGGCGGGGTACCCTGTCCGGTGATTAGCCGAATCCCTCGCTGGTAGGTGATGTACGCCCACGCCCATTGGACGAGCACGATGACACGATTGCGGAAGCCGGTCAGGGCCATGATGTGCACGAACAGCCAGACCAGCCAGGCAAGCCAGCCCGAGAATCGCATTCGTCCGATCTCGGCAATGGCCGCGGCGCGACCGATCGTGGCCATGTTGCCCAGATCTCTGTAGCGGAACGCCTGAGTTGGTTGATGCTCGGTCAGACGGACGACGCTGGCAGCAGCGTGGCGTCCTCCTTGTATCGCCACCTGGGCCACGCCGGGGAGCGGTTTGCCCTCTTGCTCCCGATACGCCAGGTCGCCAATCACGAATACCTCGGGACTGCCCGGCACAGACAGGTCGGGCTCCACCCGGACACGGCCTACGCGGTCGACCGGCGCGCCCAACGTACGCCCGAGTGGCGAGGCGGCGACGCCCGCGGCCCAGATGACCGTTCCCGCGTCGATGCGCTCATCGCCAGCCTGCACGGCACCCTCTGTGACACCCGTGACGAGTGTTCCCTTGCGCACCTCGACGCCGAGCCCCGCCAGCGACTGCTCGGCGCGCGCCTGCAGCGCGGGCGGAAACGCCGTCAGGATGCTGGACGCCCCTTCGACGAGAACGATGCGTGCGTCGCGAGGGTTGATCGCGCGGAAATCTTTCACGAGCGCGTGGCGTGCCAGCTCCGCCATGGCTCCGGCCATTTCGACACCGGTCGGCCCGCCACCGACAATCACGAAGGTCAGCAGCTGGCGTCGCACTTCCGGATCGGTGATGACCTCCGCCCTCTCGAACGCCATCAGCAGCCGGCGTCGAACGAAGAGCGCATCGTCGAGCGTCTTGAGACCAGGTGCCATTGGCGCCCACTCGTCGTGACCGAAATAGGCGTGCGCGGAGCCGCTCGCAATGATCAGATAGTCGTACGAAAGCTCACCGATGTCGAGCTCCACGACACGCCGCGTGCGATCGACGGCTCGTGCGTCCGCGAGCAGCACTTGCACGTTCGACAGACGCCGGAGAATCCAACGAATGGGTGAGGCAATCTCGCCAGGCGAAAGGCCGGCTGTCGCCACCTGGTAGAGCAACGGCTGGAAGAGGTGGTGATTGTAGCGATCGACGACCACCACGTCCACGGCCGCGTGCTTCAAGGCACGCGCCGCATTCAGGCCGCCGAAGCCACCGCCGATAATCACGACACGCGGGCGGCCCGCGTGTGAGGCAACATTGATGCGGGGCGCGCGCACGTGCCCAGCTCGCGCCTCGCCGACGGTTGATTCGAGCACCTCTGCACGCGATTCATCAGGCCTGTTCTGCTCGTGCGTCATCGACGTCCCACTGTGACGATTATGGCATGTGCGAATGATAGACTGACTCTATGACGCGACGCGATGACATGCCTTGGAGCCGAAGCACCGTCCACACGGCATGCCCGCTCGACTGCCCGGATGCTTGCAGCCTGGCCGCCTCGGTTGAAGGTAACCGCGTCGTCAAGATCGAAGGGTCTCGCCGCAATAGCGTGACGCGCGGATTCATTTGCGCCAAGGTGCGGCGCTTCGGGGAACGCGTCTCTCACCCGCAACGTTTGAGCCATCCGGCGCTGCGCACCGGGCCGAAAGGCCGAGGAGCGTTCCAGCGTGTGGATTGGCGTGACGCGATTGAGACGATCGCTCGTCGGATCGAGGACGTGCGGCGCGACTGGGGTGGCGAGGCCATTCTGCCCTTTTCCTATGGTGGCTCGAACGGCCTCCTGACCCAAGACACGACGGACCGCGACCTGTTTCGCCGTCTGGGCGCGTCACGACTCGCGCGTACGGTGTGTGCGGCACCCACCGGCGCCGCGCACGCCGCGATGTATGGCAAGATGCCCGGCGTCGCGTACGACGACTATCTGCACGCGCGGCTCATCGTGATTTGGGGCGCGAATCCATCCATCTCGAGCATTCACCTCGTGCCCTTCATCCGCGAGGCGCAACGCCGCGGTGCCAAGCTCGTCGTCGTGGATCCGCGCCGCACGCAGCTCGCGCGACACGCCGACATGCACCTCGCCGTTCGGCCGGGTACGGACTTGCCCCTGGCGCTCTCGATCATCCGCTATCTCTTCGAGACAAGGCACGCAGACGAGGCATTCCTCGCGCAGCACACAACCGGGGCTGACCGTCTTCGTGCCGCCGCCACATCATGGACGTTCGAGCGCGCCGCGCACGTGTGTGGCGTCGCAGCCGAGCAGATCGCCGCGCTTGCCGAGCTCTACGCGGCCACGTCGCCGGCGGTGATTCGCTGTGGGTGGGGTCTCGAACGCAATCGCAATGGGGGGCATGCTGTGCTGTCGGTGCTGGCATTGCCCGCAGTGGCTGGCAAGTTCGGTGTGCGTGGTGGGGGCTTCACGATGTCGAACTCTCGAGCGTGGCCCGTCGATGGCGAGCGCTGGGCGCACGCTCCGGAGGTGCCGACGCGCATCGTCAATATGAGCCAACTCGGCCGCGCGTTGACCGATTATCAGGATCCACCGATCAAGCTGCTCTTCGTCTACAACTGCAATCCGCTGGCGACCATGCCAGACCAAAACCGCGTGCTGAAGGGGTTGCTGCGCGACGATCTCTTCACGATCGTGTTCGACCAGGTGCAGACCGACACCGCCGCGTATGCCGACCTCGTCCTTCCGGCGACGACGTTTCTGGAGCACTACGACGTTGCGCGCGGCTACGGCGCGTACAGCCTGCAATTGGTGCGACCCATTATCGACACCGTCGGTGAGGCGCGGACGAACTCAGAGGTGTTCAGCGAGCTGGCCGAAAACCTCGGGCTCCGCGACGAGCCGCCGGAGTTGGAAGCGGAGACGCTGCTCCGTGTGGCTGGAGGCCTACCCGAAGAGATTCAAGGTGCGTTGCTCTCGGACGAGGTCGTGACCCCGCCATGCGGCCCCGCGCCCGTGCAGTTCGTCGACCTCCATCCACCCACGGCGGATGGGAAGGTGCATCTCTTTCCGGAGCACCTGCCGTCGACTGCGCCTGGTGGCTTGTACGCGTTTCAGCCGGATCCAGCAACGCGCGAGTTCCCGCTGGCGCTCATCTCCCCGGCCACCGAAAAAACCATCAGCTCGACACTCGGTGAGCTGCGACACGATATCTCGCGTCTGCTCATGCACCCTACCGATGCGGATCCCCGCGGCATCACCACGGACGATGCGATTCGCGTGTTCAACCAGCACGGGGAGGTGCACTGCCTCGTCACGATCAGTGACGCGATCACGCCCGGTACCGTGAGCTTGCCGAAAGGGCTCTGGCGCCACCACGTGCTGGGCCACTCGACCGGCAACGCGCTGGTGCCAGACCAGCTATCAGATCTCGGCGGCGGCGCCTGCTTCAACGATGCGCGTGTTCAGGTGGCCAAAATCGTCAGCGCAGCGCTTGGCGACGACTCGCTCGCGCTTTGGGTGGCTTCGGGCAGGTGAAGGTGCAAGGTACGAAGTGCGAGGTGCGAGGGCTGTCTCAGGATTCAGGGATCAGAGGCGCTCACACCTAGAGCCTGAGACAGCCCTCGCACCTCGCACCTGGCCCCTCGCCCCTTCATTCCTGCGGCTCGAGCCACAGCACACCGTAGGGCTCCAGCCTCACGGCGAGCTGTCCGTGCGCTGCCACGACCCCACGGCGCGTGATGATATCCACCCACTCGGCTGGTCCCCCGCCCACCCGCGCAAGCGGTACGTCGACCGTGAGTGGTTGCGCCGTCACATTGTGAATCGCCACGACACGTCGCCGGCTCTCGTGCGCACCACGTAGCAGTATGAACGCCCGCTCATCGACGTCCACGATCTCCTGTGGTGCGTTGGGATGAAACGCGGGGTGCGTCGTGCGACGCTTGATGAGGCGACGAAATCTCGTGGCGGTCTTGTGAACCCAGCTCTTTCTGTCGAGCAGCCGCGCATAGAGGCTTGCCTCGTCGATCGTTCGTCGGTTGATGCTGCGCGCATCGCGCCCGGCGAGCACGGCCTCCGTGTCGTTCTTCGCCCCAAACAGCATCGGGAAGTACACGCCGGCAACGCCCCGGATCGCCAGAGCAATGGCACGCGCGCAGATGAAGCGACCGACCTGCAAGTCCACTGACTCGTCCACATCGTCACGGTTCAGCGCACTGTAAAAGCTGATGTTCAGCTCGTAGGGGCTCTTGGTGCCGTCGCCGTTGTCCTTGTAGGACACGAGCCCACCGTGCTCCGTCGTCTTTTCGACGAGCGCGTTGATCTCGTTGG
Organism: Luteitalea sp.; assembly: GCA_009377495.1. Classification (GTDB taxonomy): domain Bacteria; phylum Acidobacteriota; class Vicinamibacteria; order Vicinamibacterales; family Vicinamibacteraceae; genus WHTT01. The sequence continues at coordinate 275,090 of WHTZ01000001.1, forward strand.
AGGTCAGCAAGCCCTGCGCGCCCAGCAACCCAATGCCGTCGTGCGACGCGAGGAAGTTGAAGAACGCCGTCGTCCTCGAGGGCGGCTCGAGTGTCTTCGCCCAATCGTTCAGTCGTCTGGCATTGGCCGTGTGCAGTGTGTGCAGGACGAGCGGCGGCAGCGCGAAGTTGTAGACCATCTGCGCTTCATTGCTGCCATCGCCGAAGTAACTGATGTTGTCCGCGTGGCGCACGTTGGTCTCGGTGATGAGCGCGACGTGCGGCGCGACCACGTCGAGGATGGCGCGGAAGAGTTGGACGACCGCGTGTCCTTGCCGCAGATGCGCGCAGCTCGTGCCGAGCTCGTGCCAGATGTAGGTCACCGCATCGAGCCGAATCGCGTCGGCGCCCCGCCTGACGTAGTACAACAACACTTCGACCACGCGCTGTAGCACGCGCGGATTCTTGAAGTTCAAGTCGACTTGATCGGAGCTGAATGTCGTCCACACGTAGCGCTGGCCGTTGATGGTCCGATACGGTGTGACCAGGCTGGACGTCCTCGGCCGTAAAATGAGGCGAAGGTGGTCCTCGCCAATGGCGTCCTTTGTCGTGAAGGCGACGAAGAAGTCCTCGTAGCCGGGACGCCCGTTTAGAAATCGCTGGAACCAGCGGCTCTTGCTGGACGCGTGGTTGAACACGCCATCGAACATGAGCCGGAAGCTATGGGAGAGCCGCTCGATGTCCTGCCACGTGCCGAGTCTGGGATCGACTTCCTCGTAGTCGATGATCGAGAAGCCACGGTCCGAGGAATACGGGAAGAAGGGCAGGATGTGCACCGTGTTGATGGTGCCGCGCATGAACCGCAGGAGGAAGTCGGACAGCACTTGGAGCGGTGTGCGACCAGGGTTCGTGAGGAGGTCGCCGTACGTAATCAACACGATGTCGCGCTCCGTGAAGCGCTCCCGAGGATCGAACGTCCGCTCCGCCTCGATCATCTCGGGTGTCTTGTGCGCGTGATGGACCTTCATCAACCGATCGAGCTCGCCGAAGCATGCTTCGGCGTCCTGGCGGCGGTAGAGAAAGGTCAGGATGTCGAGGAGGCGCGCACGTTGCTCGGCCGTGAGCTGCAGCAGCGGACGCGAGTAGTCGGGTTCTGGAAGATGAGGCAGCAGATACGGTGGAAGCCGCTGGTCGGCCTCCACGGCATCCGAGACCGGGACAGCCATTAGCGTCTAGAGTACCATAGCCGGGCGAGACCCGCGGGCGGCGCGGGGTGAGGCTTGCGCCTGGTCGGCCGCGGGGCCTGAAGGCCCCGCGCTACGTACGCCCGAAAACCCCTTCACCTTGTCACCATGTCACCCCCTCACCTGGTCACCCGATCGCCCCGCCGCTGCCCCTGGGCAGGAACCGATCCGCTCTACATCACGTATCACGACACTGAGTGGGGTGTGCCCCAACACGACGACCGGCACCTGTTCGAGATGCTCGTGCTCGAAGGGGCGCAGGCTGGACTGAGCTGGATCACGATTCTCCGCAAGCGCGAGGCCTACAAAACGGCCTTCGACAACTTCGCGATCGAGACCGTGGCCGGGTATAGCCGGCGCAAGCAGGCCGCGTTGCTGCGCGACCCCGGGGATCGTCCGCAACCGCCTCAAAATCGAAGCCGCCATCAAGAACGCTCGCGTGGTGCTGGCCATCATCGACGAGCTCGGCAGCTTCGATGCGTATCTTTGGCGGTTCGTCGATGGGCGACCGCGCGTGAACCGGTGGCGGTCGCTGGCCGACATCCCGCCGCGGACGCCGGAGTCGGATGCGCTCAGTCGAGACCTCCGCCAGCGTGGCGGCTCCTTTGTCGGATCGACCATCTGTTATGCCTTCATGCAGGCCGTTGGCCTCGTGAATGATCACATCGCCGCGTGCTTCCGGTACCGGGCCCTGCGCCGTGCGCGATAGCGTGGACGCGAGAGCCCAACCATTGGGTGGCCCCAACCGTCTAACACGCCAGTTCCGGTGTCTAAGTAAGGGGACGACAGGCCCACCGTGAATCAGTTGGCTTCAACTTTAGGGAGGGTGAGTGTGTGCCGATCCCCAGTCCGCCGAGGGTTGCGCGTAGATCCGCGCCCTGAACGCACAATGCCCACTGTCCGATTCCGGACGGCGTGGTGCGTCGTCGCGGGTATCGCGACGGTTACGACAAGTCTCACCGCGGCATGTTCAGGGGCGCGCGCCGTGGAGTCGACCACCGCAGGACGGGGCGGCGACACCGCGGTCGTCTCGCGCAAAGACGTGGTCCAGACGGTCCGCCTGCACGGCCTCGTCGAAGCTGTCGAGTCAGTGCCCATCGTCACACCGCGCCTCGCTGGAGCGCAGGGCGGCGGTCTCGTCATTACGCGTCTCGCGGCCAACGGCGCGCGTGTCAAGCAGGGCGACGTGCTCGTCGAGTTCGACCGTCAGGAGCAGCTCAATGCGGCGCTCGAGAAGCGAGCGGAGTGGCAGGATCTCGAGGCGCAAATCGAGAAGAAGAAGGCGGAGCAAGCTCAGCAGTCGGCCGAGGACGAGACCGAGCTGAAACTGGCCGAGCACGCCGCGGACATGGCGCGGCTCGAAACGCTCAAGAACGAGATGCTGCCCGACATCGAGGCCGAGCAGAACACCAACGCGTTCGAGGCCGCGCAAGCCCGCTATGAACAGCTGCAGGAGAGCCTCCCCTTGAAGCGACAAGCTGCGCAGGCAGAGCTTCGGATGCTGGAGGTGCAGCGCGATCGTGCGCGCGAGGAGTTTCGCTACGCGGAGGACAACGCCGAACGCATGATCGTGCGCTCGTCGATGGCGGGCCTGGTCGTGCTCAAGAGCAACTGGCGAGGGGGTGGCGTCACCGACATCGAGGAAGGCGATGAGATGTGGCCAGGACGCCCGGTGATGCAGGTTGTCAACCCCGTACGCATGCGCGTCCGGGTTCGGGTGAATCAAGCCGACCTCACCGGCTTGCGCGTCGGCCAAGCCGCGCAGATCGCGCTCGACGCGTTCCCTGACCACACCTATACCGGCCGGCTCGAGCGACTTGCGCCCGTTGGCCTGACCAGCACGCTCAACCGCGACATCCGGTCGTACGTGGCCGTGTTTGCGCTTGACCGTCCTGACGCGCGCGTCGCGCCAGACCTCTCTGCGGCGGTCGATGTCGAGGTTGCGCGCTGGCGCCAGGCGCTGAGCGTTCCGCGCAGCGCAATTCGGCGACAGGGATCGGAGACCTACGAGGTCGCGATGGAGGACGGCAACGGATCGATCGACTGGCGGCCAGTAAAGCTCACCGCGTTGACCGACATGGAGGGGGTGATAGCCGACGGCGTGACCGCTGGGGACACGGTGGTCACGTCTTCGACGGAAGGGGCATCACCTTGAGGTCGGACGGCGTTGGGAAGGGGAGCGCGCTCGGCGTCATCGCCGTGGTTGCCTTCGTGGCGTTGGCCGCATCGCGCTGTAGCAGTTCCTCGGCCGAAGCCATTCGAGCCACGCTCCCGACAGAGGAGGTGACGCAGGGTGAGTTCGTCGAGCACTTGACACTGCGCGGCGAGATTCAACCGGTACGGGCACTCCAGCTCACGGCTCCGCCGAGGGCCGGCAACCTCCAGATCGTGAAGATCACACCCAACGGCAGTCAAGTGAAGAAGGGTGACGTCGTCGTCGAGTTCGATGTCAGTACCGTGGGCCGCACCCTGGCGGAGAAGCGCTCGGAATTGAAGCAAGCGCGCGCCGAAGTGGATCGAGCACGCGCCCAGGGCAGCATTGCGGAGGAAGAGAGCTTGACGGCCCAGCTCGAAGCCAACTACAACGTCGAGCGCGCGCGCCTCGATGTCGAGGCGGGCGAGGTGTACTCGCACGTGGATCGCGAGCAGAACAAGCTGCGGCTGGGAGATGCCGAACAGCAGTTGACCGAAGCGACCGTGAGCGTCGAATCGGACCGATCGACGACTGCGGCAGACGTCAGGGCACTGAACCAAAAGCACACAAAGGTCGACGCGGACGTGCAGCTCGCCGCGCGCAACCTCGCCGCGCTGACGCTCCGCGCGCCAGCCTCCGGCATCGTTTCCATTCAGCCGAACTATCGGGCGTCCACTCCCGGCGCCACCGCGCCTCCATTCCGACCGGGCGACAGTGCCTGGTCGGGCGCCACCATTGCTACGCTGCCAGACCTCTCGGAGGTCACGATGCGGGCGCGCGTCGATGAGAGCGACCGCAGCCGCTTGTCGGAGGGCCTGTCCGCGACCGTCAGGATCGAGGCGTTGCCAGGCATCGAGCTGCCGGCCCGGATCACCCAGGTCAGCACACTTGCGAAGCCCGACTTCACCGGCGGCTGGCCCCCCCACGCCGGTTCGACGTCACGTTCCTGCTGACGAAGGTGGACCCACGGCTCCGCCCAGGGATGTCGGCGACCGGACGCATCGCGATCGATCGCGCATCCAACGCTCTGCTCATCCCCGCCGACGCGCTCTTTCAGCGCGACGGCCGACCCATCGTCTACGTGCAAACGCCGGACGGCTTCGTCCCGCGTCAGGTGGAGGTCGCACGTCGCGGGCAGGAGGTCGTGGCGATCGCTTCCGGTCTCTCCGCTGGCGAGCGCGTCGCATTGCGAGCACCGGAACAGACAACGGAAGGCGGCGGTCCATGAGTCGATCAGGCCGACGACGTGTCGTGTGGCTCCTGGTGGGAGTCGCAGGCCTGGTGGTGGCGGCTGGCGCTGCGAACGCAGCCCGTGGAGCGCTACGCTCGCGGACGACGGAGATCCCATCCGCACGCGCCGAGCGTGGCACGCTCGATCAGCTTCTGCATCTCAAGGGTGAGCTCCGCACCACACGGTCGACGATGCTCCTCGCTCCGCCGGTCCCCGGGTCGGTGCGGATCTTGTCGCTGGTACCCACGGGCGCTGCCGTCAAGAAAGGTGAGCTCCTGCTCAGCTTCGATACGGCCGACCAAGAGTATCAATTGGCGCAGGCGCAATCGCAACTGCGCGAGGCCGAGTACGAGATTCAAAAAATCGAGGCGGACAACGCGGTGCAGGCCCAGAAGGACAAGGTCGACCTCCTGACGGCGCGCTACGACGTACGGGGGGCAGAGCTCGGCACGCGTGGCAACGATCTCGTCGGAAGGGTCGAAGCGCGCCAGAACGAGCTCACACTCGAGGAAGCGCGTCGCAAGCTGGAGGAGCTCGAGCAGAACGTCAAGGAGCGGTCGGCCACGAGCCGTGCGGCGTTGGAGGTCGCGCAGGAGAAGCGCAACAAGGCCATCATCGGCATTCAGCAGGCGGAGCGCAACATCGAGCAGATGGAGATCCGTGCGCCGTTCGATGGCGTCATCTTGGTGCGCGACAACCGAATGGCCTCTGGCGGCATGTTCTACTTTGGCATGACACTCCCTGAATATGCCGAAGGCGACACGGCTTCACCAGGAAGCGCAATTGCAGAAGTGCTCGACGTCACGCAGCTCGAGATTCTCGCCAAGGCGCCCGAGGCCGTTGGTGCGACACTGGCTGCCGGCCAGCACGCGGAGGTGACAGTGAACGGCCGTCGCGGGCGGACGTATCGCGCGCGCGTGAAGGAAGTCAGCGCCGTCGCGAGCCGCGGTGACATCTGGAATGCCGGCCCGGCGCCACAGTTCGATGTGACGCTGGAGATCGACGGCACGCACCGCGAGCTCAGACCCAGTCAAACCGTGCGTGTGACGATCGAAGCGCAGCCACTCGAAAACGTGCTGCACGTTCCCCGTCAGGCCATCTTCGATCGACGCGGCACGTCTGTGGTTTACGCCCGAAACGGCAGCAGCTTTGAAGCCCGTGAGGTGAAGCTGGTGAGCCAAACGGAGACCCGTGCCGTGCTCGAAGGCCTCGACGAGGGTGCGGAGGTCGCGCTGGTCGATCCGGAAGAAAGCCCCACCTCGTCGAGCGCTCCCGGCGCGTCGAACCCCACCGCTCCACTGGGCACGCAATGAGCGACTCGGGCATGTCTACCGACCGACCGGCCGCAAGCGGGCTCGCACGCCTCGCGCCCGATCTCCGTCTGGGTTTCGAGAACCTGCGTCTTCACAAGCTCCGCTCGCTACTCACGATGCTCGGCATGATCTTCGGCGTGGCCGCGGTCGTGTCGATGCTCTCGATTGGCGCGGGTGCACAGCAGCACGTGCTCGCCTTCATCGAGAACCTCGGCGTGCGCAATCTCATTGTCGAAGCGCGCGAGGCCAATGACGATCAGGAGTTCCGGAAGATGCGCGAGGTGTCGCCCGGCCTGACGTTCCGCGATGTGCGGCTCATCGAGGCCAACCTTCGAGATATCACGGCCGTCTCGCCGCGCAAGCGGTTCACGCCATCCGCGATGCTGCCGAAACCCGGAGGTGAGATACCGCTGGTCTATGGCGTCCTCCCGGCGTACCAAAGCCTTGGCAACCTCCGGATGGCAGCGGGACGGTTCTTCGACGAGACGGAGGCCGAGCGCGCGGCGCCCGTCTGCGTGCTGGGTGAATCCGTGGCCGGCAACTTCTTCGGCGGGCGGTCAGCGGTGGGCCGGTTCGTCAAGGTCCACGAACAGTGGTTCCGCGTGATTGGCGTGGCCGGTCCGCAGCTCAGCGCCCCGGCCGACATCGCGGGCGTTCCGACAGAGGATAGAAACAACCTCATTTACGTGCCCCTGGCGTCAGTCATCCTTCGTCTCGAGGACAACAAGAGCCGCATCCGGGACGAGATCGACGCGATCTACGTGCAGCTGGCGTCCGCGGATCTGAGCTCAGGTGCGGCCAGCATCGTGCGTGGCCTGCTGGATGCGTCTCATAAGCGCGCGGGTGACTTCTCGGTCTCTGTTCCGGCACTGCTGCTGGCCGAGCAGCAGCGCACGCGTCGCATCTTCGAGATGGTCATGGTCGCGATTGCGTCGATCTCCCTGCTGGTCGGCGGCATTGGTATCATGAACATCATGCTCGCCAGCGTGCTGGAGCGCACCCGTGAGATTGGCGTGCGTCGCGCCGTCGGCGCGCGGCGTGTCGAGATCATCCGGCAGTTCCTCATGGAGGCGACGCTCATTTCGTGCGCGGGCGGCGTGATTGGCATCCTTGTTGGATTCGGTCTCTCCGAGCTCGTCGCCTATTTCGCCGGGTGGACCACGATCATCACACCGACATCCGTGCTGCTGGCGTTCTCGGTCTCCCTGACCGTCGGCTTGGTCTTTGGTGTGTATCCCGCCCGCACAGCCGCGCACCTCGATCCGGTCGAGGCGCTCCGGTACGAGTAGGAACCTTCGTTACGCTGAATTTACCCGCCGGCTGACCTTCTGTCATCACGCCGTCATTACCGCCGGATGGTCCCAGCACGCGCTGGCCGGACTTCGCCGGTGGTCCGCCGCGGCCGAGCGTCGTGGCCGTTTGGCGCGAACGTCCGCCGTTCCACATCGGCGCGTAGCTCAGTATGCGAAGTAGAAGATGAGATCCATACCGTAGCGCTCGACGCGCTGTACGAGCGACCGGTTCACGCCGCGCCCGACGCCGGCGCCCTCTGCGACCGACGACCGCCACCGGAGGTAGTCTGCGAGCTGGTACTCGAGCAGGAACTCGCTGACCTGTTGCGTACCGAACTGCTGACGGAACCTCACGAAAAGTGCCTCTCCGACCTGCTCGCCAAGTACGACCGACGGGTTGATGCGCCCCGCATCATCGGTCGTTTGTACCTCGAGGAGGTCGATGTTCAGAGCGCTGCCGAGGCTCTGCGCGAGCGGAGAGACGACTATGCCCGCGGCCAGGCCGCCCGCGCTCTGGGCGAGGGTTTGGGCTTGGTTCTCGGCAAGCTGGCTCGCCGGCTGGTTGAAGACGATGAGCGCGAGGATGTCCCCTTCCTCGAGTGGTGGCTGGCTCGAGAGCGAGAGCTCCGGCTTCCGTGCGCTGCCGTGCAAATGCACCTGCGCGTGGATGCCTTGAATGACACGCTCCGCCCAGATGTCCAGCCCGGGGTCGACAGGCCGGTCGCCCCGAAAGATGATGCGCCCGTCACGCTGGATGTCGAAGCGCCGCCCCTGGAAGGTGTACTGGCCACGCACCGTGTTGACGTTGCCGATGAGCACGGCCGGTTCGCCTGGCGACTTCGCGACACGGAAGTCGCCGCCGACCGTGACGTTGATGTCGCCGAGTGAGAGGCCACCTTCACCAGGTCGGAGGCTCTGGCCGCGCAGGATCATGTTGTCAGGGATCTTGACGCGTACGTTCAACGCGCTCGACCGGAACGCGCCCGGACCTTCACTCTCCTCTTCGTCGGTGTCGGGCCGTGATGTGTCCGGTGTCCTCTGTTTGGCGGGCGCCGCCTTGGTCTGCCCTCCCGGCGGCGGCACCGTGACGGTGATCTCTTCGCCAGGCTGAATCCGCAGCTCAGGTGCCTGGTACACGGATTGGGTCGCGTATGTGCCCGTCGCAAAGCGCTCGAGGAGCCGATCCACTTCCACGCGCGGCGACCGGAGCTCGACGTCTCCCTGCACACGCGGCCGACGCAGCTCGCCGTCGATACGGAGGTTGAGATCAGCGCCCAGATCGGCGTACTCGTTACGCACGAGCGCAAACCTCTGACCCTTCACCCTCACGGCGAACTCACCGATGTCGCTGCCGTGCAGCGCCATTTGCCCTGTCACGGCGAGCGGCCGCTTCTCCGGGTCGAGCAACTGGAACTGCTCAATCAGCAACCGTTCAGGCTCGAATCGGAGGCGGGCGTGTCCGCCCTGATAGCGGAGCCCCGTGACCGGCAGCGTGAACGCGGCGTTGGCGAGCTCGGCCGACCCCACGATGTGGGGATCACGACCGGCGTTGGTGAGCCGGAGGTCGGCCGAGGCGGTGCCCTGCACCTGATTGACGTCGGGAACCAGCTCGCCGATCAGGGCGAGGTTGAACTGCCGCGCGCGGATCGTCACATCGAGTCGATCACTCGGCGACGCGGCCACGTGGCCGGCCGGAGCCGTGGCGCCCGCCTGGAAGAGTGTCCTCGGCACGATGCCGCGCGCCGTGAGCTGTGCGTGCGCGTCTTGCTGCAATCGGAGATCGATCTCGGCTAACCCGCCTTCGTAGTCGACCGTGCCCGCCAGCGATTGAAACTCGTAGTCACCGTACGCCCCGTCGTTCAGGTCCAGCGTCGCGTCCACCTGGGGCGCCGCAGGCGTGCCGCGGATTCTCGCGCGGCCGTCGAGCACACCTGCAATTCCGCGGTCGCCGATGGTCAAGTCGTCTAGCTGCGACAGGTCGAGCCGCTCCGCCGTGATCGTCAAAGCAGATGCCACGTCCGTCGTGCCGAGCTGGCCGTCCGCCGTGAGTCGCTGCTCGGCGCTGACCAGCTCGAACCCCGTGACCGTCGCCGCCGTGCCGTCGTAGACGAGGAGCGCTTCTCGGCCCTGGGCGAGCCGCCAGACCACACCCTTGCGCTGGAGGGAGAGGCCTTGTATCTGAACCTGTTGGCGCCCGTCGTGGAACGAGGCGAGGCCGTGCACGTCGAGCGAGCCATGTGACTCCGCGGCGCTCGCCTGGAAGTCCAGCGTGCGCGCGGCATACGTGGTGTCGGCGGTGAGCGTCTGCACATCGAGACCGGGCATGCTCACGCCGCTCGCACGCGTCTTGGCCTGAGCGCTGATCCGGGCGACGTCGAGCTGGGGCAGGACGAGGCGGAACGTCGAGTGCAGTTCGGTCATCGCCAGCCGCGCGCCGTAAGCAGCCTTCTGCGCCTTCAGCGTTCCGGTGGTTGTGAGCTCTTGACGTCGGCCGGTCATCTGCCCCTCGACGGTTGCGGCGCCTGTTACCGGCTGGTTGATGCGGCGCGCAAGCGGCTCGACGTTCTCGGACACGATGCGATACGTCACGGACCAGGGCGTCACCTCGTCGAGCGAGGCCGTGCCCGCGCCGCTCAGCGAGTACCCCGGCCCGCTCGCGCTCAGGCTATCAATGGTTGCGACCCCCTTCTCGTACTCGCCTTTCACCTCCATGGCGTGCACGGACAGACCGGAGATCTTCGAGTCCTTGAGCTCGACGAGACCACTGACGTTCAGGTATTCGGGTGTCAACGGTCGCCGGAGATCCGGAAACCAGAGTCGCACGTCGGCTGCGCCGGTCAACTCGGCCTCGACACGCTCGACACCCAACAGCGTGTGGAGATCGTAGTTCTCGAAGCGGCCAGCGGCTGTCACGTCGAGCGCGTTGCCGGCCATGTTGGCCGTGAAGCGAAGCTCGGGAAGCTGGCCCCCCATCAGCGTGGCGTCCGCGAGTCGGCCCGAGCCAGAAACGATAACCGGCGTGTCAGGGGCTACCGTGCCACGTACGTCGAATCGACCGCTGAGCACACTTTTGAAGCGATCCGCGGCCAGCGCCTCGACGTCCAATCGACGACCGAGCCGCTGAAGATCCAGCTCGGTCACCGTGCCGCTCGCGCGATAGTCGAACCGGCACGTTCGGAATGCGAAGCGCGCCACGCTGCCTTCACCGATGCTGGTCCCCTCGACTACCGACGGCGCATGGAACGTCAGGTCACCACCAATCGCGTTCGCTGGTCCGTGAACGTGGTAGTCAACGTCGAGCTGTGTCGCGAGCTGCGGTAGATCGAGCCCGCGGGGCAGACGCCGGAGGTCAACCCGACGTGCTCGACCACGGAGGTCCAACGCTAACGGCTTCCCATTCACTGGCACATCGAGCGTACCGGTCGCCCTCACGCGTGCGCCATACGCGAGACCGACCGCGCTCGTAATTGTCACGCGTCGCCCGTCCAGTCGACCGTGGGTCACGAGGTCCTGTGCCTCATAGCCAAACGCCTGTGCGATCGGACCCTGAAAGCGGTACGCGCCGTCGCCGATGCCCTCGCGGCTCTTCGGTGGGAAGTGGAGATCGAACGTCACGTCGCCGGTGATGGTGGTCTCCTGCTCCGCGTCATCGAGGATCGGCGCGAGGTTGACATTGGCCACGGTGAGGGTACCACCAAGCCTGCGGTTCGGACCGACGAAGTCTCCCATGAGGCTCCCGTCCGCGTTTCCCGCCTCCGAGCGCAAGTGGTGCAGACGGATCTGCAACGCCTCGGCTGGACCGTCGACTCGGGCGCCAAAAACGGGGTTCAGCCGCATGTCTCGCACGGCCGGGAGGATGCCGCCGAGCTCGGGAAGCCACAGTCGCGCCGCGTCGACGTCCAAGGCGTAGCGGGCCTTGCTCGAGAAATCCGTGATCCTGCCACGTACCTCCAGGTCGCTCTGCGCGGTCACAATGTGTATCTCCTCGAGTGTGACGGCGCCACGGTCAAAGATCATCGTTCCGTTGAAGCTGCGCATCGCGAGGTCGGCTTGATCGGTGCTGAAGCCGAAACGGTCCACGGCAATGCGCAGGCCCTCGGGACCGTTTCGGAGCGCGAGCTCGGCCTCGATCTCATCGAAGCGACGCGGCGGCCGCGCATCTTGACCGGTCGGCGAGGTGATCGCGCGGCCTGAAGGCCGCGCGCTACGCACCTCCCGATCATTCTCGGATTCGATCAGGAACTGTCCGGCGGCAAGCGTAATCCGGTTGAAGGTGAGGCGGGGGCCCGGGCGTGGACCAGCGGAAGGACGCGGCTTGAGGAGCTGGCCGAGATTCCAACGCGAGCTCGTCATGCGGCGCAGCACGATCACCGGACGCTCGAGCGTCAGGCCATCGAGCATCACGCCATCGGACGCGACCTTCGTCACATCGTAGCTCGCGTGCACGCGCGCAATCGTGATCGACGGGCGTCCCTCCTGACGCAGGACGACGTCGGACAGGGTCACGCCCGTGAAGAGGTTCCCCTCCAGTCGGCCGATGGCCAGCTCGCCGTTCAGCAGCCGGTTCCCCTGGCTGACGGCGAGGCGACGGACGCGCTCCTTGAACCAGGATGTCTGCGTCGCCACCAGCGCGAGCACCACCAGGGCGACCACAAGTGCCGCGAGCACCGCGAGAACGCGCAGGATACGTCGAATCAGTCGCACGTCAGATCAGACTCGATGCGTCAGGAAATCGTCGGAGAAAACGGGGACTGCCCTCGTTTTCGTCAGCGTCAGTTTCTTGAAAACGAGGGCTGTCCCCGTTTTCGCCCCTCGCCCCTTGCACCTTGCACCTCGCACCTCGCACCTCGCACCTCGCACCTCCTAGAATGCCTGGCCGATGCTGAAATGCAATCGCCATTGACGCGATTCCGGTTTCCCTTCGACCATCAGGCCTTCGATTGGGCTCAGTTGGTATCCCACATCGGCACGAACGGGCCCAATTGGTGTTTGGTAGCGAAGGCCTGGACCCGCGGCGTAGCGCAGGTCGTTCAAGCGAAAGTCCCACGAATTGGGCCACACGTTGCCGGCGTCGAGAAACGCGACCAACGAGAAGTTGCCCACGACCGGCATGCGCAGCTCGACCGCACTATCGAACACCGAATGGCCGCCCAACGGAAAGCCCGTTGCACTGAGCGGCGCGACCTGAAATCGATTCCAGCCACGCAAGCTGCCGGAACCACCCAGGAAGTAGCGCTTGAAGAACGGGACGTCCAGCTCGATGTCCTCCGCGCCAAAGAAGCTCCCGGCACGGCCACGCACCGCCAGCACGGCCAGGTCCGCGAGCTGCCGGTAATAGCGACCTTCAGCGGTCATCTCAAAGTAGTCCCAGTCGCCGGAGACCCATCGGCCGGCTTGCTCGAGGTGTACCGCAGCGATGTAACCGCTGGAAGCGTTGAGCAGGTTCGCCGTGGTGTTGTGCTGAAAATCGAGCGCGATGGCGCGTAGCGTGCCACCACCCTCGCCGGTCCGCGGATCGAGGCCCAGCGCAATCAGCGTGTCGCGGAAGGTCGGATCTTCCAGCGCCTCGGCGCTGATCTGATAGTCTTCGTACTCATTCACCAGGCTCAGTGCCACCGTCGTCCTGGCCTGCCGTTGGCGCACGGGATCTCGCCACCCGAGCTCCTTGGTCAGCGTCACCCGCCCACCACTGGTCACCAAGTCGTACGCCTCCTCGTCCGAGTACCACGTCTGCACGCTCGTTGAGAGCACGAGGCCATACCGTCCCCACGACGGCTCCTCGAAGTTCAGGCGCACGCCGCGATCGAGCGACGACCACTTGGTCTCGATGCCCGCCGTCCGCGCACCCCCAAAGAAGTTGACGTGCCGCCAGTTCAGCGTGGCCCGCGCGCGCTCTTCGCTGCCGTACCCCAATCCGAGACTGAGGCGCCTGGGCTTGCCTTCGGTTACCCTGATGCGCACGGGCACATCCACGGGTTGATCCTCGCCCGGACCGCCCGTATCGATGCTGGCAAATTGCAGGAGCTCGAGCTGGTACAGACGTCGCTGGCTGTCCTGTACTTTGCTCCACCGATATGGTTCACCCTCTTTGAGGACGAGCTGCTCGAGCACATTGCGGCCCCGCAGTGTCTGGTTCCCTTCAATCGTGATCGGCCCGAACCGCGCCTGCGGTCCCAACGTCGCCGCAAGGATGACGTAAATGCGCGACGGCCCCAAGCCCTGAGCCTCGAGTGTGTCGACGGTGGCGTAGGCGAATCCGCGCTCGCGCAGGAACGCGATGGCACGGCCGCGGCTCGTCTGGACATCGCTGACCCTGCGAGGTCGCCCTGCCCTGAGCGGGATCGCCGCCTTCAGGCGCGTCAGATCTTGCGGAGACAACGCGTCGAAGCCATAGAACTGCACGTCCTCCAGGATGACTGGCTGACCTTCGTCTATATGGACGACGATCGAGACGGCATCGCCGCGCCCACCCTCGCGCACGACGGTGTAATGGGTCACCCGTGCGCGCGGATAGCCACGATCGGCATAGTACGCGCTAATGCGCTTGAGGTCTGCTTGGAACTGGGCAGGGTCGAACCTACGCTTGCGCCCCCAGGGGAGCCCACTGCTCTGCCGGGTTGCTAGCACCGACTCGAGGTCGTCGACATCGATGTGCTCGGTTCCGACGAAGCTGAGACGCTTGACGTGCGGTGCCTCTTGCGCCCATGCTGGCGCGCACAGCCACGCCGTGACGAGGCAGGCGAGCGCCCCCCCTACGCGAGCTCGTGAACGAGAGGCACCCCCACGCGCCACGCATCCATGTTGCCCCGTGAGCTCGGTCGGCACAAGCCGTTCGCGAATTGCTAGCGAGTGGACGCGTCCCTCGACAGGCGACCCTGAGCTCGTCGAAGGGCGCGGGAGCGCGCCCTGACGGGGGAGGGTATGCGACGCCGCACGATCAGAGCTGCCGCGCGGCAGCAACGTGTCAGCCACCGCATCCGCCAGGGCGCGATCCCACACCTCCAACCGAGGTCGCTGCCCGGGGGCGAGGGATGAAAGGGGTGACCAGGTGAGGGGTGACAAGGTCACCTGGTCACTGTGTTATCCCCGGGCCGGCCGCGGCGCGGCGTACAGCGCGCGGGTTTGACGCCGAGGAGGCCCTTCAGGAAGGCTGGCTTGCTAGCTGGCAGCACCCGATGCGGGCTCTCCAGCATCGAGGGGAGAAATCAGCCGGCCACGGCCACCGCGACTCACCATGCCGCCCTTGCGTCCCGCCACGCGCGCCTCCTCGGGCGTCCATTCGTGGGCCGTGCCCTTGAGATGTGCCATGCGACCGCCTTTACTCGCAATCTCACGCTGCTTTTCTCGAGACATCGAAGCAAAGCCCCGACGCTCCTTGCGCCGCACGGCCTCACCCGGCATCATCGCACTCGGCGTCTTGAGTTCGTCGTTCACGTCCGCACCTCCATGAACCAGAGTCGCGAGCACGCTGGTTCGCGCGCCCAATCATCGATCTACCGCGCCCAGACGTCGCACCCTCCGGCACACATCATCTGGGCAGCTCGTGCCCGCATCCTGTTTCAACTTCCGTGCCACCTCGAGCGCAACGCCCGGCCGGTGAGTCTCGGCACAGAGCCTACCTCGATTGCAGGTGCTCGGCTCGTGGGCGTCTGAACCCGATGCGTTTCCGTACACCACCACGTAAGAATGGCATGCCGTGATTACACACACCCTCGTGTCCCGTAAACAGGTGAAAATGGGGGGTGTCGCTGAAACACGGGGCTAGCCCAGGACAGCCCTCGTTTCAGTGAAACCGAGGACTGTCCCCTTTCTCATTTGGAGCCGCAGCATGAGCACAGATACATCGCAGTCGCCCAACCCCCGCGTGGTCAAGTGCGCGAAGCTCGGTCGTGAGCTACCGGGTCTAGACGAGCCACCGTGGCCGGGTGAGCTGGGCCGGCGGATCTACGAGAATGTCTCGGCCGAGGCCTGGCAGATGTGGGAAGAGCGCATGCGCATGATTCTCAACGAGTACCGCCTCATGCCGTGGCAGAAAGAGGCACAGGATCTGATGGCGCGCTACATGGAGGAATTCTTCTTTGGTGAGAGCTCCACGCCACCACCTGGCTACGTCCCCGAAGGTCAACGATAGATACAACGGCAAATGGGGACTGCCCTCGTTTTCGATAGCGTCAGTTCTTGCGGGCCGCGAGGGTTCGCGAAAACGAGGGTTGTCCCATTTGCCACTAGAATACGGATAGGAGTCTCGCAGCGGATGTCCGAGAAGATCACCCGTACCGATGCGGAATGGCGAGCGGCTCTGACGCCCGAGCAGTACCACGTCACGCGGCAACAGGGCACGGAGCGCGCGTTCACCGGTGAGCACTGGAGCCGTAAGGATCCGGGAGTCTATGCATGCGTGGGCTGCGGCCAGCCCCTCTTCAGCTCGCAAGCCAAGTTCGAGTCTGGCACCGGCTGGCCGAGTTTCTGGGCGCCGATCGCCTCCGAACGCGTTGACACACAAGAGGACACGACACTCTCGATGCGCCGGACCGAAGCGCGCTGCAGCCGGTGCGACAGCCATCTGGGCCACGTCTTTGACGATGGCCCTGAGCCTACTGGCCTGCGTTACTGCCTCAACTCGGCAGCGCTTCGATTCGATCCGGCATGACCGACATGAACGGGCAGGACCGCCCGCGGGTGCTCGTGACCGGCGGCGCGGGATTCCTCGGCATCAACCTCATTCGCTACCTCTACGCGCGCGGGTACGACCTCGTCTCTCTCGACGTCGCCGACTTCACGTACCCCGATGTCGCCAGCCGGATCACCATCGTCCAAGGGGACATCCGCGTCCAGGCTGACGTGGAGCGGGCAACCGCGGGCTGCGCGTACGTCGTGCACTGCGCTGCGGCGCTGCCGCTCTACAGCGCCCGGGATATCTACACGACCGACGTCGAGGGAACGCGGATGGTCCTGAAGATCGCTCGCCGCTATGGCGTCGAGCGTGTCGTCCACATCTCCTCGACGGCGGTTTACGGCATTCCAGACCACCACCCGCTCCTCGAAGACGACCGGCTCGAGGGCGTCGGCCCGTACGGCCAGGCCAAAGTGCAGGCGGAGATGGTTGCGCTCGACGAGCGAGCCAGGGCGTTGTGCGTGCCGATTCTCAGGCCGAAGTCGTTCATCGGCCCCGAGCGCCTCGGGGTGTTCGCATTGCTCTACGACTGGGCGCTCGATGGTCGCAACTTCCCGATGATCGGAAGCGGTGACAACCGCTATCAGCTGCTCGATGTCGAGGATCTCTGCGAAGCCATCTCTCTGTGCCTCACGCTGCCGCGCGAGCAGGTGAACGACACCTTCAACATCGGCGCGAAGGACTTTGCCACGATGCGGGAGGATTATCAAACCGTGCTCAACTACGCGGGTAAAGGCAAGAAGGTCGTGGGGTTTCCCGCTGCGCCAGCCATCTGGGGCCTTCGTGCCCTCGAGAGCATGGGGCTTTCGCCTCTCTACAAGTGGGTCTACGAAACGGCCTGTAGCGACTCGTTCGTCGCGATCGAGAAGGCCGAGAGTGTTCTCGGGTTCACGCCCAAGTACTCGAATCAGGACGCCCTCATCCGCAATTTCCAGTGGTACATTGCAAACCGTCACGCGTTTGCAGAAGCCTCGGGCATCTCGCATCGTCTGCCCTGGAAGCAAGGAGCGCTCGGGCTGATCAAGAAGTTCTTCTGACGTCGCGACGCTTCGCTTCGTGACTAGCCAACATCTTGGCCGACGCGGACAAGATGTTGCCTGTTAGCCGCGCCGGCGCGCGGGCTCGGGCGTGGAGAAGAAGGGCGCCCACTTCTCGCGCGGCGAAGGCTTGGTCAACAGGCTCACCGTCACCAGGAGCAGGCAGGAGATAAGCACGCCCGGGATGACGATGTAGTCGCTGCTGGCGAAGTCGAACTCAGTGCCACCGATGTCGAGGCTGAAGTCGAGCCCGGTCCGGCCGAGCAGGCCGATGCCGATGATCGATCCCAGCCCGCCGGCGATGCACGCGACACCGCCTGGCGGTGTGACCCGCTTCCACAGGAAGGCGGCGAGCAGAGCCGGCGTAAGACTCGCGCCGACGAGCGAGTAGGCGTAGAGCGCCATGGACAGCACGGTCTCGAACTGGGTCAGCAGCACCAGCCCCAGCGCGCCAAAGAGCACGATGCACGCGCGCTGCAGGTTCACGAGTTGGCGCTCGCTGGCGTCGGGCTTGACGAAGCGCTGGAAGATATCGCGGCTCGCGTTGGTCGACGGTACGAGCAGGAAGGTGTTGCCCGTCGACAGCACGATGGCCACCGCCGCACCGAGCAGCATCGCGGCGCCGACGACGGGCAGGCCGTGTCGCGCCACGTAGAGGATGACGGTCTCGGACGCCGCACGGCCCACGACGGAGGTCTCCTCCATCAACATCGGATACGCCGCGCGACCGGTGATGGCCAGCAGCGCCAGGGCCACCTCGATGATCACGATCCCGGCCACCATGCCGATCACGGCGTGGCGTGCGGCGCGCTCGTCTTTGGCCGAGAAGAACTTCTGGTACATGCCACTCTCGCCGAGCAGCAGCAGGAACGTGGGCAACGCCACGCCCAACGCCCACAATGCGTTGTGCTCGCCGAGTGGCGTCATGTGCTCGGCTGGCAGCGACGCCGCCACCGCCCCAAGACCTCCGAGCTGGAAGACCATATAGGGCAGCGCGAACAGCACGCCGAGGGTGATGATCACGCCGTTGAAGATGTCGACCGTGACGATCGACATCATACCCGCGAGCGCTGTGAACAACACGATCGCGGCCGCCGTGACGTAGATGCCGGTCGTCGGGTCGATCGCACCATCGGTCACGATTGACAGGATCCAACCGCCGCCGCGGAACTGGTAGGCGGCAATTGTGACGTAGGCGAGGATGATCGCGACGGTTCCGAGCACGCGTGCCCCAGCGTTGTAGCGCTGCTCGAGGAGGTCCGGAATCGTGTACTGGGCGATGCGTCGCACTTTACCGGCGATGAAGAAGGCGACGATGAGGCCGACCCAGCCGCCAAATGAGAACCACAGCTCGGAGAGGCCGCTGCGGTAGGCCAGCCCTGCGCCGCCGAACAGCGACCCGGAACCGATCCAGGTGCACACCAGGGTGCCGACCAGCAGCGGCACGGACACCGAGCGCCCCGCCACCATGAAGTCGTCATGGCTCTGGACCTTGCGAGAGCGCCAGAGGCTGACGGCAATCATGGCCAGCGGATAGGCCAAGACAACCACGATCAGGGTCATAGGTTCGAGGTTCGAGCTTCAAGGGCAGGTGCCCTGTCACAGCCGTCGCCAGCTCCGTCCGTCGCGCCGCAGCAGCTCGTCGGCCGCCTCCGGGCCCCACGACCCCGCCGCATAGTTCGGAAAGTCGGTGACCGGCTCGTGCTGCCACGCGTCGAGGACGGGCATGACCTTCTCCCAGCCTTCCTCGACGATATCTGCGCGGTGAAAGAGCGTCGCGTCTCCCATCATGGAATCGTAGAGGAGCGTTTCGTAGCCGGTCGACGGGCTTTCACCGAAGTAGTCCTCATAGTGGAAGTTCATCTTGACCGTCCCGAGACGCAGCGTCTGGCCTGGCACTTTGGCGTCGAACCGAAGCGAGATGCCCTCGTCTGGCTGAATGCGCACGACGAGGATGTTCGGCTGCAGACTTTCGACGTTCGTCTTGCGGAACATCACGAACGGTGGACTCTTGAACTGGATCGCGATCTCCGAGACACGCTTCGGCAGCCGCTTGCCCGTTCGCACGTAGAAGGGAACGCCGGCCCAGCGCCAGTTCTCCACCATGAGTCGCCACGCGACGTACGTTTCCACGTCCGAGTCGCGCACGACATGGTCCTCGCTCCGGTAGGCTGGCAACCGCTCGCCACTCGTGCTCACGCCGTCCCCGTATTGGCCGCGCACGGTGTACCGGCGGACCTCGTCCGGAGTGAACGGTGTGATCGCTTGAAGCACCTTGAGCCGTTCGCTGCGCACGGCGTCTGCCTCGAAGGAGCTCGGCGGCTCCATCGCGGTGAGCGCAAGCAACATGAAGAGGTGGTTTTGAACCATGTCGCGCAGGGCGCCAGCCTGCTCGTAGTAGCTACCACGTTGCTCGACGCCGACCGTCTCGGCCACGCTGATCTGCACGTGGTCGACGTAACGCCGATTCCAAATCGGCTCGAAGATGCCGTTGGCGAACCGGAAGATCATGAGGTTCTGCACGGTCTCCTTACCGAGGTAGTGATCGATGCGATAGACCTGCGACTCGCTGAGACAGGTTGAGACGCGGCGATTGAGGTCTCGTGCAGACGCAAGATCGTGCCCAAACGGCTTCTCGATGACCACGCGGCGCCAGTGGGTATTCGCCTGCGCCACCAAGCCGGCGCGAGCCAAGTGCTTCGAGACGGGCATGAAAAGCGATGGGGGCATCGCCAGGTAGAAGAGGTAATTCCCCTCCGTGTGGCAGCGCTGGTCGACCTCCGCGAGGTGTCGCTCGAGACGAGTGTAGAGATCGGGATCCGTCGGATCGCCGGCGACATAGCTCAGTCGCTTGCGCAACCACGCCGTGTCAGCGACCGAGAGCGAGCGCGTCGCGAATTGAGCGAAGTCCTCGAGCATCCGGTCACGAAACAGCTCGTCGCTCATCGTCTGGCGGCCGACACCGACAATGGCGAAGCGCTCGCCGAGCAAGCGTTCTTGACGGAGGTTCACGAGCGCTGGCAGCAGCTTGCGTTTGGTCAGATCCCCGGTCGCCCCGAAGATCACCATCACGCACGGGCCGGGCGGCGTCGCAGCCGGCTCGAGCGCCCGCGTCTCGTCAACCACAGCTGTGTCTCGCTTCTCGTCGCTCATACCGTTTAGCTCAGTAGTTACCCCTTTACCCCTTTGGCTCCTGATGCCCGCCGAACTTCTCACGCATGGCTGAGAGCACCTTGTTCGCGAAGGTATGCTCCTGCCGTGAGCGGAAGCGCGCAAACAGCGAGGCGGCCAGAACGTCGACCGGCACAGCCTCCTCGATGGCCGCGAGAATCGTCCACCGCCCCTCGCCGGAGTCCTGCACGAAGCCCGAGTAGGTCTCGAGATCCGGGTGCTCGACGAGCGCCTGCGCCGTGAGGTCGAGAAGCCAGGAGGAGACCACGCTCCCGCGTCGCCAGAGCTCCGCGATGTCATCCAGATCGAGCGCGTAGCGGTAGGACTCTGGCACGTGGTCCAGGCGCGCACTGCGCAGAATGTCGAAGCCTTCCGCGAATGCCTGCATGAGCCCGTACTCGATGCCGTTGTGAACCATCTTGACGAAGTGCCCGGCGCCGGCTGGGCCACAGTGCAGATACCCGAGCTCGGCGGCACGCGGTGGGCCGCTGCGTCCGGGCGTGCGCACCACATCACCGCCTCCAGGTGCGAGTGCCTGGAAGAGCGGATCGAGCTGTCTGACCGCCTCGTCCGGTCCGCCAATCATCAAGCAGTACCCGCGCTCGAGCCCCCACACACCACCACTCGTCCCCACGTCCACATACTGAATCCCGTGGGGCTTCAGCGTCTCGGCTCGTCGCACATCGTCTTTGAAGTACGAGTTGCCCCCGTCGATGAGGATGTCGCCGGGCGTGAGGAGCGGCGTGAGCGCCTCGACCGTCTGCTGAGTCGGCGCACCTGCAGGTACCATGATCCACACGGCGCGCGGCGTCTCGAGCTTCGCGACGAACGCCTCGAGAGACTTCGCCCCGTGTGCCTCTTCGGACACCAACGCGTCGACCGCCTCCGGGTTCCGGTCGTACACGACAGCGGTGTGGCCGGCACGCATGAGCCGCCGCACCATATTCGCGCCCATACGACCAAGGCCAATCATCCCAATTTGCATCGCTTCACACTCAGAAAAGGCCCGATTCCCGATTCCTGACTCCCGATTCCCGATTCACCTGAGCACGTCCGTGACCATGTCTGCGAGTATGGCGAGCCCGCGCGCCACGTCCGACTCCATGTGCACGCGGAGGGCGCGCCGGCCGCGTCCCGCCAGCACGTCGAAGTCGCCGCGCGCCTGCGCCGCCTTCACCACACCAAACGTGTAACGCTGTCCAGGCACGGGAAGGTCCGCGGCGTCATCACACGTGATCTGCAGAAAAACGCCGATGTTCGGCCCTCCCTTGTAGGCCTGCCCTGTCGAGTGCAAGAAGCGCGGGCCGAAGCCAAGACAGCTCGCCACATGAACCCGGTCACGCACTGTGTGTCTGATCTGTTGCAGCAGACCGGTGTTCGCATCGCTCATCTCGACGTACGCGAGCAACGCGAAGTAGTCACCCGGTCGCAAGCGCCCGAAGTGGGCGCGTAGCCATTCCGTCACGCTGGCTTCAGGATCGACCGCCAAGGCCTCCGCGTTGGCGGCGTCGGCAAATAACCTGAGGCCGTCGCTGTCGCAGAGCGCGACCTCCGGCGGGAGCTTGCCGGTCGCCTCGAACGCGTCCGTCAGGGCTCGCGTCTCCACTTTGCTCGCCTCGACGTCCGGTTGGTCGAAGGGATTGATACCCATCACCGCACCCGCAACGGCGGTCGCCATCTCCCAGCGGAAGAGCTCCTGCGCGAGATCGTACGCCTCGCCGACATCGATGCGCACAACCGGCTGGCCGGCCCCTATCAGCGCGTCGACGCGCGCATCCTCCTCATCGCCCGGTGCCGGTCTGAATCGGACGTAGACAAACAGCCGGTCGTGGCCGTACAGGTCCGGTTCGGCCGCGCGCTCGAGGTCCACCGGGATAATGGCCAGGCCACTCTTCCCGGTGGATTCTGCAATCAACTGTTCGAGCCACGCGCCGAGCGGCGCGAGTGCCGGAGAGGCGATGATGGTGAGCTTGTCGCGACCTCGCAGCGCAGCAACGCCGAGCGCGACACCGAGCCGTAACCCTGGGTTGGTCGGGCTGTCGGCGCGGCATGCGGTAGCCATCACGCTCGCACGCGTCAAGAAGTCCGCCAGGTCGACGCCTATCAGCGCGCAAGGTACGGTCCCAAACGGCGAGAGCACGGAATAGCGGCCGCCAATCGAGGGCACGCCCAGTACGGTTGCGCGGAAGCCATCGCGCGCGGCGATCTGTTCGAGGCGGGAACCCGGGTCCGTAATCGCAACGAAACGGCCGCCGGCTCGACGGGCACCAAGCCGTTCCTTCACGCGCTCGAAGAAATAGGCGTGGAAGATATTCGGCTCGAGCGTCGTCCCAGATTTGCTGGCCACGATGACCGCCGTTTTCGTCAGATCGAGGTGTGCCTCGACACTACGGACTTGGCACGGATCGGTCGAGTCGAGCACGTGCAGGCGCGGAAAGCCAGGTGCCGCTCCGATGATACGGCCGATCACCTCGGGCCCCAGACTCGAGCCACCCATGCCCAGCAGTAACAGGTCTGTCACGTTCTCGTCGCGGAAGGCGGTGGCCAATTCCGCGCGCACCGAGAGCTCCGCTTGCTGCTGCTCAATCGTGTCGAGCCAACCCAACCACCGCGCCTCGTCGCCGCCTGTCCAGAGTGTCGCGTCGCGCGCCCAGACGCGCGCCACGTTCTTGTCGGCCACCCAACGGTCTAGCTCCTCGTGTACCGCCGACGCCAGCTCGGTCGGAAGCTCCCAATCTTGCGCGTTCAGCACGTCGTGCATCACGGAGGCGACCCTCGTCAAACAGCAGCGGACAGTCTAGCATCTATAACAGGAGACACCGATGCCGCTCAAAGAATACCGAGAGAAGCGCGACTTCAAACGCTCGCCGGAACCCCGAGGCGAAGAGCGGCCGGGCGCACGGCGGCGGACCAAGGGGCGCACCCGCTTTTTCTGCGTGCAGAAGCACCTCGCGACACAGCTCCACTACGACTTCCGTCTCGAGCACAACGGCGTGTTGCTCTCCTGGGCGGTGCCCAAGGGCCCCTCGCTCGATTCCAGCGTGAAGCGACTCGCCATGCACGTCGAGGATCACCCGATCGATTACGGCACGTTCGAAGGCGTCATTCCCGAAGGCTACGGCGCCGGCATCGTGATGCTCTGGGATCACGGCACGTGGGAGCCACAGGTCGACGACATCGATGCCGCCATCGAGAAAGGCGACCTCAAGTTCACGCTGGATGGCTACAAGTTGAAGGGATCGTGGGTCCTCGTGCGGACGCGCGGGACCCCGGGGGGTGGTGGCGCCGGCGGACCTGCGCCCAGCCAGTCGTGGCTGCTGATCAAGCATCGTGACGACTGGTCTGGACCGCTCGATATCTCGACGTTTGCACCCAACAGCGTCAAGAGCGGTGGCGGGTTTCGCGACATCCTCTCGCAAGAAGCGCCCGACGTGTGGCTGTCGAACCGAGGTAATAGCAGCTCTGCGTCAATCCAGACTTTACGGCGCCTCATCGAGCGTGTCGAGAAGCTGGAGCCGCTCACGGAGCCGGAAGAGGCGACAGAAAAGCAGACACCCGGCACCACACGGAGCGCTCGAACGTCTACGCCCCAGCGCAAAGCCCGAAAGCCCTGAGGCATGTGATCAGGTCGTTTAATCAATCGACTTGACGCCCGAAGTCGAAGATCGCCGCTGACACCGCGAGCACTTTCTCTTCGATGAAGTGGGGAAAGACGGCGATGACGCGGCCATTGTACGCGTCGATGCCGTTATAGTCGCCAAATGAGACGCTCTCGTCGCATACAAACGGTGCCAGATCCACGGCGTGATTGACGAACGTCTTGCCACCATCGACGCTGCGTGCGAGCGTCACGCGCGTCTCGGTCGCCTTCAAGCCTCGTCGATCGTGAAACACCACGTTGATCGCGCCATCGATCGGGTCGACCGCCATCCACGTGAAGAACTGCGCGGCGCCGTTCTTCACGGGATCGTCGTTCACCCTCACAGGTGCTGTCCATGTGTCGCCGCCGTCAGCCGATGACGCAAGAAAGACGTCGGGATCGCCGTTCCGCTCATCGATCCAGTTGACGTAGATGGTTCCCCGGCGAGGACCATCACTCACGTCCGCGGCCGTGACCGGCATGCCGTTGCTGCGCGCGATGCCTGGTATGTCGATGTCCCACCCCCCCGGCGTGATTGCGACTTGGCGATCCTGTGCAAACGTCACGCCACCGTCGAGCGAGCGATCGAACATCAACCCCTTGGGACCACTCCACGCCACATACACCTGACCGTGTGGCCCAACCGCTGGCACCGCCCCTTCAACGGTGTTGTCACTGTCGAGACAGTCGCCCGGATCGTCGGAGATCCGAACCGGCATGGCAAACGTTCGACCCTCGTCCGTAGACCGACTGAAGTGGATCTCGGTCTGGCACCCGGGATCCGTGCTGCCATACTCGTCGAACCGCGTCCACGCGAGATAGATGTTGCCGCGATGCGGCGACCGCGTGACCCGATCCACACCGGGCCACGGCTTGTCTTCGAACGGTGTGACGGTGTTGCGGTGATCGACAACCGCTTCGGCCGCCGCCCACGTGCGGCCACCGTCGTCGGAGCGTCGAAGGAAGACCCCATTGACCGCGCGCGTCGGTCGCTGCACGCGGATGCCGTCGAACGAGATGTAGCTATGAAACGCGCGCCCTTCGCCATCGAACACCACGGCATCGTCACCCTGCACGCGCTTCTCGGGATTGGCCGCCGCGAACCCCTGCCACGTGCGCCCCGCGTCATCGGTCACGTAGAGGCGGTTGGTCACACGCGGGCCGTCCTTCGGCCCACGCTCGTATGTCGTCACGATGACGTTCGGCGGGTTGGTCGGGTTGATGGCAACCGAGACCTCTGCAGGATTCCGAGCACCCGGTGGCGTCACACGCACGACGCGGTGCGTCATTGCCGTATCGGGGATGGGGTCAAGACGAGCGGACGCGGCGGCGACCACCGCGGTCATGAGCAGAAGAGGGACGACGCGCATAGGCAAGACTGCAGGTGCAAGGCGCCGGGTGCAAGGTCCGAGGTCCGATACAATGCGACCGATGCGACGGCTGCTTCAGGCGCTGCGAGGCTTGGTGCTCGCAGTGGGCGCGGCGCTCGCGGTCGTGATTCTCACGCTGCCCCCGAATCCGCGCGACCTGAGCCTGCTCGACACGCCGACCCGCCCAGGTTCACAACGGCGAGCGTCCAACGGTGAGCCCGGCGCGTCAGTGGAGCCGTTCCCCGTCACGGTCGCCGGTGCCTATCATATCCACACGACACGCTCGGATGGCAGCGGCTCGGTAGACGAGGTAGCGGCCGCTGCTGCGCGCGCGGATCTGCAGTTCGTCGTGCTCACGGACCACGGTGATGCGACACGCCCGCCGGATCCGCCCAGGTACCGCAACGGCGTGCTGGTGGTTGACGGCGTGGAGATCAGCACGGACCAGGGGCATTACGTCGTACTCGACCTCCCTCTATCACCATACCGGCTCGCCGGCGAAGCCCGCGATGTCGCCGAGGATGTTCGCCGGCTCGGTGGATTCGGCGTGGCCGCACATCCGGACTCCCCCAAAGCGGAGCTCGCCTGGACCGATTGGCGTGTGCCGATCGATGGTCTCGAATGGCTGAACGCCGACAGCGAGTGGCGCGATGAGTCCTGGCCCTCAATCGCGCGGCTGTTCCTTCGCTACCCGTATCGTCCGGCAGCGACGCTCATGACGATGCTGGCGTACCCGGAGCGTCTCATGGCGCGCTGGGACGCCTTGGCCAGGACGCATCGCGTCGTGACGCTCGCCGCCGCTGATGCGCACGCACGTCTCGCGGATCGGGTGGAAGTGAGCCGTTTTTCCCTGCCCGTCACGCTGCGCGTGCCGTCGTACGAAAGCTCGTTTCGCCTGTTCGCCGTGCACGTGCAACTCGATCGACCGTTCACCGGTTCAGGACAGAATGACGGTCGACTGTTGCTGGACGCGTTGCGTCAGGGACACATGTTCTCGGCGATCACGACGCTCGTCACGCCCGCGCGTTTCGATCTGAGAGCGTCGCGAGGAGATAACAGCGCACGTATGGGCGACGAGATTCCGGCAGGCGCGCCGCTCGAGATCAAGGCCCGCGTGATGGGACCGGACGGAACGCGGCTCAGGCTGTTCGAGAACGGACGCCTCGTGTCGGACGAGGCTGCGCCGGAGCTCACGTACCGCGCGCCGGGCCACGCGGCGGTCTTCCGTGCGGAGGTCTGGGTGCCGCGCCGGCGCTTCGAGCCCAGCGTACCCTGGCTCGTGAGCAACCCGATCTTCGTCCGGGCAGCGCAGCGGTCGCCCCGATCGGCGGCCGGGCCGGAGGCGCCAGCGGGCGGAACGTCAGGCGACCCGGCAGCCACCACAACCGACCGGGCGCCGGTCCTGCTCGGCCGACCGAGCGTCAGGTGGCACGTCGAGCACGACGACGAATCCACGGCGCGCGTGGCGCGCCGCTCGGTGGGCGAGGTTCTCGTCTTCGACTACGTGCTCCGATCAGGCGGGCGTGTGAGTCAATACGCGGCGGCCGCCACCAACGCGCTGGAGGCGATCGATCGGTGGCGCGTCGTTCGCTTCACGGCGCATGCGACCGGACCGATGCGCTTGTCCGTGCAGGTTCGACAACGGACGACGGCCGGAAGGCACCGTTGGGCACGCTCCGTGTACCTCGACAGGACGCCGCGAGAGGTCACCGTGCCGCTGGAGGATTTCCGACCGGTCGCGGATGCCCCGCCTCGTATTCCCGTAGCCGGGCTCCGCACCCTGCTCTTGGTGATCGATACCGTCAACACACCCCCCGGAGCGCGCGGCACGGTGTGGCTCGACAACGTGCGGGTAGAATGATCTAGAGATGGAGAAGATCATTGTCCACGCGACGTTTCATACGGGTCACCGCCAGATCGGCTACCCTGGCAAGTGCAAATTCGTGCACGGTCACACGTGGCACGGAACGGTTACCGTCACGGCGGAGGCGTTCCCGCGCGACGAGCTCGATATGTCGCTCGACTTCGGCGACATCAAGGGCATCATGCGCTTCCTCGATCACAAGATGCTCGCGACACCGCAAGACCGGGCGTTCCTGGATCAGGCCCAGTTCGAACCAGAAGGTGTGGTCGTGCTACCCGGCAAAGGGCCGAGCGTCGAGAACGTGGCCCACTACGTTTTCGACCATGTCGTCGAGCTGATTCAGCGCAAGTATCCGGGACGACACATCGACTATACGGTCGACGTGGCCATTCAGGAAACGGAAAACAACATCTTCGTCGTGCAGAAGACGGTCACGGTGTAGAGAAGGGACACGCCATGATTGATGACGAGCTGCTCAAGATTCTCGTGTGTCCGGAAGACAAGACACCGGTGCGGCCGGCGACCGCAGATGAAATCGGCGCCCTCAATCGGCGCATCGAAGCAGGTGGGTTGAAGAACCGGGGTGGTCAGGCTGTGACCGAAGCGCTGACCGAGGGGCTCGTTCGCGAGGATGGTCGCTACCTCTACCCCATCCGCGACGATATTCCCGTGATGCTCATCGACGAGGCGATTCCGACCAAAGTCGATTGACGATGTACAGGAGCACCGAGGCGCTCATGAGGAACACGAGTCCCAGCAGCATCGTGTATCCGGTTCGACCGTAGAGGAAGTTGCCAATGGTAAAAAGCGCCGACCAGGTCATCGTGCAGCCGGCGACCCAGCCGATGAGCGACAGCGGCAGGTGATCAGCAGACCGCGAGGCCTCTGCTCGCGAAATGCCAGCAGCCAAACGAATGGGCTCCCAGCCGGGTCCCACCGGGCGTACGCGTCGGTAGAACTCGACGAGCGTTCGACGGTCAGTCTGTGGTCCGAGATAGGCGGTCAGCACCCAGCACGCGGTCGTCACGGCAATGGTGATGACCAGGTTGATGTCCTTCAAACCAATGAAGGAGGACGCCTGCAACCATGCTTGACGCTCGAGCACGATCAGCAGCACGGAGACGACGAACGAGCTCAGCATGGCGGCGACCTCACACCACGCCGTCACCCGCCACCAGAACCAACGCGCGAGATACAGGAGCCCGGTCCCGGCGCCGACTTGCAGGATGATGTCGAATGCGTCCTTGGCCGTGTCGAGGACGAACGTGAGGGCCGCGGCGCACACGAACAACAGCACCGTCGTGAGGCGGCCCACGAAGACGTAGTGCTTCTCGTGCGCGTCCTTCCGAATGAAGCGACGGTAGAAGTCGTGCACGAGGTACGACGCACCCCAGTTGAGATGGGTGAGGATCGTCGACGAGTTGGCGGCGACGAGCCCTCCCACCATCAATCCCACGAAGCCCACCGGCAGGAACTTCAGCATCGCGGGGTACGCGATGTCGTGACCGAGCAGCCTCGGATCGAGGTGCGGAAAGGCACGCTGGATGTCGGCGAGCTCCGGGTACACCACGATCGAGCACAGCGCCGTGATGATCCATGGCCACGGCCGGAGCACGTAGTGCGCGAGGTTGAAGAACAACACGGCGCCCAGCGAGTCTTTCTCGGACTTCGAAGCCAGCATGCGTTGTGCGATGTAGCTCCCACCACCCGGCTCCGCCCCCGGGTACCACACGGCCCACCACTGCACGGCAATCGGCATGATGAAGACCGCGAGCGCGATGTCCCACGTGTTGGTGAAGTCGGGCAGCATGTCGAGATAGCGAATGCCACCGGGCCCCTCGGTCGCAGAGAGCTTCGTCACCAGGCCGTCGAGACCACCTACTTGCGGAAGGCTGAGCGCGAAGTAGGCTGCCGCAATCACGGCGGTCATCATGATGACGAACTGAATCATGTCGATGACGAGCACACCCCACAAGCCGGCGTGGGCCGCAAACACGACATTCAGGAGCCCGACGAACAGCAGCGTCTGCCACGGCGCCAGGCCGAAGAGCACGCTGGCGATCTTGCAGGCCGCCAGGTTGACCGTCGCCATGATCAAGCAATTGAACAGCAAGCCGAGGTACACGGCCCGAAACCCACGGACGGCGCTGGCGGCCGTCCCCGAATAGCGGAGCTCGTAGAACTCCAGATCGGTCATCACGCCCGATCGGCGCCAGAGTCGCGCGTAGAAGAACACCGTGGCGATGCCGGTGAGCGTGAACGCCCACCATTGCCAGTTGCCGGCGACACCCTGACGCCGTACGATGTCCGTCACCAGATTCGGTGTGTCGCTGCTGAACGTCGTGGCCACCATCGAAAGACCAGCGAGCCACCAGGGCACGGCGCGGCCCGAGACGAAGTACTCGGACGTGCTCCGGCCCGAGCGTCGGCCCAAGAAGAGGGCGGGCACGAAGCACATCGCCACCAATCCAATCGCGATCATCCAGTCAACGGGCTGCAGTTGCATCGAGCACTCCAGGGCGCGGCGGCGGTGCCGACAGGCGGAATCTAGCTTGAAGACGAGTTGTCCGCGGATTATTCTCGGAACGCGGCGGCGGCGCAAGCTGCCCCAAAGCAGGGGCGAGGCTCGCCCTTCATCCCTGGCCCCTTTTCGTATGAAGCCAACACTACTCATCCTCGCTGCAGGCATCGGGAGCCGCTACGGCGGCCTCAAACAACTCGATCCGATGGGGCCCCACGGCGAGACCGTCATGGACTACGCTGTATTCGACGCGCTGCGTGCGGGGTTCGGCCGTGTCGTGTTCGTGCTCCGACGCGAGTCTGCCGAAGCGTTCCGCACGACGATTGGGACACGATATGCCGATCGGACAACAATCGACTACGCGTTTCAGACGCTCGAGGACCTGCCGCCGGGCTTCGGCGTGCCCTTCGGTCGTGACAAGCCGTGGGGGACCACGCAGGCGGTCCTCGCGGCGCGTGACATCGTCAGGGAGCCGTTTGCTGTCATCAACGCGGACGACTTCTACGGGCGCGAATCGTATCTGGTGATGCGGGAGTTTCTCGTACCCCCGTCACCCGCGGCAGATCCCGCCGCCGACTACGCGATGGTCGGTTACCAATTGCGCCAGACCCTCTCCGAGTACGGGAGCGTGGCACGCGGGGTGTGCGAAACCAATGGGCAAGGCCTGTTACGGTCGGTACGCGAGATGACGAAGGTTGTCAGAACACCGGATGGCGTCGAGGATCGCGAAGACCCCGCACACCCCGTCAAGCTGACCGGCGACGAGGTGGTCTCGCTCAATTTCTGGGGCTTCACACCGCGTGTCTTCGAGCAGCTCGAGCAGGTATTCGAGCGTTTCCTGTACCAGCACCAATCAGATCTCAAGGCGGAATGCTACATTCCGGCCGCCATCGACGAGCTCATCGCCGGAGGCCGTGCGCGCGTGAGAGTGCTGCCCACGGCGGCCTGCTGGTTTGGCGTGACGTACCGAGAGGACAAGCCACGAGTCATGGCGGCCATCCAGCGTTTGGTCGAGGACGGTGGCTACCCTGCCCCGCTCTGGAGTTGATCCGCTCGATGCGCTCGCTCGTCGAACACCGTCTTCGCACCGTCATCCGCCAATTTCAGGTGTATGGCGACTTGCTCGCCGCCTCGCCCTACGGCAGCGGCCACATCAACGACACCTACGCGACCACGTTCAATCAATCGGGTGCTCCAGTACGCTATATCGTGCAGCGCATCAACCACGACGTCTTCACCGAACCCATTCGGCTCATGGAAAACGTCGTGCGCGTCACGTCCCACGCACGCACACGGCTCGCCGGCAACGGCGGCGTCGATATCTCACGGCGCGTCCTCACGCTCGTGCCGGGGTTGGACCTCAAACCCTACGTGATAGACGAGAACGGGAGCGTGTGGCGCATGTATCTCTTCATCGAAGGCGCGCGAACCTACGATGTCATCGAGACGTGTGCACAGGCGCGCGCTGCGGCGAAGGCGTTCGGTGAGTACCAATCGCTGCTGGCCGACCTTCCCGGGGTCAGACTGCACGAAACCATTCCTGACTTCCACCACACGCGGCGTCGCTTCGACGCGCTGCAACGTGCGATCGACGAGGATATCTGTAACCGTGCAGGACAGGTGGCGACCGAAATCGCGTTCGTGGACGAACGCGAGGGCGATGTCGATGATCTCCTCGCGCTGCAGGCGCGCGGCGGGCTGCCAGAACGCACCACGCACAACGACACCAAGCTCAACAACGTGATGATTGACGACCACACGTCGGAAGGGCTGTGCGTGATTGATCTGGACACGACCATGCCCGGGCTCGTCGCGTATGACTTTGGCGACCTCGTCCGAACGGTCACGGCTGCGGCAGCCGAAGACGAGCGGGACCTCGAGAAGGTCGGCACGCGCATGGACATGTTCGAGGCCTTGGCGGAAGGCTACTTGTCGACGGCCGCGGCGTTCCTGACGGCAGCCGAGCGGGCATCGCTCGCGATAGGCGCTAAGCTCATTACGCTCGAGAATGGCCTACGATTCCTGACCGACCACCTGCAAGGGGACGTCTACTTCAAGACGAGTCGGCCCGATCACAACCTCGACCGCGCCCGCACGCAGCTCAAAATGGTCGAGTCGATTGAGGCGCAGCTCGACACGATGCACCGAATCATCGAGCGGTTTGGGGGCTGACGGCTAGCGTTGGGGGCTTCGGCCTGCAGTGCTGGGGTGCTGGGTGCCGGGGGCGCGCGGCCTGAAGGCCGCGCGACCGCCCGACTGATACGTGCCTTTACTTCTCGGGGACCGTCCAGTAGTACACCTTACGACCGTCCACGTCGAGCTCTTGTTCCGGTTCCCATTCCTCCTGCATGTCGAACGAGTGCGACACGATGCGTGTGCCGGGCTTGAGCTCGCTCTGCAGCTTTGGCATGAGCTTCACGTTGAGCGTTGGGAGCAAGTACAGGGTGACCACCGTCGCCTCGCTGATGTCGGTCGTGAACAGGTCGTCCTGTCGAATGGTCACGCGATCCTCGACACCAGCCGATTTGACGTTCTCATTGGCCTCCTTGATGCGCTCGGGATCGATGTCGATGCCAACACCGCGCGCACCAAAGTCGCGGGCCGCCGCGACCACGATGCGACCATCGCCACAACCGAGGTCGTAGACGACGTCGTTGCTCGTGACCTTGGCCGTCTTGAGCATCGCCTCCACGACTTCGGGCGGTGTCGGAACGAAGATGACATCCGGCTCGCGCTTGTCGGACGTGTCGGACGGCGGCGCCGCCACCTGCGGCAGGACGAGTGCGTGCGTAGGGGCCTCTACTTGGACGAGCAAAGCCATCAGAACGAAACCCAACCCTATGACTGACCATCGCTGTTGCATGAACGTCTCCTCGATCGCGGGGTCCCACGCGAGATCGCCGAGCGAAGCTGGCAGCCGCGTGGGCAGAAAGTGGGGGGCACCGTCTCGCGCATACCCGTGCGCATCGCCTGAACCGCGCCAGTGTAGCAGAGAACAACAGGGACGCGAACCCACAGAAACAACCTCAGCAGCTTGTCTGACCCGTTCCACTCCCGTATAGTGAAGGAGACGGTCTGCATTCCGGCCGCGTGTTGTCGGTCCGACGAGGAAGACGATTCCTCTTCCAGACCAACGAGATGCGCCCGACTTGCCAGCCGAAGCCCTCCACGCGTGGGCGGGACCGCATCGGGACGACGTATCGTTGCGTCGTGCGGTCAGCCTTCGCGAAGGCTCCGGCCAGCTCGCAGACCGGCCTGAAAGGATATCCCGCTTGGCGGAACCACGACTGAAGATTGCCGTTTTCATTGACTTCGACAACATCGAGATCGGCGTCAAGACCACCCTCGGCGGCCGCTTCGACCCCGGCGCCGTGCTCGAAGCCATCAAGGAGCGCGGCGAGGTGGTCACGAAGATTGCCTATGGAGACTGGACACGTGCCGGTGACCACAGCCGGGAGCTGACGCAGCACGGCATCCAGATGGTCCAGCGCAGCCTGACGCCCGGGGGTGACAAAAATGGCGCGGACATCAACCTCGCGCTCGACGCCCTCGAGATGGCGTTCACGCACAACCACATCAACGCGTTCGTCATCGTCGGCGGCGACAGCGACTTCATGGCGCTCGTCGAAAAACTGAAGCAGTACGACCGCAAGGTGATCGTTGTCGGCGGCCGCCAGTTCACGAGCACGATCCTCCAGCGCAACTGCCACGAGTTCATCGCCTACGAAAACGTCACCCGTGACCGGCGTTCAGCCGCGCGACGGGGCCCCGCCAAGAACCCGGCGGAGGCGATGACGCTCGTCAAGCGCGCGCTCAAAATTCTCGCGGATCGTGAGGTCACACCGCAGCTGGGCGTGCTCAAGACCACGCTGCTGCAGCTCGACCCGACGTTCTCCGAGCGCGAGTACGGCGTGAGTAGCTTTCGCGACTTCGCCCAGCGGCTCGCCAGCGCTGGCTACGTCACGCTCAGGGGCACCGACCGCAGCCTGCACGTCGAGCTCAGTGAGGGAGCGTCTGGCGATGCCGACGCGGCCGGCGAGCTTCCAGAGCCGTCCGAGGCGGGAGCGGCGGCGAGCGGAGCCGCGCGCGAGACCACGAGCTCCCCCCGGCCTTCGACGGGCTCACCGTCGCCGGGCTCAGCGCGTCCCGAGGACCGGGGGGTCGCCTCGCTTCGGCCAGACGAGGCCACGTCAGGTGACAACGGCTCGCCGGCCGGCAGTCAAGCCGACGGTTTCACGATCTTGCGCGAGACGTTCCTGCGGCCTGGGCTGGTGCAACGCTGGCCGCTGTACGTGCGTCAGGTAAAGCAAATCCTCCGGTCGACGCACGACCGCTTCGACGAGCGTCGCTATGGCTTCGCCGGCATCGTCGACGCGTTGCGCTATGGCCAGCGCGAGGGGCTCTTCCGGCTCGATCGCGATCGGCAAGGCGTCATCCGCGTCTATCCCGGCGCGCTGTTCCAGCAATCGCCGATGCCAGCCGCCGTAACCGGCGCCGTGACCGACGCTGTGACGGGCGATCAAGCGTTGTCAGAAGAGCAGACGGAACACGCGGACACGGATCGTGACGCGAGTCGCGAGCGAGCGGCCGGGCCCGAGCCGCAGCGGCTCTTTAGCGACCGAGAGGAAGCCGGACCGCTGACAGCAGACGCTGAGCCCAAGCCGTTTGCGCTCTCTGAAGACGCCACGCCTGAGTCCGCCGATGACGACGAAGCCACGAAGACGCCCACATCCCGTCGCACTCGCACGCGGAAGCCGGCGAGCGGACGACCCGCGCGGCTTGGCTCGAGCCCGGCGAGCGGCCGTCGCGCGAGCGCGTCGAGCGGCCGAGCCGCGAGCCCGTCGAGTGGCACGCGCAAGACACCCGCTGCACGCAAACGCGTCAGAAAGGCAACTCGGGCCGACGGGGAGGACGTATAGCGTGAGTGCTTGTCAATTGCCATTGTGCATTGTGCATTGACAAGAATCCAACGAACCCACCCTTCCCGCAATGTATCGCGCTTCCTTCCGCTGCATTAATGGGTGCCCCGGTGAGTACCCGCTGACGCAGCCTATTTATCGCTGCCCGTCCTGCCAGCATCTGCTCGAGGTCGTCCACGACCTCGAGGCACTCGGTGATCGCTCACCCGCCGCCTGGATGCGGCTCTTCGACGATCGGTACAAGCGAACATCCTGGCCGTATGGCTCCTCCGTGTGGGGAAAGAAGGAATGGGTCTGCCCCGGGCTACCGGACGAGCACGTCGTGTCGATGGACGAGGGTGGCACCAACATGCTGTGGGCCGAGCGTTATGGCCGCGCGCTGGGCGTAGATGATGTATGGGTCAAGCAGTGTGGGAACTCGCACACCGGCTCGTTCAAAGACCTCGGCATGACGGTCCTCGTGTCGGTGGTGCGTCACATGATCGCGCTCGGCCAGCCTGTGCGCGCGGTTGGCTGCGCCTCGACCGGCGACACGTCGGCCTCGCTTGCCGCCTACGCTGCCGCTGCCGGGGTGCCCGCTATCGTGGTCCTGCCACGGGGACGCGTGTCGGTGGCGCAGTTGATTCAGCCGCTCGCGAACGGTGCGAAGGTGCTCGCGCTCGACACGGACTTCGACGGCTGCATGGCCATCATCACGCGCTTAGCCGAGGAAGAGGGCGTCTACCTCGCCAATTCCATGAACAGTCTGCGCCTCGAAGGTCAGAAGACGGTGGCTATCGAGATCGTGCAGCAGTGGGACTGGGAGGTGCCGGAGGTCATCATCATCCCGGGTGGGAACCTCGGCAACGTCAGCGCGCTTGGCGCTGGCTTCGACATGATGGAGGCGCTCGGGCTGATCGCGAAACGCCCCCGCATCGTGGTCGCTCAGGCCGCGGCTGCCAATCCTCTCTATCTCGCGTATCAGCAGAACTGGGCGTTCGAGCCCGTCGTGGCGAAGCCGACGCTCGCCTCGGCCATCCAGATCGGCAATCCGGTGTCGATTCAAAAGGCCATCCGCACGCTCCAGAAGTACGACGGCATCGTCGAGCAGGCGACCGAGGAACAGCTCGCCAATGCGGCCGCACGCGCCGACCGCTCGGGCATGTACAACTGCCCCCACACGGGTGTCGCGTTGGCGGTCCTCGAACAGCTCGTCGCGCGCGGCGTGATCGACACGCGCGATCGCGTGGTCGTGATCTCGACCGCCAATGGCCTCAAGTTCACGGAGTTCAAACAGCGCTACCACGAGCGGGCGCTGGACGCGATCGTGCCACAGTACGCGAACCGACCGATCGAGTTGCCAAACGACTACGACGCGGTGAGGCGCGCGATCGCGTAGCTCGGCACGATGGCCGTCTGGGCCCGGCATCGCGATGGCTGAATCCTCCAGCGGAGGACGCCCGGCAACGTGCGATTGTGATACAACTGCTGCATGTCGGACTTCATGAACGTGCCCTCTCCGGGCCGTTCGCCCGCCGCGCGTCGGGCTGGCCGCTCAGCGCGACTACCCCGCCTTCGCGCTGCTTCGGCGGGGCTCGCCGGAGCGCAAGGCGCGGAGGCGGCGGCTCTCGACCAAACCATGCCCAGTGCGTCCGAGCGCGTCGTGCACCACGTGCGAGGTCTTCTCGAACAAGGCTTGCTCAAACCGGGTGATCGCCTGCCGCCGGAGCGTCAGCTCGCGGTCGAAGCGGGCGTGAGTCGATCGAGCGTGCGGGTCGGCTTGCGCGCGCTCGCCACGATGGGTGTGATTCAGTCGCGTCACGGCTCGGGCACGTATGTGGTGGATGGGCCGCCCGTGCTCGAGAGCGAGCCGCTCCGTTACCTGGCAACACTGCACGGCTTCAGCCGAGACGAGATGTTCGAGGCGCGCCGGTTGCTGGAGGTCGGCGTCGCGGGCTTGAGCGCAGAGCGTGCGAGCGGCGAAGACCTCGCCGCCATCGCCGAAGAAGTGACGAGCATGTTTGCTTCGATGGAGGCCCCGCACGACTTCCTCGTCCACGACATCCGCTTTCATCGAGCGGTGGCGGCCGCGTCGGGCAATCCGATTCTCGCCTCGCTCGTCGAAATGGTCTCCGCCGTGTTCTACAAGCGCCGACGAGAAACGGTGCGCCGCGCACGCGACTTCAAAGAATCGGCCGAGATGCACCGGCGCATCTACATGGCCATCCGCCAGCGCGACCCCAACACCGCCCGCGCCTTGATGAACGAGCACCTGCAGCAAAGCTGGCGCGCTCAAGTATCCGAGGAAGCGTGAACGACATCAGTGTCTTCTCCGGAAGCGCTCATCCAGCATTCGCAACAGAGATCTGCTCGATCCTGGGCGTCGAGCTGTTGCCCGCCCACATCGTGCGGTTCAGCAACGACTGCCTGCAGGTGCAGTTGCGCGCCAACTGCCGGCAGCAAGACGTCTATATCGTGCAGCCGCTCGTGCCACCCGTGCAGGACCACCTGGTCGAGCTGCTGCTCATGCTCGACGCCGCGCGTGGCGCCTCGGCAGCGCAGATCACCGCCGTCATCCCGCACTATGCGTATGCGCGCTCGGACAAAAAGGACGCGCCACGCATCTCGATCGGCGGCCGTCTGGTTGCCGACCTCCTGACAACCGCTGGCGCGAGCCGGGTGCTGACGATGACCCTGCACACGCCGCAGGTGCACGGGTTCTTCAGCGTGCCCGTCGACCACCTCACCGCGATCGCCGAGCTCGCCGAGCACTTTCGTAGCCGCGACCTGACGAACACGGTCGTCGTCTCGCCCGACCTGGGCAATGCGAAAGCCGCGTCGCAGTTGGCCCGACTGCTCGACCTCCAGGTCGCGGCCGGAAGCAAGCAACGATTGGCCGATGACTGGGTCGTGATCGATGCCATTGTCGGGGACGTCGACGGCAAGAACGTCATCATCCTCGACGACGAGATCGCCACCGGTGGCTCGATCATCGAGCTGCTGAAACGCTTGCGTGAGCGCAACGTGCAGCACATCAGCCTCGCCTGCACCCACGGCCTGTTCACGGCCGCTGCGCTCGAGCGACTATCCGCCGCTGATCTCGACGAGATCCTCACCACGAACACGGTGCCGCTGGCACCGGAGAAGCGGCTGCCGAATCTCGTCGTTCGCTCGGTCGCGCCGCTATTCGCCGAGGCCATCCGGCGCATTCACCTGGGCGAGTCGGTGAGCAGTCTCTTCTCCAACGTTTCCACCCACGCTTGATAACATGGCTCGCCGACCGCGGTGCCACACGTGACCCTGCGTTGTCCGCGGTTCGGAGGGCACGCTCATGAGACACGTCACCACAGACTTTCGTCACGCTGTGCGCGGGCTTCTGAAAGCTCCCTTCTTCACAACCCTCGCGGTGACGTCGCTTGCCCTTGGCATCGGCGCCAATACGGCGATCTTCACGCTCGTCGACCAAGTCCTGCTGCGGCCGCTCCGGGTCGAGCGGCCTCACGACCTGGTGCACGTCCAGGTCGATGGTACTTGGCCGGGCACCAGTTATGGTGTCGGTACCTCAATCTCGTACCCAATGTACGAGGAGTTTCGGGACTCCACCGGCTCCATCTTCTCTGGCATGTTCGCCAAGTTCGACTGGATGATGCATCTCGGCACAGGCGAGGAGACCGAGCGCGTGTCAGGCGAGCTCGTCTCTGGAACCTACTTCCCGCTGCTCGGCGTGCGCGCAGCACGTGGGCGCCTCTTCACGCCCGAAGATGACCGGGTGCCGGGTGGACACGCGGTTGCGGTGCTCGGTTACCGTTACTGGCAGTCGCGCTTTGCGGGTGACCCGTCAGTCGTTGGACGAACGATCGCGATCAACGACCACGCGTTCACGGTCATTGGTGTGACCGAACCCGGCTTCGACGGTATGAACCTCGGTCACGCCGCACAGGTCTTCGTCCCCATGATGATGAAAGCTGAAATGACGCCGGGATGGAATTATCTGGACGATGATCGGCGCCGGTTTGCGCAAGTATTCGCACATCTGCGGCGAGCCGTCACCCGCGAGCAAGCGCAGGCCAGCCTCCAACCGCTCTTCCGCGGGCTCCGTGAGCGTGAGCTCACCCATCCCGACCTTGCCGGCCTACCCGATTACGGTAAGCGACAGTTTCTCGAGACCAAGATTGAGCTCGCACCTGGATTCCAAGGGTATTCGCATTTGCGCGGCGAGCTGACGCGCCCGCTCTGGGCGCTGTTGGCCATCGCCGCAGGTGTGCTACTCATCGCCTGCGCGAATGTTGCTGGCCTGCTCGTCGCACGCGGCATGGGCCGCCAGCGTGACGTCGCTATCCGTCTGGCGATTGGCGCGAGCCGGTGGCGTGTGATCCAGCAGTTGCTTGCCGAAAGCTTGCTGCTCGCGTCGTGTGGCGCGATTGCCGGACTACTCATCGCGATCTGGGGCTCGCAACTGTTACTCGGTCTTCTTGTCGACCCCGAAGCCTCGGTCTCGGTCAGCGTCTCGCCTGCGCCGGATGCGCGGGTGCTTGGGTTCACGTTCGCTATCACCCTCGCGACAGGGATCCTCTTCGGCCTCGTGCCGGCGTGGCAAACAACGCGTCCGGCGCTGGCGCCCACATTGAAAGACCAGACCCGCGGCGTGTCGGCCGGAGGGCAGGTTGGCCTGCGGAAGGCACTCGTGGTGGCGCAGGTGGTACTCTCACTGCTGTTGCTCATCAGCGCCGGTCTGTTCGTTCGTAGCTTGCGGAACCTGCTCGCCCAGGATCCTGGCTTCGTCACAACGAATCTCCTCTCCTTCGATGTGGAAGCCTCGCTCAGTGGCTACTCTGGTCAACGCGCGCAGCAATTCTACAAGACGCTCGTGGAGCGCGTGTCGGCGTTGCCAGGCGTCGGAAACGTGGCGCTCACGCTGACTCCTCTGCTCCAGCAGTTTTGGAACAGCACGATCACCGTCGAAGGGTACGGCGCGAAAGAAGGCGAATCTGTCCGCGTCCACAACAACGCCGTCACGCCCGGCTATTTCGAGACGGTGCAGATCCCGCTGCTGGTTGGACGTGACTTTACGCTGCGCGACGAGTCCCTGGGGCAGCGCGCCGATGGCGACCCGAGCTTCCCATGGATGAATGACTTCCGCGTCGCCATCGCGAACCAGCGCTTCGTGGACTTGCACTTCGACGGCAGGAACCCGATCGGCCAGCGCGTCGGCTTCGGCGACAGCCCTGGAACGCCGACACCCATCGAAATCGTCGGGGTCGTCGGCAACGCAAGATCCACGGGGATCCGCGAGGAGGCACGGCCCCAACTCTTCGTCCCGTTCTTCGAAATTACCGATCCCACGCGCGCGACCATGTATGTTCGGACGACACAGGCGCCCGAGACGATGTTCAGTCTCCTCACGCGAACCGTTCGAGAAATTGAACCGAACCTGCCACTGGTCAACATGCGCACGATGGAACAACAGGTGGAACGCTCGCTCAGCAACGAACGGCTCGTCGCCGGGCTCTCGAGCGTCTTCGGGCTCCTTGCGACGTTGCTGGCGGTCGTTGGCCTCTACGGCGTGATGGCGTACGCCGTCACGCGCCGCACGCGCGAGATCGGCATTCGGATGGCGCTCGGCGCGGACTCGCGCAGGATCGCCTGGCTGTTCCTGCATGAGGCGGTGACGCTCGTGGTGGTCGCGTTCGCGCTCGCCCTGCCCGTTATGTGGGGCCTTGCTCGCTACGTTCAAAGCCAGCTCTATGGCGTCGAGCCCATCGACCCCCTCACAATCGCGGCAGCCATGTTGGGGCTGGCCGCGATTGCCGCCGCGGCCGCGCTTGTGCCTGCCATGCGGGCGGCACGTGTTCATCCGCTGGCCGCGTTGCGCGAAGAGTAGCGAGGGGCCTTCCGCCTTCGCGCTCCGCGCTTCGGCGGACAGGTCAGGCCCCTCGTTCCGTACCATCCGGCGGCTCCTGGAAGCGCTCGAGGGGCTTCCAGGTATCGGGATCCTGCATCGACAGCGTCGCGAGGTACAACGCGACGTCTTCCGGAGGGAACGACCGACGGAGCTGCCCCACCGCTTCCTCGAGCCGCGCTTCATCAAGGTGAGGTGTGGCGTCTTCTGGAATGAGCCCGTCGTCATGCGGGATGCCAAGAGCATCGAGAAAGGCGGCCATCATCGGTCGCTGCGCCCCAAGGTGATAGGCTACGAGCAGGTTTGCCGCGAGCGTGTCCGATATCGCGTGCGTCGACGCGAGGGCGCGAGTCCTGCGCTCGATCGGCATGCCCAGCACTGATTTCGGCCGAAAGTGAAGTCGTTCAGCAAGGAGGCTCACCGCTTCGGCTCGCTCGGACGATATCGTCTCATCACGCCAGAACGCCTCGGCCGCCACACGGCGCTGCGTGTCGGTCATGCGCTTCCAAAGAATCGATGGTCGTGAGCTCGATGTCTCAGTCATCTCTCCGTAGTTCGTCCTGAAAGACCGGGAGGTCCAAGACCGCATTCGCGGCACGACACTTGCACCTGATCCGAGCGTGGCTGGGGACGTTTGCCGTCATACGTCAACAGCCTAAGATAGTCTTGTCGAAAGGACAACTGATGCGTGGCAATCGACACCTGTGGCTGAGCGTGCTGTGTAGCGCTCTTGTCATCGTGGCTACGGCATGCACCAAGACGGAGGAGCCGCAAGAATCCAGCGCGCGCGACGCTCCGCGGGAGTCCGCCACAGAGCCGCCCGAGGCAGCCGCACCCGTTACCCGTATCATCGCGGTGCCTGAAGGCACGTCGCTGCCGCTCGTCCTCACGAGCGCCGTGGCGACGGACACGAGCCAGGTCGAAGACCCGGTCAGTGCCACACTTACGAGCGCCGTGGATGTCGACGGCACCACCGCGATTCCACAAGGCTCGACCGTGCGCGGTACGGTCTCGCACGTGACACGCTCGGGCCGGGTCAAGGGGCTCGCAGAGGTGGCGATCCGCTTCCATACGCTAGTGATTGGTGAACAGCGCTACGACATTCGCGCAGCACCGGTCATAGGACGCGCGGAGCGGACCAGGAAGAAGGACGCGCAGAAGGTCGCCGTCCCAGCCGCCGCGGGCGGTGTGGTTGGCGCCATCGCCGGCGGTGGCAAAGGTGCGGCGATCGGTGCGGCTGCTGGCGCAGCGGCCGGTACCGGTGTCGTGCTCGCCACGCGTGGTCAGGAGGTGCGCCTCCCTGCCGGCGCCCGAGTCACGACGACGCTCTCGGCACCGCTGGAGGTAACCGTGAAGAACTGACGGTTCCGGAATCGGGATTCAGGAATCAGGAATTAGGAATCGGCGACCGCTGCACCCCGAACCCCGATGCTCGAACCCTGATTCCGGATTCCTGATTCCCGAATCGTGCGCAGAATTCTGCACGTAGACATGGACGCGTTCTACGCGTCCGTCGAACAACGCGATCGTCCGGAGTTGCGCGGGCATCCCGTGGCGGTCGGCGGCAGCCCCACGGGTCGGGGTGTCGTGTGCGCGGCCAGTTACGAGGCGCGGAAGTTCGGCGTTCACTCGGCCATGCCCATGGCCCGTGCCGTTCGCCTCTGTCCCAACATCATCGTCGTACCGCCTGACTTCGCGAAGTACGGCGCGGTGTCCACCGACGTCTTTGCACTCTTCCGACGCGTGACCTCTCTCGTCGAGCCGCTCTCGCTCGACGAGGCGTACCTGGACGTCACGGAAAACACGTGGGCGGAGCCGCTCGCGTCCACCGTCGCACGTCGGCTCAAGGCGGAGATCCGCAACGTGACCGGGCTCACGGCGTCGGCGGGTGCCGCCCCCAACAAGTTTCTCGCGAAGATCGCGTCCGGGTGGAAGAAGCCGGACGGCCTGACGGTCATTGCCCCGGAGCGCGTCGAAGCGTTCCTAGGCGAGCTGCCGATCGAGGCCCTTTGGGGCGTGGGCCCGGTGACGGCCCGACGCCTGCGCGAGCGCGGCATCACCCGCCTCGTGGATGTGCGCACAGCACGTCCGGAGCTGCTCCGCGACACTGTCGGATCATTTGCGTCCGTGCTCGTCCACTTGGCGCACGGCATTGATAACAGAGCGGTCGAGCCGAATCGGCCGCTGAAGTCGCGAGGCTCCGAAAACACGTACGCCTCGGACCTCACGAATCGCGACGAGATTCGAGAGGAGGTGGCGGCCATGGCACGCCACAGTGCCGCCTGGCTCGCGCGCAAGAATCTGTGGGCGCGAACCGTGACGTTGAAGGTGCGATACGACGACTTCTCGACCATCACACGCAGCAGCACCGCGGCGCTTGCCCTCCGAGACGAACCTGAGATCGTCGGCGGCGCGCTGAAGCTGCTCGACCGGACCGAAGCCGGCTCGCGACCTGTACGCCTGCTCGGCGTGAGCGTGCACAATCTCTGCGAGTCGCCGTGGGGGCCGACGAGGATGGACGAGAGCACGCCACGATTGCCGTTTGACGCTGACACGTGACAAAGAAGCCCGTTGCCGGGTCTCAGGGGTCGGGCAGGGCAGGGCTGGGTGCCGGGGCTGGGGGCTGGGGGCTGGGGGCTGGGTGCTGGGTGCTGGGTGCTGGGTGCTGGGTGCTGGGTGCTGAAGTGCTAAGGTGTTGCGGGGCTCGAGTGTTAGGTGCTGTGGTGCTGAAATGCTAAGCTGCTGCGGTGCCGCCAGGGGACGAAAACTGAGGCGAAGCTTCTGATTCGCAAGCAGTTGATACACTATACCCCCAGTTGGACGCAACGGATGAGCTGGACGCAACGGATGAGCCGGCGGCGATGTGTTGGCCCCCGCAGCGGCCCGGCGTATCCTTTTCCGGCACGACAGCAGAAAGGAGGACCGACCTGATGCAGGACATGATGGACCGGTTCAACGAGCTTCTGGGCGCGTCGCTGCCCAGCCTGCTCGGCGCGCTGGTCATTCTCATCGTTGGCTGGCTAGTGGCCCTTATCGCAGCCGGGATCGTGCGCGGGCTGCTGAAACGC
The DNA here is from genome assembly GCA_009377495.1 of Luteitalea sp. Classification (GTDB taxonomy): domain Bacteria; phylum Acidobacteriota; class Vicinamibacteria; order Vicinamibacterales; family Vicinamibacteraceae; genus WHTT01. The sequence continues at coordinate 318,484 of WHTZ01000001.1, forward strand.
ACCGACTTCGACAATCGGCTGGCGGGATGGATCTTCGGCGGTCGCGCCACCACGATGCCCATCGAGCGGTACTTGGGCCAGATCGTTTTCTGGATCGTGATGCTGTTCGTGCTGATGGCCTTCTTCCAAGCCCTCCAGCTCACGGTCGTCACCGAGCCGCTCAACGCGCTGCTGCAGCAAATCACCTCGTTTGCGCCACGGCTGCTGGGCGTGCTCGTGCTGCTGATTGTCGCGGCCGTCCTGGCCGCGATCGCGCGGGCACTCGTCACGCGCGCGTTGACTGCCACCCGTGCCGACGAACGGCTCGCGGTAGAAGGTGGCCCGCCGCTCAGTCAAACGTTGGGCGAAGCCGTCTACTGGATCGTGTGGCTGCTCTTTCTGCCAAACATCCTGAGCACGTTGGAGCTCCACGGATTGCTCACGCCGATCCAGGCGATGCTCAACAAGGCGCTGGCCTTTCTGCCGAACGTGCTTGCCGCCGGGCTGATTCTCGCCGTCGGTTGGTTCGTGGCGCACCTGGTGCGGCGCATCGTGACGAGCTTACTGGCGGCGATTGGCGTCGACCGCTTCGGCGAGCGCCACGGCCTGCAGCAAGCCATGGGTGGCACGTCGGTCTCCGCCGCAGTCGGTACGGTGGTGTACGTGCTCGTGCTCTTGCCGGTGGCCATTTCGGCGCTCAACGCGCTCCAGCTCGAAGCCGTGACAGCGCCGGCGAGCAACATGCTCGACACGCTCCTGAGCTCAATCCCGGCCGTCTTTGGCGCCGCGCTGGTCATCCTGCTCTCCTATGTGATCGGCCGCGTCATCGCAGGGCTCGTGGCCCGAACGCTGTCGGCGGTTGGATTCGACAACTTGCTCGGGTCGCTGGGCCTGACCGCACCAGCCGGCGCCGCCCCTGCCCGCAAGCCGTCGACCATCGTCGGTCACCTGATTCTGGTCGTCATCCTGCTCTTTGCCGCCATCGAAGCCGCAGGGCTGATGGGCTTCACAGCGCTCCAAGGGCTGCTGGCGTCGTTCATCGTGCTGGGCGGTCACATCGTGCTGGGCCTGGTCGTTTTTGGTGTGGGGCTCTACCTGGCCAACCTCGCGTCGAACGTGATTCGCGCAAGCAACGTGACCAACGCGCGGTTCCTGGCAAGTGCCGCGCGCGTGGCGGTGCTCGTCCTCGCGGGCGCCATGGCCCTCCGCCAGATGGGGCTCGCCAACGAGATCATCAACATCGCGTTTGGGCTCCTCCTTGGCGCCATCGCTATCGCAGTGGCCTTGGCCTTCGGCCTCGGCGCGCGAGACGCCGCTGGCCGCGAGGTAGAGTCGTGGGTCCGGTCGGTCCGCCGGCCGGAGTGACATGAGACGGTAACCGGGTGACACGGTGAAGGTGCGAGGTGCACCTTGCACCTTCACGTGTCGCTATGGTTCGACGAACCTGACGCAAACTGGTGAAGGTACTTCGATGCGAGCGCCGGTTGGCGTGAGCTGGCCGCTGCTTTGGTCGATGCGAAAGACGACGATGGAGTGGGAGTCTTGATTCGCGGCAAGTAGATACGAGCCGGTGGGATCGATGCCGAAGTGACGCGGCGTCTTGCCGCCCGTCGACTGATGACCCACGAGGCTAAGCCGGCTGCTAGCCTCGTCGACCGCAAAGATCGTCATGCTGTCGTGCCCGCGGTTCGATCCGTAGACAAACCGTCCCGAAGGGTGCACCTGGACGTCAGCCGTGTAGCTGGAGCCGGTGAAGTCGGCGGGTAAGGTCGAAATCGTCTGCAATTCCTCCAGCGTGCCCCGCGCAGCCACCCAGGTAAAGGCCGTAACGGTCGACCGGAGCTCGTTGATCACATACGCGATGCGGCCGTTCGGGTGGAACGCCAGGTGTCGGGGTCCAGCACCCGGCGCGACACGTGCACCCGCCGGCTCGTGCGGCACGATCGTGCCCGTCTGAGCATTGAAGCGATAGACGAGAACGCGATCGATGCCCAGGTCTGCGGCTAGCGCGAATCGATCGCTCGGGTCGGGGTTGATGGAGTGTGCGTGGGGCTCTTGCTGCCGCTTTGGATCGACGCTCGAGCCTTCGTGCTGTACGACCGCGGAGGCTGGCTTCAAACGGCCATCCTCCTCGATGGGCAGCACGGTGACACTGCCGCCGCCGTAGTTCGCGACGAGGACGTGTGACCCGGTGCCGTCGAGGGCCACGTAGCAGGGGCCCGCGCCCCCGGACGATTGCTCGCTCAGAGGCCTGAGCGAACCGTCGTCTCGAATCACAAAGGCGCTCACGCTACCGCTGGGTCGACCACGGCTCTCGCTCGTCTCGCTGACGGCATAGAGCACGCGCTTGCTCGGGTGAACGGCAAGAAAACTGGGATTTCCGACCTCGACGGCCAGCTCGGGCTCGGAGAGCCGCCCGGTTTGCAGATCCAGCCGCAGCACGTAGATGCCCCTGCTCTCACCTTTCGTGTACGTGCCGACGTAGACGAGCAGCTCGGCGGGCATCTTGCCGCGCTGGGGCTTGTCACTCGGCTGGCTCCCGACCAGTGCCGTGCCCATCAGCACGACGCCGAAGGTACCAACCACGGCAGGCAGACACAGATAGGCCTTGATCCACACGGATGAAAATATACACGACATGACACCTTTTCGGCTTTCGGCAGGACCAACCGTCCAGACCCTCCTTGGCACCGGCTCCAGCTTCGGGGCCTTGGTGCTCGGCCTGATCGTGTGGTCCACCTCGGTCTCCGGTGTCCAGCCCTGCCGCATCGAGGTCGTGGAGAAAGGCAGCGGCTGGCCTGTGCCGCTCGTTGAGTTGCGCACCACGCATCACGTGCGCTTCGTCACCGACAACGCCGGTGTCATCGCGTTCGACCTGCCCGAGTTGATGGGACGCGAGACATGGTTCAACGTCATCGGTCACGGATACGAGGTGCCGAAGGACGGTCTGGGATCACGTGGCGTTCGGTTGACACCCGAGCCGGGCGAGACGCTGAAGGTCGAAGTGAATCGCACCGTCATCGCCCGACGGTTGGGGCGAATTACCGGCGGTGGATTGTTTGCTGAAAGCCAAAAGCTGGGACTGGAGCGCGACTGGCGCGACTCAGGCATTCTCGGCTGCGACAGTGTTCAAAACGCCGTGCATCGCGGTCGCTTGTTCTGGCTCTGGGGTGACACCACCGTCGCCCATTACCCGCTCGGGATCTTCCACGGCACGAGCGCAACGACGCCCATCCGTCCGCTGGAGTCATTCGAGCCACCGGTGCACCTGAAGTTCGAATACGTCACGGACGAGAAAGGCATGCCGCGCGGCATCGCGGAGATGCCAGGGAGCGGTCCCACGTGGGTGAGCGGCTACGTGAGCCTGCCAGACAAGAACGGGACACCCCGGCTCGTTGGCAGCTACGCGAAGATCAAGCCACCGTTGGAAGCCTACCAGTGGGGCCTGGCGGTCTGGAACGACGACGCCTCGAAGTTTGAACCGTTCCGCGTGATCTGGACGAAGTCCGATGCGACGCCGGAACCGCCTCCGATACCCAAGGGACATCCAACCATGTGGAAGGATGAGCGCGGTCGAGCGTGGGTGCTGTTTGGCGACCCGCTCCCGATCCTCCGGGTTCCAGCCACGTTCGAGGCATGGCAGGATGCGTCCGCGTGGGACGTGCTCGATCCGCAGAAGTCTGTGGCGTCAGCGACAGACGGCGCAGCCATCGAGCCGCACAGCGGCTCTATCGCTTGGAACCCGTGGCGCAAACGCTGGGTCACCGTGTTCATGCAATCTCTCGGCAAGCCGAACGCCTTTGGCGAGCTCTGGTACGCCGAAGCAGACGCACCAACCGGCCCATGGGGACCGGCGGTGAAGATCCTCAGCCACGAGAACTACACGTTCTACAATCCCCGCTTGCATCCTGAGTTCACGCCAGACGACTCACCAATTCTGATCTTCGAGGGGACGTACACCTCATTGTTTGCCGACAAGCCTGAGCCGACGCCCCGCTACGACTACAACCAGGTGCTCTACCGCCTCGACCTCGACGATCCGGCGCTTGCGCCAGCGCAAGGGCGTTAGCTCACTTCGCTCGGGGGTATCACTCGAAGCACCGCCCGCTCGAGGGACCACCCTACAACGCCTCCGTCACCCGTGACCCGGCTTCCACCTTCTCCGGCTCAGGGGTGAAGTCCTCCCCGGGGTTGATGAACCGGTCCGATTCCCACTCGTACTGCCGGTCGTGGAGCTGGCGGTAGCGTCCGCCCCGCCTGTGGAGCTCTACGTGTGTGCCATGCTCGATGATCTGGCCATTCTCGATGACGAGGATCTGGTCGGCGCTCCGAATCGTGGACAGGCGATGCGCGATCACGAACGTGGTGCGGCCGCGGCGCAGCGTTCGCAGAGCGTCCTGAATCTTCCGTTCGCTCTCGCTGTCGAGGCTCGATGTCGCCTCGTCGAGAATCAGAATCTTGGGATCCGCAAGGATCGCTCGCGCAATCGCCACGCGCTGTCGCTGGCCGCCCGATAGCCGAATGCCACGCTCGCCAACGACCGTGTCGTATTTCGTCTCGAACGACTCGACGAACTCATCGCAGTGCGCGATGCGCGCCACTTCCCGCACATCATCGATGCTTGCGTGCGGGCTCGAATAGCGGATGTTCTCGGCGATGGTCCCGTCGAACAGGAAGTTGTCTTGGAGCACGACGCCGAGCTGGCTGCGATAGCTGGCGAGCTGCACCTCGCGCAGGTCATGACCGTCGACGAGGACCCGCCCCGACGCCGGTCGGTTGAAGGCCATGACGAGGCTCGTCAGCGTGCTCTTGCCGGATCCGCTCGATCCGACCAGGGCGGTCGTCGAGCCAGCGGGCGCGTGGAACGACACGCCCTTGAGCACGGGGACACCAGCGTTGTACTCGAACCACACGTCGTCGAATCCGATCTCCCCCTTCAAGTCCTCGATCCACAGGCGGTCGTCGTCGCCAGCGTCCTCAGGGACGGTCTGCCGGATCTCGCGGATGCGATCGAGGCCCGCAAATGCCTCGGTGATCTGGGTGCCGATCGACGCAATCTGAACAAGTGGGGCAGAGACTAGACCGACGCACACCACATAAAACACGAAGTCGCCCAGCGTCCAGTAACCGCTGATCAGATCGCGGCCGCCCATGGTGATCAAGAGCACGCCCACGACGCCGACGATCACCGTGGAGAGCGCGGTGGTCAAGGAGATGCCCGTCATCGAGCGCGCGACGTTCCGCAACAAGCGATGCACCCCATGCGCGAACACGATCTGTTCACGCCGCTCTGCCGTGTAGGCTTTCACCTCACGACTCCCGCTGAGCCCCTGCGACAGCCGACCCGTCACCTCCGCGTTGATTTGGCCCCGCTCACGGAACAGCGGCCGTAGTCGCTTGAAGGCCAGCGCCATGCCACCGGCAAAGCCAGCAAGGAGCACGAGCGTGACGAGCGTGAGCGTCCAATTGAGATAGAACAGCACGCCGAGCGCGAGCACGGCCGTCACGACGCCACCCACCAGTTGCACGAGGCCGGTGCCAACCAGGTTCCGAATGCCCTCCGCGTCGGTCATGATGCGCGAGATGAGGATGCCGGTTTGCGTCGTCTCGAAGTACCGAACGGGTAAGCGCGTGACGTGCGCGTGGACCGATCGGCGCAACTCGGTGATGGCGCGCTGTGCAGCGATGCCGAGCACCTTTGTCAATGCAAAAGAGGTCACCGCTTGCACGAGCGTCGCCGCGCCGACCACGAGCGCCAGCGGCACGAGCAGCTCATGCTGTTTCTGTCCGACGACATCGTCGATGAGAAGCTTCGTCGTGGCGGGCAGCACGAAACCGGTGGGACGATTGATGAACATCAGCAGGGCGCCAAGCGCCAATCGGCGGCGCCGCGCCCAGATGATGGCGCGTGCCTCCTCCCAGGCACTGCGGTAGTTGATGGGCTTCTTCTTCTCCGAGGGACTAGGCATAGTGCGCTATCGAGTACTCAGGCTACGCGAGCGTCATCGGGCCGCGGATCAGCCGATCGGGTAGGTCGCAGCGACTCACGCGCAGGCGGCGGGTGGCATTTCCGGCCGCGCCACCCCATCTGCTATCTTACAACTGACGACGTCATTCCGCGGTCCTGTCTTGCAGCCCATCGAGCGCGGCGTGCGCTGTGGCTGGTTCGATGAAGAGGAACGCCACCGAGGCTCCAATCGCGACACCGACCAGCAGCGCGGTGAGCTCGACATCCGCGTTGCCGACGATGGCGGCGCCAACGAGCAGCAGCACCCCAAACGCCCAGTCGGCCAGGCGCACGAGCCCGGAGACGCGACGTCGCTGCAACCGGAGCGCCGCCGGATAGCAGCGTGAGGTGAATGCGAGATTCAACCGCAGACTCGCCGCGACGGCAACAACAGCGACCAACGCAACGAGCAGCAGCGTGCGTCCGGTGCCGGATGCCACGTGCGGGCGAACCATCCACATGGGCCACAGCATCAAGCCGTAGACGAGCGAGACCACGATCTGGTGCACCTCCCACCACATCCGAGGTGCGGGCTGAGGTGGGCCCGCGACGCTCGACGAGGTGACCAACGCCGGGTTGGTAGGCCTAGCTGCTTCTGCCGGGCTATGGCGGTCCACCTTCGCCAAGGCTACGGCGGACAATCGGCCTGCTGCGACGATGGCCGAGACCAGGTCGTCCGTCGTGTGAAAACGTTCGGCGGGATCTTTGGCGAGGCAACGGGCGATCAGTGGCTGGAGCTGCACGACAACCGCGTCATCAGAGACCAGCGGCGTTGCCTCATCACGTAGGATCCGCGCCCACGTGGTGGCCACGTCGGTCCCGCCAAACGGATGACGGCCCGCCGCTAGCTCGTAGACGAGAAGGCCAAACCCGAATTGGTCACATCGTTGGTCCGCCTCCTCGCCGCGCAGTTGCTCCGGCGACATGTACGCCGGCGTCCCCACGACCATGCCGCTCCGAGTGAGTCGGGCAGGCAACTCGGCACGCGGGTCCGTGGTGAGCTGCGCCAAGCCGAAGTCGACGATCTTGATGCCGTGCTCAGTACGCACGACGTTCTCCGGTTTGAGGTCGCGGTGAATGACGCCCTGCCGGTGCGCCGCGGCTAGCGCGCGCGCGATATCGAGCGCGGTCTCCAGGAGCTCGTCACCCCTGACAGGCCCCGAAGCCTCCAACTCATCGCGGAGGGTCTGGCCACGCACGTATTCCGAGACAATGAAGAGCACACCATCGGCTTCCTCGAGGGCGTGCACCGTGGCAATGCCTGGATGCGACAGCGCAGCCGCCGCTTGCGCCTCGCGCCGCAGACGCGCGCGTCGAACCTGGTCGTCGGCCACGGCGGCCGGTAAGAGCTTGATCGCGACGGAACGATTCAACTGGCCGTCGCGCGCGAGATAGACGACGCCCATGCCGCCGCGCCCGAGCTCCTGCTCGATGACGTACCGCCCGAGGCGAGATCCCGCCGCCAGCGGACGCGTGTCGTCATGCGCGGCCGCGTGCGTGTGATCTCTCGGTTGGCCTTCGGGAACGAGCAGCCTGACGAGATCCACACCGTGCTCGAGAAAGTCAGGATCTGTCTCGTAGGCCAGTATCAGCGCCTCGATTTCGCGCCGAAGCGCCGGTCGGTCGGCGCAGGCGCCCTCGAGGAACGCGTCTCGCTCGGTTCGGGGCCGCTCGAGCGCCGCATGAAACAACTCGTTGATCCGGCGCCATTCCGTCGCACGGCTCACGGCGCCCCGCTCTCCGTCAGCCATCGTTTCAGCCACGCGCGCGCGACGGTCCAATCGCGCTTGGCCGTTGCGGGAGAAATCGCGAGCTGCCCGGCCGCCTCTTCGATGGACAGTCCACCAAAAAAGCGCAACTCCACCAACCGCGCCTGGCGACGATCGAGGCGGGCAAGCTCTTCGAGCGCATCGTGCAGCGCTTCGACGTCGATCGACCCCAGCGGCGCGGCGACGAGGGCTTCATCGAGCGTGATGCGCGCGGCGTGTCCGCCTCGCTTCTGCGCGTTGCGCGCGCGGGCGTGCTCGACGAGAATCTGACGCATGGCGCCCGCAGCAATCGCGCAGAAGTGCGCACGGTTTTGCCAGGCGGTGTGCTGCTCTCGCAACAGGCGCAGATAGGCCTCGTGGACGAGCGCGGTGGCCTGCAGCGTGTGATCCGGTCGCTCGCCCTGAAGGTAGTGCGCCGCGAGGCGGCGCAGCTCGCGATAGACGACCGGCAATACTGCCTCGAGCGCGTCGGTTCGCGATATCTCGCTTGGTGCAGGCGGCCCGTCGGGCGACTCCCGGGGTTCCTGCGGTCGGCCAGGGTCATCCGGCATACTCATCGATTGGGGCGATTTTTGATCGTCGCTCATCACGCGCACAATAGTGTCCATCATGTCACTCCCGGCACGTCTAGTCGCGCTTGGATGGGACGAGCCCTTCGCCCATGACTTCCACCAGTACGCCGCTGCGAGCCTGGTGGCCGCGCGGGTCGTCGCTGAGCATCAACACATCTATCGGGTGAGCACGGCGGAGGCGGATGTGCTGGCCCGTGTCGCAGGTCGCGCGCGGCATCGGTGGCGCACGCGTGAGGAGTTCCCGGCCGTAGGCGACTGGGTCGCCATCCGCCTTGACCCGAGGCTGGCTGCCGGCTCGGGGAGCCCTCCTCACCCCAGGCCGACCGCGCCAGATGCCACGCCGCTCATCGAGGGCGTGCTCCCGCGACGAAGCCGCTTCTCGCGCAAGGTCGCCGGTCGGGTGCGCGAGGAGCAGGTGGTGGCGGCAAATGTCGACACGGTGTTCCTCGTCAGCGGCCTCGATCACGACTTCAACCTGCGCCGCATCGAGCGCTATCTCGTCACGGCAAGCGCCGGAGGCGCGGCGCCGGTCATCGTGCTCAACAAGGCGGACGTTTGCGACGACGTCGACGCGCGGCAGCGCGATGTGAAAGCGATCGCTCCAGGCGTCCCCGTGGTGATCGCGAGCGCCCGGCGCGGCGATGGCTTCGACGATCTCCGCGCGCACGTTCAGCCGCGCCGCACGATCGCCTTCCTCGGCTCGTCCGGTGTCGGCAAGTCGAGTCTGATTAACGCGCTCCTCGGCGAAGACCGTCAGCTCACACGCGAGGTGCGCGCCTCGGATCAACGCGGCCGACACGCGACGACCCACCGCGAGCTCATCGTCATGCCTGGGGGCGGGCTGCTCATCGACACCCCTGGCATGCGCGAGTTGCACCTCTGGGAACACGATGGCGCGCTCGACGCCGCATTCCCGGACATCGACGCGCTCGCAGCTGATTGCCATTTTACTGATTGCACACACGATCGAGAGCCGCGATGCGCCGTCAAGCAAGCCGTAGCCGAGGGACGCCTGCCGGCGGTGCGACTGGAGCAGTACCGGAAGCTTCGACGCGAACTGAAAGCTCTAAGAAGCGGTCGGGGAACTGCTGGACGGGGCTACAACCAGCCCTGACCCCTGACACCTGACCCCTCTCTTGTATGATGGAGGCATGGCGATGGATGACGACGACCGCTCGAATGGCCTGGCGCCGAACCTGTTACTGTCGATGCCGCAGCTCACGGACCCGAATTTCGAGCGAACCGTGTTGCTCCTCTGCGAGCACACGCCGGATGGCGCGTTCGGCCTCGTGCTGAATCGGCCAACCACCACCGCCGCGGCGGAGGTCGTAAACCTGGTGCCGCCGGTCGAAGCCACCAGCGGCCCGCTCCTGTGGGTGGGGGGTCCGGTCGAGCCCCAGCGCGGGTGGATCCTCCTGGGCGGCTCGCCCACGGGCGTCGACGAGGATGCCACCGAAGTCGCCCCAGGCATCTATCTGTCCACGTCACTCGATCTGCTGCGGCGCGTCCTGCTCAGTACGCCGCCCCGTGCGCGCGTGCTCACCGGCTATTCGGGCTGGGGTCCCGGTCAGCTCGACGCGGAGCTCGCGGCCTCGGCCTGGCTGACGATGGAAACGGATCCAGCTCTCATCTTCGACACGCCCGCGGATCAGATGTGGGATCGCGCGATTCGCAAGCTCGGCGCCGATCCGGCGTTCCTCCAGAGTGGCCAGGGCGTCCACTAAGAAGGTGCGAGGTGCAAGGGGCGAGGTCCAAGGGCTGTCTCAGGCTCCAGGGATGAGTTCCTCAGGGGCCAGGGCCGGTTGTAGCTCCTTCGGGCGTACGGCAGGAACTACAGTCAGCCCTTAGCCCTGAGAGACTGATTCCTAGAGCCTGAGACAGCCCTGGCACCTCGCACCTAGCCCCTCTCACCTGCCTTTGCCCACTCGACGTGCTCTTTGACCATTGAATCCATCAGCGACGGCGAGTCGGCTCGGTTGTCGTCATTGAACAGGGCTGCTTCTGCTGTTGGGTCGGCGCTGTTGCCGAGCGCGACGGAGAGGTTGCGACGAAGGCGGCGGACGCCCGCACGTGTCATGGCGCTGTCTTTGAGGGCCGCTCGCAATTCCCTGTCTGGTCGATCCCACAGCTCTGCAGTCGTCGCTTGATCGAAGATCGTCCGCGGCAGCCACGCCCGATCCGTGCTGATCGGTGCGCGGCGGTTCCACGGGCAGACGTCCTGGCAGATGTCACACCCGTAGACGTGCTCGCCCACGTCGCGTCGCTGCGACTCCGGGATCGCACCGCGCACCTCGATCGTCAGATACGAGATGCACCTCGTGGCATCGAGCACATACGGCTCGACGAGCGCACCCGTGGGGCAGGCATCGAGGCAACGCCGGCAACGACCGCACTGGTCGACCGCCGGCGCGTCCGGCTCGAGCTCGAGACTACAGAGGATCACACCAAGGAAGATCCACGATCCGAGCTCCTGGTTGATGAGGCACGTGTTCTTGCCAACCCAACCCACACCGGCGCGCTCGGCAAAGACTTTCTCGTGGACGGGCCCTGTATCGACGTACGCGACCGCGTTGAACGCTTCACCAACCGTTTCCTTCATCCAGCCGAGAAGCAAGTGCTGTCGCTTGCCGATGACGTCGTGATAGTCCTCCCCCCAGGCGTAGCGCGCGACGCGTGCTTGCCCAGCGCCGCGCGTGGTCGAGTACGGGCGGTCAGTGTTGTAAACGGTTCCTGTAACGATGATGGAGCGAGCGCCGGGAAGGACGAGACGCGGGTCGGTGCGCTGGTCGGCCGTGCGGGCGAGATACGCCATCTCGCCCGCATATCCGCGTGCGAGCCACTCCCGGAAGCGGGCGAGCTGTGGCAACGCCTCGGCTGGCGCAATACCACACAGGTCGAACCCGATCTCAGAGGCGCGCGACTTGATCGCAGAAGGGGTCAGCATAAGACAAGGTGCGAGGGGCAAGGGGCGAGGGGCAAGGGCTGTCTCAGGGTTCAGGGACACCTAGAGCCTGAGACAACCCTGGCCCCTCGCCCCTTGCCCCTCGCCCCTTCACTTGTCACCGTCCTTCGCAAGCTTCCGAAGTACGTACGGGAGGATGCCGCCGTGCTTGAACGCCACGAGCTCCTCAGGCGTGTCAATGCGCACGACCGCCGAGAACGTCATGGGCTCACCTCCTTCGGGCAACGCGCGTACCGTGAGCTCCCCGCGGGGCTTCAACCCGTCCGCGATTCCGGCAATGTCGAAGCGCTCGCGTCCGGTGAGGCCAAGGCTGGCCACGCTCTCGCCGGCCGTGAACTGCAAGGGCAACACACCCATGTTGACCAGGTTGCTCCGGTGAATGCGTTCGAAGCCCTCCGCGAGAACGGCCCGCACGCCGAGCAGCTTCGTCCCCTTCGCTGCCCAGTCGCGCGACGACCCGGATCCGTACTCCTTCCCCGCCAACACGAGCAGCGGCACGCCTTCGGCTTGGTACCGCATGGCCGCATCGTAGATCGTCATCTGCTCATCGTCTGGCACGTGCGCCGTGAAGCCACCCTCGACGCCCGGCACGAGCTGGTTGCGCAATCGAATATTCGCGAACGTCCCGCGCAACATCACCTCGTGGTTCCCGCGTCGTGCCCCGTACGAGTTGAAGTCGCGCACCTGGACACCGTGCTCGACGAGGTACTGCCCAGCCGGGCTGTCCGCCTTGATCGATCCCGCCGGCGAGATGTGGTCCGTCGTCACGCTGTCACCGAGCACACAGAGCACACGGGCGGCAGTGACGTCTTCGAGCGGCTGCGGCGTGAGCGTCATGTCTTCGAAGTACGGCGGATGCCGCACGTACGTGGACTCGGCATCCCACGCAAAGCGTTCGCCGGTCGGCACCGGCAGCGCCTGCCAGCGCACGTCTCCTTCGAACACACTGGCATACTGGCGGCGGAACATCTCTGCCTGCACGGCGGTCGCCATCGTCTCTTGGATCTCGCGGCCCGTAGGCCAAATATCCTGAAGGTAGACGGGCTTCCCGTCGCGGCCCACTCCAAGAGGCTCCGTCGTGAGATCGATCGTGATGCGACCGGCCAGCGCGTACGCGACGACGAGCGGCGGCGAGGCGAGATAGTTCGCCCGCACTTGCGGTTGGATACGTCCCTCGAAGTTTCGGTTCCCCGACAGCACCGAGCACACCACGAGGTTCCGCTCGTCGACGATGGCCGAGACATCTTCGGGAAGAGGACCACTGTTGCCGATACAGGTGGTACATCCGTAGCCCACGAGATTGAAGCCCAGCGCGTCGAGATACTCGGTGAGACCGGCTTCGCAGAGGTACTCCGTCACGACCTTCGAGCCTGGCGCGAGGCTCGTCTTCACCCAAGGCTGTCGCGCGATGCCTTTCTCCACGGCCTTCTTCGCCAGCAGACCCGCGCCGATCATCACGCTCGGATTGGAGGTATTCGTGCAGCTCGTGATAGCCGCAACCACGACGGCGCCGTGATCGAGCTCGTCTGCCCACGGTGGCGCCTCTGTCGCGAGCGCGGCATCGCTAGCGGCGGTGGCCGCGGCGCTGCCACCGCTCGAGCCCGCGAGCCTGCCCCCCGCGCTCTTTTTCGGGGTGGCGCGCATCGACTCGAGGGCCTGATGGAACTGCGCCTTGGCCTGCCCGAGCCGCACGCGGTCTTGGGGCCGGCGGGGGCCGGCCAGACTCGGCTCGACGCTCGCCAAGTCGAGCTCAATGAGGCTGGCATACGTCGCCTCAGGTGCCGCTTCCGAACGGAACAATCCCTGCGCCTTCGTATAGGCCTCAACGAGGGTAACCTGCGCCTCCTCTCGTCCGGTCAAGCGGAGGTAATCGAGCGTCATGTCGTCGATCGGAAAGATCGCAATCGTCGCACCGTACTCGGGTGACATGTTTCCGAGCGTCGCGCGGTCGGCAATGGTGAGCGCCGCGAGCCCGGGGCCCAAGAACTCAACGAACTTTCCCACCACGCCGTGGTGGCGGAGGATCTCGGTGATCGTCAAGACCAGATCGGTTGCGGTCACGCCTTCGCATAACCTACCGGTCAGGCGGAAGCCGACGACGTCAGGCACGAGCATCGAAATCGGCTGGCCAAGCATGGCCGCTTCTGCCTCGATGCCGCCGACGCCCCAGCCCACCACACCGAGCCCGTTGACCATCGTGGTGTGCGAATCGGTGCCAACCAGTGTGTCTGGAAACGCGACGTGGCGACCATCGAGCTCGTCTCGACACACGACGCGCGCCAAGTATTCGAGGTTGACCTGGTGCACGATACCGGTCTCCGGTGGCACGACACGGAAGTTCGAAAACGCGTTCTGGCCCCATCGCAGGAACACGTAGCGCTCCTGGTTGCGCTCGTACTCGCGCTGGCCGTTGCGCTCGAGCGCGTCACGCAGCCCGAAGAAGTCCACCTGCACCGAGTGGTCGATGACGAGCTCCACAGGCTGAAGGGGGTTCACCTTCTTCGGATCACCACCGAGCCGTACGATGCCGTCCCGCATGGCAGCAAGATCGACAATCGCCGGCACGCCAGTGAAGTCCTGGAGCAGCACACGCGACGGTGAGAACGCAATCTCCTTCTCACCGCCAACCGCCGGATCCCACGTGGCAAGCGCTTCAATGTCCGATGCTTTGACGAATCCACCGTCCTCGCGCCGCAGCAGGTTCTCGAGCAGCACTTTCAGTGAGTACGGAAGGCGCGTAACCTGCGGAAACCGCTCTGCGAGCACGGGGAGGCTGAAGTACTCGACCGTCTCGCCGCCGGTGCTCAAGATCGTTCGCGTATCGAAGGAATCGAGGCTGCTCATCTGAATGTCCTGTGCCATGGGCAGCGGGCGCCCAGCTACAAGATCCCTCATGATATCACCGCGTCTACGCGCGGGCTTTGCGGGCAACACGAGCTCGCGTAAGATGTCAGCCGTTTCATGCCTCCCTCCGCGTCGCCCGAGTCGCGCGCCAAGCGAGCCTTCGCGCGCCTCTTCACCTCTTCCTCGGTCAGGGTCGCGCGCGCACCTGGCCGCGTCAACCTGATTGGCGAGCACACCGACTACAACGACGGCTTCGTGCTGCCCATGGCCATCGATCGCGCGCTCTGGATTGCCTTCCACCCGATCGCGGAACCAGTCGTGCGCGTCTACTCGGACGACTTCGACGAGTGGTGTGAGTTCGACGTGCAACAGCCTGCGCATGGTGCGCCGGCATGGAGTGAGTACATCAAGGGCGTCGCGTGGGTGCTTCGACAACAAGACCTGCGCCTCGGTGGATGGGAGGGCGCCCTGGCTGGAGACGTTCCCATTGGTGCCGGACTCTCCTCCTCGGCGGCGTTGGAGCTCGCGGCAGCGCGGGTCTTCGCGAGTGTCTCGGAGCTGCCGTGGCACCCTGTACAAATGGCACGTGCCGCGCAACGTGCCGAGAACGAATGGGTCGGCATGCGATGCGGCATCATGGACCAGCTCGTCGCGGCCGCTGGTCGCGCGGACCACGCGTTGCTGATCGATTGCCGCTCCCTTGCGCTCACGCCCGTGCGGCTGCCAGCGGCCACTGCCGTCGTGGTCCTGGATACGCTGACGCGGCGCGGGCTGACCCGCTCGCCGTACAACGAACGGCGCCAACAGTGCGAGGAGGCCGCGCGGGTGCTCGGAGTGAGCGCGCTGCGCGACGTGAGCGTCACGGCCCTCGATGACAACCATGAACCCGACGGCGTGGCGCGAGGCGCGCTCCTCGGTCTCGACCATCGCATCAGGCCGCGGGCGCGCCACGTCGTGAGCGAGAACGACCGCGTGCAGCGTGCGGCTGCCGCGCTGGGCCGCGGTGACGCGCCGACGTTCGGCACGCTGATGAACGAGAGCCACCGCAGCTTGCGAGACGACTTCGAGGTGTCGAGCCCGCCACTCGATGCCATGGTGGCGGCAGCTCGCGACATTGGCTGCTACGGCGCCCGGATGACCGGCGCCGGCTTTGGCGGCTGCGTCGTCGCGCTCATCGACGCCGAGACGAGCGCCGCGTTTGCCACACGCGTCGCTGAGCGCTACCGCGCCCGTGAAGGACGGTCACCGGATGTCTATGTATGCCGCGCGACCGACGGCGCATCGGAAGCACCTTGAGCGAGGCGCCTGACCGCCTTCGCCCCGGTCGGGTCCCGTCGGGACCCGACAAGCCAGTGCTGGCTAGCGGCCCGCCTCTCGCGGGCCGCTACGGCGGTCCGCCGAAGCGCGGAGCGCGAAGGCGGAAGGCCCTCGCTACGACGAGCGATCGGTGGAGAAGCGATACACGGTGGTTGTCCAATACTGTTGGCCTGGCCGCAGCAGGGTGGTTGGGAAAGTCGGCTTGTTCGGCGAGTCTGGAAAATGCTGCGTCTCGAGACAGAAACCGGCGCGAGGGCCATAGGCCTTCGCACCTTTCCCGCGAATCGTGCCGTCGAGAAAATTGCCACTGTAGAACTGGACGCCGGGCTCGGTCGTGAGCACTTCGAGCACGCGCCCCGACCTCGGCTCGCGTACTTGGGCGACGAGCCGCAAGGAGCCCGCCTTGCCGTTGAGCACATAGTTGTGGTCGTACCCCGTGCCAAAGGCGAGCTGCTGATCCTTTTCGTTGATCCGCGCGCCGATGGGGGTGGGCGTCCGAAAATCGAAGGGCGTTCCATCGACCGGCCGCAGCTCACCGGTGGGGATGAGCCCTTCGTCCACGGGCGTGAACCGGTCCGCATCAATCATCAGCTCGTGGCCGAGGATGTCCTCTTGAGCGTGACCCGCAAGGTTGAAATACGAATGGTTCGTCAGGTTGACAACGGTGGGCTTATCGGTGGTGGCGGCATAGTCGATGCGAAGCTCGTTCTGCTCGGTCAGCGTGTAGGTCACAGTCGCGTCGACGTTGCCGGGATAGCCCTCTTCACCGTCCTTGCTTCGGTAGCGGAGCTCGACTGCCAGGCCATTCGGGTCTTCTCGCTCCGACATCTGCCAGACCGCTTTGTCGAAGCCCTTCAATCCGCCGTGCAGGTGGTTCTGGCCATTGTTGCGCGCCAGCCTGTGGGTCGCACCGTCGAGTGTAAATTGGCCGTTGGCAATACGATTGCCGTACCGTCCGACAATGGCCCCGAAGTACGGTGAGTCTTTCTCGTACCCCTCAATCGCATCGTGACCCAGGACGATGTCTGCGCTCGCCCCGCTCCGGTCTGGTGCGGAGATCGACACCACGATGCCACCGTAATTGGTGATTTGCACCTCGACACCGTTCGCGTTGCCCATCGTATAAAGGTCCACGGCCTCTCCGTTCGAGGTCTCGCCGTACGTGCGGCGGTCGATGCTACGCGGCCCGCTCAACGAGCTCTGCTGACACGCCGCAGCGCTTCCCAGGGTCACGATCGCCAATGACGCAAAGATTAGAGCGTTTCTGCTGGCCATACGGCTCACTCCCCTTCTCGCCGCGAATCGCTGTGACACGAGGGTGTCGAGACCGTTCTCGTCCCTCCAGAGGTACGCCTTTGCTCACGCCTCCCGCAATCTTACCGGGCTCGCCACGGAGGTTTCCACGTCAAGGTAGAATCCCCTGGGCAGGAATCAGGGATCACAGACTATGACCAGACGTCGTTTTCTCACGTCCTCGACCTCGCTCGCGGCCATCTCCGTCACAGGTACCGGCGGCGCGCAGACAGGCCCCCCTCAGCGTGATGTCTACGAGCTGCGGCGCTATCGCGTGCGCGTCGGTGACCAGCGCAGCACCACGACCGAATACCTGGAGAAGGCGCTCGTTCCGGCGCTGACCCGCGCGGGCTTCGGCCCCACCGGGGTCTTCAACGTCACGTTCGGCGACCCGGGCATTGTCGTGCTCATCACGCATCGTAACAGCGAGTCGGTGCTGACGCTCAGCAGCCGACTGGAGGACGATTCAGCCTATGTGAAGGCCGCGTCGCCCTTCCGCGACGCGCTCGCGACGAATCCGACCTTCGAACGCGTCGAGAGCAGCTTGCTCGTGGCGTTCACCGGTCTTCCACGGCTCGAGCCGCCGGACGTTTCAACACGGCGGATCTTCGAGCTCCGACGCTACGAGCAGCCCAGCGACGCGACTCACATCAAGAAGATCGAGATGTTCAACACCGGTGGCGAGCTCGACATCTTCCGGCGGGTCGGTCTGACACCCGTCTTCTTCGGTCAGACCATCGTCGGACCGCGCATGCCGAGCTTCGAGTATCTGTTGACCTTCCCGTCACCTGCCGAGCGCGAAGCCCGGTGGACAGCATTTCGTCAGGATCCGGAGTGGAAGAGGTTGTCGAGTCGCGAGGCATACCTCGACACGCGAATCATGTCGAGCGTCACGAGCGTCGTCCTCGCGCCGGCAGCAGCGTCGCAGATCTAGGGCGTCGGCCGGCGCGTTCGGCGAACGCGCCCTACCGTGGTGCAGGTAGGGACGCCTCGCCGAGGCGTCCTCACGGGCGGCTGCGCTCCAAATAGCGTGACTGCAGGCGTGAGACGAGCGCGTCGAAGCGCTTCCGCTGGTCTGGCGTCAGGATGTGCCCGATCTCCGCGCCGACTTCCGTCGCCTCGCGCTGGAACCGCACGCGCAAGTTCTCGCGAAACGCCCCGACTTTCTGACGGCGGGCGTCGACGATGGCCTCGAGCTTCCGCTGTTGGTCGGGGGTCAGGTCCAGCTCGTCGGCCATCAGCGCCATGAGTCGCATCGGTGCCGCACCTTCAGCGAGCGGGGCGGGTCCGTCCGCCGCCAACGGGGGCTCGAGGTAGCGATGCAAGAGCAACCCCGTGGCCACGCCGGCACCAAATACGAGGACGACGAATACCCCGAACCAGGCGCGGATCGTGCGGGCGTTGCCGGTCATGGGTCCTCCGTGGCAGCCTCATCCGAGCCTCGAATCAGCAAGACAAACAGCAAAGATTCGTTGCTCACCTCTGGATCCAACAGGTCTGTCACCGCTGCATCGCCAAGGCTCCATTCGACAGGCGTCGCGACACGGCCCGATCGTCCTTCCTCGTTTATCCGTCCCGCGATCGCTGCCAAGATGATCAGCGTCACGGCCAGGGGCAACAGCCGAATGCTCCAGGTCCGCCAGTTGAGCAGCTCGAGCCACGCGATTGCCACTCGACTCCCCGCGACGCGGATGCCATGTTCCGCAGCCGTCGGCCCTTCCGGAGGGGTCGACGGACGCCAGGGACGCTGGCCTGGCGTCTCGGCGTCGAGCCGCTCTGCCAGGCTCTCACCGAAGCCACCGGGCAACGCCTCGCTGCGCCTCTCGGTCAAGACGGCCTTGACGGAGAGCTGCCCTTCGATCTCTCTGCGGCATGCGCCACACTGCCAGAGATGTTCTCTGAGCCGGTCCCGATCCTCCGGATCGAGCATCGAGTCGGCTGCGCGAACGATCAACCGGATCGCTTCATCGCAACTCAACATCGCTCGTCTCTGTCGTCTGCGAGCCGCGCTGCTGGCAGGCGGCTCGAGCTAGACGCATACTTCATCAGCGGCTCGAGCAGGGGCCGCAGCCGTTGCCGCGCGCGAAACAAACGCGATTCCACCGTGCCCATGGGCAGCCCGGTGATCGTCGCAATCTCACGGTAGTCGAGGCCTTGCACGTCGCGGAGCGTAATCACGACGCGGAGGTCGTGAGGCAGCGACGCGAGCGCGCGATCGATGGCTTGCCGTCGCACCACCGTGATTTCCAAGTCATCGAACGACGGCAGCCGCTCTGTCGCGGAGGTGAAGCTCTCTTCGATGGCTCGGGGAGCCATGGCCTCCAGCCGGCGCTGCCGTTCGAGGTGCGATTTGATGACGTTCACCGCGATTCGGTAGAGCCACGTGTGGAACGAGCTCTCGCAGCGGAAGCCACCCACCGCGCGGAACGCGCGGACGAATGTTTCCTGGACGAGATCCTCCGCCTCGGCGTCACCGCCGGTGAGCATCCGCGCCAAGTTGTAGATTCGCACCTGGTAGCGCCTGACGAGCTCGTCAAACGCCTCCCGGCTCCCAGCCGTAGCCTCGGCTACGAGCATCCGATCGGCATCCACTCAGGGCTCTCTACATCGCGTCAGCGCCAGCGGCATCTCCCGAATTAGACCACGGGCCCCGTCGATTTATTTCACTCTGCGCATTTCACTGCGGCTCCACAGCCGATTCATAGACGCGACGGAGGCTCGCGGACCGCCCGGCACGCCCGCCCTCCATCTGGACCTGCACCACGAGTCGGCTCGTGGTCGGCTCGAGCTCGTAGGTGTCAATCACTTTCGCCGTCTTGCCAAGCGTCGTCTCCGACACGAGCCGTGGTACACACATGTCCCCGCGCGCCCTTGCTCGACTGCGACCGGCCCTCGCCAGCATAGACGAGCCCTATTGATATAGACCTAGCGTGGCGCGACTTTCTTCCGATCGTCGCCATGGGGGACTGATGACCTATCGTTGATCGATGAAATATATCTTGGCTAGAAAAGGTCTAAGTGTACGTCTAAATGTATCTCTGTTGATTATGGACACATATCTTGTGCGGCGATGCGTGGGACGCTGATGTCCTGCCACATTCTTGTCATATCTCGTCGTTCTTTCTTCACAATTACTCCGATTCGTGACTGTGCTTCGGCTCGTTATAGCCACGCAGATAACTCACACTATCCAACATCGAGCATATCCCACTCTTGAACCGTCCTCAGTCGGAGCCGGCCTATCTCCACGAGGGGACACTTACTGACTGTCACCCACCGCTCATACTCGTGTCGTCCGCATGCTACCAGCGGTACGTGTCTTGCTGCATGGCCCTGACGCAAGCGCGACGTCATGACGACGGTCGTCCATCGAGCTAGTTGTTCATGTCCCCGTTGATCCCTCGTGGGCTGAGTGTTCTGCTTCCGGTCGCCGTGGTGCTCCTTGCGTTTGCCACGTGCGATCTGAGGGCCCAAACGCCGCCGCGCCCGTCCTCCACGACGGTCCAGGAGCAGGCCCCCGTCAAGGCGGCGGGGTCGGTCAAGATCTGCGATCTGGACGCACAGCCGCCCGCGAACCTGCCACCGTCAGGGTCGCCGCCCATCTTCTGGATGGTCGTCCCGTGCTTCGAGGAGCAAGGAGGGCACTCGCTCATCGACGCACGAACCTACGTCTACTACATACAGACCTTGGAGAATGTGAGCCGGCCGTCGGAGAACCGCTGGACGCCATGGAGCGAGCAGATCGAGCAGAGCCTCATCGGGGACTTTCGTCGCCTCTGGAACACGAACTTTCTCGACAACCTCACGGTGGACGTCCAGGACTACGAGTTCAGCAACGGTGTCGTGGGTAAAGTCGCACTCTTCCGAATGGAGGAGAAAGAGCGCGTCAAGATCGTCGACTACGAGGGCACCGAGGCGCTCAACCGGACGGACATCGACGAGAAGCTGCGCGAGGCGGGCACTGTCATCCGGCTCGATACCTTTCTCAGCGAGGCAGACATCCGGCGCGTCGAGGGTGTCATCCGCAGCATGTTGGCGGAGAAAGGGCACCTGGACGCGAAGGTCACCCACGCCATCAAGCCGCTGCCCAGCGGCCCGAAGCTGGTCCACCTGACCTTCAACATCGAGGACGGGCCGGAGGTCAAGATTAGCCGCATCACGTTTCTCGGCAACGAGGCGGTGTCAGACCGCACGCTCCGCGGCAAGATGGAGCACAACAAGCAACCGGGATTCTTTCGGTTCGTCGGCATTGGTGTCGGCACCTACAAGGAAGAGCAGTTCGAGGAGGACGCGCAAGAGATCATCAGCTACTACCGCGAGGAGGGCTACCTCAAGGCGACGGTGGGCCAACCGGAGATCCGCTCGCTCAGCGCGTCGAAGGATGGCGACAAGCGCGTGATCGAGCTGCGCATCCCCATTACGGAGGGCCGCCGCTATCACGTGGGCGAGATTAGGTTTGCCGCTGCCAAGGTCGTCAAGCAGGAGGCCTTGCGGCCGCTGTTCGCGCTCGAGAAGGGCGACTACTACAACGAGAAGAAGGTTCGAGACGGAATCGAGAAGGCGCACGAGCTCTACGGGTCTGGCGGGTACTTCGAGTTTACGGGCTACCCCGAGTTCAGCTTCAAAGACACCAAGGATCCGAACGCCGCGCCCGTCGCCTCGAACACAGATGCGAGCAAGCCAGCCGAGGTCGACGTGACGATGCACATGCAGGAGGGCGAGCAGTACTTCGTGAACCGGATCACGTTCACGGGCAACACCACGACGAAGGATCACGTCATCCGGCGTGAGATGGGCCTTCTCGAGAGCGGCGTCTTCAACACCGAGGCGCTCAAGTACAGCATCAGACGCATCAACCAGTTGGGCTACTTCAGACCGCTGGGCGAATCGGAGACGCAGGAGGACATCCAGGTAGAGAAGACGCCACACGAAACGAACAAAGTCGATATCACGCTGAACCTCGACGAACGGAACCGCAACGAGTTCACGTTCGGCGCGGGGATGTCGGGGATTGATGGCCTCTTCGTCAACGCGTCATTCGCGACTACCAACTTCCTGGGCCAGGGCGAAACACTCCAGGTGTCAGTCCAGACCGGCGAGCGCGCCAACAACTATCAGGTGTCCGCCAGCGAGCCGTATCTGTTTGGCCGGCCCATCAGGGCCGGCATCACGCTGTTTTCCCGGAAGTACGACCTCTACGTGTCGCCGAGCGTGGTGGGCTACAGCGAGGCCAGAAGTGGGATGACCGTGATGGGGGGCCTACGAGCGGGTCCGTTCTCCCAGGCCTTCACCACCTATACGTACGAGGTGATCGACACAGCGACCGACGACGACCTTTCAGATGGCGGCGATGACGGCAGCGATGACATCGGCGATGACGGCGGCAGTGACGATGCAGGCGTGCCGGTGTTCGACCCGTTCTTGGATGACGGGCGGCACATCGAGAGCCGCTTGAGCCCAAGCTTTGTCTACAACACGGTCGACAATCCCTTCCTCCCCCGGCGCGGCATGAAGCTCACGGGGACCTTCGAGGTAGCCGGTGGCCCGCTGGGTGGCACGGTTGACTACATCAGGCCAGAGGCGGAAGCCGTACTCTATATCCCGCACACGCAGCGCACGGCACTCGGCCTACGTGGCCAAATCGGTTACGTCAGGCCATTCAGCGACACCAACGAGCTTCCGTACTACCGGCGCTTCTTTCTAGGCGGAGAGACGCAAATCCGCGGCGTGGACTTCCGCTCCGTGGGTCCGCTCGGCGCGGCGAATCGCCTCCTTGGCGGGAACAAATTTCTCCTCTTCAATGCGGAGTACTACTTCGACATTGCCGGCCCGGTGCGCGCGCTGGCCTTTCATGACGCTGGGCAGGCCTTTGACGAGGGCCAACCGTTCGACCTGAGACAGCTCCGGACCTCGAGCGGGGCCGAGCTGCGCTTCATCGTGCCCATGATGAATGTGCCTTTTCGTCTCATCTATGCCTGGAACATCTACCGAGACACGTTTCAGCCAGAGCGGACGTTCAGGTTTGCCGTTGGTACGACGTTCTAGCGGACGCTCAAGGGTTCTAGCACTTTTTTGCTGCGCCACTCCCCCGCGCGTCGGGCAAACGCCGGCGCGGGTTTTACGAGCCGACGAACAACCATCACAAGGAGACGTGCAATGTTTCGAATCTTGACAGGCGCACTGCTGCTCATCGCAGCGTCGTTGACGTGGGCATGCCAGGAGGCGACCGACCCAGAAGACCTTGCCGATCCAGTGGATTTGACCGCGCCCATTACTGTCAACGCACGGGATGGCGGCGACAGAACCTACACCATTCAGCGTGGCGACGACCCCGCGTTCGACGAGGTCCGCCAATACGATCACAAGGTGACGTTCGACGTGACATCCGCGCTGACCAATGCCGCCGTGGACGAGGACGAGTGGGACCTAGAGCTCCCGCTGACAATCACCTCTGCGAGCGTCAAGGTCGAGCAAGCATCAGGTGGCATCGCCACACCCCCCACGGGCAGCGAGGTGGTGCACCAGGAGTACACCTCACAGAGCTCTGGAAGCGTCCTGCCCGAGGTGGGCAGCACCGTGACCCAAACCTTCACGGTGTGGTACTGGCTTCCGAACCGCGGCACAGAGGCGCTCATCACCGTGAGCTACACCTTCAGTGACGACGATGGCGCCACGGCGTCAGACAGTGTCGATGTCCTGGTCTCCCCGTAGTGGATTCGGGCTCGCGCGGTCCGAAAGATGTCGCTTCTCTGCTCGAGACACAAGCCTAGGAGTCGCCATGTTGTTCGCATGTCGGATTGCTAGCGTGGTACTCATCCTGTTGACGCTCGCGCGTCCCTGCACGGCACAAAGCCTGCAGGTTGGCGCGAAAGCAGGCGTCGCGCTGACGTCGCTCTCCAACGTCCGCGCGCTCACCGAAAGCGCCAAGGAGGACTCAGGTATCGCGTCCGCTCCCATGGTCGGCGGCTTCGTGAGCCTCGACTGGGACGTGGGCTTTGCTGTCCAGCCCGAGCTCTTCATCGTGACGAAGGGGGTCTCGCTCGACGAATCAGTCTCAGACGATGGCGCGGCGGCGGTCGTGCTGCGGTATCTCGAGATCCCAGTCTTGGCGAAGTTATACCCACGCCGTTATGGCAGTGCATCCTGGTACGTGCTCGCCGGGCCGAGCATCGGTTTCAGGCTCACGTCCGCGATTCGCTATGCCGACGACAGGGATGACGAAGAAGAGGAGATCGACAAGCGCACAACGACCACAGACCTAGGCCTGACGTTCGGTGGAGGCCTGGAAGGCGCGCACTGGCTCATCGAGGGACGCTTCAGCCCGGGTCTGAAGAATATCTCGGCGGACCCGACGGAGCCCGTCGTGAAGACGCGAGCGTTCGCCGTGCTCGCGGGCATCCATTTCTGACACGAGAGCGCCGGGAACTCGGACAGCTCGATTGGACAAGTACCGATGCGACGCGGCGCTGCTGGATGTCGGATGTGGTTGCTCGCGATCCTCTTATTGGCACAACTACGCCATCTCTAGCTCGGCACCCATCCCGCAGGACCGGCGGTTCAAGATCTCGTTCACCCTCGCCGGCATTGGAACATTCTCCAATCTCCTCGGCGCGTTCGGCGGTGATGCTACCGGGTCGAGTGGCTATGGGAGAAGCTATTGAGTACGAGGGTAGGGCGCGGCTTCAGCCGCGCCGTCGGAAATCTCGAATATTGGCGCCCCTGAAGGGCGCCCTACTTGACACTTGGCACTGGACAGTTGAAGCTCTTCCCAATAAGCGATTGGGGGCGGACCGTATGAGACGACTGGTGATGGTGCTGGCCATCGGCACACTGGCTCTCGTGTCATTGAGGCTAACCGCGCAGACTGACGCGTTTGATGTGGTGGTCTACGGTGGCACGGCCGGTGGCGTTATCACGGCGGTCGCGGCGGCACGAGAGGGCGCGCGTGTAGCCTTGCTGGAACCGCGCGACCACCTCGGCGGCATGGTGTCGGGCGGTCTGGGCTGGACCGATTTCGGCAAGAAAGAGGTCATCGGCGGATATTCGCTCGAGTACTTCGAGCGCGCCGGGAAGCGGTACGGCGCACCCGTCCAGTGGCATCTCGAGCCGCACGTGGCAGAGGACGTGTTCAAGGAGCTCGTCGAAGAGGCGGGCGTGCAGGTGTTCTACCGCCATCGCCTGCGCGAGAAGACGGGGGTCGAGAAGCAAGGCGCGCGCGTGGCGTCGATCGCCATGGAAAACGGTGCAACCTTTACCGCACAGATCTTTGCCGATGCCACCTACGAAGGTGACCTAATGGCGCAGGCAGGCGTGTCGTATACCTGGGGTCGCGAAGGCACTGATGAATACGGTGAGTCGCTCGCCGGCGTGCGCGACCGCACGCCGGAGCATCAGTTCCAGGTGCAAATCCGACCTGCAGACGACGATGGCACGCTCCTGCCGGAGGTGTCGGCTGAAAAGAAAGGACCGGCGGGATCGGCTGACCGCAAGCTGCAGGCGTACAACTTCCGCGTCTGCATGACGAAGGTTCCCGAAAACCGCGTCCCATTCCCAAAGCCTCGGAGCTACGAGCCCGCGCGCTACGAGCTGCTCGCACGAATGCTGGCGGAGATGGACAGGCTGAAGCAGGAGGCAGCATCCGGCGCGGCGAAGGATGCACCGCAGCGGGGTGATCCGATGTATCGCCTGACGCAGCCCTGGTCGCTCCGGGACGTCATGAAGCCGGATCCGATCCCGAACGGCAAGACCGACACGAACAACAACGGTGCCTTCTCGACCGACTTCATCGGCGGCAACTACGACTATCCCGAGGCCGACTACGCGACCCGCGAGCGCATTTGGCAAGCCCACATCGACTACGTCCAGGGGTTCTTCTACTTTCTCCAGAACGATCCGAAGGTACCGAAGGCCTTACGCGCGGAGATGGCGCCATGGGGACTGTGCAAGGACGAGTTCACGGACACGGATCACTGGCCGCATCAGCTCTACGTGCGCGAAGCCCGGCGCATGATCGGGGAGTACGTGATGTCGCAGAAAGACATCCAGGACGAGCTGACAAAACCGGACGTCATTGGCATGGGGTCATACAACAGCGACTCCCACAACGTCCAGCGCATCGTGAACGCCGCAGGCTTTGTCGAGAACGAGGGTGACATGCAGGTGCCCGTCACGCCGTACCAGATCCCGTATCGCGTGATGTTGCCGAAGAAGGCCCAGGCGACGAACCTCCTGGTGCCCGTGTGCTTCTCCGCCACGCACGTTGCCTACTCGACGCTGCGAATGGAGCCGCAATACATGATCATCGGCCATGCCGCCGGCGTGGCGGCCCACATGGCGATTGAGGGGGATGTGCCGGTCCAGGATATCGATCGAGAGGCCCTTACCAAGACGCTCCGCGCGCAGCACGCCGTGATGGAATGGAAACGGTAGTATGTACCTGTCCATCGTCCTGGCCCTGATATGTGGCCTCGCACCTCTCCAATCGGCCACGCGTGAATCACGGTGGTGGATGGAGGAACCTATCCGTCTCCTGCAGACCAATCTGCGCGAGACGGACTCGACGGTCGACGGCCAGCGCCTGGTGAGGCAGGTCGCCGACTTTCCCGCAAACACGCTGCTGTTCAATCTGGGCGGCATCGTCGCGCAGTATCCAACAGACGTCGAGCTCCACTACGCGAGTCCGCATCTCCCGCCGGGTCGCGATTTGTTTGGCGACGTGCTCAGAGAGGCGCACGCGCGGGGCATCCGCGTCATCGGACGGTTCGACTTCAGCAAGACGCAGAAGCCGGTCTTCGACGCGCATCCAGAATGGTTCTTCAAACGGACCAACGGGGAGCCCGCCATCTACAACGGGCTGTATTCGGCGTGCATCAACGGGAAGTACTACCGCGAGCACGCGCTGGCGATCCTGACCGAAGCGCTGGAGCGCTACGAGGTGGATGGACTCTTTTTCAATATGTTCGGCAACCCGTCCACCGATTACAGCGGTGATCCGATGGGACCGTGCCAGTGCGATGCGTGCAAGGTCCGCTTTCAGGCTCGCTACGGCCGACCGCTGCCGACGACACGAGATGATGACGATTACGCGGAGTTCATGGCGGCGTCGGCACGCGAGGTCGCGGCCATGTTCGCCGACCTGATTCATCGCAAACGTCCCGGTGCGGCGTTCCTCACCTACATGCAGGAACACACGGACGGCATCATGTCGGAATCCAACACCGGGGTGGAGCGTCCGCTGCCGCTGTGGCCGTATTCGGCAAGCGATAACGTGAATCGCGCCCGCAACTCGGAGCCGACGAAGATGGCGTTCAACCTGTGTATGAGCTTCGTCGACTACGCGTGGCGATTCGTCACGGTGCCGCAGGGCGAGATCCAACTGCGCTTGTATCAGAACATGGCGCATGGGGGTCCACCGGCGATGGCCATGCTCGGCACGATGGATCAAGAAGACCGGCACGGCCTGTTAGCCGCGCAGCCGGTCTTTCGGTGGCACGCCCAGCACGAAGATCTGTATGTCGGCCAGGAAAGCGCTGCGCGGGTGCTGCTGCTCGGCGGGGATCAACGGTCCTATCGCGGCTTCTTCCGTCTGCTGAGTGAGCAACACATTCCATTTGCGGTGTCGGACAATCTCGACTGGCTGCACGAGCGTTCTCGCACATTCGATCTCGTCATCGCCCCAAGCGGGGCGCCAGCGGAGCTGGATCGCTACGTCCGTGATGGGGGCGCCCTCCTCGTAGCCGGCACGGCGCCACCCACGCTTCCTGTGGGTCGCGTAGTCGGCCAACGTCCACACACGCGCGCCTCCTGGCGCATCCACGACGCGTCCATGTTGCCGTCCCTGAAGCACACCAAGCTGCTCCTGCTCGACGGAGAATACGTTGAGCTCGCGCCGCTCGAGAAGCCACTGCTCACGCTGATTCCACCGGCGATGTTCGGCCCTCCGGAGAAGGTGTGGGTCGACAAGGTGGAGACCGAGATCCCGGGCTTGGTGTTTGCCAACCATGGCAAGGGCCGCCTCGCCTACATTCCTTGGGACGTCGGCGGGCTCTACTATCGGCATAGCTCACAGGGCCACGCCGGCTTGATGGCCGACGTGATCGATCGTCTGCTCCCGGAGGGCCGGCAAATCAAGACCACCGCGCATCCGCTGGTGGAAATCACGTTGATGACACAGCCCGCGCGCAAGCGGACGCTTCTCCACTTGGTGAACCTGTCCGGGCACTCGGATACGGCCTATTTCGAACCGATCGAGATGCGAGACATCACCGTGGAAGCGGCACAGGACTTTACTCGTGCTACCGCCGTCGGCCTGGACCAGGAGTTGCCCGTCACCCGCGTCAACGGGTCTAGCAGGTTCACCCTGCCGCGTCTGGGTGCGTACGAGGTCGTCGTGCTTCAATAGCGTGGGAAAAAGAACCGGGTACCTTTTCCAGGAAAAAGGTACCCGGTTCCTTTTTCCTTTGCAGAAACGACACAGCGGCGATATACATTCAGGCAACTTATGTCTCTCTCTCGGCGTGTGTTCATTCGTGGCACGCTCGCGGCGAGCCTGTGCTGGCCGTTCGTCGCGCGCGCTCAAGATCGATCGACGGGCTACCGTGTCTTTGGGTACGGCGTCGCCAGCGGCGACCCGCTCGCGGACCGTGTGGTGCTGTGGACTCGGGTCGCACCGTCCGCCGATGCGGAGGTAGAAGTGCGCTGGCAAGTGGCACGCGATACCGGCATGCAGCAGCTCGTCGCCCGCGGAACGCAGCCCACGACGCGGGCGCGGGACTTTACCGTCAAGGTGGACGTCGCAGGCCTCGAGCCCGCGACGACCTATTACTATCAGTTCGAAGCGATCGGCACCCGCTCGCCGATTGGACGAACGCGAACCTTGCCCGTCGGCCGCGTGGGCCGTGTGCGCCTGGCCGTCGCCTCCTGCTCGAACTATCCGTGGGGTTACTTCAACGCATACCGGCGCATTGCCGAACGAGCCGACCTCGACGCTGTGCTGCATCTGGGTGATTACATCTACGAGTACCAGAACGGCGAGTACGGCGACGGCACGTCCCTCGGCCGCGTTCCGCTTCCGGACAAGGAGATGATCACGCTTGCGGACTACCGGCTGCGCCACGCCACGTATAAGGGCGACCCTGATCTCCAGGAGGCGCATCGGCAACACCCGTTCATCACGGTATGGGACGACCACGAGGTCACGAACAACCCGTGGGTCGGCGGCGCCGAGAATCACAACCCCGATGAGGGTGAGGGCGACTGGCTGGCCCGCCGGGCGGTCGCAGTACGGGCCTATTTCGAGTGGATGCCCATTCGCGATCCCGGCATGACGCGCCAGCTCCAGATCTATCGAGCGTTCCCGTTTGGCGATCTGCTGGATCTGGTCATGCTCGATACGCGCCTTACCGGTCGCGACCAGCAGGTCGCGCGGGAAGATGTCACCGCCTTGAGCAGCCCGTCGCGGACGCTGCTCGGTCCTGCGCAGGAAGCCTGGCTCGGTGGCGAGCTCATCGCCTCGAAGCAGGCCGAGGTCAGGTGGCGCGTACTGGGCCAGCAGGTGATGTTCGGACCGACGTTCCACCCGGAGGGGGGCATCCGTAACCCCGACGCGTGGGACGGCTATCAGGCGGCACGGCAACGGCTCTTCGATCTCTTCGCCCGCGAGCGCCTCGACAACCTCGTCGTGCTCACCGGTGACGTTCACAGCTCCTGGGCGCTGGATGTCGCCCCTGACCCCCAGAGCAAGGCGGCCTACGATCCAGACACCGGACGCGGGGCGCTTGCCGTCGAATACGTCACACCCGGCATCACGTCACCAGGGGCGTACACTAACGAGCCGGACAAAGCCGAGAGCGGCCTCGCTCCGGTGCGTGCTCGTAACCCGCACATCAAGCTCATCGAGGCCGTTCACCGCGGCTACATGATCGTTGACGTCACGCCGGAGCGTGCACAGGCGGAGTGGTTCTTCACGCCCAACGTGACCGAGCGCACGACCGAGGAACGCTTTGCCGCTGCGTTCGCCACCGCGGCCGGCGCACCTCATGTGGTGGCAGTGCCACGCCCGTTGCCACCGCGCACCGATTCGCGGCCGCTCGCCCCGGATTCTCCGTAGCGCCGAGCATCACGACCGACCTGCTCCCGGACGGATACCGCATCCACGCCCGCCTCCCGCTGTGTTACCGTGCTTGGGAATGTCGACTATTCCCTTCGAGCTGTTCTGGACGTGGCTGCGGCAGCACCCGAATTGCATACAGCGGGTCGGCACCCCCAAAGGAGTGCTGTATGACGACGACGACCTCCATTGGCACCTCGGCGAGGAGGGCCCGAGGATGGTGGTCCAGCTCTTTCACGGCAAGCGCCCCGTCGGCGAGATCATCGTCGACCCCGAGGAAATCACCTACGTTGAGAGCCTCGGTCAGGAGCAGGAGGGCGAGCACGTCTTCGAGGCCATCAGCGAAACGAAGAGGCGTCGCGTCGCGGCCTATTACTTCGTCATGGCCCACGGCATGGTCGACGAGGAGCAGCCTTCCACAGCGCACGGTGGCGCGGTGCACTAGACCGCCGGGCGGCTCACAGCCAGGCGCGCGTAATGCGCTCGCGAATGGCCGCCGCGGACAAGGGGAGGTTGGTCAGGAAGTCAGCATGCGGGCGGCGGCCGCGGTAGGGAGGCTGACGACGGGGTTCCTTTAGGTACCGCTCGGACAGACGCGGGTCGAAGGCGTACAGCAGTGTCCCATGGTGTAGAAGCGCGCGCGTCCCTCGGCGCTGGGCGTTCCCGGACACCTTGCGTGTCCCCAGCGCGAGGTCCGACGTGCCAGAAAAGGTCAGGTTCGGCACCGCGAGCGCCTCGGCAAGCCGGCCCAGGATGATTCGGTAGCTCCGCCGGACGTCCACCAGCTCCGGGCGCTGAACGAGTGAGAGCACCAAGGCGTAATTCAAAGAGCCGGGTCCGAGGACGACGGCACCGCCGCCCGAGCAGCGACGAAGGATGGGTACGCCATCCGCGGTACACGTTTGGTCGCGTACCTCGTCAGAAATGCGGCCTCCGCGCCCAACGACGACGGCGGGGTGGATCGTCTCCCAAAATCGAAGCGTCTCACTCGCCGATCCGTCCTCGGCGGCGCGAAAGAGGGTCCAATCGTGCGCGAGCTGGTCCGGCGGGCTCAGATCCGGTTGGTCGCGTAGGAGTTGCGTCGGAAATCGGGAATCAGGAGTCGGCATTCGGGACAATTTTGACGTGAGAGAGCCGATATATCTCGATTGTGCCGCGACAACGCCCCTCGATCCGAGGGTGCGCGCAGAGATGTTGCGCTACCTGGATGACGACTTCGGCAACGCCGGGAGCCGTACGCACGCATTCGGGCAACGGGCCCGCGCAGCCGTCGAGCAGGCGCGCGATCGCGTGGCCGCGGTGGTGGGCGCCTCGCGCGGCGACGTGATTTTCACCAGCGGCGCAACCGAGAGCAACAACCTTGCGCTGCTCGGCTTGGCGTCTGCCGGTCACGAGC
The DNA here is from genome assembly GCA_009377495.1 of Luteitalea sp. GTDB lineage: Bacteria > Acidobacteriota > Vicinamibacteria > Vicinamibacterales > Vicinamibacteraceae > WHTT01. The sequence goes on from WHTZ01000001.1 coordinate 349,731, forward strand.
AGCGTCGCCGCCACATCATTGCGAGCGAAATCGAGCATCACGCCGTCCTCGAACCGTTGGCTGAGCTGGGAAGGCTCGGGTTCGAGGTCACGCTCGTGCCGCCGAACGGCCATGGTCTGGTCGAAGCAGACACGATCCGGGCGGCCCTGCGATCCGACACGCTCGCCGTGAGCCTGATGCACGTGAACAACGAGACGGGGGTGATGCAGCCGATCGCGGAGGTCGCAGACGCGCTGGAGGGACGCCCGACGTATTTCCACGTCGACGCGGCACAGAGCTTCGGTCGCGAGAGCGCGGCACTCAGCCATCCGCGAATCGACCTCATCAGCGCCAGCGCCCATAAGATGCACGGACCGAAGGGTATCGGCGCGCTCATCGCGCGTCGACGGGATGGCACCAGGCCGCCACTGCGACCGCTCATGTTTGGCGGCGGTCAGGAACGCGGCCTGCGACCCGGCACGCTGGCCGTGCCGCTGATTGTGGCCCTGGGTCAGGCCGCGGCATTGGCGCTCGTCGAAGGAGACGCGCGACGTCAGCGCTGCCTCGACTTCAGGCGCGCGTTGCTCGACGGCCTCGCCCCGCTGCGACCGATGATCAATGGCGATGCGGATCGCTCGGTGGCGGATATCGTGAACCTCTCGTTCCCCGGCGTCGACAGCCAGGACGCGATGGAGGCGTGGCAGGACCTCGTCGCGATCTCGAACGGTGCGGCCTGCACATCGCAAGCGTACACGTGTAGTCACGTGCTCGGCGCGATGGGGCTGCCAGAATGGCGGAAGGAAGGCGCGCTGCGCTTCTCGTGGTGCGCCACCTCGGAGCGGCCGGATTGGGCGGCGATGGTCGCTGCGATCGAGCGCCTCCAGCCCTGTCACGCGGGCGCGAAGGCGGGCTTGGAGCGGAGTCACGTCTAATGGCACGCTGGCGGGGCGAGTCCGTCTACTATCGTCGGTCTCGCTTCACGACGCATTTGCCGGTCGACCGCCGATATACACGTGCACACTACTGGCTCGCCGAAGAGTCGGCTGGGATCTGGCAGATTGGGTTCACGAAGTTTGCCACGCGCATGCTGGGCGATGTCGTGGAATACGAGTTCACACGGCCGCCCGGCACGACGATTACGGTGGGCGACGACATCGGCTGGATGGAAGGCTTGAAAGCGCTGACGACGATTTTCTCGGTGGGAACCGGACAGTTCCTGGGCACTAGCGATCAGGTGCGCAACGACATTACGCTCATCGAGTCGGACCCCTACGGGCAGGGATGGTTGTATCGACTCGAAGGCCAGGCCGCGCCCGATGCGGTGGACGTGCACGGCTATACGGCGATCCTCGACGCAACCATTGACAAGATGCTGGCCAGCCGACACGCTGGCGGAGATGCAGACGATGAGCGCTGACTACATCATGGTAGGAGGCTTCCTTGGCGCTGGCAAGACGACAGCGATGTTGCGCCTGGCTGAACATCTGACAGAACGAGGAAGACGTGTGGGGCTCATTACCAACGACCAGAGCCATGGGCTGGTGGATACCTCGCTCGTCGCCGCGCACGGCTATCCGGTCCAAGAAATTACTGGCGGGTGCTTCTGCTGTCGTTTCAACTCGTTGACAGAGGCCGCGGACCGGCTGACGCGCGACGGACGGCCAGACGTCTTTCTTGCAGAGCCGGTGGGGAGCTGCACGGACCTGCGCGCAACCGTGCAGTACCCGCTGAGTCGGCTCTACGGCCACGATTACCGCATTGCTCCGCTGAGCGTGCTGGTCGACCCGGTGCGCGCCCGCCGCATCTTCGGTCTCGAGCCGGGCCGCACGTTTTCGCCCAAGGTACTCTACGTCTACGCCAAGCAGCTCGAAGAAGCGGATCTGATCATCATCAACAAGAGCGACCTGCTGACGAGCGACCAGCAGCGGACGCTCGAGAAGGTGTTACACGATCGTTATCTGCAGGCGGAAGTCTTCACGGTGAGCGCGCGTACGGGCGCCAACCTCGACACGTGGTTCGGCCGCCTCGCTGCCGCGGAGCTCGCGCCGCGTCGCGCCATGGACGTGGACTATGACGTGTATGCTGAGGGAGAGGCGTTGCTCGGGTGGCTGAATGCAACAATCCGAATCGCGGCGTCGGCGCCGTTCGATGGCAACCGCTTCTTGCACCGCCTGGCGACTGGCGTGCACGCACAACTGGCTGCCGATGGGCTGGAGATTGCTCACCTGAAGATGACGCTCGCACCGAGCGAAGGAAACGATCTCGCGGCGCTCAACCTCGTGCGAACGGACGGCGAGCCCGAATTGTCGCATCGTCTCGAGGAAGCCGTGACGGAAGGGGAGCTCATTTTGAACCTGCGCGCGGAGGGTGATCCGAATCGCCTGGACGCTGTCGTACGTGAGACCCTGCGCGATACCTCGCGTCAGGTGGACGCCGTGACCACGTTCGAGCACAGTGAGTATTTCCGGCCGGCGAGACCGAATCCGACACACCGCATGGCGACGCTTGGAGCAGACTGAAGGACGATCATGACGACGCCAGCCCGGATCCTCTATTGTCACTGCGCGTATGCGCGCGTGCTGCCCGTGGACGTCAAGACCGCGGTGCTCGATCGGCTCGCCGCGGCAGACGTGGAGTTCGATGCGGTACCTGACCTTTGCGAAATGGCGGCGCGAGCCGACCCACGCTTGCGCGAGCTCGCCGCGCAGGGACGGCTGCGCATCGCCGCCTGCTACCCGCGGGCCGTGCGCTGGCTGTTTGCGGCCGGCGGTGCGGAGATCGCGGAGGAGCACGCGCAGATTCTCAACATGCGGACGCAAACCGCTGATGACGTTGTTCGCGGGTTGCTCGACTCAGACGGCAATACTGGTGACCAAGCCCCAGACGGCGTGGAGACATCACGATGACCACGGCAATTCCAAGGGCGCCGCGCGTGTTCGTCATGGCGAATGGCCATTCTGGTGTGGCCGCGGCTGAACGTGGTGCGATCCTGCGTGCGCTGCTCGAGCGGGGATACGAAGTCTCATGCGTGCACGAAAACGAAGGGGCGAGGGGCGAGGGGCCAGCCGGCGACGAGTCGCCCATCATCGTGGGTCGCTTTGCCGACCACGTCCCGGAGCTTCCCGCCACGGCTGCGCGGTTTCAAGAGGTCGACGGTCTCGAGCCGGGCGCGCTGGCGGATGCCATCGACGCGTTGCGCGGAGGAGTCGGCTCCGGCTCGTCTCGGCCCTGGAAGCCCTGGTTCCCGGTGCTCGATTACACCCGCTGCACGAACTGCATGCAGTGCTTGAGCTTTTGTTTGTTCGACGTCTACGGCGTCTCACCCGACGGCAAGATCCAGGTGCAGAACCAGACCAACTGCAAAACAGACTGCCCGGCCTGTTCGCGCGTGTGCCCGGAAGTCGCC
>WHTZ01000001.1:353125-353546 GCA_009377495.1 Luteitalea sp.
CGGGCCGATCAACGGAGACGAGGTCGACGTCGATGATGTGCGCCGGGAAGCCATGAAGGTGGATATTTCGTCGCTCCTCGGCGGAGACATCTACGCCGCGCTCCGTGATCGCAGTGCGAAGGCGAAGTCGCGCTTTTCAAAGGAACGAGACGATGAGCGTGCGCTCAAAGAGCGGCAGACTTGCCTCGTGAAGCTACAGCAGGAGCTCGGGGTACCGCCTGAGGTGCTCGCGGCACTCCCCTCGCCGGAGGAAATTCGCGCCAAGTCCGAGGCAGCGGCGGCCCGAGCCCAACAACTAAGGGGTCAGGGGTCACTAGCACCTAGACCCTGAGACAGCCCTGACACCTGACCCCTGGCCCCTGACCCCTACAGAGTTCGTCACTATGCTGTTCCAGCTTGCTCGACGCGTGTTGACCGAAGC
>WHTZ01000020.1 GCA_009377495.1 Luteitalea sp.
GATTGATGGGAACCAGGCTGCCGGCCCGCTTGAAGATTTCCATGGCCGCCATGATGTTGTGCCCGCCGGTCCCGAACACGTGGATCAAGCGTCCTTCCTTGATGGACTGAGCCATCCAGTCGGCCGCCTTCTCGAGATTACCTTTCTCCCGGCTCATGATCTCTTGAATGATCTTCTGAGTCCTCTCGTAAAACTGCTCGACGGCATGCCAGGACGAGCCCTGAGCAGGCCCTGCGATCGCCTCCGCGGCAGTGGAGAAGAGGACAGCAGAGAACGGCACAGTCGAGAACAGCACAGCGAGAATGGCCTGACGCATGCGTTGGGTTCTTGCGCTCATTGTTCGGAGCCTCCGAAGTCGCGATCCTCAGCTGAGCTAGCTCGAACACCCTCCCCCGAGAGGCAGTGGATGGCCGAACACGCGCATGTTGTATATTTCTACGTCGTACTCATATACAAATATGTGGCCAATTTGTCAATAATGGCGCGTAGGAAGAACGCGCTAATGAGATTTAGTGAATACAATCACATCTGTTGCGCATTTCTATAACGATGGAGTAGGATGCGGACACGATGGTGTCCGGTAGCGCTGGCTCTCCAATCGCCCCGCCGCGTATGCAGACTCGCTCGGTGGATCTGCGCGAACGGATCGAGGAGGAGATCGCCACAGGGCTCCTGATGCCCGGAAGCCGGCTGGATGAGGCCGAGCTGGCTGAACGGTTCGGTCTGTCACGCACACCGGTGCGTGAGGCGCTGATCCAGCTGACGTCGACCGGCATCCTCGAGATGCGGCCGCGGCGCGGCGCGGTCGTGCCGGAGGTGCCACCGCATCGGCTGGTTGAGATGTTCGAGGTCATGGCCGGTTTGGAGGCGATGTGTGGGCGTTTGGCGGCTCGCCGCATGTCAGACGTCGAGCATCAGGAGCTCCTCCGGGCACATACGTCCTGCGAGGCGGCTCAAGCGAGCCAGGATGCTGACGCCTACTACCATCAAAACGAGCTCTTTCACCATGTGATCTACGAAGGCAGCCACAATTCCTTCCTGGCCGAACAAGCATCAGCACTCCACAAGCGCCTGCGGCCGTATCGCCGGCTCCAGTTGCGAGTCCGCGATCGGATACGCACGTCGTTTGCCGAGCACCAACGAATTGTTGACGCGATCGTGATGGGTGACGTTGACGTGGCAGGAGAAGCGCTGCGCGCGCACGTCCTTGTTCAGGGAGAGAAGTTCAGCGATTTGATGGCCTCCGTGCATCGGTACGCCGCCGCGATCCAGCCGAGCCCAGACCATCATGCCCCTTCGTCTGCGCGGCCGCCGACCACCTCCCGTCGTCCTCGACGTAAGGCGCTTGGTCGTCGCCGAGCAACCCGACCGCACGACTGAGGGAGCTCACGCGCTGCTTTTTTCCCAGTTCAGAAGCCGTCTCGCATTCTTTCTGTAGAACGGCTCGAGTACCGAGTCTGGCAACTCGAGGCCGTAGTTCCGCCACCAGCTCTGCCCAGGCATGAACTCGTCTGCGGTCTCGAAGAGACGCCACCACATTTCGTACATCTTTTCTTGTCGCTTTTCGACAGGAAGATCGGTGCCAAACAACACCCGATCCCTGTACTTCGCCAGGAACTTGGCCGCGGTTCGCGGCTGTCGTCCCGCTTCGTAGTCGTATGCCGAGGTGTCGAGGTACATATTGGAGAAGCGGTCGAGGGCTTTGTCGAGGCTGGGCAGGTCGTTCGCCTGGCAGCTCCGCCGTCTCCCACCTTCACGGTGGTGTTGTGGAGAATGACGGCGCCCACGGTATGGCGCGACAGCTTGAATGGGGTGCCGGTGAGGTTGTACATCACGTTGCGGACGAAATAGGTTGGCCCGCCCAAGCTCGGTTGTGAGCTCAAGCCAACGAAGCAGTTGGTCAAACGATTGCGAAGCACGCGAACATTCCCCATCGCGAAGTCCGCCTCGATGCCATCGTCCATGCCTCTGTAGACATCGTTGTTGTAGATATCCACACATACCTGTTCGTGAGCCGACCTGTCCTCCATCAGGGAAATGCAGTCCCGGTAACCGATCACCCGGTTGTGGCAGATTACGTTGCCCGGGCCTGTGACTTGGATACCCTCGCCGCGATTGGCCGCTTCGCCTTGAGCGTTCAGGTGTCCCATGCGCAGGTTTTCCCAAGGCATGATCCCTGTCACCACGTTGTCGGCGATGTAGCAGTTCTTCATTCCCGGAGGACCCTTGGCAATGATTCCGAAGACAGCGTTGACGACGCACCGCCGGACGACGAGCTCCTCGCCTCCCAAGAGATCCACCGAGCCGTTGACCGTGACGCGGTCTAGATGCACGTATCTCCGGTCTTGGAGCGAGATGCTGTCGAACACCGCGCCGCCACCCAGGGCCCGGCCACGGACGACACCCCCCGAGCGCGAGCGGATCACGATGGGCTTGTCCGGCTCGCCGTCGCGGGTGGCGGTGAAGGCGCCGTACTTGCCGGGCGTGAGGAGCAAGATGTCGCCTGGGCGCGCCGCCGAGGCGGCTGATGCGAGTGTTTGCGGCGTAACGTGGCGGATCCTGGCGTTAGGCGCGGCCCGTGGGACTGGGCGCGTTCTCACCCGGATGGTCCGCTCGGCCGAGCGCCGCTCGCGATCGGTCAACTTCAGGCGAATCTCATACGCCGTGTTGGGCCGAAGGTCGAAGATGCTACCTGAATACTCGTCATCCCAATGAAAGATAGGGCGCGTGCCAATGCTACGGCCTGCGGGGATCCGCCGCAGGGGCATGGCTCGGCGCCATTGACTCCCGCCAACTGCGCGATACTCGACCCGGACGACTCCGCCGAGATGCTCATCCGTCGGGACCTTCCACTCGATCGCCAGGTTGGTGATCGTGGGATGGGGCGAAACGACGTCCTCGGGAATCGTGGCATTCTGTGACGTGCCAGCGGCCTGCGGAACCGCCTTGGCGGGAGCAACGGCGGAGAATACGGCAACGCCGGCCGCGCCCGCGAGCTTCAAGACATGCCTTCGAGAGGCGTGGTGCCAATCACGTTCGTCGCTGGATTTCATGGGATCAAGAACCGGATGAGGAACAGACAGGTCGTTTCATCACGGCGGCACCTACACCGGATCCGGCAGCGGGAGCCTGTCGCCGCTACGCTCCTGCCAACGCGCGATCTGTGTGTGTAGGCGGCGGACGGTTCCGGCATACTCGGACCGGTAGTAGAGGTTCGACATCTCCAGCGGATCACGGTCCCGATGAAAGAGCAGACAGTTGTCCTCGTCGTAGAACGCCAGCTTCCACCCGTCGGGTGAAATGACGGTGCGTGCGCGAGGACCATCGGTCTGCGGCAGCGGCGTCCATTCCACAAAGACGTGATCCTCGCGCCGCTCGCGGCGGTCCAGCATGCCGACCCAGCTCTCACCGAGCAGGGCTTCGGGCACCTTCCGTTGCATTAGCTCGAGCAGCGTCGGTACCAGATCGATGTGACTCACCGGCTGCGCGACCGCGATCTGGCTGCGCTGCCGCCAGGGCACGCAGAGCAGCATCGGCACGCGGATAGCCTCCTCGTACATGACCCGTTTCGTGATGAGCGAGTGCGCACCCGCCATCTCGCCGTGATCGGACGTGAATGCAATGATCGTGTTGTCGGCTTGGCCGGACGTCTCCACCGCCCACAAGATTTGTCCGAGCGCGTGATCGACTTGGCTGCACAGCCCGGCATACTGGCGGTTCAGCGCCTTCAACGCCTCACGCCAAGCCGCTTCGTCCATCGCGGCGCTTGGCGTCCGCGGCTTCCACCCGAGCTGTGCCTCGATGCCCTTTCGGGACGACTGGCGCCAGGTCTCGTAAACTTCGGGCTCACGCTCTACGGGCAGCCCAGGGTAATTGGTCGGTAGCGGCGCGTCGGCGTCGTCGTGCAAGTCGTCGAACGGACCAAAGAAGGGCTGATGCGGCTCGAGGAAGCTCACGTAGAGCATCCACGGCTCGCCGCGGTGCTTCACGATGAACTTTGACGCTTCACCGGCCAGATACGCCGCCTTGCACTGCTCAAGCGGGCGGCGCGCCGCGAAGGTGCGACTGAAGTGGCCTGTCGCGGAGGTCGGCGCGTAGCCGAGTTGCTCCAGGAAATCGCTGTAGCTGGATCGGGCCCTCGGGTCTCGTCCGGCTGAGAAGAATTCAGAGTACTGATCCTCGATCGATACCCACTCCTGAAAGCCGTGCTGCGCGAAGACCTCGTCGCCCAGATGCCACTTGCCCATGTGGCCGGTGCGATAGGCGGAATCGGCGAGCAGCTCCGGCACGGTCCGGGTGTCAGGCCGCAGCGGGATATTGTTCTGGGTACATCCACTCTGGTGGGGCCACAGCCCCGTCATCACCGTAGAGCGGGCCGGCGTGCAGACGGGCTGCGAGTCGTAGCAGTGTTCGAAGACGACGCTGCGCGAGGCGAGATCGTTCATCACCGGCACTCGAAAGCGGCGCTTGCCGTAGACGGCCATGGTGTCGGCGCGCTGCTGATCGGTCTCCACGAACAGCAGATTGGGCTTGTCACCCACGCGCCGCTGGCCACGCAGTATGGCGGGCGCGCCGACGGCCGCCATGCCAAGCATCCTGACCGCCTGGCGCCGATTGATGCTTGCTGTCACCGTGCTCTCCGCTAGGGCTTCCTCAGTGCTTCTCCATCGCGCGCCTGTTCTTCTTCCAGTCGTTGCCGCAGTTCCCGCACCCGTTCAGGATGGCGTTGGGCCAGGTTCTCCTTCTCATCCGGATCGGAAGACAGATTGAACAACTCCGGGTCTCCCGAGGCTTGCGCGACCAGTTTCCAGTCGCCGTCCCGGACGGCCCATATGCGGTCGGCGTGGTTCCAGTAGAAGCGGCGCGGTTCCCAGTCCGTTCTCCGTCCGCTCAGGAGGGTCCACAGGTCGCGACCTTCCAGATTCCACTCGGGGTCCACCTCGCCTCCCGCAAGGCCGATCAGCGTCGGCGCCCAGTCCAAAATATGGACGGGGAGGTCCACCTCTCGTCCGCCGTCCAAAACGGCTGGCCAGTTGACGAAGGCGGGCACCCGGATGCCTCCCTCGTAGAGCTGGCCTTTCCAACCCCGAAGCGGTGTGTTGTCTCCAAGCGTGGCGTGCGAGGCGTAGCGGCCGTTGTATTCGGTAGGCGGAGCACCCCAGCTCTCCTGGCCTCCGTTATCGGAGGAAAAGACAAGGAGGGTATTGCGGCGCCTCTGGGTCCGGTCCAGCGCATCCACCACCCGACCGATTTCGTGATCCATGTGGGTGATGCTGGCCGCGTAATGACGACGCCACACATCGTCGAAGACATCGTCGTAGGGTTCGATCCAGACAGGCGCCTCGTTGAGTGGGTAGTGAGGCGCGTGGTGAGCGATGTAAAGGAAGAAGGGCTGGTCTTCGGCCGACTCGATGATGCGTATCGCCTCATCGGTGATCAGACGGGTGACGTGTCCGTCTTCTTCCACGAATTCGTCATTGCGGTGCCAGGTCACGTGATTGCCGACCTTGTACCGGTGGGTGTAGGGATCGATCTGCCCGCGCAGGTAGCCGTACGATGTGGTAAAGCCATATCTCAGAGGTCGATGCTCAGGTGTTTCGCCGATGTGCCATTTCCCACTGATGTGAGTGCTGTATCCCAGCGCTTGCAGCGCGATGGGCAGGTGCACGTCCTGTGGGGTGACATCAGTGGTAGCACCCAGCGGTGTAAAAACGTTGAAGCGCGCCGGGTTTCGTCCAGTCAACAGGGCCACCCGCGTGGGCGAACAGGTGGGAGAGACGTAGTGCTGCTTCAGCCGCACCCCCTCCGCTGCGAGACGGTCCAGGTTCGGGGTCGCAATCCGAGAGCCGTTGTATCCGATGTCGTTCCATCCCTGGTCATCGGAGAGGATGAACACGATGTTGGGGCGCACTGCGGCTTGCGGAGAGGCGGAGCGTCGTTCCGGTGGAACTAGCGGACCAGCCGCCAGCAGAAGGAGACACATCGAGACACGGGTCAGATGGTGGAGAAAACGGTTCCCGGTGTGCCCATTCATCCGGCTATCTCGGTTGCTCGGAGTCTCGCGTCATGACGGGAGGCCGTTCAGCGTGGCCTCCCGATTTCTAGAATTGGTACCTCAGGCCGATCATAATCTCCCGAGGGCCGGAGAAATCCGAGCGCGTGTAGGTGGCGGTGATCCTGCTCACCGAGCCCGGCGCCGAGACGTTGAGCGCCGGATCGTTGAAGTTGGTGTGGTTGATGGCATTGGCGGCCGTCATCTCGAATCGGAGCGCGTGCCCGTTGGGCATCCGGAAGCTCTTGAAGAGCCCGAGGTTCACGACGTGCCGATCGGGCCCCCGCAGAATGCCAAAGCCGGAATTCCCAAAGCGACCGTTGGCCGGCGTCACAAAGCAGGCGGCATCGAACCAGCGCTCGATGGTGCGCTCCCCCCTCGACAGATTCCCGTCGCAGAGCCGATCGGGCACCCCGCCAAAGGTTCCCGTATTGGACGGATCCGCGCCAGAGAACGACGGGGTTAGATACAGGCCCGTCTGGGCAAGGTAGAGGGCGGAGAGCTGCCAGCCGCCCAGCACCTGATTGGCGAGGCCGGACCGGTTCAGGTAGCGCCGGCCCTCGCCCACGGGCAGCTCCCAGATGAGACTACTCACCAGGCGGTGACGCGGGGTGGACGGCTCGTTGCCGCGCTGCCGCCGGAGGTCATGCGCGTTCTCACTCTGTGCGCCGCCTTCGCTCCCGACGTCGCGCGAGTCGGTGAGGTTCTTGGCCCACGTCCAGGCTGCCATGAACTCGAGCCCAGCGTGCATCCGCCGCTGCACTTCGAGCGTCATGGCGTTATAGAGGGAGTTGGCACCAGTGTCCCGGAGAAGGATCTGGTCCACGCCCAGGCCCGGAAACGGGAGCCGCTCCGGCGAGAACGGCTCGGCACTGGGTAGCGGCTGGTTCACGTTGCGCTGGAATGTCAGGTTGGTGCCTTTCGTCCCCAAGTAGGACAGACGGAGGCTGGTCCGGAGGCCGACGTCCTGTTCGACGGTGAGGTGCCATTGCTGGACGTAGGGGTTCACCAGGTCACGGCTGACACCGTCCAACTGGATCCCTTCCGCGGTGCCAGCCTCGCGGAACGGCTGCTGCAGCGTGAACTCGGGCGTGCCATCGTCGCCAAGACGGTTGATAAACCGCTCTGTCAGTCCGTAAGGGCCTCTCCTGAAGATGGGGTCCGCGACCGAGATACTGAGGTCCTCGTAAAACACCCCATAGCCGGCGCGGATGGCCGTCCGCGTGTGCTCGAAGGGACGGAACGCGAAGCCCACACGTGGGGCAAAGTTGTTCCGGTCACTCTCCCGTAGCGATCGGCTGGGCAGGCCAGCGTCCGCGGCCGTCACGATGGGCACCGTCGACGGAAAGTTGGGATGGACCGCCTCCAGCGCCGAGGCGTCCGGCACCACGAGCGCCCCAATGGTCGGATCGAAGTTGGACACCAGATTGTCCCTTTCAAAGGCCGGCCGATCGAATTGCCAGCGCACGCCGTAGTTCAGCGTCAGCCGCGGCGAGACCGTGAAATCGTCCTGAACGAACAGGCTCAGTTGCCTCGCACGCCGCTGCACCTCCGGCCGGTTGATGGTCCGCACAGTGGTCTCTGGCAGCCCCAGCAGAAAGTCGGCATAGGCGTGGGCCGTGAACTGACTCGTAAAGTTGTACTCGCCGAGGTTCGGAAAGAGACGGCTGGTTGAGCCGAGCGGCTTGAACTGCACGCCGGCTTTCCAGAGATGCCGTCCCGTGTGGTAGGTGAGCGTATTGATGAACTGATAGGACCACTCGCTAAACTCTCCCAGCGTCTGCGGAACTTCCGTGATCCCGGAGATGTTGATCGTGGGAATATCCTGAAGTCCCGGCACGTTCGGCAAGCCCTGGATACCAACCAGGTCGATCACCTGCTGCGCATCGAATGGACGCCCGCCCGAGCTGCTGTTCCGCCTGGTGAAGCCGAATTTCGCTTCGTTGATGAGCCGGGAGGAGAGGGTCCAGGTGTAGGAGGCGGTTCCCTGATAGCCTCGGGCCCGTTGTTCGCCGAACCCGGCCGATTCGGGTGGCAGGTCGCCCAAGAGCTGTCGAGGAGCGTTCGTCACGGCGAAGCGGCCATACAGCATCTGATCTGGCGCCAGGTGATAGTCGATGCGGGTGTCAATTTGGTCCAATCGATCGTCCGGCGCAAAGGTTCCGCGGAGGTTCCCCGCCGCGAGGTCGGGCGACCCGAAATTGGGCAGCGGGTAGAAGCGGTCCTGCCAGGCCAGCGCGCCCGCATTGAGCCGGTCTGGCGGAATCACGTTGCCCGGGAACGGCTCGCCGGTCTGCGGGTCTGTGATCACGACGGGCACATCGGAAAAGTCGCCCTGCCGCATCTTCACGGTCGGCACGTTGGACGCCAGCACAGTCTGCGGCCGAAACAGATTCGTTTCGTACCCGACGAAGAAAAACGCCCGGTTCCGAACAATGGGCCCGCCCAGCGACCCGCCGAAGACATTATCGCCGCGCAGGTCCGGTCGCTCCTCGGCAAAGAAATCGCGCGCGAGCAACCCCGTGGGGTACGTGTTCCAAAACCCGGAGCCGCGGAACTGGTTGCTGCCGGACCGGCTGATCATGGTGATGTTGGCAATGTGGCCGAACTCGGCCCGCGAGTTCGCATACTCGAAGCGAAGCTCCTGAACCGCCTCGCGCATGGGCTGCGCCAGCCCTAGCTCGTTCCCGAAGGCCGGCGACTTGGCGCTGATGCCATCCACGTTGAAATTGTTCATCGTCATCCGGCCCCCGCCGAAGGAGCGCGCAGAACCCCCGCCTTGCGTGCCCGTGGGCGCCAGGTACGTCCATTGGTACGAAGCGGCGCCGCCCCGGAGGTCCGTCAGGGCGCGGTTGTCTCGCACGCTGGAGAGGGCGGGGACATCAGTTTCAACGACGGGCGCGGCCGCGTCCACCACGACGGTCTCGACGAGCTCCCCGACTTCCAGGCGTACGTCGATGCGGACGGTGGCCAGCGCGTCCAGCCGCACGTCGGGGTAGCTCGCCTCCCGGAAGCCCTCGAGCTCCACCGTCACCGTGTACACGCCCGCGTTGAGGTGCGTCACCGCGTAGGTCCCCTGCTCGTCGGTCACCGCGGTGCGGGTGAGGTTCGTGGCGTCGTGGGTCACCGCCACGGTCACGCCGGGCAGCACTGCCCCGGAGGCGTCCGTCACGCGCCCGGTGATCGTGCCGAAGGTAGCCTGAGCGACGGCAAGGCCCATCAGGCCCCACAACAGGACGGTACTCAGAAGAACGGCTCTCAACAGGCGATGCATGACAGCCTCCCCATCCCTTGCTTCAACGCAAGTCTTACCCTCGGAAAGCAAATCGACGGCCGAACGCACATTTGTATATTGTTATGTTCTTTAGATATACAGATAGGCTTCAGTTCTGTCAAGATCAGACTGGTTAAGAGAAACAGGACGCGGACAGCCTGGTGCTTGTACGCTCACTACCAAGAGGGGCGCTCTTGGATAGAATGTGCTGATAGAATCAACCAGCTCAATGGCTTCAGCCGTATCAGGCCTCGGCCCTGTCGGCAGTGGCGGCATTGTCGCCTCTGGGCCGTAGCGCTCCGCTTACATATGCTCAGTTTGGTGCTTACGTATACAGATATCGGCTGCTGGGCACTCCTGCGACGATCGACTAGGATTCAGGAGCTGTGGTACCTAGTCGCGCTGGATCCCTTCTCGCCTGACAGGAGAAGGCACGTCGTCCGGCGTCGCATGCATGTGGTAATCCCATTGCAAGGCAGCCTGCTCCACCATAGCCGGCACATCCCTCTCGAGCAGGTAGCCATCCGCGACCAGTTCCGTTGCCGCGGCCGAAACACGGTCCAGGTAGTCCTGGCGATTCTCGTAACGTTCCTCGATAGACGGCCGTGGGTCGCCGGTCCTGACACGCTCGGCTCGGTTCCTCGCAAACGGGATGCAGGATCCGACCATGCTGAACAGCTCATCCGGTGCGCCGAGGTCCGCGTGGCGCAGGTTCCAGCCGGTATAGGTGGCCAACGGCACCTGGATGACTGGCAGCCGGATGCCGGAGATCTCATGGCCATCTGCCGCATCCACCTGGGGGACCAGCGTCGGAAATTCTCTTCCCACTCGCGGAGGTTCGATGGCAATGATCCCCTTGGACAAGAACTCCGGGCCGTAATCGAACCGGAAAGTCCTGTGCATGCGGCTTGGGAAGGCGATTCCCGGAATCTCTGGAAACTGCACCGAGGCCAGAGGGACGAGCTGGCCGTCGGCTATTCGCGGATACTGCGAGGCCGGTGGCTCCACTCCCTTCTCCAGCCACTGCTGCATGGCTACGAGCAGGGCACGCATGGTCCACCGGTAGTCATTGGCATTGGAGAGATTCTGCGTACCGCCTCTCCCCGGCGGAAATTGCCCCGGCGCGTGCTGCGACCCGGCGATCAGGTAAATGCGCGAGCTTGGGTCCGGCGGAAAGTCCCGGCCCCCATCGAGGGTGGTGTGGACGAGCGAGGCGGCCCGACCGTAATACTCGTAGGAGGAATTGGTGTAGAAGACCCGCGGAACCACGGCCGCCTGCCGGGCTCGCGTCAAGAGCCCCTCGGTGCGGCCCGTTTCCGGATCGGTCTGCTCCCGGTCGCTGAAGGGAAAGAGATCCGTGGGATAGAAGAAGTTGAAAAACGGCCGCGCGTCGCGCGAGGGCTGGGCGAACCGGTGATTGAAGCTGCCACGCCCTCCCCCGGCCACGTGGGCCCAGAGGCCGTCGAAGACCAGCCGCTTCTCCTCATCTTCGTTGAAGCCAAAATACACGTAGGTCCGCAGAAAGCGGCCGCTCTGAGATGAGCCGAAACCGATGGCCCTTTGGAGGGGGCGCCAGTCGGACCCGGCGGCGGGCCGACGGACGCCCGGGCTTCCGTATTTGAGAAATGAGATGAAGTCCCGGACGGCGGTGAGTCCGAGACCTACCACGACCGGGTCCTGAGACCGGTACACGATCTCGTAAATCTTCCCAGCTTCGAATCCACTCGGCATGTAGACGTGTGCCCGACTGGGGACCGGGCGTCCGTTCTCTTCACGAGCGAACCGCCACAGGTCGCGCGCAATGGCTCGCCGCGGCGCGTCGGCTCGCTCACGAACGGTCAGGCGTATGTCGGGGTCATCGGGATCCACCACCGGATAGGGTTTGTGCGTGCGATCCGCCAGGTGGAAGCTGAGGCTCTTTCGATCGGGAACGAAATCCGAGCGCACCCAACCTGTGATCGGCGTCCCGCGCTTGGTGGCCACAGGCGCCCGGAAGCGCATCAAGTGTGGGTTAGGTGGATCGTCGGGGTCCACGTCCGTGTAAACGGGCCGCAGGTGGTCATGGACATCGGCCTGCCAGCCCAGCCACGCGAGGGTGAAGCCTTGGTCCAGCAGAAATCGGTCGCCGAGCTCTTCGACGGTGCGGGGGTCGAGTGACTCTCGAGCTAGGCTAAACCTGGACAGCAGGCTCTTGCGGCCCCGATTGGCGACTTCGAACAGGACCGTGCCGTTCCCCCGGGAGGCATCGAGCGGCTCGAGCATGTAGAGATCGGAGGAGAACTCGACTCGGCCCTCGGCATTGCGCGCCAGATCAATATCTGCGATGGTTCGGTTGGGCGGCAGCTGAGGATCGATGGCAAAGTAGACCCGACCGACGATACGCACGTACGGCCCCGCGGCGCCGAAGGATGCGCCGTCGAGGAACTCCGTCTGCTCGTCGATCTCGACCCGAATCACCTCGGCGAACGCCGTACCGACCACGAAGGTCGCCGCCACGAAGGCTTGAGCCGCCATCCGGACCATGATCGTGCTTCCGTTAGGATCGCACTATTGTAATAACAACATCTGGTGGACACCGCAATTGACCGTCATCGACGGGCGCTCGGTCCAGCACGGGAGTAGTCCCCCATGTCACCTGAAATCATCTCCATTGTCGCCTTAGCAGCCATGTTCGTGGTGGCAACGCTGTGGCCAATCAACATGGGGGCGTTGGCGTTTGTCGCGGCCTTTCTCGTCGGGACAGCGGTCGTGGCCCTGCAACCGGAGGATATTCTCGCGGGCTTCCCGGGCAACCTGTTCCTGATTCTGGTGGGCGTGACGTACCTGTTCGGCATCGCGCACACCAACGGCACCGTGGACCTGCTGATCCAAGGGGCGGTACGGCTGGTCGGCGGAAGGGTCGCCGCTATCCCGTGGGTGATGTTCTTCGTGACGGCGACGCTCACCGCTGTGGGCGCGTTGAGCCCGGCCGCCGTGGCGATCGTGGCCCCCATCGCGCTAGGCTTCGCGGCCAGGTACCACATCAACACGCTGCTCATGGGCGCGATGGTTGTCCATGGCGCACAGGCTGGGGGATTCTCCCCCGTCAGCGTCTACGGCGGCATCGTCCAGGGCATCGTGGCCGGCACGGGGTTGCCGAGCAGCCCGATGACGGTCTTCGTCCTGAGCTTCATCTTCAACTTTGCCTTCGCGTTCGTTCTCTACCTGCTGTTCGGATGGCGCCTGCTCGGGCAGCGCGTTGCCGCACCTGCCACGACGCAGGTACCCGTGACGATCGCCGGTAGAGGAGGCCTGTCGTGGGGAGCCACGGCAGGTGGCCCGCTGACGACCGAATCGGGGAGCACGCGATCGGACCTTCGGTTCGAGCAGGTCGCCACGTCCGCCGGTCTGATCCTCCTGATGATCCTGACCGTCGGCTTCGGATTCCACCTGGGGTTCGTGGCCATCAGCATTGCCGTGGCCCTCGCCATCCTGAGCCCAGGTGCGCAGAAGGAGGCGGTCAACAAGATCAGCTGGCCGATCGTGCTCCTGCTGGGTGGTGTCCTCACCTACGTCCACGTCCTCCAAGAGGCCGGCACCATCGACTACCTCAGCGACGGCGTGGTTGCGATCGGCGTGCCGATCTTCGGTGCGCTCGTGCTGTGCTACGTCGCCGGGCTGGTCACCGCGTTCGCCTCCTCCACGGCAATGCTGGGCGTGCTGATCCCGCTCATGGTGCCCTTCCTGCTTCAGGGCGAGGTCAGCGCCGTGGCCATGGTCGCCGCTCTGGCGATCTCGGTAACGATGCCCGACATCAGTCCCTTTTCCACCAACGGCGCCCTGGTGCTGGCCAACGCCCGAGATCCCCACCCGGAGCGGTTCTACCGCTATCTGTTGGGTTATACGGGGCTGGTCATCGTGGTGGCTCCGCTCGTTGCCTGGGCCGTGCTGATCTTCCCCAATTGGCTATGACCTGCGGGCGCTCGATCGCGAACGGACTCGATTCCGGGAGAGCTACAGGACTTCCTCGACCCACCGACTGACCGCCGTTAGGCTGCGAAACTCTTCCGTCGAGCGGGCCTGTAGATGCGGATAGCGCTGGATGACCATCCTCGAGAGCGCCTGCCCCGGCCCTAGCTCGAGGAATACCGTACAGCCCATCTCCAGCGCGGTCTCCATGCAGCTCTCCCAACGAACGGTTTCGCCGATCTGGCGCGAGAGGTGCTCGATGGCAGCCGAACGTGTACGAATCGGCAGTCCGGTGATTCCGGCCAACACGGGTGTGGTTGGATTTGTCATCGCGCAGCGTTCCAGCTCGGTGCGAAAGCGATCAATGGCCGGTGACAGGAGTGAGGTATGGGCAGGGACCGCCACATTGAGCGGGGTGACACGGAACGCGCGTGCAGCCGCGGCCTCCTCGAACCGTTGGATCGCGTGACTCGGACCGCCCAGGACGAAGTGCTCGGGGCCGTTGACGATCGCGATGTCGACCTGGCATTGCTCGCACAGCTCCATGAGTGCCGCCGTCGGTCCACCGCTGACGGCGACGAGCGCACCTGGCTCTCGAACCCCCTCATCCATGATCGCCGCCCGCTGCACAGCCAGGTACGCCAGTGCTCCAGCCGTCAAGCTGGCCGCGCAGCCATACGCCGCGAGCTCGCCCACGCTGTATCCGGCAAACAACGCTGGAGCGGGAAGATCACGCTTGATGGCTTCCCACGTGGCGAGCTGACCGATACAGATGAGCGGCTGAGCCACCCGGTTCGTGTAGAGGTCTGGCGCAGAGGCGAGGGTGTCGCGCAGGCTCCAGCCAAGGGTGCGTTCAGCAGCGCCGAGCACCTCCTCGGCTGCGCAAACATCGCGCAGCTTATCCAACATCGCTGGATGCTGGGCACCCTGCCCCGGACACAGCACTCCTAAGCGCACCGGTCTTCGCCTCCTCTAGACATCTCCTAAGGCCGGACCTGTGAGAGATGAAGCAAGTTTTATAACCCAGGCGTCCGGCCTTAGGATCTGTCTTAGGCGCGGCCGCGCTCGCGGCCGCGCATCTAGTAGCGAAGATCCGCCGCACCGGGTTCGGCGTGGCTCGGCGGTTTGAGGCGGAGCTTCGCTACTAGGGCGAGAACGAAACAGCTTGCGGCCAGAAGATCGGCGCTCCCCCCAGGTGAGAGGTTGTGCCGAACCAGCTCGTGATGAATCGCGATGGTCCGCTGCTCCCAATCAGGCCGCGAAACACCCCCTCGAGCCAGAAAGGCATGGGCCCGGTCCTGCACGAGCCTGAGGCCGTTCGGTCCACCTCTGTGCAGGAGGTTGGTGTCCTCCAGGGTCGCCATGAGACTGAAGAGCGCCTGGATTCTGGCGCGGCGCACATCGAAGCCAGCTCGAAGGGCCTGCTGCAGCGCTGGGACGCCAATGTCGAAGACGGAGGGAAAGCCCAGGACCGCTTCACGCCTGGCGCCGCCAGCTCCGTACTTGGCGGCCACCGTCGAGCCGTTCGTTCGTGCATGGAGCGGCTTCTTGGAGAGCACGACACCCCACTGAGCGGTGACGACGTCGCCCAGGAGTCGCCCATGCGGTCGCGACCCACGTGCGACGACCCAGCCCGCGGCGGCGGCCAACAGACCGAGCGTGAAAATCCCGCCGCGGTGGGTGTTCACGCCGTCGGTGGCGGCAAGCATCTCCGATTCGGCTCGCAGGCCGAGCTGCTGTAACACCCGGAAGGGCGCGCCGCTCGCCCCTCGTTCGGCGGTCGCAACAAAGTAGCGGCGGAGCGACCGGAGGCTGCGTATGAACGTGCGGATGTCCATATCTGCATGACTCCCGGCATCGCTCGGGCTGACGAGCCCCGGCTTTGGTGAGAGCACCACTTCCGTGTGGAGGCTTCGAATGGCCAGCGCGCCAATCATCCGTGCTGTTCGACGCGGGGAGATCCGAGCCGAGGGCTCCCCTTCACGGCCCAATCGAGCTCCAGGACGGGGCGGGAGCCAGTCGAGAAAACAGGGATTGGCGGCCGTCATGAGGCGAACACTCCTAGCAACTCGCGACGGCTTGCCAAGGCCACGCCATCTGGGCCCTTGGTCAGCACCAGCGACGCCCGCTGATCCCATTCACGCCACGCCACGGCTCGGCCATCCGGCAGCACGATCTCGCCGTCCGCATGAACCTCTTGCGACGCCTGCCACGTCCGTAAGAGCGCCACGCCATCTTCGAGCGCCGCTTCGGTTCGAGGATACAAGAGCAGATCGATGTCCGAGCGCGCAGTGATGTAGCTCATCGTCGTCAAGAATTGCCACGCGAGCGATCCGAAGGTATGGAAGCTCAGCCCCTTTAGTTGCGCTTCTTGCTCGAGTCGCGTCAGGCCTTGGCGCCAGTCGGCCGGAGCACAGCCGATGACCGCCCGCAGCCGTGGCGGTGGATCGACCGAGCGGATCGCTTCGCGTCCCACCGAAAACGCCAGGCGCAGCCTCCCCCTCGACGGTGGAAACGCCACGCCCAAGCTGACACTCACGCGCGGGCTACGACCGGTGGTCCCCCGGGCCACGGCCGGACGACCGAGGTCGAACCACGCACGGAGCAGGCTGGTCGCCTCTCGGTCGAGAGGGGTCGTCAACGCCTCGACCCAGTTCGCGCCATCAACCCTGACGATCGCATGTCGCAGGGATCGTTCGGTCTCGGCCATACCAGCGAACCTTCTGAGCGACCGGCCCCGCGAGATGGCGTCCTCCGCGCTCGAGGCCACGAGAGGCTCGCTGGTCCGGCCCGACGGCCTGACGGAGCGCGGCCGCCAGGTGCGCGCCGATGTCGCCGCTCCAGATTTCGTCGACCGCACCCATCTTGAAATAGTTCTCGGCCCCGGGCGCCAAGACCGGCGAGGACCGACTCAGCCTTTCCAACCGCTCTCGAGCGATCTTCGTGACCTGCGCCATCGCCCGGATGTTCATCACCCGGATTTCTGCCTGTGGAAGGGCGAAGCACAGATCCGCCATCATGCCGCTGGCAATGAATCCGCCGCTCAATGCGCGGTCATAGATCAGCGACACGATGTGGTGGCCGAAGCGCCGAGCCATCTCGACGCACTTGGCCAAATGAGCCATGTAGGTGTTAATCCCCAGCAGCTCGTCGCGATGTCTCAAGCTCGGACCATTGGTGTCGACGAGGATCAGGATCGGACGCCCGGGCGCTTCTCGGACGACACGCAAGATGGCGCTGGCGATCCTGAGCGCCATCTCGGCATCGATCGTCGCGTGGTCGGTGGTGCCGACCACACTGATCGCCGTGCCGTCGACGGTGGCGCTGCCTGATAGGAAGGCGCCGCGCGCTTCGATCCGGTGACCACCCCGAAAGAGTTGGTCCGCAACCTCTCTCCACGATCGTCTCTCCACGTCATCCCTCACCTTTCCAGAATGAACGGGCTCGGTGGGCGATGGGCGTGAACCGAGCGAGATCCAGCATGGGCAGGGTGTCCGGGTCGGGAAGGCCCAGCGCGCGCCACATGTCGATCGCATCGTGGAGGTGAGCGAGCTCACGCAGACGTTTCTCGAGCAAGGCGTGCTCTGCCTCTAGCTGCTCGAGCTCGAAGCCTGACGCGGCCTCGAGGGCCTGGTGAATGCTCTCCCGGATTGCGGCGACATCATCCTCCACCAGATACTCGCAGTCCCCGAGCAGATAGCGATGTTTGCCTCCGAAGGTGCGCCAGACCAGCGCCTTATCACGTGAATCGAGCTCTTCGACACCGCCTGCCATCTCGATGACCTCTGGACCGGACATGCCCAGTCGGCCCTCTTCCAACATGATGACGGCGTCACAGCAGCGCGCGACAATGCCCATGCCACCGAAACAACCAACGCCGCCACCAATCACCGCAAGCACCCGTATACCTCGCCCGCGAGCCGCCAACAAGGCTCGGATGATCTCGGAGACGGCGATCAAGCCAGCATTGGCTTCGTGCAGTCGGACACCTCCCGACTCGAGCAAGAGCACGACCGCGTCAGGGCGCTCATCAACGGCGCGTGCGAACAGACCCGTGAGCTTGGCTCCGTGCACTTCACCGACCGCACCGCCCATGAAGGCTCCTTCCTGCGCGGCGAGCAGCACACGTCGCCCCTGCACCGTCCCCCCGCCCACCACCACCCCGTCGTCAAAGGCAACCGGAAGATCGAGCTGAGACAGGTGCGGGCTGGTGACCCGTTCCTCCGGCGGGAGAAACTCCCAGAACGAGTCATGATCGAGGACGGCCTCAACGCGTCGGCGAGCGGTGGCCTCGACGTAGCTCGTTCGCGGAACGATCATGGTCCGCTTCCCTCGAGCTCGTGAACCGCCTGGTCCAACCGCAGGGCGACGACGGCCGGCGTTGCCCCCAGATCATTGATGGACACGAGGAGATCGCCCAGACCGTGGCGGCGACAGAAATCTTCGAGCACGGCCTGCCAGATCTCACCAAAGCCGGCAACGGCGGTCTTGACCACGATCTGACAGGCCCCGCCGAGCGGCTTGGGCTCGAGAAGCACCTCCAAGTTTCCCGATCCCACCACACCGACGAGCACAGCGTGCTTCCGCCCGGTGGCTGCGCGCCTTCCCGGAAACGTGAACTCCAGGTGTTCCATGGTCGTCTTCACCAGTGACGAAAACGTGCTGGCGGCTGATACAGCCCACCCGACCACCTCACGAGATCCTTCATCGACCTGGCGGCAAGCAAATCCCTCGTGGCGAGGCGCGGATCGATCCCCAGGTCCTCGGGACGTGTGATGACGCCCCGGTCGCGAAGGTTCTCAACCATCCGTCTGTCACGTTTCCGGCCGACATCGGTATAGCCGGCGACACCCCGGATGGCTTGCTCCACGTCCTCCTCGTCACGACACAGGAGCAGGTTGGCAATTCCCTCTTCCGTCAAGATGTGTGTCACGTCCTCTCCGTAGATCATGACAGGTGGGATGTCCAAGCCGGCCGCTGCCGCCAGGTCCCACGCATCCAGCCGTTCGACGAACGTCGACACCATGTGCTCACGAAAGCTCTCCGCGATCTGAACCACCAGCTTCCGCCCGCGGGGCATGCGGTCGCGCCCGCGACGCGCTTGCTCGCCAGCCTTCAGCCACGCCGGCGTCGGATGCCTCCTCCCGCGGGCGTCGGAGCCCATGTTCGGCGCACCCCCAAAGCCGGTCATCCGCCCCTTCGTCGCCGTGGAACTGTTCCCCGCCAGGTCGATTTGAAGGGTCGAACCGATAAACAGGTCACAGGCATACAACCCGGCCGTTTGGCAGAATGCCCGATTCGAGCGCATCGACCCGTCGGCGCCCGTGAAGAACACGTCCGATCGCGCAGCCACGTATCGCTCCATGCCCGATTCTGAGCCGAACGAATGCACCGACTCGACGAAGCCTGACTCAATGGCAGGAATGAGCGTAGGGTGGGGATTGAGCGCCCAGTGCCGGCAGATCCGACCCTTCAGGCCGAGGCTCTCCGCGTATGTCGGCAACAGTAGCTCGATGGCCGCTGTGTCGAAGCCAATCCCATGATTCAGGTGCTGCACGCCGTACTCGGCATAGATCCCCTTGATCGCCGTCATCGCCATCAAGATCTGGATCTCTGAGATGAGCGCCGGGTCCCGGGTGAACAGCGGTTCGACGAGGTGAGGGTGGGGGCTCTGAACCACGAAATCGACCCAATCGGCTGGCACGTCAACCCGCGGCAGCCGATCGACAATCTCGTTGACCTGGGCGACCACGATACCGCCGCGAAAGGCGGTCGCTTCGACAATGGCCGGCGTATCTTCAGTATTCGGTCCGGTGTACAGGTTGCCCTGGCTATCCGCCGCTTGAGCGGCGATCAGGCTGACCTGCGGCGTCAGGTCGATGAAGTACCGTCCGAACAGCTCGAGATAATTGTGGATGGCCCCAACCGACACGCGCCCTTCGTGGAGGAGCGCGGTGAGGCGTCCAGCCTGGGGACCGCAAAAGCAGAAATCCAAGCGCGCGGCAATGCCGCGCTCAAAGATCTCGATGTGCTCCGGCAGGGCGACCACCGACTGGACGACGTGCAGGTTGTTGACACGGCTCGGATCGACCTCGGTGAGCGCCTGCGCGAGGAAATCGGCCTGCTTCTGATTGTTCCCTTCCTGACACACGCGATCGCCAGGGCTCAGCAGTGCCTCAAGCAGAACCACCGTCCGGTCCCGCGAGAAGATCTTGCCCCGGAGCGACCCCGACAAGGCCACCTTGGCCCGCTCAATCTTCTCGGCCCTACGCTGTCGGCCAATGTCCCACTGCCGTTCTTTTGAAACCGCCACAGCCCCGGCTTTCCTCCGTGCGTCCTCGAGCGTGGGCGAGTTGGGCGGACGCCTCGGCGAGGCGTCCCTACCTTCCATCCTGGTAGGGCGCGTTCGCCAAACGCGCCGTGCTAGTGGTAGTCTACCCGCTGTAACCTCAGACGCCACCACCTCGAGGGTCCTCATCTCGGACGTCCACGCGTCGAGCCTCGAGCACGGCCATCCGATGCGGACCAACCTGGAGCATGTAGCGCCCCGCTCGAGGTGGCTGCCAATGCAGCGCCAACACCTTCTCCCCGTTGATGCGCACTCCTCCCTGCCTGATCTTGCGCGTCGCGTCGGTGGCCGACGCCGCGAAGCCGAGATCGGCGACGGCGCGACTCAAATTCACGGCCGCCCCGGCCACGACCTCTACCACAGGCAGCTCCCCAGTCGTTGCGGCGCTCGTCGCTGCCTCGGACGCCCTCTTCCGTCCCTGCTCGAACCAGGCCTCGGCCTCCGCCGCCGCCTGGCCCGAGTGAAAGTCGGTCACAATTCGCGCGGCCAGATCGAGCTTGGCGCGCTTCGGATGCAACCTGTCCGCAGCCACCGCCACCTTCAACGTCTCGATACCCTCCAAGGAGAGATCCGTCAGCAGCTCGTAATACGTCCACATCAGCTCGTCCGAGATCGACATCACCTTGCCGAACATGTCATTCGGCGACTCGTCGACCCCCACATAGTTGCCGAGGCTCTTCGACATCTTCTCGACACCGTCAAGTCCCACCAGCAAGGGAGTCGTCATCACCACTTGTGGCTCGAGGCCGTAGGTCGGCATGATGTCGCGGCCGACGTTGAGATTGAACAATTGATCGGTGCCGCCGAGCTCGACGTCTGCGCGGAGCACGACCGAGTCGTACGCCTGGGCGAGCGGGTAGAGGAATTCGTGCATCGAAATCGGCTGCCCTGATTCGTAGCGTTGGCGGAAGTGGCGCCGTTCGAGCATCTGCGCAACGTTGTACCGGGCCGCCAACCGCACCCAGTCCTCGCTCGTCATGGCGCCGAGCCAGCGGCCATTGAAATCGACGACGGTCTTCTCCGGGTCGAGGAGCTTGAAGACCTGCCGCTTGTAGGTCTCGGCGTTTGCCGCAATCTCGGCGCGCGTGAGGGGTGGCCTGGTTTTCGATTGACCGGTTGGATCACCGATGAGCCCCGTGAACTCGCCAATCAGGAAGATCACACGGTGGCCGAGATCCTGAAAGTGCTTCATCTTCCGCAGGAGGACCGTATGTCCCAGATGGAGGTCGGGCGCGGTGGGGTCGAAGCCCACTTTGATGGTAAGGGGTCGTCCCTCCGCCTGTGCGCGTTCCAGCTTCGCGGCGAGCTCCGCCGTGCGGACGACGTCCACGCATCCTTTGGTGAGATAGGCGATCTGTTCGTCGAGCGTCATGATGGAGCCACTATAGCCTGTACCCTGTAGCCTCGCGCTTCCGCCTTCGCGCTTTGCGCTACGGCCGACGAGTCCGCCTTCGCCTTGGCCAGAGAAAGGGTCTGTCGCTTTCAGCTCGTCGAGGTGAGGTGCACGACGACGCGGGCGCGCAGCCGCCCGCCTGGCTCACACTGTTACGATAGCTCGTAAGGCATGGTCATTGACCGAAGCGGCCATCTCACCCGACGCGAGTGGTTGAAGGCGGCGGCGGCTACGGTGGTGGGCGCGGCGGTGGGCACCGGCGCGCACGGCTACTCCTTCGAACGCCTCCATCTCGACGTCACACACGCGCGCGTGCCGATATCCGGCTTGCCGCCCGCGCTGGTTGGCCTCCGGATTGGTCTGCTCACGGATACGCATCTGAGCACCATGGTCCCGCGCGTGCTGATCGAGCGCGCGGTCACGCTCCTCCTCGACCAACGTCCCGATCTAATTGTGCTCGGCGGCGACTATGTGACGTGGGGCGATCGTGGGTTCGTCGAGCCGGCGGCCGGGGTACTTCGGCCGCTGACCGCGCCACAAGGCGTCTATGCCATCCTCGGCAATCACGACGACGACCACGACATGCCGCGAGCGCTCGCACGGGTGGGCTTCGATGTGCTCAAAGACGCCCGCACGCGGATCAGCATTCGCGGCGAGCGTGTCGATCTGGTCGGCGTGAGGTTCTGGACGCGAAAGGTGGCCGAGATTGCGCGCCTGCTGCGTGGCTCAGGGCCGACGACGTTCCTGCTAGCGCACGACCCGCGTCGCCTGACCCAGGCCAGCGCGCTCGGCGTGCCGCTGGTGCTCTCCGGCCATACTCACGGCGGCCAAGTGGTGCTACCCGGTGTGGGCGCCATTGCCGGTCGAAAGTTCCCCGTCTTGGCAGGCACCGCGAGGCGCGAGAACACCGCGTTGTTCGTCAGCCGCGGCATCGGCACGGTCTACGTACCGTGTCGGATCAACTGCCCACCCGAAGTCGCCGTGCTCACGCTCGAGCGCAAGGCCCAATTCTAGCGGACCGCGGCCAGGGCCGCGCTCCCCGACGCTCACTTGAGAACCCTGAAACTTGACACAATGCGTCAAGTTTCGGGTCCTCAAGGGTTCTAGGGGTCAGGGGTCAGGGGTCAGAAGGGATCAGGGATCAGGGATCAGGGCGAGTGGCGAACCGACCGATCGGCATCAGGCATGCGTCTTTTTTTGGCGGTTGATCTCGACGAATCGAGCCGGATTGCGGTAGCCGAGATTGCCACCGCGCTACGGGCGCGGCTCGATCCCACTCTCATCCGCGGTACCACGTGGGTGGCGCCATCCAACCTTCACATCTCGCTCCGCTTTCTTGGTTGGGTACGCGACGAGGCTGCGGCTGCGCTCTATCGTGCATTCGAGGAACCGGTACAGCTCGCACCGTTCGAGATCGAGATCGGCGGTGTCGGTGCGTTTCCCGGAACGGGGGCACCACGCGTCCTCTGGATAGGCGTCCGCACCGGGGAAGCGTTGCTCTCCGCATTGTACGACGAGGTGCACACACGCCTGACTAAGCTGCAGGTGCTTCCCGAGGCTAGAACCCTTGAGAACCCGAAACTTGACGCATTGTGTCAAGTTTCGGGGCTCGCAAGTGAGCGTCGAGGAGCGCGGCCCTGGCCGCGGTCCGCTAGACCTTTTCATCCGCACATCACACTCGCGCGCTTCAAGCCGAACCGGATGCCGCGTCGATCGCGGCTCCCTGCGTGGGTCCGCGAATCCGGGAACCGGATTGGCCCCATGAGGGTGAGCGAGATCACCCTGTTCGAAAGCCGCCTGTCGCCGAGCGGCCCAACTTACGTATCGAAGCTCCGCACGCCATTGGTAGGGTGAGTCGGAGGCCGGGTGAACCGGCGTCCTTCGATGCGCCAGCCGCCGGCAAGTACCCGCGCGATGGCTTCCGGATAGGTCCGGTGCTCCTCGACGAGGATTCGCGCCGCCAGCGTTTCCGGCGTGTCATCGTCACGAACCGGCACGGCAGCTTGCAACACGATCGGTCCAGCGTCGAGATCCTTCGTGACGAAGTGCACCGTGACACCTGACACTCTGACGCCGTGTTCCCACGCCTGGCGCTGTGCGTCCAAGCCAGGGAACGCCGGCAAGAGCGACGGATGGATGTTGAGAATAGCGTTCGGGAAGGCGTCGATGATCTCGGAACCGAGCAGGCGCATGAACCCCGCTAGGCAGACCAGATTCACGTGACGGCGTTCGAGCTCGGCGACGAGTGCCCGATCGAATGCGGAGCGCGAGCTGAACGTGGTGTGATCGATGACGAGCGTTTCAACACCAGCCGCCCGAGCCCGCTCGAGGCCAGGCGCACCGGGCCGGTTCGAGATCACAACCGCAATGACCGCATCCAGTCGGCCGTCGGCGGTCGCGTCGATGATGGCCTGCAGATTGCTGCCACGACCAGAGATCAGAATGCCTAGCCGCTTCGGCATATTCGGGAATCAGGAATCGGAAGTCGGGAGTCGGGAATCCTGATTCCTGTTTACCTGTACGTGACGGCGCGGTTGCCGGGCACGATGCGTCCAATTACCCGAGCGCCCACCTCGTCACCAGGGCGTAGCCGGGCGAGGAGCGGAGCCACGTCCGCCTCGGCGCACACGAGAACGAGCCCAATGCCCATATTGAATGTTCGATACATTTCGTCGAGAGGGACGTTGCCGGATGCCTGCAGCCACTGGAACAGCGCGGGTACCTCCCACGTCGCGCGATCGACGTCCGCTGCAGTACCTTGCGGTAGCACTCGCGGAAGATTATCGCTGATGCCGCCCCCGGTGATGTGCGCCATGCCCTTGATGACGCCCGTGTCCAGCAGCGGCGCAACGATGGGCAGGTACGTGCGGTGCGGTACGAGAAGCGCGCTGCCCACGTCTGTGCCGATCTCCGGCACGTAACTCTCGGCCGTGAGACCGATCCGCTCGAAGAGGATGCGCCGAGCGAGCGAGTATCCGTTGGTGTGCAGGCCACTTGACGGTAGACCAATCAACAGATCGCCCGGTGCGACGGCTCGGCCGTCGAGAATCCGCGCGCGCGCGACGGCGCCGACGATAAAGCCGGCGAGGTCGTACTCGCCATCCGTGTAGAAGCCAGGCATCTCGGCGGTCTCGCCGCCGAGGAGCGCACATCCGTTGGCGCGGCAGGCACGCGCCAAGCCTTCGACGACGCTCGCCGCCACATCAGGCGAGAGCCGACCCGTTGCCAGATAGTCGAGGAAGAAAAGCGGGCGTGCACCCTGAACGAGGACGTCGTTCACGCAGTGGTTGACGAGATCCTCGCCGATCGTGTCGTGGCGTCCTGTCAGAAATGCGAGCTTGAGCTTGGTCCCAACCCCATCTGCGCTCGCCACGAGCACGGGATCATCGAGCTGGAGGCCGCTGAGATCGAACAAGCCGCCGAACGCGCCAATCTCAGACAAGACGTGCGGCGTGAAAGTGCTGCGGGCCAGATTCTTGATCCGGCGGACAACCTCGCTGCCGGCCTCGATGTCGACGCCTGCGTCCTTGTAGTCCATGCGTTTAGAATTCCAGCGCGCCGATGAGCGTTTGAGCCGCCTTCCGCTCAGACGAGCCTTGCGCCGCTGACCAGAACGCGCGGCGAACGGTCGCGTAGAATCGTTCCTCGGCGTAATCCTCCTCCAACATATCGAACGCCTCGCGCAGCACGTCAGTCGGACCTGTCGCCTGCGGCGCCTTCGACAGGTAGTCGAGCACCAGCTGCGGATTGCGTAAGGCGACGGTTCCGACGGCGAGCACCAGCGGCGCGCGCACGGGGTCCTGCGCGGGAGTCGCCGTCTCGAGGAGCAACTCCAGAGCCTCGGGATGATTCGCGATCGCGAGCTCGGCGACGCTGTCGGCCGTCGACCGTAGCAACGGCTGGAACCCAACCTCCTTAGAGGCAAAACGCAAGGTCTTGGCGAGGAAGCCCTGGTGCGACTCGCAATTCACGCCAAGCATGCAAATCCCCACCGCGAGCGCTGGCTGGTTCTCGCGGGGCGCCGTCCGCTGCAGTCGCGCGAATGTCTCCAACGCGCGCTTGTCCCCAATCCTTCCCAAGGCCAACACCGCATCGTCCTGCAACGGCCCGTCGAGCTGTGCGATCTTGAGCAGCTCGGGCAAGGCATACGCTGCCTTGTGGTCACCCAGCGCTTCGATGACCCCGCTTCGGAAATAATCCTGTCCACTCATCGCGTCGCGCTTCAGCGTCGCCTGTATTTGGGGATCGGCTCCGTGCGCAGCCAGGGCGCGCGTGAGCGGGGGCCGCGTGAACTCCGAAGTTTCCTTTTGCAAGGCCGTGATCAGCCGCGGTGCCAGCGCCGGGTCAGGATGCTCTTCGAAGTAGCGATACGCCACCTCGCGAAGGCGGTCATTCTTGTCGGTCAGTGCCGCCTCCATCAGGCTCCGGCTCTTGGGATCGTTCAAGCCCGCGAGCAGCACCAGTGCCCGGAAGCGTACGTACCCATCCTTGTGCTGCTCCGCAGCCGTGGTGAGCGCGGCCACGGCTTGCCGAGCAGGCGCACGCCGTACGACGCTCGACGCCTGGGTTCGGACCTTGTAATCGAGGTTGCCAAGCTGGTTGATCGCCGCCTTCAGGTTGTCAACCGTCGGCGCGGGAGCCTCGGCCGCTGCCCCCTTCCTCGCTGTCTGTGCCTGGGGGGCCACAGAGCCGGGCACGAGCAGCCCCGCACCCAGCGCGGCCGAGACAAGAACGTGAGTCAGTCCGTCACGCATATGATCGTCCCCGGAGACCCCTTCTACCGATCGAGCTTGAGGACAAGCTGCAGGTACGCTTCCTGGTCACGCGGGAACTCCACGGGATATTGTCCCGTGTAGCACGACGTGCAGTACGAGGGCTCGTCGGGCACCACGGCCTGCAGCATGCCATCGAGGCTGAGATAGGCGAGGCTGTCGGCTTCGATGTACCTCCGGATCTCTTCGAGCGAGTGTGTCGCGGCGATCAGCTCAGTTCGGCGCGGAGTGTCGACGCCGTAGAAGCAGGGCGAGATGGTGGGCGGGCAGCTGATGCGCAGGTGCACCTCGCGAGCACCCGCCGCGCGCACCATCTTGACGATCTTTCGACTCGTTGTGCCACGCACGATAGAGTCGTCTATGAGCACGACGCGCCGTCCCTCGAGAATGCTTCGAACGGGATTGAGCTTCACGCGCACGCCGAAGTGCCGAATGGACTGCTGTGGCTCGATGAACGTCCGGCCCACGTAGTGGTTGCGGATGAGGCCCATGCGCATCGGGAGACCAGACGCTTCGGCGTAGCCAATGCCCGCGCACACCCCAGAGTCTGGAACCGGAACGACGACGTCGGCCTCGACGTAGGCTTCCTGCGCGAGTCGGCGACCGAGCTCGGTACGCACTTCGTTGACGCTGCGGCCGAACACCTGACTGTCTGGTCTCGAGAAGTAGACGTGCTCGAAGATGCAGTGGGCCCGTGGTGCCGGGGGAAACGGGTGGTAGGATCGCACACCCTCGCGCGAGAGCACGAGCACTTCTCCGGGCTCGACGTCACGGACGTACCGCGCACCGATGAGATCCAGCGCGCAGGTCTCAGAGCAGGCAATCCACGCATCGCCGAGTTGGCCCAGTGCCAGGGGTCGAAAGCCGTGCGGATCGCGTGCGACGATCAGGCGATCCTTCGCGAGCAACAGGAGCGAGAATGCGCCGCGTACCTGCCGCATCGAATCGATGACGGCATCCTCGACGGTGCCTTTCTTTGACCGCGCGTAGAGATGGAGGATGACCTCGGTGTCGCTGCTCGTCTGGAAGATCGCGCCCTGCCGCACCAGCTCATCGCGCAGCTCGCCCGCGTTCACCAGGTTGCCGTTGTGGCACACGGCAATCTGGCCGTGGACGCACTCGATGAGTAACGGCTGCGCGTTGGCGAGCCCGCTCGCGCCAGCAGTCGAGTAGCGGGTGTGGCCGATGGCACTCGTCCCTTCGATCCCGCGAAGCACATCTTGGGTGAAGATGTCGGCCACGTAACCCATCCCGCGCGTCACGCGGACAACATGACCATCCGCGGAGGCAATGCCGGCGCTTTCCTGACCGCGGTGCTGGAGCGCGTAAAGACCCAGGTACGTGAGGTTGGCCGCCTCCGCGTGGGCGAAAATACCGAAGATGCCGCACTCTTCTTTGAGCTTGTCCATTTTCACTAGGCGGCACGCGAGGCAAGGGCCCGCTCCAGCGCCGTAGCCCAGACCGTCTCGGCCTCACGGACCGGCTCGTCAATCGCGGCCCGACCGTTGAGGTCGATGGACACGCGGTTGCCACCCGTCCTGCCAATGACGCGTACGCATACATCTTCCGCTTCGGCGCGCGCGAGAAACGCCGCCTCGTCCTCGCGCCGAACCGTGACGAGGACGCGACCCGCCGCCTCCCCGAACAAGACGCTGTGATCGGCGGGCATCGGCGTCCATCCTTCGTCCGGCGATGGCTCCGTCGCCAGCGTCCCTAGATCAATCTTCACACCAATGTCCTCGTTCTCAAAGCAGCATTCGGCCAGCGCTACGGCCAAGCCACCCTCTGCGACATCGTGTGCCGAGCGCACGATGCCATCTTGAATCGCGCGTGGCAACAGGCGATGCAGGGCGCGCTCTGCCTCGAGGTCAACTGCGGGCGGTACCCCGCGCACCTGTCCATGCACGATGTGAAGGTATTCACTGCCGCCAATCTCGGCCACCAGCGAACGGGCGCCAACGAGCACCACGCTCAAGTCTGGTTCCGGAAACGCTCGTCCTACCACCTTCGATCCGTCTTCGATGAGGCCCACGACACCCAGAACTGGCGTCGGATAAATCGGTCGCCCCTCCGTCTCGTTGTAGAGGCTGACGTTCCCTCCGGTGATGGGAATGTCGAGCGCCCGGCAGGCTTCGGCCATGCCTTCGATGGCCTCCACGAGTTGCCACATGATCTCCGGCCGCTCCGGATTGCCAAAGTTCAAGTTGTTCGTCGCCCCGATCGGAACACCGCCGGCACACGCGACGTTGCGAGCGGCTTCCGCAACCGCCAGGATGGCGCCACGGCGCGGATCGAGCTGACCATACCGCCCGTTCCCGTCCAGTGACATCGCCAACGCACGCTTCGTTCCCTTCACGCGTACGACCGCCGTGCCCATGCCCGGGAGGACCAGCGTATTGGTGCGAACCATGTGGTCATACTGCCGGAAGATCCATCGTTTACTCGCAATCGTCGGCGAGGCGAGCAAGGCGAGGAAGACGTCCGGTGCTGCGGGCGCGGGTCGGAGATGTTCTGGACCCAGCGCGCGTTCGGCATCGAAATCCTGAGGCTTCCGGTACGGCCGGTCGTAGAGGGGTGCTTCGTCGGCCAACGCCGCGGCTGGAATCTCGACGACTGCGGTGCCCCGTTCCCGCACGCGCACCATGCCGTCGTCGGTGACCACGCCGATCTTGACGGCGTGCAAATCCCACTTCTCGAAGGTCTGCTCGACATCCGCCTCACGTCCCGTCTTGACGACGAACAGCATCCGCTCCTGCGACTCGGAGAGCATGATTTCGTACGGCGTCATCCCGGTTTCGCGCTGGGGGACAGCCGTTACCTCCACGTCCATGCCCGTGCGGGCCCGAGCGCTCATCTCCGAGGTCGCACAGGTGAGCCCAGCCGCTCCCATATCCTGCAGACCGATGAGCGCGCCGCTCCGCAAGACCTCCAGGCACGCTTCGAGCAGGAGCTTCTCCATGAACGGATCGCCCACCTGGACGTTCGGCCGTTTCGAAGACGACTGCTCGTCGAACTCCGCTGAGGCCATTGTCGCACCGTGAATGCCGTCGCGGCCCGTCTT
Organism: Luteitalea sp.; assembly: GCA_009377495.1. Lineage (GTDB taxonomy): Bacteria > Acidobacteriota > Vicinamibacteria > Vicinamibacterales > Vicinamibacteraceae > WHTT01. Next base: position 28,850 of record WHTZ01000020.1, read on the forward strand.
TGCACCCACATAGTAGACCGGATTGCCGACACCGTCGGCTCGCCCCTTTACGAGGTGGTCTGTGCGCGCGATGCCGAGGCAAAACACATTGACCACCGGATTCGCCGCGTAGCAAGCGTCGAACACCGCTTCACCACCCACCACCGGAATCCCGATGCTGTTGCCGTAGCCGGCGATGCCTGCCACGACACCGTGGACGATGCGACGCGTGAGCGGCGAGCCCAGTGTGCCGAAGCGGAGCGAGTCCATCAATGCGATGGGCCGTGCACCCATGGTGAAGATGTCGCGAATGATGCCGCCGACACCGGTCGCCGCACCTTGATACGGCTCGATGAACGACGGATGGTTATGCGACTCAATCTTGAAGACCGCGGCAAGGCCATCGCCGATCTCAACCGCACCGGCGTTCTCGCCGGGACCTTGGAGGACACGCGGCCCTGCCGTGGGTAGCTTCTTCAGGTGCAGGCGCGAGCTCTTGTAGCTGCAGTGCTCTGACCACATGACCGAGAACATGCCGAGCTCGGTGAGGGTCGGCTCGCGACCGAGGATCTCGACAATGCGGCCGTACTCGTCGCGGGTCAGGCCGTGCTGTTCGAGAAGCGTATCGTTCATTAGGAATCAGGATTCAGAAATCCGGCGTTGGCCATGAGCGAGCCGGACGGCTCGCCGAAGGCGGGCCGACCGGCGAGTCGAATGGCTGCCACCACCGAGTCGAAGAGCAGACGGCCGTCCGCGCTACCCAAGGCGGACTCGCACGCCCGCTCAGGATGCGGCATCAACGCCACCACGTTGCGCGCCTCGTTACAAATGCCCGCGATGTTGTGGAGTGAGCCGTTTGGGTTCGCCGCGGCCCTCGGCTCGCCGTCCGCGTCGACGTACCGGAAGACAACCTGGCGGTTTCGCTCGAGCCGCTCCAGCACCTCCGGCGGCGCGTAGAAGTTTCCCTCGCCGTGCGCGATGGGCATCTTCAGCACTTGCCCCGTCCGGCAAAGGTTCGTGAACGGCGTGTCGGTCTGCTCGACGCTGACCCGCACGTGCTCACAACGAAATTTGAGGCTCTGGTTGCGGAGCATCGCACCCTCCAGCAACCCCGCCTCCTGCAAAATCTGGAAGCCGTTGCACACCCCCAACACGGCCCCACCATCCGCCGCGAGCTCTGCGACTGCCTTCATGACGGGCGAGAACCTCGCGACGGCTCCCGTGCGGAGGTAGTCGCCGTACGAAAAGCCGCCTGGCAGGATGACAGCGTCCGCACCTTTGAGGCTCGTGTCCTTGTGCCACAGGAAGTTGGCGTCGTGACCCAACACGTGCTTGACCGCATGATAGGCGTCGTGATCGCAGTTCGAACCGGGAAAGACGACGACGGCGAATTTCATGCTGCATCCTTGTCGCTCGCCACTTCTACGCGATAGCTCTCGATCACGGGATTCGCGAGCAGGCGGTCGGCGATCTCCTCTGCCAACCGGCGCGCTTCGTCGGACGAGCCCGCGCGGACGGTGAGCTCGAAGTACTTGCCTTGGCGAACGTCTTCTACGGCACCGTAGCCCATCGAGAGCAGAGCCTCGCCAATCGTGTTGCCCTGGGGATCAAAGACGGATGGCTTGAGCGTGACGAAGACCTTCGCCGTGATCGTTGTTACCGTAGCAGCGGTATCGCTCATGGCCTTCATCTACTGAACGGATCCAGCAGGCGAGGGTGCCGGTGTCACACCGAACACCCCGTCGATGACCTCCTCCACGTGACGGAGCTGGGCATCGAGGTCGAACGCTTGGTCGATCTCCTCGCGGGTCAACACGCCCATCACGTCGGGATCCGCAAGCACCAACGTCTTGAACTCTCGCTGCTCTGCAGACGACCGCTGAGCAGCCCGCTGCACCCACACATACGCCTGCTCGCGCGCGACGCCGCGTCTGGCGAGCTCCAGCAGCAACTGCCCCGAGAACACCACGCCACGCGAGCGGCGCAGGTTGTCGAGCATGCGGTCCGGATAGACGACCATACCCTGGACGATCCGCGTGAACCGGCGAAGCATGTGATCCAGCGCGATGAAGCTGTCGGGAAGGATGATCCGCTCAACGGACGAGTGCGAGATGTCGCGCTCGTGCCAGAGCGCCACGTTCTCGAGCGCGGCCATAGCGTTCGCGCGCACGATGCGGGCGAGCCCGCAGATCTGCTCGCAGCCAATCGGGTTGCGCTTGTGCGGCATGGCCGAGGAGCCCTTCTGTCCCGCTGCAAACGGCTCTTCGACCTCGCCAATCTCGGTCTTCTGCAGGCCGCGAATCTCGAGCGCGAATTTGTCCAGGGAGGCGGCCGTGATGGCCAGCGTCGCCAGCAACTCGGCGTGCCGATCGCGTTGGATGATCTGCGACGAGACCAACGCAGCCTCCAGCCCGAGCTTCTGGCACACGCGCGCCTCAATCGACGGCGGCAGATGGGCAAACGTCCCAACGGCGCCCGAGATCTTTCCAACGCTGACGGTCTCGCGTGCCCGGACGATCCGGGCTCCGTCACGCTGCAGCTCCGCGTACCAGAGCGCGAGCTTCAGGCCGAACGTCATGGGCTCGGCATGCACACCGTGCGTCCGGCCGATCATTGGTGTGCGCCGGTGCTCGTCGGCTCGACGCCGAACGGCCGCCGCGAGCGCGTCGATGTCGTCGAGGAGGAGATCACACGCGTCACGCATCTGCACGGCGAGTGCCGTGTCCACGACGTCGGACGAGGTCAACCCAAAGTGCAGCCAGCGCGAAGACGGCCCCACACGCTCGGCGACGGCCGTGGTGAACGCAATGACGTCGTGCTGAGTTGTCTGCTCGATGGCTTCGATGCGCGCGATGTCGAAGGCACCGCGCTCGCGAATGTCACGCGCGGCCTCGGCTGGCACGATGCCATCCTCGGCCATGACTTCGGCTGCTGCCGTCTCGACGAGCAGCCATGTCTCGAAGCGCCGCTGGTCGCTCCAGAGGCGGCCCATGGCGGGGTGAGTGTACCGAGGGATCATCACTCCAAATCCAACCGCTCCTTCTCCACGGGCACCTTGTCGGCGGGCCCGAGCACGGTGACGCCCAGCGAGCCGTTCGAGAAGAGATCGGCCGCAACCCGGCGAATGTCCGCGGCCGTCACGGCTTCGATACCCTCGAGCACTTCGTCGAGCGTCTGGGGTCGATCGAAGTAGATCTCCTGCCGTGCGAGATGGGACATCCGGCTCGACGTGCTCTCGAGGCTCAACATCAAGCTGCCCTTGAGATGATCCTTCGCGCGCCGCAGCTCGTCGGTCGGTACGGGCTCGTGTCGCAAGTTGCGCAGCTCCTCGACCACCAGGTCGAGCACCTCGGCTACGGTATCGCTGGCGCAGCCAGCATAGATGGTGAGGAGGCCGGCATCGCGGTACGCGCTCAGCCCGCTGAACACCGAGTAGGCGAGGCCACGCTTTTCTCGAATGTTCTGGAAGAGCCGCGAGCTCATCGACCCGCCCAGCACGATGTTCAGCAGATAGCAGGCGAAGCGATCGTCGTGCACCTGAGGATAGCCGACCGTGCCCACGCACACGTGACTCTGCTCGAGGTCCTTCTGACGGGCCATCAGCCGCGGGGCAATCCGAGGCACTCCGTCGTTCCAGGCGTTGCCATCCGCGCGGAGGTCGGCAAACGCGCGCTCCATCTGGTCGCGGATGACCTCGTGCTGGAGGTTCCCCGCTGCCGCCAAGATGAGGTTGCGCCCAACGTACGCGCCCTCGAAATAGCGGCGCAGCACATCGTCGCTGAAGCTCTCCACGGTCTCGCGCGTTCCGAGAATCGGCCGTCCAAGCGGGTGCCCCGCCCAATAGTGTTGTGTGAAGAGCTCATGGACGAGGTCGTCGGGCGTGTCCTCGACCATCTTGATCTCTTCGAGAATCACCCGCTTCTCCCGCTCGATGTCGTCTCGAGCGAACGCCGGATTGCGAATGATGTCCGCCAGAATGTCGAAGGCGCGCGGGAGGTGCTCGTCGAGCACCTTGATGTAGTAGCCCGCGTATTCCTTGGACGTGAAGGCATCGAGGTGCCCGCCCATCGAGTCGATCTCCTGGGCAATATCCTGAGCCGAGCGATGGCTCGTACCCTTGAAGAGCATGTGCTCGATGAAGTGGGCGATCCCGCTCTGGGCTTCCTCCTCGTGTCGGGATCCGCGCGTCAACCACACGCCCATGGTCACCGAACGCACGTGTGGCATGGCCTCGGTGATCAGCTCCAGGCCGTTGGAGAGGGTCTCGCGGACTATCATGATGGGTTACTGCAAGGTGGGCGCCCACGGCGGCACCCGAAGAGCTGATCATAGCACGCGGTTCGGCGTGCCCCTGCGCCGCCTACGTCCCCGTGGGGTGCTCCGAACGGCAGAGCTTGAGCACGCCACGAGCGCGGTTGACGTGATATCGTTAATTCTTAGGTAAGATTGGGCTAAGTCATTGAATATACGTGAGATGAGTGTGACAAACGTCACCCAAAGCGGCGGCGGGGCCGCTGAGGAGTCCCGCACCGAGTCGCGAACGAACGTGGGAGAGTTGGAGCTCTCCGAGCTCGAGACCCTCTTGCGCACGCTCGGTGCGGCGCCGTTCCATGCGCGCCAGATTTACCGCTGGGTGTATCGGAGGGGGGTGACCAACTTCGAAGCGATGACCGACTTATCCCGGGCACTCCGTTCGCGTCTCTCGGCAACCTGCTACGTGTCGACGCCCGACCTCGTAAGGACGGAACAGTCGGTCGACGGCACGACGAAGTTCTTGCTCCGACTCGCCGATGGCCGCGATATCGAATCGGTTTACATCCCCGACACACCGGCGCAAACGTTTTGTGTGTCCACGCAGGTGGGGTGCGCCATGCGATGCGCCTTTTGCCTCACGGGGAAGATGGGGCTCACGCGTCACTTGACCGCGGGGGAGATCGCGGGTCAAGTGCGACGACTGGCGGGCGAGCTGGGCATGTTCGCGCGCGCGTTCAACATCGTGTTGATGGGTATGGGGGAACCGCTTCACAACTATGACCAGACCATGAAGGGCCTCCGGATGCTCGCGACGACGCAGGGCCTCGCGGTCCCAGCGCGACGGGTCACGCTCTCGACCGTGGGCATCGTTCCAGCCATCGAACGGCTCGCCTCCGAGCCTCTGATGCCCAATCTCGCCATTTCGCTGCACGCGACCACCGAAGAACAGCGTGACGCTCTTGTCCCGCTCAATCAGAGATACTCGTTGGCCTCACTCGTGGAGGCGTGCAAGCGCATCCCCTTGCGCCGGCGCAGCCGAATTACGTTCGAGTATGTGCTGCTGGAGGGAGTGAACGACACGCCTGCGGATGCGCGACGGTTGGGGACGCTGGTCGGCGGCCTCAAAGCCAAGGTCAACCTGCTGCCGCTCAACGAAGGACCAGGTATCCCGTTCAGCCGGCCGTCGGACGAGCGCGTCGACGCCTTTGCGCGGGCGCTCGCGGCACGCGGGCTCACGGTTTCCGTACGCAAGAGCCGAGGCCGTGATATTCGTGCCGCATGCGGTCAGCTCATCGTCGAGGGACAGCGCCAGTCGCCAGGCCAGCGGCTCGCGATCCTCATGGACAGGGGTCAGGACCAGGGTTAGGGTCAGAAACGAGGCGCTACAGCGGTCGGAGCGCTTTCTTGCCGATGTCTTTCCGGTACTGCATGCCGTGGAACGAGATGCCACCGACGCCGTCGTACACACGCTCGATCGCGGCGGCGAAATCCGGTCCTCCGGCCACGACAGTGAGCACTCGACCGGCCGCGGTCACGATCCGATTGCCAACACGGCGCGTGCCGGCGTGAAAGATGAGCAGGTCGTCTCGTGCGCGGTCGAGGCCTGAAATCGGCAGTCCGACCTCCACCTGTCCCGGGTACCCGCCGGACGCCAGCACGACGCCGACCTGAACGCCCGGTTTGGCCGGCACAGCAGTGGTCATCAACGCGCCGGCCGCCGCGTCGCGCATGAGCGGCGCGAGCTCTGCGTCCACGAGCGGCAAGACGACTTGCGCCTCCGGGTCACCAAATCGGACGTTGAACTCGACGACCCTTGGGCCCGTCGCGGTCAGCATCAATCCACAGTAGAGGATGCCGCGAAACGGGTCGCCTTCATATGCCATCCCCTCGATCACGCGCCGGACAATCGTGCGCATGACCGTCTCCCGCACCTCGTCGGTGACGTGGGGACTTGGCGCAAAGGCACCCATCCCACCGGTGTTAGGCCCGCGATCGCGGTCAAAGAGGCGCTTGTGGTCTTGTGCGGTCACGAGCGGAACGGCCCGTTCGCCGTCGCACAGCGCGAAGCAGGAGACTTCTGTTCCCGTCAGAAATTCCTCGACGACCAGCGTGCGCCCGGCGTCGCCGAACTGGTGACCGACCATGGCGGCGGCAATGGCGACGCGCGCCGTCTCCAGATCGGTCGCGATGGTCACGCCTTTGCCGGCCGCGAGGCCGTCCACCTTGATAGCAACGGGCAGGCCGAGCTCTGCGACGGCGTCGTTGGCCTCGGCCGGCCTGTGGCAAATGATGCCTCGTGCGGTGGGGACGCCGTGGCGCGTCATGAACTGCTTGGCGAACGCCTTGCTCGTCTCGAGCCGCGCCGCACGCTTGGTCGGCCCGAACAACGGGAGTCCGGCTACCCCAAACGCATCCGCCACACCCCGTTCGAGTGGTTGCTCCGGACCGACGACCGTGAGGTCGATCCGCTCGCGGCGTGCGAGATCGACCAGCGCGTTGACGTCCATCGCATCGATGGCGGCGCACGTGGCGACGTCCTCGACCCCTGGGTTGCCAGGGGCGCAGAGCACCTGCTCGACCGACGCCTCTCGAGCGAGCTTCCACACCAGGGCGTGCTCGCGCGCGCCACTTCCAACGACGAGGACTCTCATGGCTTGATGAAGGACGAGGCCAACGCGAGTCTACGGCCGAGATTAACGAACACCCGCGCGCGTGTGGTACCCTAGCATGTTCACCGGACGCGCGTTGGGCACGTCCGGGCGTCGCAGCCGCCGGGGGTGGAAGCGAAGGGGGTGACAGCACGCGTGGCTGAAGTCAAGATTCAAGACGGGGAGTCGATCGAAAGTGCCTTGAGACGGTTCAAGCGCAAGGTGCAGCAGGAAGACATCATCAAGGACATCAAGAAGCACTCCTTCTACCTGAAGCCTGGCGACAAGCGCCGGGCGAAACAGGCGCTGGCGCGTAAGCGCAGCCGCAAGAAGCAGCGTCGGGAATCGGAGTAGGCAAAGGGTTAAAGGGGTCAAGCCTTTACCCCTTGATCCCTTGACCTCTTCGTGTTAGTTTCGGCTGCCCGATGACCCTCGATCCCTTTGTTCTGGGATGGCTGGGCGCATCCGGGTGCGACCGCAGGAGTGGGATGTCATGCAGATTGATGAGCGCGTCACGGGCGACGTGACGATTTTGGATTTGAAGGGAAAGATGACGCTTGGCGAGGGGGATGAGCTCCTGAAGGACAAGGTCCACAGCCTGCTGAATCAGGGGCACAAGAAGATCCTCATCAACCTGGCCGATGTGCCGTACATCGACAGCGCCGGTCTCGGGGAGATCGTCCGGGCCTACACGACGGTGAGCCGACAGGGCGGCAAAATGAAGCTCGTCAACGTGACGAAGCGCATTGAAGATCTACTCTCCATTACCAAGCTCCTCACGGTGTTCGACACCTTCGATGCCGAACAGGACGCCGTCAGCAGCTTCGCATGATCTGGGCGACAGCGCGCGCCACGCGCACCGACCGTGCTAACGTCCTCTAGCCATGTCTTCGTCACGCGGCGCGGACGAGCGCGGCGGGCTCGTCTCCGCCTTGGTGTACTCGCTTCGGCCCTGGCAGTGGACGAAGAACCTGATTGTCTTTGCGCCCCTGCTCTTCGGGGGTGAGCTATTCGATTCGACGGCCGTTCTGAGGTCCACGGCCGCATTTGCGATCTTTTGCCTGCTGTCCGGCACGGTCTACCTCGCCAACGACATCCTCGACCGCGAGTCGGACCAGCGGCATCCAATCAAGGTTCGGCGGCCGATTGCATCCGGGCGGCTGCCCGTGGCCGTGGCCATCCCTGCGGCGCTCGTCCTCGGATCTGTGGCGCTCGGTGCCGCGTTCGTGCTCGACCGCTCGTTTGCCCTCATCGCCCTCACCTACGTCGGCTTGCTCCTGCTCTATTCCGGGCCGCTCAAGCATCTCGTCATCATGGACGTGCTGGCGATTGCCATCGGCTTCGTGCTGCGCGCGGCGGCTGGCGGAGCGGCGATAGACGTGCCCATCAGCCCATGGCTGCTGGTCTGCACGATTCTCCTGGCGCTCTTCCTGGCGCTGAGCAAACGGCGTCACGAGCTGGTGCTCCTGGCGGACGAGGCCGCCAATCATCGCGCGATTCTGAAGGAATATAGCCCATATTTGCTGGATCAAATGATTGCCGTGGTGGCGGCCTCGACCCTGATCGGGTACACGTTCTACACGATGAGCCCGGAGACCGTGGCCAAGTTCGGGACCGAAAGCCTGGTACTCACGCTGCCGTTTCCGCTATACGGCATCTTTCGCTACCTTTACTTGGTCCACCGGAAGGAGAAGGGTGGAAACCCTTCCGAGGTGCTGCTCACGGATCGTCCGCTGTTACTGTGCGTGGCGCTCTGGGCGCTAGCCGTCACCATTATCATCTATCGATAGAGAGGGCCGGATCGGGCCGCGCATGGCCGACCGTCATCAACCCATGTCCGAGTTCACTGTACGTTCCGATCACGTCGACGTCGAGGACATCATGCGTCAGATCCGGGCGCGGGTCCGTGAGAAGCGGGGCGTCGACTACACCGAGCAGGAGCTTCACGAGCTGGCATCGGTGCGGCTCGAGCAATTTCTCGACCCGCAGTCCGTCCGCTCTGAGTTGCTCAAGGCGTATCGCGAGCGCCAGGACATGCCCCCCAACTATGCCTTCGACGCCGATACGCTGTACGCGTCGTCTCGGGGAAGCGTTGGCGGTGTGCTCCTGTTCATCCGGCGCTTGCTCAACCCGGTCTTGAAGCTGTTCTTCAATCCCAACGTCGTGAGCCACGTGCTGCACCTGCAGAGCAGAATGAACGACCACTTTCTCCAGCGCGACCCCCTGCACTTCGAGCTCTTCCACAACATCGTCGTAGAGCTGACGAGGCTGGGCGTTGAAAACCGCAACCTGAAGATGCGGATCGAGTCCATTCAGAGTCGCCTCGACTTTCATGAGCGACGCGCGCGCGCGCTCGAGGGAGTCGTCGAGTACCGCGCGGGGGCGTCATCCAAGGAAGACGAGGGGACGGAAGCGGAGGCCGAGGGCGAGCGCGGAAGCCGGCGACGACGGCGGCGCCGTGGCCGGAAGCGCCCCCCCGGACCGAATCAGGAATCAGGGATCGGGAATCGGGAATCGGGAATAGGGGGCCGGGAAGAGCCGCCCGGTGAACGCACAGCCCCGACGGCCACACCCTCGGCGGGCGAGCGGCCCGACGACTCTTCGACGTCCGAGACGTGAAGCTCGCGGTTGTCGTCCAGCGGTACGGTGCCGAGATCAACGGCGGGGCCGAGCTCCACGCACGGTACATCGCCGAACGGCTCGCTCGGCGCCACGATGTCGACGTTTTGACGACGTGCGCCCGTGATTACGTCACGTGGGCCGATGCCTATCCCGCCGGCGAGGATCGCGTGAACGGGTTACGCGTGCGCCGTTTCCCGGTCGCGCGCGAGCGTCGCCCGGACGACTTTGGCCGGTTATCGCTCCGCGTCTTCCAGAACCAGCACTCGTTGGCCGACGAGCTCGCGTGGCTGACGACCGAGGGTCCGACGAGTCCGGCACTCGTGGCGCATCTTGCGTCGGAGCGCGAGGCCTACGACTACTTCATCTTTTTCAGCTATCGCTACTACCACGCGTATCACGGCGTGCGCACCGTACCACAACGCGCCATCTTGGTTCCGACGGCGGAACGGGACGCGGCGATTGGCCTCGCGCTGTTCCCGCCAATTTTCCGTGCCGTGCGGGCGATCATGTACAACTCGCCCGAGGAACGTGCGATGATCGGCGCCATCGCCAACAACCAGGCGGTGCCGGGCGTCGTGGTCGGAGTGTCGTCTCACATCCCGGAGCGAGCTCACCCTGAGCGCTTCCGCCAAAAGTACGGGATCAGCGGGCCATTCGTGCTCTACGTTGGCCGCATCGACGAGAACAAAGGGTGTGCCGAGCTGTTTCGCTTCTTTCTGCGCCAGGTGGCGGCACGAAGCGGTGCCTTGCGGCTGGTGTTGGTGGGGAACTCCATTCTGCCCATCCCGGAGCATTCCTCTATCCGCCATCTCGGCTTCGTGTCGGATGAGGACAAGTTCGATGCGATCGCGGCGTGCGAGGTGTTGGTCATGCCGTCGTTCTTCGAGAGCCTGTCGATGGTGACGCTCGAGGCATGGGCGCTCGGTCGGCCGGTGCTCGCCAACGGTCGGTGTGACGTTCTGGTCGGGCAGTGCCTGCGGAGCAACGCGGGCCTCTTCTACGAGAACGGCGCCGAGTTCACTGAGGCGCTGCGCGTTCTGTGGACCAATCGCGTCCTGAATCGAACCATGGGGCAGTCGGGCCGCGAGTACTTCCAGCGCCACTACAGGTGGCCCGTGATCGATCGCAAGTACGAGGAGACGCTGGCGGACCTTGCCGCCGCGGATCGTCGCGGCCCGTGTGCCTGCACGATCGAGCCGCTACCTGGTTGGTTCAGACGCCGGCGACGCGAGATCGTGCCGGCCAATACGGTCCTGGCGGCCATACCGGCGCGACAGCTCGGCCACGCCCACGATGCGGCCATGTCTTCGCGCAACCGGCAGTCGCGGCGCGACTCCGACCGGCTTCGTGCCCGGCCGCGAAGAGCGCGGCGTCTTGATCAGTGACGACATGACTCGGCCTCCTGTGCACCAAGTTCTGGCGTCGCTGGCCTACGGCGATGCGATTGGCCACGAGGTGATTGGCATCCAGCGTGTGCTGCGCGAATCCGGTTATCGATCGGACATCTTCGTCGAGACCGCGGAGCCGCGCGTCGCTGCGGTAAGCCGCGACTACCGGGATCTCATCGACGATTGCACCGAAGAGCACGTCCTCATCCACCACTTCTCGATTGGTTCGGTGGCCTCTCGCGTCGCGTATGCGCTGCCCGCGAAGATGCTGCTCGTCTACCACAACATCACACCACCCGAGTACTTCCTCGGCGTGCACCCCCTGCTCGTGCAGCAATGCTTCATGGGTCGACGGGAGCTATCGGCGTACGCTGGGCGGTGCGTGCTGGCCGTGGGCGACTCGGAGTACAACCGTCAAGAGCTCGAGGCGATTGGATTTCCACGCACGGATGTCCTCCCGGTGGTGCCGGATTTCTCACACCTCGATGTCACGCCCCAGTGCCTGATGGCCGGCGGTTTCGACGATGACTGGACGAATATCCTGTTTGTCGGCCGCGTGGTGCCGAGCAAGAAGCTCGACGATGTGATTCGCTTTTTCCACGCTTATCGCACGTTGTACAACCCCCGCTCGCGGCTGTTGCTCGTGGGATCCCACGCCGGCTTCGAATCGTACTACGCCATGTTGCAGCAGCTCATCGTGCGACTCCGCACGCCTGATGTCTTCTTCTTTGGGCACGTCAGCAACGAGGAGCTCACGGCGTTCTACGACGTCGCTGATCTCTTCCTGTGCGCCAGCGAGCACGAAGGGTTCTGCGTGCCGCTCGTCGAAGCGTTCTACAAGCGCGTGCCCGTCGTCGCATACGCGGCGGCAGCCGTGCCTGCCACGCTGGACGGAGCGGGCATCCTGTATGAAACCAAGCAACCCGTGGAGATCGCCGCGCTGATGGATACCGTCCTGAAAGACGACGATCTCCGCGAGCGCCTTCTTTCTGCGCAGGATGCCGCGCTGGATCGCCTTCGGAGGCGTGACTTTGCCGCGCTGCTCCTGCGCTTTGTCGAACAAGCCGTCGCCGCCTCGCCCACCGCGCCACGCGTGACACACGATTTCTGGCAGCAGTTCGCGCACAACGAGCGGTTGGCCGACATCCGACAGTATCGGCCTGCGGCGTTTCTGGCCTTGCCGCAGGCAGAGGAGAGTGAGTAGGCGTCAGCGACTAGCATTACCCGTTGGGCATTGGGCATTAGGCATTGAGCATTGGGCATGATCATCCACCAGTGGGTTCCTGCCGCACACCGAGGCGACGCCATCGGGGACAGCGCTCGGCGCGTGCGGGATCTCCTGCGTACCCGCGGACACGAGGCAGACGTCTTTGCGCTCACCATGGATGACGAGCTCCGGGGCGACGTGCGGCCGTTTGGGCATCCATCTGCTCGAGCGGGCGACATGACGATCTTTCACTTCGCGCTGCCCTCGCCGATGACCGCGGCGTTCGCGACGCTGGAGTGTGCGCGCGTCCTGCAATATCACAACATCACGCCCGCGCACTTCTTCGCGGGCTATGACAGAGAGCTCTACCGCCTGGCCCAACTGGGTCGAGCCGAGCTTCGGACGCTGGTTGGCCAAGTGGATCTGGCGCTTGGTGACTCGGCTTACAACCGGCAGGAGCTCGAGAATTTGGGCTTTGCGCCAACCGGCGTGATGCCGATTGCCGTCAACACGGCCCGCATCACGCAGGCGCCGCGGCGGCCCGCCCTCGAGCGCGTGCTGGACGATGGGCTGGTAAACTTCCTGTTCGTGGGACGCGTGGCGCCGAACAAGCGCATCGAGGACACACTCTTACTCGCTGAGCACTACAAGCGCTACGTGGACGCTGATTACCGCTTCATCTTCGTGGGCAAACATGACGCGGTCCCGTCATACTTCGCGGCGATCCGCGCGCTCGTCGCCCGGTTCCAAATGCTGCCGGACCGGTTCATCTTTACTGGCCCGGTGCCAGATGAGGATCTGGCAACGTTCTATCGTCAGGCGTCCGTCTATCTCTCGCTGAGCGACCACGAGGGCTTTTGTGTGCCGCTCGTCGAGGCGATGGCAGCCGATGTCCCGGTGCTGGCCTACGGCGCCGGCGCGGTGCCGGAAACCCTGGGTGGGGCGGGCGTCCTGTTCTCGACCAAGAACTTCGAGTACGCGGCCGAGCTGCTGGCGATCCTGGCCTACGATGCGGATGTGCGGCAGCGCATCATCGAGGGGCAACGGCAGCGGCTCGCCGCGTTTAGCGACGCAGCCATCGAGCGTCACCTCGATGCCTTGCTCGCGGAGCTCGCGTAGCGCTATGCGAATTGCGTTCATCGTCCAGCGATATGGCGCGGACATTCTCGGCGGCTCGGAGTATTCCTGCCGGTTGATTGCCGAACGGATGGCGTCGCGCCACGAGGTCGAGGTCCTCACGACCTGCGCGCGCGACTACGTGACCTGGAAAAACGAGTACGCCGAAGGGATGGACAGGATTCGCGGTGTCGCGGTGCGAAGGTTCGCCGTCGCACGAGAGCGCGACATTGCGACGTTCAATCGCTATTCGAACTGGATCTTCCACTATCCGCACACGGCCGATGACGAGCTCGAGTGGCTCACGCAGCAGGGGCCCTGGTGCCCGGCGCTCCTCGAGTACCTCGAACGTTGCCACTCGTCGTACGACCTGTTGATCTTCTTCACGTATTTGTATGCGCCCACCGTCCTGGGGCTGAAGATCGCGCCGTCGCGCAGCATTCTCGTCCCCACGGCACACGACGAGCCGGCCATCCGCCTGGACCTCTATAAGGAGGTGTTCTCGCTGCCGGCGGCGATGGCGTACCAGACGAACGCCGAGCGGCGGTTCGTGAGCGATACGTTCCGCATCACCGCCCGCGTCGAGGAGGTGATTGGCTGCGGCGTAGACCTCCCGCCGCCATCATCCGATCCGCGGCGGCGCGGTGAGGCCCCGGCAGACGCTGGCGAGGCGGCGCCATCGCATCCCCCTCGACGCGAGAACGGTCGGAGCCATAGCCGAGGATGGATGTTCCGTCGCCGGCATCGGCTCTACGGGCCAATGGTGCTCTACGGGGGACGCATCGATCCTGGCAAGGGCTGCGAAGAGCTTTTCGAATACTTCAGTACCTACGCGGCCGAGGGCGGCGACGCGATGCTCGTCCTGATGGGTGCGAAGCTCATGCCGATTCCGGATGCCCCGTCGGTGCGCTTTGCGGGCTTGCTCTCCGAAGTCGAGCGTACGGCAGCGCTCGAAGCCGCCACGGTGGTCGCTGTCCCATCACCCTTCGAGAGCTTGTCGCTGCTCGCGCTCGAGTCGTTTGCGGCCGGGACGCCGATTCTCGCCAATGCCCGCAGCGAGGTGGTCGTGGAGCACTGTCGCGCGAGCAATGCCGGGCTCTACTACGCGGACAAGGATGAGTTCGTCGAGTGCCTGAAAGTCCTCCTGTCGGACGCGCGGCTGCGTGCGTCGATGGGACGTCACGGTCGCGACTACGTACGGCGCAACTACCGCTGGGACGTGGTCTTGTCCAAGTACGAAAAGCTCATGGCCGCCGTTCGCGCCTAGTGTCCTGTCCACTAGACATCTTCTAGGGCCGAAGTCGTGAGAGATGAAGCAAGTTTTCTGAAGGGCGGCCTTAGAAGCTGTCTTAGGCGCGGCCGCCGTCGGCGGCCGCGCATCTAGTAGCGAAGATCCGCCCCACCGTGGTTCGCCCTAGGCTCGGCGGTTTGAGGCGGAGCTTCGCTACCAGCTCCCTCCAATATCCAAGTTCGTGGAGCGGCAATCCGACCCTCCAGATCAACTGCGGTGGGCCACTTTGGACAACCGCCAGCGTCGCGAGTCTTTCCGGTTTACGTGCGGCTGGGCTACTGGCCACGATCTTGCTTATCATTTCATAAGGGCCCCACCAAAACTGGGATGACGCGGGTTGAGCGCGAGGAGCACCCGTGGTCGGTCGGCGTCCGGGCCCGCCCCGGGGAAACGACACCCGCGAAGCGCTCTTAGCCACAGGCTTCTGTGAGGAGGGTGTGATGGGGACAAGTGTTTCTCTCCGACGTGTCCTCGGTCGGTTGCTGACCTCCGTGGGATTGACGCTACTCGTCACGACATCCGGATTGGCGCAGCTGCCGACCGCCGTCGTTCGTGGTGTCGTGCACGATGCTCAGGGTGGCCTGTTGCCTGGCGCCACAGTAATCGTCACGCATGTCAGCACCGGTCTGGTTCGCAGCACGACGACGAACGAGGCTGGCGTGTTCCGCATTGGCGGCTTGCCGAGCGGCACGTATAGGGTCAGAGCGGAAATGGAGAGCTTCGAGGCCCAGGAGGGCGAGGCCAACTTGGTGCTCAACCAGGAGGGTGAGCTCAATTTCACGCTCGCAATCGGCGGCCTCGCCGAGCAGGTCACCGTTGCCGGGACGACGCCGCTCATTGACACGACGCGGAGCGAGGTCAGTCGGACATACACTGACAGGCAAATTCAGGACCTTCCACTTGCGGGCCGGAACTACCTCAACCTCACCTTCCGCGCACCCGGCGTCACGCATGGTGGTACGGGCCTGGGTCAAGGCATGGGTGCATCGGTCAACGGCCAGCGCGCGCGCAACGTCAACTATGTTGTCGACGGGTCGGACAATAACGACCACAGCGTCACCGGCGACCGCAGCCCCATCATTCAGGACGCCGTCAGCGAATTCCGCGTGGTCACGACGCTGTTCGCAGCCGAGATCGGGCGCAACTCGGGAGCGGTGTTGATCGGATCGACCAAGTCTGGGACCAACCGGTTCCATGGCACGCTGTTCGAGTTTTACGAGGACGCCGAGACGCTGAACGCCCGCGACAATCTCGAGACGGCGTCAGGCCTCGAGAAGCCAGCGTTCATGAGGCGTGACACGTACGGGGGCACGATTGGTGGGCCCATTGAGCGCGACAAGATGTTCTTCTTTGGCGCGTACCAGCGACGCAAGCTCGAGGAAGAAGGCTCACTGGCCGCCATCACCTCGCCAACCCAGGAAGGGCGAGCCCTCTTGCGTGCGATCCCTGGCGCGAGCGCGACGATGCTCGATCTCCTGGACGAGCACGTTCCGGCGCCCAATGCGGGGAACTTCAGCACGCTCGACGTGGCGGGTGTCCCGATTCCTGTGGGCGACTTCGTGGCGAACCCGCCAGCGGCAGACGACAACCAGCAGGTGGTCGCGCGGGTCGACCGCAACTTGAGTAGCTCCGATCTCGTGTACGGCCGCTATCTCTACGGCAAGACCGACGAGAAGGGCGCGTCCAACCCTCCGGGATTTGGCAACGACACGGTTTTCCCGACGCACAACGTCGTCGGCACCTGGAACCGCGTGCTCAGCTCGAGCGTCCTCAACGAGCTGCACGTTTCGTACGGCCGGACGCGAGGCTCCTTTCCTGGCTCCGTCGACAATCCAGCGGGGAACAACGACATTCCGAGAGTGGGCGTGACCAGCCTCTTCGCGTTCGGCTTGGCGGACAACATCCCGCAAGATCGGATCGAGCAGGTCTGGCAAATCACCGATAATGTGTCGTACCTGCGCGGCAATCACGCGTTCAAATTCGGCGCGGACGCTCGCCGTATCGACCTGGCGCAGTTCACGCCGTTCAACTTCCGCGGGACGTTCACCTACGAAGACTTGGGGGGATACGTCCTCAACACGCCGCAGAGCGTCACACAGGCGTACGGCCAAGCCGACCTGCCGTTCAAGTATTGGGAATCGTTCTTGTATGCCCAGGACGATTGGAAGGTCACCCCACACCTGACGCTCAATCTCGGGCTGCGCTACGAATTAGTTACGGCGCCGGAGAAGTTCTACAGTAACGTCTCGACCGACACCAACAACGTCGCGCCGCGGCTCGGATTTGCTTGGGATGTTTCCAAGCGAGGAGCCCTGGTCGTTCGAGGCGGCTACGGCATCGCCTACGAGCAGCTCTTCCTGAATATCCCGTTGCTGGCGGGGCAGCAGCCGCCGTTCCAGCGCCGCATCACCGACACCGCTGCCGCCGCCATGCCGTTTCCGACCGTGCCCGCTGACCGCTCGGTCAATCCGCTCACGCTGAACGCCCTGGAGATCCCGGACGACCTGCGGACTTCGTATTCGCAACAGTGGCAGCTCGGCATTCAGCGGCAGCTCGGCGACAGTTGGGCGGCAGAGCTGGCCTACGTAGGCAGCCGAGGCCTCAAGCTAATCCGGCAGCGGGTGGTCAACCCCGTCGTCTGCTGTCCACAGGAGATCATCACCGACGTGGAGGGTAGGCAGGCCCTGCTGCGCCATGGTGATCCGCTCCAAACGGGGCAGATCACCAATCTCGAGAACTCATCGAGCTCGAACTACCACGCGGCCCAGCTCTCGGTGGACAAGCGGCTGAGCCGCGGCTTCGCGATGACGTTCGCGTACACCTTCTCGAAGTCCATCGACGATGCCAGCGAGTCGCTGGCGACGGGCGTCCCGTCCCTCCAGCGGCCCCAGGACAACTTCGACCTCCGCGCCGAACGGGCGCTCTCGTCGCTCGACCGGCCGCATCGCGTGTCGATGAGTGGCTCGTGGGAGCTGCCGTGGTGGAAGGAGCAGCCACACCTCTTCGGCTACATCCTGGGCGGGTGGCAGCTTTCAGCCACCTATTCGCTGCAGAGCGGGCAGCCCTTCACCGTCATCACGGGTGTCGACTCGAATGGCGACGGCGATTCGGCAAACGATCGCCCTGACCTCGGAACTGGGGATCGTCGAACGCCGGACGGCTACATCTTCCGGCCGGCGCGCTCCGGCGGCCAGGGCGACCTTGGTCGTAACACGGAACGTGGCCCGCGCACCAACAGCATCGACGCGGTACTCTTCAAGAACTTTCGCACCGTTCGAGATCACCTGTTACAGTTCCGCGTCGAGGCGTTCAACCTCGCGAACCACCGGCAGTTCGAGCTGCGCACGTCGCCGGTCGAGCGCAACTTGAACAGCCCCGGCAACTTCTACAATTTCCAAACCTCGAACGGAGGTAGCCGCACCGTTGTGCTCGGACTAAAGTACCTGTTCTGATGGACCCTCATTCGTGTGCAAGTGCGAGGCAAAACTCTGCCGCACGACCGGATTGTGAGATGACGTAGGTAGCGCATGAGGAAAACGAGGACTGTCCCCGTTTTTCCTTTCCCCTTGGCTCCGTTAGAGGCTCTGCGGTATCCTCGATATACGTTCCCCGGCGGGGCCCCCGTTGCGGAATGCGTAATGGCTGCCTAAAGTCGCGGAGGCGTACGATGCCCGAACACGCGAGAGACGACGAGCGGGAGCTGGCAGATGCGATCCTGGCTGGCGCGAAGCGGCGTCCGGTCCAGGCGTTCGGTGAGTACTTCAGCGGCCAGCGCAGCTCCTGTGCGCTCGGCGCGGCCTACGAGGGTATCTATCGATTGCCCGAGGCCGCGGAAGGCCTTCGGCCGATGCGGATGGATCGGTTTTTCGATTGTCTCGAGGGCGTCATTCGGCGCTGTCCCGAGGGGTGTCTGAAGCGTCTGCCGATCGGCTGGCTCATCGTGCACCTCAACGACGCGCACCACTGGACACGCGAAGAAATCGCGGAGTGGGTCGCGGATCCGACGCACCCGCGCGATGCCACACACTGAGGACGAATCCTAACGGCCGTCCACATCTCCGTAGACGAAGCTGTGGCCGTTGAAGCCGACGTAGACGCGGCCGAGAATATTCATATCTCCCGTGACGACTTGCACCGTCGTGTAATAGCCGGCGGGGTGCTGCGCCAGCAATTGCCAGGTCTCGCCCTCATCAGTGGACCGCCAGATACCCGGAATATCGTCCACCCGGTCTGCCACTGGGAGGAAGCCGTCGCCTAGCCCTATACTGCGGATATGCGGGCCTCTACGCTGCTCATCGGCGCGGCCATCCTGCTCGGGTTGACGGCGGCCGCTGCGATTTTTCCACACTTTCCCGGCGACGTCGCGCTCGCGCGTCTCGTTCAAGCGCGCCTGCCCGGCATCGCGTGGGCCGAGGTCGTGACCCAGTCGGCCGGCGCGCCCTGGAAATACGTGCTGGCTGGGGCGGGCGCGCTGATCGCGTGGCGTCTTGCGGGCTGGCGTGGCGCGACCGTTGTGCTGGTGGCCGCGCTTGCACTCCCGCCGCTGGGCAATGGACTCAAGGCGCTCGCTGACAGGCCACGTCCCGCAGCATCACTCATCGACGTGGTTGGACAGCCGAGCGGGGCGTCGTTCCCCTCAACGGCGGCCGTCATCTACGGCGCTGTCTTCGGATCGCTGGCGGTACTGGCGCTCGCCGTCAGGCCACGGCGATGGCTGCTTGCCGCTGCCTGCGTGCTGGTGCTGCTCGCTGCGGGTGCGGCGAGAGTCACGCTCGGCGCGCACTGGCCAAGCGATGTCCTCGCCGGCTATCTCCTCGCTTTCGTCGGCGCCGCTACCGTCCAGCGCGTGCTGAAATCTAAGGATTCGTCCGGGACGAATCCTTAGGACATCGCTATCCCGCGCTGCGCCAGCGCATCCGCTTTGAGTTCGATTCCCAACCCAGGCTCCGTCGGCGTGTGCAAGTAGCCATTCTCCAGCCGGAGCGGTTCTTTCAGCAGACAATTTCCAAGTGGATTGTCGCCGATCCAATATTCGCACGTCATGGTGTTGGGCATCGCGCTGGCGAGGTGCGCGCTGGCGGCAAATTGGATGGCTGCTCCAATGCTCACATGCGGCGAAAATGCCGCGCCAAAAACGTCCGCCAGTTCTGCGATGCGGCGGCATTCGGTCATGCCGCCGGCGCGGCACACGTCCGGTTGCACAACGTCCAGTCCACCGCGCCGCAGATAGTCCGCGGCCTCGTGCCGGATCATCAGCGTGTCGCTCGCAATCGGAATCGTGAGCGCGTTGGCCAGTTGTGCGTAGCCCTCGATGTCTTCGGGCGGGATCGGCAGCTCGAAGAAGCCAAGGTTCAAGGCTTCGAATTCTCGGCCCAGGCGCAAGGCTTGCGCGCGATCGTACACACCTCCGGCATCCGCGTGGATGATGAACTCGTCGCCGAGCTTCTCCCGCACGACCCGGACTGACTTCAAATCGCCTTCGATGCCTCGGCCGAGCGCCATCTTCAATCCGGTGAACCCGCGGCGGCGAATCTCCATCGCTTCTTCGGCTAACGCAGCAAACTGCTCGTCGGACGCATTGATGTCGAGCGCGGGCAGTCCTGATGCATACACGCGGACAGGATTGCGAAACGCGCCGCCCATGAGTTGATGGATTGGAGCGCCAGCGGCCTTACCTGCGAGATCCCACAGGGCGATGTCCACGCCGGAGATCGCTTCGAGATAGAAGCCGGCGCGGTGGCCGCGCACGCGCATGCCGGCGTACATGCGTTCCCACAGCACCGTGATGTCGCGCGGGTCGTGGCCCATCACCACGTCTTTGAGCAGCAAATCGATGATGAGCTTGGTCGCCTGCGGGGCCACGGGCGCTTTGGCCTCGCCATAGCCGATGAGGCCCTCGTCTGTGGTGACGCGGACCAAGACGGTGTCGATGGTCTGCGAGTAAATGGGACGGCGGCGTTGTGGCGGAGGATATTCGCTGGAGATCTCGGTCATTCGCTGGGCCGGGCGGTTCGCTCCCCAGGCACGGCTGCCCCAATAGGCCTTTTTGTCGACGGGTTGTGCTTGAACGGCAAAGGCTTCGACGTTTGTAATTTTCATAGACTTAACCCATCCGGCTCTCGGTCGCCATTATCATGCAGGTAGTGGTAGCGAAGCTCCGCCTCAAACCGCCGAGCCACGCCGAACCTCGGTGCGGCGGATCTTCGCTACTAGATGCGCGGCCGCAGAGGCGGCCGCATCTAAGACAGATCCTAAGGCCGGACGCACAGAAAACTTGCTTCACCTCTCACGAGTCCGGCCTTGGGAGATGTCTAGCGCACCAAGCAACAGTGATGCGGTTATTGGAACTTCTTTGGAAGTGTGACTCCGTCCGAGGGACCATCATTGCCTGTCTCGGGCTGCTTGGGCTCACCGCTTGTGCCACCGCGGGTATCGGGCAGGAGTCAGAGCGCGAAGTGCGGCGCCCCAACATCATCCTCATCCTTGCCGACGACATGGGGTACTCCGATCTCGGCAGCTACGGCTCCGAAATCGTTACGCCCAATCTGGACCGCCTTGCGAGCGAGGGGCTGCGTTTCCGGCAGTTTTACAACACCGCGCGCTGCTCCCCGACACGGGCGTCCCTGCTGATGGGGCGCTACCCACATGAAGTGGGGGTCGGGCACCTGACTGAGGACTTCGGCCACCCTTCGTATCAGGGCTATCTCAGCGAACGAGGCTCGACGATTCCGGAAGCGCTGAAGTCCTTTGGGTACCGCTCCTACGCCGTGGGGAAGTGGCACGTCGGCGACGAGCGCGGCCACTGGCCCCTGGATCGGGGCTTCGACCGGTTTTACGGCATACCGGCAGGCGGCGGGGTGTACTTCTGGCCGCCACTCCTTGACCGCCAGCTGGTCTTGGACGCGAGCGTGATCACCCCGCCCGACGGGTGGTACTCGACGGACGCCTTCAACGACCAGGCGGTGTCCTTCATTCGCGAAGCCCATCAGGCCGGCCAACCGTTCTTTCTCTACCTTCCGCATATCGCTCCCCACTTTCCCTTACAGGCACCGGAGCACGATATCGCCCGCTATCGCGAGCGATATCGAGAGGGCTGGGACGTCCTCCGCGCCCGGCGACACAGGCGCCTTCTCGAGGAAGGGCTCATCGATGATGTGTGGAAGCTTCCACCGCGCGATCCGGAGGCACCGCCATGGGAGGAGGTGAAGGAGAAGGAGAAGAAACAATGGGTCGAGAAGATGGCGGTGTATGCAGCCACTATCGATCGCATGGACCAGGGTATCGGTCGCGTTCTGAACGTGCTGGACGAGCTGAGTATCGCGGAGCACACCATGGTTCTCTTTCTATCGGACAACGGCGCGGAGGCCGGGCATGTGGACCGAGGCCGTCCGGGCGCCCCGCCTGGGCATCCGGATTCGTTCATGTCCTACGACTTGCCATGGGCAAACCTCAGTAACACGCCCTTCCGCCGGTTCAAGACGTGGGTTCACGAAGGCGGAATCGCGAGTCCTCTCATCGTCCGGTGGCCGGAAGTCATCTCTGCCGGCAGCATCACCCACGAGGTGGGACATGTGATTGATCTCATGCCCACGTTTCTGGAGGTGGCGGGTCGGTCTGCTAAGTGGCACAACAGCCGGCAGCAAGTGCCGCTGGACGGCCGTAGCCTACTGCCCGTCCTGCAGGGAGGCTCGCGCGGAGCACCGCAACCACTGTTCTGGGAGCACGAAGGGAACCGAGCGGTGCGAGACGGCAGATGGAAGGCGGTAGCCGCACGTGGAGGGACCTGGGAGTTGTACGACCTACAGCGGGATCCCACAGAGATGGTCGATCTTGCGGCGCAGCATCCAGAGAGGGTTCGGCAGCTCACACACAGATATGAGGGTTGGGCTGCACGTGTCGGAGTGCTTCCCTGGGAAGAAGTGCAGCGTCTTCGCAGAGCCCGTCAGTAAGCCGGAACCGAGCGCGGTGCCCGCCGACCGACACGCCACACCAGCGCCAATGCCAGCGGGTGCAGTGCCGCCATCCCGACGAACACGGGTGTATACGAGTACGTCGTGACCACGTAGCCGACGACACCGGTCGAGACCATGCCGCCGAAGCCGCTACCCGCCGCGATGAGGCCGAATGTCGTCGCCAGCGAAGCCTGC
Source organism: Luteitalea sp. (assembly GCA_009377495.1). Taxonomy (GTDB): domain Bacteria; phylum Acidobacteriota; class Vicinamibacteria; order Vicinamibacterales; family Vicinamibacteraceae; genus WHTT01. The sequence continues at coordinate 51,502 of WHTZ01000020.1, forward strand.
GGGAACCGATCCACGATGAGTGCGCCGATGGTCGCCTGCCAGGCGAGGTGCGCGAACGCCACGCAGCCCGCGGCGACGAGCACGAGAGGGATTGAGGGAGCAAAGGCGACCGAGGGCCCTACCACCACGAGCAACACGGCAACGCGTAGCACGGCCTTTCGGGCGGCGATGGGCGCCACACCGCGCGCGATCAAACGTCCCGAGAGCCAGCCGCCAACGACCGAGCCGAGGTCGGCCGCCAAGTACACGATCCACGCGACCTGTCCCAGCTCGACGAGCGAGAGCCCGCGCGCATCGGTGAGGTACTTTGGAAACCAGAACAGATAAAAGTACCAAACCGGGTCGGTCAAGACACGACTCGCCAGCAGCAGCCAAGTATCTCGCTGCAACAGGAGCGGTCGCCACCTCGCCCACTCGGATACGGGCTGTTCGGCGCGAACCGGCTCTGGCGCTGGCACGACGAGACGCTCAGCTTCGGAGAGCCGCGGATGCTGATGCGGCGCGCGGTACAACCATAACCAGGGCAGCAGCCATATCAGACCCAGACCACCGGTGATCACGAACGCCGCGCGCCAGCCGAGCGTCATCGCGAGCCACGCGATGAGCGGCGGTGCCAACGTGGCACCCACGGTTGCGCCCATCGTGTAGATGCCGTATGCCAGGCCGCGCTCGCGGGGCTGAAACCACTCGGAGATGGCCTTGGGTCCAACGGTGTAGTTGCCTGGCTCTCCCACGCCAAGCAGAAATCGATACAAGCCGAGCGTGAACGCCGAGGTTGCAAATGCTGTTGCCACGTTCGCGAGCGACCACCAGGTGATGAACGCGACCATGCTGGTGCGCGTCCCCAACCAATCCGTGATGCGCCCCGACGCGAGATATGACACCGTGTACGCGAGCAGGAAGGCTTGGACGACCCTCGCGTACGCCACGTCGTCCATGCCGAGCTCGTCTTGGATCGTGCGGGCTAGCACCGACAGCGCCTGACGATCGATGTAGTTGATGACGGTCGAGAGGAAGAGCAGGCCGAGGATCCACCATCGCAGTCGGGGGATCGTCAGCGTCGGGCGCACCATCGCTGGTGTGGTCGGATCGTGCACGGCTAATCCTGCCAGCGCCGCGCGAGCAACGCACCGCCGTCGATGACGTAGGTGCCGCCCGTGATGAAGCTGGCTTCGTCCGACGCGAGAAACAGCGCCAGGTTGGCAACGTCCTCTGGCGTGCCGAGCCGTCCGAGCGGGTGCCGCTTGACGTTGCGCGCGCGTGCAGCGTCCGGATCATCCAGCCGCTCAAAGGAGGCCTGGAGCATCGGTGTGTCGATCGAGGCGGGACAGATGCAGTTCACGCGGATGGCAGCCTCGGCTACCTCTAGGGCGAGCGTGCGCGTCAGCGTGATGATGGCTCCCTTCGACGTCGCGTATGCGGCCATGCCGGGCGCTCCGACAACGCCCGTGATTGACGCCATGTTGACAATGGAGCCGCCGCTAGGCCGCATGTGTGGGATGCTGGCCCGTGAGACGGTCCAGATACTTCGCACGTTGATGGCCAGCACCTGATCGAGCTCGCTGGCCGGAGAGTCCAATACGGTGCCAAATGCCGTCACCCCGGCGCAGTTCACGAGCACATCGAGACGGCCAGTCGCCTCGGTCGTCATCTCCATGAAGCGACTGACCTCCGCGTCCTCGGTTACGTCGGCAACTGCTGCCACGGCCTGGCTATTCGCGCGTCCAATGGCAGCGACGACCGCGTCGACGTGTTCGCGACTCCGATCGACCACCGTCACCCGAGCGCCTTCCCGCGCGAAGCGCATGGCGACAGCGCGGCCGATGCCGCTACCGGCGCCTGTCACGATGGCGATTTTGTCGGCAAGGCGCATGGGCGACACCAATCGAGGAGACTGCCGTCGGGTCGCAGCAGCTCGACCTCGAGCTGGTCGCGGTCACGGCTGCTCGGGAGTGGGAGCTCAACGACGGCCTCTTCGCCTGGCCTGAGGCGAGGCACGCGGGCCGACGCGTCCGGCTCGCCTGCCGACTGGTCCACCCTCACCCGCACGGTCAGCCCCTCGACGGGACGCGAGGGGAAATCGGGCTGCGCGGCCACGGTCACACGGAGCGCCGGCCGCTTTTGCTCCACCTGTTCGACGGCCACCAGGCGAGCTACGGCGAGCTCCTGTTGCACTGTCTCGTAGGCGCCGCGCGGGTTGCGCTCGTGGTCGACGAGTCCCCAGGGTCGATAACCGTTAGGCGCCGTGTCGGGGTAGCGGCTCCGGTAGTCATTGAAGGACCAGATCGAGGCGCCCACCACGGCACGTTCGCGACGGAACACGTCGATCACGCGGCGGAAGTACTCCTGCCGTTCCGCTTCGTCCTTCACCTTATCGGCCCTCAAGCCAAACTCGCTGACGAAGATTGGCTTGTCTGGCCACCGCGCCCGAACGCGCGCGATCCGCTCGTCGAGATCGGAGGGCTGACCGTACATGTTCACGCTCACCATGTCGACGTAGTGGGAGCCCTCCTCCTCGGGCTGCGAGAACCGGTCGCGATCGGCTCGGAAGCTCGCAAAGGTCACGAAGCGTGACGGGTCGAGCGCGCGCACGAACGCCGCCATGTCCTTCGTCCACGCAACACCCGATGGCGTGTCCGACGCGTATTCGTTTCCGACGCTCCAGCCAATGACCGAAGGATGATTCCAATCGCGCTCGATCATCTCTCGCGTCTGGCTCTGAAAATCAGCCCGAATCGCCGGTGAGTCCAATTGCGACGGCTGGAGCTGCCAGTTGCCCGCCTCGCCGATGATGAGCAAGCCGGTACGGTCCGCTGCCTCGAGCAGCGCTGGTGGCGCCGCGTAATGAACGATGCGCTGCAGCTCCAGGCCGGCCGTCTTCATCAGGCGGAGGTCCGCCTCCACCACGTCGCGCGGCTCGATCAAGCCGAACCGTGGATGCTCACCGGCTCGATTGGCGCCGCCAAGCCTCACCGGTTCGCCGTTGAGCAACAGCTCGGTGCCTCGAATCTCGATGCGACGAATGCCAAAGGTCACCTCGTGCTGGTCGATGGTCGCGGCATTCTCACCGGAGGAAGTTTCGAGCGCAGCGCGCATTCGATAGAGCGAGGGTCGGTCGAGCGTCCAGAGCCGAACGGCTTCTTTGGGTAAGGTCGCGCGTAGCCTCAGCGGCTCGACTTGTCCAGGCGCCACCCTCGCAACGGTCTCGAGTGATGGTTGCCGTCTCGTGACCGTGTGTGTGGAGCCACGTCCGGAAGGCTCGGTCACTGTCAAGCGCAACCGGCCGTCCCACGGCTGGCTACCGGTGTTCCTCACCCACACGGTGGCATCGATGCTCGCGCTTCCCTGGGCGAGGTCCGGGGTGGCGACGATCTTCTGATTCACAATGAAGATCGGCGAGTGAGCCACCAGCGCCACGTCCCGTACGATGCCCCCGTAATCCCACCAGGGGTAAACTCGATCAGCCGGGCGGTCGCCAGGTCTAGCACCGGGTAACGTGGTGGTGCTCCAGGAGTTGTCCACCTCGACGGCGAGCACGTTCGGTTTTCCGAGCCGAAGCGCACGCGTGACGTCGAAGGTAAACGGCGTATAGCCGCCTTCGTGCCGGCCGAGGAGCTCACCGTTCAACCAGACCCGGGCTCGCGCAAACACGGCGCCAAAGGTGAGCCGAACATGACGGCTCTCGAACGTGGCCGGAGCCTCGAAGGTTTTCCGATACCACGCCGTGCCCGTGTACTGATACCGCGGATCGAGTGGCCAGCAGTGCGGCACCTCGACCACGTCCCAGGATGCGTGGTGATCCGCGGGGTCCGCGCGGTGCCACCCGCTCGCTTCACCGTCCCGTGTCGGATCGACCGCGAAACGCCACTCGCCGCCGAGGTCGAGGGTCGCACGCGGGCTCGCGCCCGTGGCGATCTCCGGGCCAGCGGACACCCCAGCGATGCCAGCGAGCACGCCAACCACGAGAAGGCTGGTCACCCAGCCGGGCCGCCGTACAGCCTTCCGGCGATCGCCTGCCGTCTCGCTCATGTGCCCCTGGGTCGTGCCCTGCATACTTCTGCCTTCATGGTAGGGCGGCCCTTTACGGCCGCCATCGATCGGCGGGCTAAGCCCCGCCCTACCTTCTCACTCCAACCGCTACGAGTACACGAACTGCGCTGTGACGGTTGCCGCCTTGTCGACGCGAATCCTGACCCAGTGCGCGCTGAACCCGTCGGGAAACTCGTGGTGCACGTAGCCATCGCCCGGAACGGTGAAGGTGCGATAGGGCTGCCACGTGCCATTGCCCAGGAAGTCGATCTCGACGGCGAAGGTCACCGACGTGGCGCCAGCCTGCGTGAGGTGCAGCACCTTCTTGTCGAATCCGGTCATCAGAAACGGGTCGGAGACAGCAGGGCCGTCCAGCCGGTCCTCCCACCAGGGGCCTCCCCACCCTTGCGGCTTGCCCCAGCGCCAGAGCTCGTCCAAATGGCCCATCCAAAGGCCCGACTGCGGTTGTCCCACGCTCTGGTCTGTCTGGTCGCCAGCCAGCACGAGCAGACCGCGAAACGAACAGAAATCAGGCACGAGGCGGAGATGTCTGGCCACGGGCTGGATGCCCCATAGCTTGCCCTCGTAGGTGAGCGACGGCAGCTCGTAGAAGAGCCCATGGATGTCCATCAGATAGCGCTCCGTTTGCGCTTCGCGGATACGCATCCACTCGGTGTTCCAGGCGTGGTCGTACGCGTTCGACCCGCGCGGCAGCCTGTAGGTGTGCCAGCGGTCGTTCACGAACAGCTTGAGCAGCACCGACGCGCGGTCCCAGCCGGTGGCGTAGATCGGGCTGCCGAACTCGGCGCGTGCCCAGGTCTTGCCGGCCACTTCCACGAACGGCTTGCGCTCGATGATGGTCCACTCGCGGCCGTCCCACTCGGCCAGCCGGCCTGCGTTGCGAGTGCCACGGTGCTCGGCCTCGTGGTAGCTGTTATTCGCCACGACCACGCGACCGGCAGACGTGAACGCGCTCTTGAAGTGTGCGCGCACACCGTTCGGTAACTCGAGCACCTTGACGAGGTCGAAGAGCTGCGTGCTCTCTAGCGTGTGGACATCCGCCTCGAAGAACAAGCCCTCCATCGTCAGGAAGTAGACTTTGTTCTTCGCGTCCGTCAGATGCTCCATCGTCGCTGCCAACCGCAGCTTGGCGAGATCGTCGAACGTTCGGACATTGCCATCGGCATCGATAATGTGGGGGCCGATGATGGCTTGGACCGAGGCGTCGTGCACCATGCGATTGGCAAACGTCCCGGTAACGCTCGCCGGGTGCTTGCGCATCTGAAGCTCGGCATCGATCTCGTACAGGCCGAGGCCGGAGCCTTTGATGTGCGCGACGTAACCGACCGCCCACAGGCGATCCGCCCAGGGTATGAGCGCGCCAATGCCCGCTTCACTGCGCGGGTCGTGCTCGGAGACCACGGCCAAATGCGGAAAGACGCCGTTCACCTGAAGCGGCTTACTCGGCGCGTCCGAGCGCTGTTCGCTCGCCACCCGACCCTGCCCGTCCACGATGGCACTCGCCACCAACAGCACGGCGCATGCCGTGATCGCTAGTCGCCTCACGTTTACATTCTCCTTTTCGAAGCCATTCTGCTCGCGCGCTACAAACGAAATTTGGTGTACGTAGCGCGGGGCCTTTAGGCCCCGCGTAGAAGTGTAGAACCTACGTCCTACTCCAGATACACACGCGCCTCATACACGCGCGCCGACGGGGCGCCATTGGTTGCCAACACGGTCACACGAACGCGGTCGGACTGCACGGTGTCGAAGCGGTGCACGCGCCGTCGGACGTAGTTGTCGCGAACCTCCGCCAGGATCTTCCATGCACCGTTCGACCAACACTCGAGCTGATAATCACGGACGCAGTCCGGATAGCGAAACAGCGGCATTGTCACGCGGCGATTGGCGTCGGTGTCGAACGTCAGTTGAACCGTATTGAACGACTGCCGCGCGGCCCACTGCAGCGTAACCGAGGCCGGTAGCCCTTGCGAGGGGTCTGAGATCCAGATGTTGGACCACCGATCCGGTCGATTCGTGCCGCGAACGATGTTGGGAGGGGCGAAGGGCTTCGACTCTGGAGCGACGTCGAGGCACAGGCTATAGCCGCCCGTGATAGGGCGCCATCGGGTTTTGCCGGGCAGGTTCGCCGCGGTCGTGCCGGGCGGGCAACGATTGGGCTCGCCGTTGACCTCCTTGAACAGCTTCCAGAAAATGCCCGGCTGTCTACCGACGTGGACGTAATAGAGCTTCCCTGCCTCTACGCGCACATCCAGAGGAATCGCCACCCACCCGTGATGTCGCGCCTCAATGGTGGGTCGCGCTGCCGCCAGGTCTCGCGTCGACCGGAAGTCCCACACATGCGGCGCGGCGCGCAGCCCGATGTCGAGCGTCACGGCCCGTTCCAGCTTCGATTCAAGTAGCAGCTTGACACTGTCAATGCGCTCGCCGGACACGGGGAACAGTTGTGCATACGGTGTTGTGAGCTCGCGCTCCTCGTTCGGCTCTGGCCACGCCAGGCTCCATTCGCTGCTGGCGGTCACCTGCGCCTGGCGTGCGAGATCGGCTGGGTCGTCGTTCTCGACGCCCGGGATATGGCCGTCCTGACGCAGAATAATCTGCTGGCATTCCTTGACATGATGACGAGCGACGTCGCGCGGGGTCGTCTCGTGCTTCCGACAGAGAGCTGCCGCGGCGCCGACGGCCTGACCGACAATCGACCCTGTGGACAGCACGCGCGACGAGGCGAATGCCACGTACGAGCAACTGATCGGCCGGCCGGCCATCAACAGGTTTTCGATCTTCCGCGAGTAGAGCGCGCGTAGCGGAATGCCGTACACGGCCGTCCCCAACGCCTCCCAGTTCTCGTCCGTGCGCGGCGGTGGATACGGTTCGATGTCGCGCGTGAGAATCCCACCCTGCGTGTGGATGTCGATGCCCCAACACCCATACGCCACGTCATCGTCTAGCAGGGTCGGGTGCTGCACGTGATCTTGCGACAGGACGAAGTCGCCGATGATGCGGCGCGACTCACGCTTGTACGGCCAGAAGCCTACGAACTCGAGGCCATAGTTCTCCGCGCCATGGTCGCCGTGATTCTTGATGTGGTCCCAGACACCGAGCAGCTGGCGCAGCCCCTCGTGCCGGATCTCCTCGTTGTCCGTGATGGGGTGGTGCGGCGCGCCGACCTCGATCCACCAGTAGCCGCCGTCGATGAAGCTGTGACCGCGTCGTGTCAGGTCGGCCTCGGTCGGGAACACAGCCGCCCATTCCGGCCGCTTGAAGGGCACGGCTTGACCGGTGTCCACGGCGCGAAAGAAGAGCGTGTTCCCCATGACCTGCTCATCCGACTGTTCGGGCGCCAACGGCTCACCGTACTCGCTCCGGGCCTCACGTCCCCATCGGAAGTCTGCGTTCGCGCGCTGCGCGAGCACGCCGTCACCGGTCGCGTCGACGAAGAGTGGTGCGCTCAACTCGAGCGTTTTTTCCGTTCCGAGCTGGATGCAACGGACGCCGCCGATGTGCGTCCCGTCGCGCATGATCGCGCGATGCATGTGGGTGTTGAGATAGAGGCGGATGCCCTTTTCACGGATGACCCACTCGTAGAGCACCAGGTCCCAGTGGCAGTTCATCGTGCCTTCGACGTAGGCGAGATGATTGCGCACGCGCTCTTCGGTGTGGAACTCCTCGTGGATGCCCCCTTCTCGAATCCACGGGTGATGCCCGCTGTTGTTCTCGGGAAAGAGCTTGACCTCGCTGGACGAGTTACCGCCGAGCATCGATCGCTCGTGCACGAGGGCGACGCGGAGCCCGTTGCGCGCGGCGCTAATGGCAGCCGATGTTCCCGCGATGCCGCCGCCGACGACGATCAGGTCGTAGTCGGCACGGATGACCTCCTCGTCTGGCACCTGGGTGGCTGGCGGGGCTGAAGCCCCGTCCTCCGGCCCCGACGTAGCGACGCGGGCTGCCGGCACCCCGCCGGCCAGCAGCCAGCCGAGACGAGTAAAGAACGCGCGTCGAAAGAAGCGCATGCAGCTTTGTCGCTCACCACACGAGTCGCGCGCCGAACTGCAGAATGCGCGCGTCGCGGGCCGAGGTGATTTGGCCGAAGGTGGCGTTGGTGTTCGTGCCATCCGGCCCTGCGGTGAACGTCGCGTTGGGTCCGCCGAGGTTCACGTGGTTCGTCACGTTGAACGCCTCCGCGCGGAGCTGAAGCCGCAGGCGCGAGCTGAGGTTCACCTGCTTGATCAGCGACAAGTCGATGTTGAACACCCCTGGCGTCCGTACATCAGACAGGGCACGCGGTGCGTTGCCCGCCTCGAAGGGCGCCGGGTTGACGAAGGCGGCCGTGTCGAACCAGCGGTCCTTCGTGGGGTTGTCCAGCTTCGCGTTGCCCAAGTAGTCGGGCCGGTCGGCGCGGAAGTTGTTCGCGCCCCGCACGACGAGCGGCAGGCCGCTTTGCGCCGTTAGAATGGAGTTCACCTGCCAGCCGCCGACGATCGCGTTCATCCAGCGACTCTCTGGCGCCCACACCTTGCCGTCGCCGAAGGGCAGCTCGTAGACGCCGCTGACCACCAGCCGGTGCCGCACGTCGGTCGGGTCGATCGATTGCTCCGCCCGGCGATTGAACTTGCCATCCTGATAGCCGGTGACGGTGACCTGCTCGACGGGTCCGAAGTTGATCGGGATGACGGCGCTATCGGTCATCAGTTTACCGAACGTGTAGGACCCCAGCAGGACGAAGCCGCTCGACAGCCGCTTCTCCACGCTGAGCAGCATGGCGTGATACTCCGAGAAGCCCTGGTGCGGGTCGCGAATGTTCACAGAGTTGTAATAAGGATACGGCCTGAGCGCCTGGGAGCGCGAGATCGTCTCGTCGCCGAGCGACCCGGGTACCAGACCGGCGTAGGGATTCGGCACCTGGTCTTGGAGGGCGAGGCCGAGCGCGTAATGCTCGGGATCGAGCCCGTTGAAATTATAGCCGCCCGAGATGGTGTGCGTCGCGCGATTGGCCGTGTATCCGAGCTCCATGATGACGCGCCCAGGAAGCTGTTGCTGCACGGATAGCGTCCACTGGTGCGATTCCGTATTCTTTCCGTTCGCTTCGTCATGACTCACACTTTCACCGAGGAACGCGCTCGGCCCGCCATCGACGCCTGCCGGCTGCTGGACCGGCCTGGGAAAGCCCTCGCTGAACTGGAACGCGGCGAGGTTGGTGTTGCCCCCCGGCGGCTGGTAGCTGGTGGTAGTGGTGCCAAAGCCGGCGGTGCTCCCGAAGTAGTCACGATAGAAGTTCGTCCCGTAGAACAGCCCATAGCCGCCGCGCAGGATCGTCCGCGCGTCGCCAAACAGGTCGTAGGCGAAGCCGACCCGAGGCCCCCAATCATTGCGATCGGCCTCCAGGAACGTTCCGCCATAATCGACGCACGCGTATTCCATCCGCCCGAGCAGCCCGTTCTCTGGGTTGGTTTCGACCAGGTTGAAGTTCGACGTCGCACAGTGACGCTCCTCGGCCGGCCGCTGGAAATCGTAGCGCAGCCCAAGGTTGACCGTCAGCCTGCGTGATAACTTCCAGTCGTCCTGCACGAAGCCGCTCACCGAAGACGCCGTGTGATCTTCCGGCAAATGCACCGTCACGAACGCGCTGCTCACCGAACCAAGCATGAAGGTCGCCATCGACGAGCCGGTGCCGGCTGGCTGTTGGGGGTTCGCCGTCAAGCCACCGGCAAAGCTGAAGTTGCCGGACGGATTGGCGGTCTGCGAGTTGAACGCCCGCTGCCACCGGACATCGGCCCCGACCTTCAGCGTGTGACGACCCCGAACCGCGGTCAGCATCTCGAAGAGCTGCCATGTGTCCGAGTGGCGCTCGCCGACCGTGCCAGTGTTGAACGGCGGCAAGCCGTTGTTCAGCGTCGGCATGGTGAGCGATGGCACGCTGTCGGGCAAGCCCATCTGCTGGGGCCAGCCGCCGTCGGCGCTCGCTGCCCTGAACGGAAAATCCTGCTGTGCGGAGCTGACGCGCAGCTCGTTGAGCAACCCGCCGCCGAACACGTGCGTGTCCGAGAGAACGAAGTTGTGCGTCGTCAACGTGTCGTAGCGGAAGCGGACGACCGGGTCGGGTAAGAAGCGGTCGTTGCCGTGGTCATCGCGGTGTTGGTAGTAGCTGTAGCGGAACGAGAGCGTGTTGTTCGTCGCGAGTCGGTGATCGAGCTTCGTGGTCCACTGACGCATGGCGCGGGTGGCCAGCAGGTTGGCTTGATGGTTGTTGGCATTGGTGAACGGATCGTCCGGCGTGCGATTCGGCAGCGGGTAGAACGGCAGAAAGTTCTGGGACACCGGATCCAGACGGTCCTCCGGAATACGGTTGTCCGGAAACCGAGCCCGCACGAAACCAGGGCCATCCTGGTTCGGACGTGTCGTCGTCGGGTCGTAGATCGGGATCAGGTTGCCCGTCTCGTCGCGCAGCTCCGAGAAATCGCCGCGCCGCATCGCCTCGGTCGGAACCGTGGTGGTCCGCACCTCTTCCCGCTCGTAGTCCCAATTCTCGACGTTGACGAAGAAGAACGAGCGATTCGTACCGCTGTACAGACCAGGCAGCCAAATCGGACCGCCGAGCGAGCCACCGTACTGGTTGTAGTCGAACGCCGGCTTCTCATCGGCGAAGGCATTCCTGGCGTCGAACGCGTCGTCGCGCAGGAAATCATACAGGCTCCCGCGCAGATCGTTCGTTCCAGACTTGGTCACGATGTTGACGACACCACCGGCGGTGAAGCCGAACTCGGCGGACATCGTGTTGCTCTGTACTTTGAATTCCTCGACAGCGTCCACGGCCGGGCTCACGTTGATGTCGGCCAGGTAGCTCTGGTTGTTCGTCGCGCCGTCGAGCAGGTAGCTATTGAGCCCGCCTGGCCCGCCGTTGATGCTCACAGCCGACAGGGCAATACCGCGGTCGGCAAAGCCGCTCTGCGTCGGACCGGCGTTCGACTTGACGCCTGGCGTCAGCGCCATCAGCGCTAGGGCATTGCGGCCGTTGAGCGGGAGCTCGGAGATTCGCCTGTTCTCGATGACTTTGCCGACCGTCGCGCTCCCGGTGTCCACCACTGGCGTCGAGGCCTGCACCTCCACACGTTCGGTGACCTCCCCGAGCTCGAGCGTCAGATCCACGCGCGCATTCTGGTCCACCTGCAAGGTAATGTCCGTGGCTACAGCCGTTTTGAACCCGCTCTTCTCCGCGGTGATGACGTAGATGCCGACAGCCAGGCTGGGCGCGCTGTAGACCCCAGTGTCAGTCGTGGTCGTCGTGAAGGTGGCCTGGGTGCCCACGTTCACAATGGACACGGCGGCTTCTGGTACGGCGGCCCCGGTCGAGTCGGTGACCGTGCCGGTGAGGCTACCCCGACCCTGCTGGGCCCAGGCGGCAGGAGCCGGCGACACCACGCACAGCGCCAGTAGGAACAGGCCCGCTCGAGCCCGGCGACAGAGCAGGGCAGGATTGTGATGACGTCGGGCACCCGCCTTGCGACGCTCACTCGACGCGCCCAAAACATGACCGAACGGGTCACGTCTCCGCGCCTCAAGGATTCTAGTCACGTTCAGTACTCCTTGGCGTGCGGGCCCATGACTCGGTGACGCAAATCCGGATTGTGCCCGCGTAAGAACGAACACTAACCCAGAGAATTCGCAATGTAAAGTGGAAACTTTTAAATTTCAGATTTTACAAATCACGTGGAACATGCGATGCTAGGCCCAGTGAATCACTTCGAAGGCATCTTTCCCATCGTCAACACGACGTTTGACGCCGCGGGCCGGCTCGATCTCGACAGCCAGCTCCGGCTGGTTCGTTTCCTGCTCGACTGCGGCGCCCACGGGCTCGGCCTTTTTGGCACGGCCAGCGAAGGGTACACGCTCAACGGCGAGGAACGCCTCACGCTTCTGCGCCTCATTGTGCGCGAGGTCCACGGCCGTGTCCCGATCGTCGTCTCAACCGGACACACGGGTACGGATGTCGCCGTGGCGCTGAGCCGGCAGGCGCAGGAAGAAGGCGCGCAGGCGGTGATGGTTGTTCCCCCGTACTACCTCAAGCCGGACGCCGAAGGCATCTTCGAGTATTACCGTGCGATCGACGCGGCGCTCGAGATCCCTATCATGGTGCAAGATGCGCCGCTCATGACGGCCGTCGCCATGGCGCCGGCGCTGCTTGCGCGGCTCGGGCGAGAGCTGCCACGTGTCCGCTACGCCAAGATCGAGGCTCCGCCAACGGGCCCGAAAATGACTGACGTCCGTCGCTTGGCCGGCGACGAGCTGACCATCTTCGGCGGGCTCAACGGCCAGTTCCTGATCGAGGAGTTGAATCGCGGCGCGAGCGGAACCATGCCCGGCTCCGACCTCACGGACATGTTCGTGCACGTCCACCACGCGTGGAAGACGGGCGACGAGGCAGCCGCCCGCGCCGAGTTCACACGCTATCTCCCCATCATCCGCTACGAGCTACAGCCCGGGCTCGGCGTCTCCGCGATGAAGCACAACCTCGCGGCGGGCGGGGTCATTGCTAGCGCCCGGGTGCGTCATCCTACGCGCACGTTGGACGATATCGGCCTGCGCGAGCTGGCCGTATTACGAGAAGGAGTCCAGATGCGAGCGCTGACGTGGGCGGCTTCAGGAGTGATCCGATGACGGCTTCGGTTGTTATTGCGCTGCTGCTCGCGAGCACAGCGCTTCTATCCACAAAGCCATCGGCGTATGGGATACGCGCGCTGCCGGATCGAAGTGTTGACGTCACACGTGGTTCGATGACGGAACGCTTTCGGCCCCACTTCACAGTGATCCGAGCCGAAGCCGACCCGGAGATGGGCATGACTCAAGCGTTCTCCGATCCGCGCCAGCGCAAACAAATGACGGATCCCGAGGCATACCCGTTGCCGTCGTGGCAAAAGCCCGGCTCTGAGGAGCGGACCGACGTGCTGTTCGAAGCCGGAACGGTGACTACCGTTGAGGCCGAGGCAGCGAGCGAGACACCCAGCGGCGCCATTCAATGGACATTCCCGAAACGGTCTGACTTCGAGCTTCAGGCGACGATCGAACCAGCCGGAGACGGCAAGGAACCGATCCTTTCCTTCCGGTTCACACCGCAGCGGGCGGGCTGGTACACGATCGGATACACGGGCGCGCCCGAGACGGATCCGGCCACGGCGGACGGGTTCTGGCAGCCGCTCGTCTGGCAGGAAAAGCGATTCCCTCGCGCCCCGCTACTGACAGCAGAGTTCATGACCATTCTGCCCGCAACGCTGGTGTCACGCGGCGGTGCAACGCTCGGCCTTGCCACGGATCCCAAGGAGAGCCCGTACCGGTTGCCGAACATCGACAACTCTCGGTTCGGGGTGATGCTTCGCAATCCGGCGGGTCACGCGCAGCCGATGGTGTTTGCGCCCCTCTTCGGCAAGGCTGGGTCACGGATGGAGGCGGGTCAACCTTTCACGTTCCGCATGCGGCCCGTCCTCGTCAATGGCGATTGGTACGCGGCGTTCCGGCACATCGCCGAGTCGCTGTTCGAATTCCGCGACCTTCGAGAGAACACGGCGCACTCGCTCAACGACACCCTCACGAACATGATTGATTTCGCCATGGACGATCAGTATTCGGGCTGGGTGCCAGATCTGAAGGGCTTTGACTACGCCAGTGACGTCACGGGCACGGTGAAGGTCGTGTCTGCGCTCCATCCCCTTTCGACCGCACTGGTGCGAGATGATCCCGAGATCTATCGCCGCCGCGCCCTTCCGGTCACCGAATATTTGATGTCGCGCGAGAAGTATCTGTTCTCTGTGGCCACGGACATCGAGGGGCAGGGCGCATCGCACAACATGAACGGGCCAAGTGCCGAAGTCAGCGAGCTCGCCGAGCTGTTCCACGTCACGCGCGAGCGGAGTCCGGTGTTCCATCACTACGCGCTGGAGATGGCCAAGAAACCCCGAGCGCTCAATCTCGACATGATCAGTGAGACGAACACCTTCCAAAACAACCTTGCGCTGTATCGGCTCACGCGCGAACAGCCTTACCTCGACACGGCCCGGCAACTTGCGGACGCCTACGTCGAGAAGCGTATCCAGACGCCGCAAGCTGACTTCACGGACGTTCACGTCGAGACCGGTGGACAGTTCTGGACCGACTTCGCACCGAAATGGGTCGACCTATTCGAGCTGTACGAGGAGACAGGCGATCAGCGATACCTCCAAGCCGCGACGCGTGGTGCCGAACGCTATGCGTCGTTCTGCTGGCTCTATCCCACAGTGCCGCCGGGACACGTGACCGTGGACCAGGGGAACAAGGCGCCGATCGGGTGGGGCTATCGTGGGCGCAACTTTCACATGCAGACACCAGAGCAAACCGTTCCCGCGTGGCGTGTCTCGCAGATCGGCCTCACGCCGGAGGCCTCGACCACGTTCCAAGGCAATCCAGCCGTTCTGCTGACTCACTACGCCGCGTTCTTCCTGCGCATTGCCAAGGCAAGCAAGGATCCCTTCCTTCGCGCCGTGGCACGGTCCGCCGTCGTCGGTCGGTACGCGAACTATCCCGGGTACGACATCAACGTCGAGTTCAGCAACATATACGCGCGTGCCGACTATCCGATGCGACCGTTTGGCGCCTTCTCGTACAACCAGGTCTACTACAACCACGTGTGGCCGCACATTGCGCTGTTGATCGACTACCTCGTGTCCGATGTCGACGTCCGGTCGGACCATCAGATCACGTTCCCGTCGCGCTATGCGCAAGGATACGCGTACCTTCAGAGCAAGGTCTATGGAGACCGTCCCGGCACGTTCTACGGCGACTCCGACGTGCGTTTGTGGATGCCGAGGCAGGTCGTCTCGATCAGTGATCCGCAGATCAACTATCTCTCGGGCTACGGCAACGACAACTTCTATCTCGCGCTGACGAACGAATCGCCTCGCCCGTCGCAAGCCACAATCCAACTCAACTCAGAATATCTGCCGTACTCGACCGGCAAGCCTTACCGCGTTCGCCTGTGGCGTGACGGGAAGTCTTCAAAGGCCCTCACGGCGGTCGATGGAGCGGTCACGGTTCCAGTCTCGCCAAGAGGCCTGACCGCGCTCGTGATCGAGCAGATGCCAGTCTTCACTCGCCTTCACGCCAGCTATTTCGACCAGAGCGCGAAGCCCCTGAGCCCCGAGAGCCATCACGTGCAGCCCACCGAGTTTGGCAACGTCACAGGGATGCTCATCTCGATGGGCCGCGAGATGACCAATGGGTTCATCTGGCTCCAAGCCTCCGAGAAACAGATCACGTCGGCGACGCTTCACTACCGCACCGACCCGTCCTGGGTATCGCTGGTCGATGACGCGCATCCGTTCGAGTTCAGCCTCCCCGTCTCCGATGAGCAGAGCGCCTTCGAATACTACGTCGAGGTGTCCCTGCCGGACGGGGGCACGGCTCGGACTGAGACGACGCGGCTGATGCGATGAACCGAGACACGTTGAGACGCATCGCGGAACGCACCATGACGTGGAACTTCCGCCTCTGGGGGTTCGGCGAGGCGATCGCCCTGCGCGGCCTGCTGACGTTTGCCGATGTGGCGAACGACACCGCCGCCCGGGCGTTCGTGCATGGCTTGCTACGAGCGTGGCTCGGACGAGGTGTCGCACCGACGGCCGCAGACCACGCGGCCCCGGGGCGTGAGCTCTTGGCCTTTTGGCGACGCACCGGGGATGCCGCGTTCCTCGTCGCGGCACGTGCGCTCGCGGCGCTGCACGCGTCCTTTCCGCAGCATGCGTCGGGTGCGCGTTGGCATCGCCCCGATCAGCCCGGCTGGCGGCATCAGATCTGGGTGGACTGCATGGACGTGGACCCACCGTTTCTCGTACAACTAGCCGTGGTCACAGGTGAGGAAGGCTACTGCGACCAGGGGGCGGGTGAGCTGCTTGCCTACGCTCGGCTCCTCCAGGACGATCGCACTGGTCTGTTCTTACACGGTCATGAGCTCCACTGCGGCCGCAATGGAGAGCGCTGGGCTCGCGGCAACGGGTGGGCGCTGATGGGACTCGTCGACACGCTCGTCGAGCTCCCATCCGAACATCCGTCACGCCCGGAGTTGCGCCATCGGCTGCACGTGCTCTGCAACGGTCTGGCCAAGGCTCAGCGGCCAGACGGCCTGTGGCACACGGTGATCGATGATGAGGGAACATCTGCGGAGTCGACGCTGGCTGCAATGGCCGCATACGCGCTTCCTCGGGCCTTTCGATTCGGGCTTCTCGACGGAGCGACACATGAACCGATGGAACGCAGAGCCCGAGCGGCGATCCCGGGGCTCATCGATCAAACGGGTGCGCTGCAATTGGTCACTGAAGCGACGCCGATCGGCACACGTGCCATGTATGCCACGCGCGCTTTTGGCGTGTATCCCTGGGGACAGGGTCCTGCGCTCCTCGCGCTGTCGGAACCGTAGGATTGGTGGTTGGCTGATATTACAATTCAGCAGCTTGCGGCATCTGCACATGGCCGGCATCTCCACGCTTCCCAAGCTCGATCGGACGCGCGCGTCAGACTCGGTGTTCGACGTGCTCCGCGAGAGGATTCTCACCCGCGTCTTCCGCCCGGGTCAGCGCCTCGACGTCCGCGCCTTGGCACACCAGCTCGGCGTCAGCGCGACACCGGTCAAGGACGCCGTGAATCGCTTGGCCGCCGAGGGCCTCATCGAGATCCGGCCGCGCAGCGGCACATTCGTCGCCGGCCTCACGCCGCAGACGGTCGCCGAAATCTTCGAGATTCGTCGCGCCCTCGAATGCCTCGCAGCCGAGACGCTCGGCGCGCGCCTCACCCCTGATCTGCTCGCCCGATTCGCCGCGATCGTCGAAGCGCTCGATCGGCCCGTCTCGACCGACCGCGAGCGCCTCCAACACGAACGGCAGAACGTCGAGCTGCACACACTCCTCATCGAAGCCTCGGGCAATCGGCGGCTGGCCGAGCTCTATCGCAATCTGAATGCGCATCTGACGATTGCCCGCATCCACTTGCGGCGGCGGCCGGACCAAACGCGTCTCGCCGAGGAGCGGCGCGAGCACCACGCCATCCTCGAGGCGATCGAAAGCCGGGACGCGGCCCGACTCGTGGCCGTGCTCGATCATCACATTCGGCGCGCCGGACAAGCACTCGTGGAAGACCTCACAGAACTGTAACCACGAGCGCCCGGGCTCGTCAGCTTGCATCTGATGCATGCATCGCCTATGCTTTATGCATGCAGTACACAATCCGCGGCATCCCGGAGACCGTTGACAACGCCATCCGCGAACGCGCGCGCGCGTCGGGCAAGAGCCTGAACGAAGCCGCGGTCGAGGCCCTGGCAGAGGGTGCGGGTGTGGCGGGCGCACCTCGCAAGCGACGCGATCTCGCGGATATCGCCGGAACGTGGAAGGCCGACAAGGTGGTCGAGGCGGCGCTCGCGGAACAGGATCGCGTGGACGAGGACCTCTGGCGGTGAGGGTCGCCCTGGACACGAATCGGTACGTCGACCTCTGCAAGGGGGTCGACGAAACCGTCCAGCTCTTGGAGGTGGCCGAGGCCGTTATCCTGCCATTTGTCGTGTTAGGCGAGCTTCGGGCAGGTTTCGCACATGGCCGCCGGCAGGCCGAGAACGAGCGGACACTTCGGCGCTTTCTCTTGAAGGAAGGGGTTCGTGTCCTCTTCGCAGACGAGCAGACGACGCATCATTACGCTGCGGTGTTCCGGCAGCTCCGGAAGCAGGGTACGCCGATTCCGACCAATGACATGTGGCTCGCGGCGCTCGTTCTCCAGCACAATCTGGTCCTGCATGCTCGGGACAGGCACTTCGACGAGTTGCCGCAGATCGTTCGCGTCTGAGTCATGCTCCGCGTAGCATCACGGGCAACAGGCCGGTTCGGCGTGATGGGAGTGCTATCCGTGAGATCGGCGGCGAGAGGGAGGGCAGAAGAGGATGCGGTGGATAGCTGGGCAAAGGCAGCGGCCATCATGAGCATGGAAAGCAGAGGGACAGGCGGGCTGCTGTCGTCGCTTGAAAGAAACTTGAAACTTTGTCACCGAAATCACCCGTTTTCAACGCATCGCCGATTGAAGTGTCGCTTTTCTTCCTCGGCGGACAACCGTGAAGAAATCGCCGTAAGCCTTGCGGCGAATTACGTGCCGCACCTTATTTTCACGCGTAAGGACGAGGTCGTCGTTCTTGTGAAAGATTCTCTGACATGCCTGGTAGACGGGATCATGCGTCGCGGGCTTGTCCAGCGCACGGGTCAGTCTCAGCTTTAAGTCTTTGACGCGCTTTTCAGCCTCCTTCAGGCTGTCGTTCAAGACCTTCGTTGCCTTGGCGTCAGAAAAAATGCCGGGTCTCGGGATGCGTGCTGGAGCTTTGAGCTCCTGCATACCCTCGAGTAGTAAGGGCGCCGGTATTCAACGATCGTTAAACAAGCCGCGGTTGCGCCCCCGTCGACACTAGCCTGTCCCGGATCGGAAGCCCTCCCGGAGTCGCTACAGCACAGCAAGCGAGTAGCTCGTGCTGCGACCGCCAGCCGGATTGCGTACCAGCACTCCGTGCTCGACGAGCTGCTGGATGTCTCGCAATGCCGTGTCCTGCGAGCTCTTCGTCAGCGCCGCCCACGTCGATGTCGTCAGCTTACCTTCGAAGCCGTCCAGCAGTCGGTTGATCACCAGCCGCTGACGTTCGTTCAGGGGCACGTCGCGCAGCTTCTCCCAATAGCGCGCCTTGGCGATCACGCCGGATAGAGCGGTCTGCGCACCCTCAATCGCGCGCGTCAGGCAGCGGAGAAACCACTCCATCCATGACGTGATCTCCATCGTCCCCTGTTGCGTCTGCTCGAGCATTCGGTAGTAGTCGGCGCGCTCCTGACGGATCTGCGCCGACATGCTGTAGAACCGTTGCGAGCTCCCCTCCGATCTCGCCAGGGCCTTGTCGGCGATCGCCCGCGCGATCCGGCCGTTGCCGTCGCCGAACGGGTGAATCGTCACGAACCACAGGTGCGCCTGTGCGGCCCTCAGCACTGGTTCGGTCGTCACGTCGCCGTTGAACCACTCGAGGAAGCGACGCATCTCTTCTCCCAACCGTGTCGCCGCTGGCGCTGCAAAGTGCACCCGCTCACGTCCCACAAGCCAGTATTCACCGCATGTTCTGCGGCGATTAGCAAGCTATTCTCCGCAAACCAGCCGCTAGGTGCGGCCACCTTCCCAAATCGTTCCGCGAGCACGTTCAGGTACCACGTCCAGCCGTCGTTGTGTCCCCGTCCCATTTCATCGTCGGGCACGTTGGCGTGATGAAACGTGACTTCGGTGCCGACGTCGTGCGGCGAGAGCGTGACCGTGACGATTGTCTCCAGGCCGCGCGTCGCCTCCGAGACCCACGTGTGCTCGATCGCACGGCCCCGGTCGAGGCGGATGAAGCGGCCGTAATGGGGCGTTCACGCATTTCCGCCCAACTCGTAGCAGTCGCTGACCTGATGAGCGGGGCCCCAGAGCCTCGAGTGCTCGGCTGGTCGTCGCCAGCGGCGCATGGCGGTGGCCAGCCGTCGCCTCGCGACGGAACTCGGCGGGCGACAATGGTCGCGACCGTCGTGCTCGCGTGCGGAGCGTGGACGCTGGTGCGGACCGAGGGCATAACTGGCGACGTGGTTTCGATGCCCTGATCATTCGTCGCGAGACTCGCCGACGGCCGCAGCTAGCTCCGCGGCGGATTCCTCTACGGCCGCCTCCTCCTCGGTCGCCGAGATGCGACCGCCATCGTCTGCGCCGGCTTTCTTGCGGCGCGGCCGGATGTCATACCGCTTGATCATCTCATTGAGTGTCGTCGGCTTGATACGGAGGAGCTCCGCAGCCTTCTTCTGGACGCCGGATGCGGCTTCGAGCGTCGCCTCGATGAGCTGTCGCTCGAAATTGCCCGTGACCTCCTTGAACGAAATTCCCTCAGGCGGTACGACGATGGAAGGAAGCTGGAAGCGACGCTGGCCCTTGACGTAATCCGGAATGAGATCCGGCCCAATCCGCGCGCCCGAGCACAGGACAACGGCGCGTTCGACAACGTTCTCCAGCTCGCGCACGTTGCCGGGCCAGTCGTACTCCATCAGCAGGTCCAGCGCTTCCGGCAGCAACTCGATGCCCTGTCGATTGTTCTCCTCGCCGTACTTGTCTAGGAAGTGCTGCACGAGCAGCGCGATGTCCTCCTTGCGCTCCCGAAGGGGCGGCAGTGCGACGGTGATGACATGCAACCGGTAGTAGAGGTCTTCGCGAAACTTGCCCTCGTCGGTGAGCTGTCGCAGGTCGACGTTCGTCGCGGCAATGATACGCGCATCGACTTTGATGTTTTCGACACCACCGAGACGCATGAACTCGCGCTCCTGCATCACGCGCAACAGCTTGGCCTGCGTCTCCACCGGCACCGTGCCGATCTCGTCGAAGAAGATGCTCCCTTTGTCGGCAATCTCGAACAGACCTTTCTTCTGCGCGATGGCGCCCGTGAACGCGCCTTTGACGTGACCGAATAGGTTCGACTCCAGCAGGTCGGGCGGCAGATTGCCCGAGTTCACCGTCACGAATGCCCGCTCGGCTCGTGTGGAGTGCGTGTGCAGGGCGCGTGCGACGAGCTCCTTCCCCGTGCCGCTCTCGCCGCAGACGAGGACCGTCGATCGGCTCGGCGCCACCTGGATGATGAGGTTGAACACCTCGCGCATCTTCGAGCTGCGACCAATGATGCTGGCGAACTTGGTGGCGCCGTGCTGCAGGCTTTGTTTGAGCGCGCGGTTCTCGTTGACCAGATGCCGGCGCTCGACGGCGTTTCGAAGGACAACGAGCACCTCGTCGTTCTTGAACGGCTTGGAGATGTAGTCGAACGCACCGCGCTTCATCGCCGCGATCGCGGTCTCCACCGATGCAAAGGCGGTGAGCATCAGCACCGGAAGCTCCTCGTCCATCCTCTTGAGCTCCTCGAGTGTGCCGATGCCGTCGAGGCCTGGCATCATGACGTCGACGATGGCCGCATCGAAGGGAATGGAGCGGGCGATCTCGAGGCCTTCGGTCCCACTCGCGGCCAGCCGCACTTGGTACCCCGAGCGCGTCAGGAGCGCCTCGAGCACCTCTCGCATCACCTCTTCATCGTCAATAACTAGGACAGTGCCGTGCTGCTTCATGGCTCCCTTACGAAGGGGTAAAGGGATAGAGCGGTAAAGGGGTAGAGGGATTGGCGGGCAAGTGACGTCGGAGGTGCACGTCGGTACTTGCATCTTCCCGCCCGCTTACCCCTCTACCCTTCTATCCCTTTACCCTTTACCCTTTACCCTCTATCCCTTTACCCCTTCACTGCGCCTTGCCCCCGAGGCTGCGGCACGAGGGAAGGTCAGCGTGAACTTCGTACCCTGGCCCGGCATCGTCTCACAGGTAATCGCGCCGTCATGGTCGTGCACGATGCCGTACGTGATGGAAAGGCCCAACCCCGTGCCGTGGCCAATGGGCTTCGTCGTGAAGAACGGGTCATAGATGCGCGAGAGGTGCTCGCTTGGGATGCCGCCGCCCGTGTCAGCAAGCTCTATGGTGACCTCGGTCTCACTGGTGCGTGTGACCAGCGAGAGCCAGCCCCCTTTCGGCATGGCGTCGCGCGCGTTCAGAAACAGGTTGAGGAAGACCTGTTGCAGCTTGTGCTCCACGGCCTTGATGACCGGCGCCTCGCCACCAAACGCTTTCCGAACCTGAATGCGGCTCGTTCGAAATTGGTGCTCGACGAGCGAGAGCACGTCATTGATCACGACGTGCACGTCGAGCGGCTCGGCATCGACCTGCGCGGGTCTCGCCAGGTTCAGCAAGCCATTCACGATCTTCGCCGCGCGGAAGGTCTGGCGCTCGATTTTCTCGAGGAGCCGCCTCTTGGGATCCCGGGGGTCCGACTGTTCGAGGAGCATCTGCGTGAAGCTCGAGATTCCGGTGAGCGGCGTGTTGACCTCGTGCGCCACCCCGGCGGCAAGCAAGCCGAGCGATGCCATCTTCTCCGAGATCTGGAGTTGCTCCTCGAGCTGCACCCGCTGCGTGATGTCCTCGATGATGAGAATCGTGCCGGCCGTCTCCCCCTCGGGTGTGCGCACGGGCGCCGTCGCCGCATTGACCAACACGGTGCGTGCTTCGTACTGGTGGCGGGACGTCAGCGGCACGCGATACGCGAACGCCGGCCCACCGCCTTGCTGCGCACGGCGGAGGGTGTCGAGAAACGCTGGATCGAACAGCTCGTCGAGCCGCCGCCCGATGGCTGCCGCCGCGCTCAACCCATGGAGCTGCTCCATCGAGACGTTCCAGCGAACGACGCGGTCGTCGAGATCGCTCACCAGGAGGCCGTCCTGCAGCGACTGCAGCACGTTCTCGTTGAAGCCGCGCAAGCGATCCAGCTCGCGCGCTTTCTCGTGCAACTGATGATAGAGGCGGCCGTTCTCGATGGCCGTGGCCACCTGACCCGCAACCGCCGTGAGCAGCGCCATGTCCTCGCTGCTCAAGGGCTCGCCGGTCGGCCGCGCACCCAGCGCCATGACGGCGATGAGCCCTTCCTTCGAGTGACAGGGCACGAAGTAGTGCACACCCTGATCGCGCCAGCTCCGCACCTCGTCGGCGCTGAACCGGCGTGCCGTCAGCAGCTCATCGAGGGCAACGGCCTGACCGGAGGCGAGCCACTCGCCAATGCCCGACTCACGGGGCAGCCGCACGGTCTCGCCCTCGAACCCGTGTGCGCGAATGGTGGCCAGCGCACCCGGCTGATCCAGCGAGGCGGAGAGCGGCGTCGAGAGCAGCGCCATGCGATCCACATCCAGCGTCTCCATGACGCGATGGACGAGGCGCTCACTCAAGCGATGGATGTCCAGATCGCGGTTGAGGTCGCGGGCAAAGCCGACCAGCGCGCGCCGGTAGTCATAGCGACCGCGATAATGCGCCCGGTCGAGGGCGGTTTGAATGGCGTTCTTCACGATGGGCGCGAGCAAAACGACCACCAGCGTGGCGAGAACCGCAATGACCGAGTTGGTCGGCTGCGAGCCACCGAGGAACAGCTCGCTCGCCAGCTTCAGCAGCACCGCATAGATCGCGGCAATGGCTGCAATCGCCGTGGCGGACACCAGCGTGCGCTTGATGATGACCTCGACGTCCATGAGGCGGTAGCGCACCACAGCCGAGGCAAATGCCAGCGGGACCAACGCCAGCGGGATGGCCAGCAACCCGACCTGAGCCCACGGCTCGAAGCCAAGCATCCACGGCACGCTGTAGCCGAGGACGAACGGCAGGGCCCCCAGCGTCGTGCCCCAGACGATCCAGCGAAGCTGCCGACGCGCCGTCACCGAGCGCATGCGACGCAGCGCGTGCACCATGATGGCGAGCCCAATGAGGAGCCCGGCCGTCAGGTACACCATCTCCAAGCGATCAATTCTCTCGAGCAGCCGTGAGAACGTCTCGCCGCTCACCTCCCGAGCGAACAGGACCGCGCGAGCACCGCCTAGCAGCACAGCCGGTGCATACATGAGCGGGACGAGCGTGCGGCCCGCCACCGTGCGCGCCCACGGGTTCGGCCGTTCCGGAAAGACCAGGGCAAAATGCATGAACAACGGGGGCAGCGCCAACATGGCGACGACATCCGCCCAGTAGTACACCCAGTCGAGGCGATCGAGCTTGCCCGTGTAAGAGAAGGCGCAGATGCCAAAGAAGGCGATGGTGAGCCAGAAGAAGTGCAGCGTGGCTTGATGATGGGGCCGCTGCAGCCGGATGGAACAGCCGACGAGCAGGGTGAAGATGCCGACGACCGCGAACGGGAAGTAGACCGACCGATGACCGGCGGGGATTGGCGCGAGCGTGATCGTGCGAATGCTCGGGCCGGCGGCGCTGCGAACTCGATACTGGAGCTCGGTACCCCTGGTGCTCCCGTGCTGCCAGTTGAAGACCTGTTCGACCCGATCGATGCGCTGTTCGTTGATGGCAAGCAGGAGGTCACCGGGCTGCAGGCCGGCGCGGGCGCCCGCGCTGTCGGCCGCCACCTCCGCCGCTATGACGCCCTCGGGGCGGTCCTCCCACAGCGCGCCATCCTCGACCTCCCGCCAGGTCGCCTGGGCGAAGAAATTGCTGACGGCCAGCGCCAGCAGTGCGGCCACCACGAGCACCGCGACCGTGCCGTGCACCCAAGGGCCGAAGCGCGCGCGAATCGTCGCCGAGGTCTGCAAAAGGCGGTCGACCATGGACAGAGCCCGCACCGGCAGACCGCCAAACGTGTCGTGCAGCGGCCGAATTGTGGGGCGTGTCACGGACGAAGCAAAGGACATACCACGACCGGCTCTCGCTTTGCTCACCTGGAACCTTTAAACGCAGGCGTTTGCAAGCGACGATTCAGAGTAGATGCAGACACGGCTCCAAGAATTGAGTATGGTCTGTCCAAGAATTTGAATCAAGCAGGCGAGACGTGAAGGGGCGCGCCGCAGGGTGGTAAAAGCGCAAAGGTCACGAAGCTGCCAAGGCGCGGCTACAGCCGCGCCCTACCGCCACCCTCAGCCTGGTGGCTTCTCGGCTAGAAGCGCACGACCAGGCCTCCGACCATGCGCTTGGGCGGTCGGACGACTAACAGCTCGTCGTACAGCGACCCTCCGGCAACGCTCTCTCGGAAGAGATTCCGCACCGAGACCAGCGCCTCCCAACGTGCTTGGCCGGTTCTCAGAAACGGGAGGTGCTGCCTAACCTGCACATCGAAGCGATACGCGAGGCCCGGCTCGGCATCTGGCACGTCGCGGTCGGTGAACGCGGAGTTGATCTTGTAAACCGCCACAACGTTCGTCTGAGTCTGAGGGACGTCGGTGGCAACGGTGGCGGTCACGTCATGAATGCGCTCGTGACCTACGCGCACCGCGTCCGGTGCCCAGACGAGGAGTAGCGCCTTGTCGCCAACGCTCTCCCACTCGGCGGCCGCCACCGAGTACTCCAGCTCGCCGCGCACGCGGCCAGCCACCGGCCGTGCGACGCTGAACCCCCAGCCCGCCGTCGTGAGGTTACCCGCATTCGCCACGCGATAGTGCCCGAGGTCCGCGTCCACGGGCTCGCCCGCATCGGCCGCGTTGAACAGCGACACGAGCTGGTTGTCGATGGCCTGCTCGAAGCGTCGCACGCCTAGCACGAAGGAGGCGATCTCCCGTTCGATGCCGAACTCGACGTGTCGCGTCCGCTCGACGCTGAAGCTGCTTTGCTCGCCCAGCGGTGCGAAGGTTCGCTGCGGCGGGAGCACGAAGCTCGTCATGCCCCGCGGCTCGAACTCCTCAGCGCCCGGCGCCAGCATCTGTTGTGACACCGCCGCACGAACCCACGTATCAGCAATTGGTGAGAATGCGAACGCCATTGAGGGGCTGAACAGCCCTTCACGATCGAGATAGTCGTGCCACGCGTACCGTCCACCGTAAGTGAGCATCGCACGGCGTGAGAGCATCCACCGGTCGAAGGCCTGCACGACCCCGACGCTGCGGCTCTGCTCGTCGATGGCGAAGAGCGCCGCGGGCGTGTCCTCGTCGTACTGCTGCGAGCCGAACGATGCTCCCAGGTTAAGCGCGTGTCCGCTGGACGGCGTGCGTGTATAGGCGCCAGCGAGGATCCAGGACGAGATGTCGCCGCGCGTGAGGGCGCCTTGCACCTCCCACCGCCCATTACGGCCAACGGGCGCCCCAACCGTGCCGTACGCGACGCCGCGCGGCGTATGCTCAGCCGATAGCCAATCGAACGGGCCGTCACCGTCGAAGTGGCTCGCGGTCAGCAAGCGGAACTGACCGGACAGCGCCGCATCGTTCGCGAACAGCGTCGGGCGACGTCCGGGTGACCCGAGCATGCGGTGCGCGAGGGTCGTCGGCTCGACCATCTGCACACCGTCGTCTCGGGTCGCGCTCGCCGCGGCAACCTCGCCGTCCGAGCTGCGAAGCACCGAACGCCTCATGTGACGCATGCGCCACGCGCGCGCGCTGTCGTCATGCGCATCAGGCTCCGCATCCTCTGGCGGTCGCTCGACGGCGCCGGGACGCGGCGCGGATCCTCCGAACCCTGCCGTTAGGACCGACGTGGATCGCGATGTCGCTCTGGCGCCGCTCAGGCGAGCCAGCTTGAAGACCTCCCGCGCCGTGACCGTTGGGCCCACCTCGATCTCTCCGCGCAGGGATGCGCCGTAGCCAGGTAGTTGGGCACGGAGGAGATACGTGCCGAGGGGGACAGCGGAGAAGGCGAATCGGCCTCGCGGGTCTGTCAGCGTGAACAGCGCGTCCGGTCCAAAGGCGGAGACCGCAACGCCGAGGAGGGGAGCACCGTTGTCGTCCGTGACAACGCCTTCAATCCGGCCGGATGCCAGCGTACTCGTGCGGAGCGAGAGCGTTGATGCGGCGTCTGCCCTCGGCGAGCGCGAAACCGGCTGCGCGCCGCCGGGAATCACCCAGCCCAGCACACCCACCATCACTGCCGCGACGAGGACGGGCTGACGATGCATCGTTACCCCCCTCTTGGAACCTCGCCGCGCGGCCTGAGCCTGCCGAAGGGCCGCGCGTGCTACGTCCCTCGTGAGGACCAGGCCCGGGTTGCAGCTTCAAAACACCGCGTGTGGAGACCCCGGGCTCGTTCCCCCTATTCTACGACGCCGCGACCTTAAAGGGGGCGTCTCGCGTCAGGGATTTCCCACTGGTATTGTCTGTCACCTTGACGACGAGTCGAAAATCGCCCTCTTTGAGCTCTTTCACCGCAAACTGCAAGGTCACCGGGAGCGGGTCGACGACCTCGGTGACGGTCGATGCGTCGTAGGTTTGAGGCTCGATCTTGCGGAATTCCTTCTCGGCCTCCCCTTCTTTTGCGAAGAGCTGGTACTCCACGGTGACATTCGGCCGTTGCGCTTGGTCCTTGCCGAAGTTGTAGACGAAGAGCAGGAGGTTGAACTCGTCCGCTTTCGCGAAC
The DNA here is from genome assembly GCA_009377495.1 of Luteitalea sp. Taxonomy (GTDB): domain Bacteria; phylum Acidobacteriota; class Vicinamibacteria; order Vicinamibacterales; family Vicinamibacteraceae; genus WHTT01. Next base: position 78,502 of record WHTZ01000020.1, read on the forward strand.
ACGCCATCGGACGCCAGGACGAGCTGGTTGCGCTCGAAGGTGTACGGATTTTCGTGTTGCTGCTCCGGCGTCGGGTCGGCAGGCAGCTGCTCGATCTTCTTGACGAGCAGGACGGAGCTCGTCGTGATCTCGCCACCGAAGTAGTTCGGGACGTCGAGCAGCTCCTTCACGACAATGGCTTGAAAAGGCTTCTTCGTGTCACTACCACGCTCACGCACCGCGATGTAGAGGTCGTACGAGCCGGCTGGAAGTAGCGCGTAGCCGCCCAGGACGGCTGGCTCACTCGGTCCCAGTGGCTTCGCTGCCCCCACGTAGAAGTCCTCGAAGGGGAACTTCGTGTTGCCGGCGTCCGCCGTCTTCTTCTCCGGGTCCTGTTCGCTCTGCTGAGCCTGCGCTTGACCAGCATCAGCCGGCAGGTTGGGTGGCGTGTGACCCTTCTCTGCGGCACGCACGTAGACGGCGACCGATGGCGAGGGGAGGACCTGGGAATCGAGCGTCACCTGGAACGGCACGTAGACTTGATTGTCCGACGCGCGCAGGAAATCGGTTCTGAGGGTCGCGTGGGCGGATGTCGTCGCGGCGGATGGCGGCTTGTTGCCGCTCGGGTCGACGTTCCACGCGGACGCGCCGGCCTCCCCGCCCTTCATGGCCTCGTTGACCAATGCATAGAGTGGCTTGACCTGCTCGACAACGGCCTTGTCCGGGGCCTTGTCCGGGGCCTTGTCCGGGGCCTTGTCCGGCTCCGGGGCCTGCTCCGGGGCCGGCTGCGGTTGCGGTTGTTGCGGCTCTTGTGGCGACTGGCCCTCTGGCGGGGGCTCGGGCGGATTTTGCGCGAGCGCAGGTCCCACGACGAGGGCCAGCGTCAGACTGGACGCCGACAACAATTGACTCGTTCTAGCGAGCCGCAGCCCAAGGCCGCGCCTCACGCCCTTCGACAGGCTGAGGGCGCCGTGAGCGTGTCGAACGGCGACGCTCACTTGACGCGCCGAAACGTGACTCCACACGTCACGTTTCGTCTCCTCAAGGGTTCTAGCGGGCCGAGCCAGCGACAGCATGAATACGTTCCCTCCGCACCTGCGAAATCGGCTCATCATAGCGGTGCCCCTAGGGCAAGTCAAACCGCGAGAACGGGGCAGCTCAACGGAGGTTCGAGGTCAGACGTTCGACGTAATAAGGGCGAGGTTTCGGCATGATATCATCCGCCTGACTTACCGGTGGTTCGCGCCCTTAGGACTCGTCTGGACGAATCCTTGAGCCCACACTCGCATGTCAGACAACACGCTCGCCATCGTGCTCGCAGGAGGTGTCGGGGAGCGCCTGTATCCGCTGACGAGAGAACGGGCGAAGCCCGCCGTGTACTTCGGCGGCCCGTACCGCATCATCGATTTCACGTTGAGCAACTGCGTGAACGCCGGCTTTCGCCGAATCTTCATCGCCACCCAATACAAGAGTCTGTCGCTCAACCGTCACATCCGCATGGGCTGGAGCGTCGTCTCGGAAGAGCTTGGCGAGTTCATCGAGATCCTGCCACCCCAAAAGCGCGTGAGCGAGAACTGGTACCTAGGCACGGCTGACGCGGTCTACCAGAACCTCTACTCCGTCGAGCGCGAAGCGCCGGAGCACGTCATCGTGCTGTCGGGTGACCACGTCTACAAGATGGATTACGGCAAGATGCTCCGCCATCACCGTGAAAAGGGCGCAGCGCTGACGCTTGCGGCGCTCGAAGTGGACGTGGCGGATGCTTCACGCTTTGGGATTCTGCAGGTCGACGACAGCGAGCGGGTGCTCGGCTTTCTCGAGAAGCCCAAGGATCTCGCGTCCAGGCCCGACTTCGAACGCGTGGCGTTGGCGTCGATGGGGGTCTACGTGTTCGACGCGGACGTCATGATACGCGCGCTCGAAGAGGACGCGGCGCGGCCCACGGCGCATGATTTTGGCAAGAACGTGATCCCCGCGCTCATCCAACAGGTACCGGTCTACGTGTATCGCTTCTACGACGAGAACAAGAAGGCGGCAAAGTACTGGCGCGATATCGGGACGCTGGACGCGTACTACGAGGCCAGCATGGACCTGTGCCAGGTGAATCCCGAGTTCAACCTGTACGATCCCGAGTGGCCCATTCGCACCTATCAGGGGCAGGCGCCGCCCGCGAAGTTCGTCTTCGCCGAGGAGGGCAAGCGCTGCGGGCAAGCGCTCGACTCCGTCATCTCGAACGGCGTGATCATCTCTGGCAGTCGCATCGAGCGCAGCGTGCTGTGCCCCAACGTGCGGGTCCATAGCTTCTGTCACATTGCGGAGAGCATCCTGATGCCGGGCGTGCGCGTTGGCCGGCACGCACGCATCCGGCGCGCGATCATTGACCGCGACGTGTTCATCCCGCGCGGCGCGTCCATTGGTTCCGACCTGGAGGAAGATCGTAAGCGCCATACCGTCACGGAAGCGGGCATCGTCGTTGTCACGGCGGACGACGAGCCGCGTGTGGTGTCGCCAGCCGCGGAGGTGTTGGCCATTGAAGAAGAAGCGGATCGCCGGGCAGGTATGTCGATCAGGTAAGGGGCGAGGGGCGGCGAGGGCGAGTAGTGGCAAGGGTCCCTGAAGGAGGATTCGTGAAGATCCGACACGTGGTGGCGCGTGAGATTCTCGACTCGCGCGGCAACCCGACCGTGGAAGTCGACGTCGAGCTGGATCAGGGCGCGCGGGGCCGTGCCGCGGTACCGTCTGGCGCGTCCACCGGTGAGCGCGAGGCGCTCGAGCTCCGTGACGGCGACACGTCTCGTTATGCGGGCAAAGGCGTGCAGAAGGCCGTCGCCCACGTCAACGGTGAGATCGCCCGGGCGGTGGCGGGGAAGGTACTCGATCAGGCGGCACTCGATCGGCTGCTGATTGAGCTGGACGGCACGCCCACCAAGGGGCGCCTTGGCGCCAACGCCATCTTGGGCGTCTCGATGGCAGCGCTGCGGGCCGCGGCAACCGAGGCCGGCGTGCCGCTCTATACGCACATCGGTCGGCTCCCCCACGCGCTCGCGGGTGGCGAACAACCGGACCTGTTGCCCGTGCCGATGATGAACATCCTCAATGGCGGTGCCCACGCCGACTCGAACGTCGACTGCCAAGAGTTCATGGTGATGCCGGTGGGTGCCTCCTCGTTCGCAGAGGCGCTGCGCTGGGGCACGGAGGTCTTCCACAGCTTGCGGGCGATTCTGAAGCGCAAGGGGCTCGGCACCGGTGTCGGTGACGAGGGTGGCTTCGCGCCCAATCTGCGCTCCAACCAGGAGGCGATCGAGATTGTGCTCGAAGCCGTGTCACGTGCGGGCCTGAAGCCTGGCAACCAAACGTCAATCGCGCTTGACGTCGCGTCGAGCGAGCTGTGGGACGGCGGGAAGTATATCTTCAAGAAGTCGGGCGACAAGTCGCGGACGTCGGACGAGATGGTGGCCCTCTACGAGGCTTGGGTCGGCCAGTACCCCATCGTCTCCATCGAAGATGGGCTCGCCGAGCAGGACTGGGCGGGCTGGAAGACACTCACCGAGACGCTGGGCGGGCGCGTGCAGCTCGTGGGTGACGATGTCTTCGTGACGAACCCAGCCATTCTCAAGGAAGGCATCGCACAAGGCATTGCCAACGCCTTGCTCGTGAAGCTGAATCAGGTCGGGACCGTCACCGAGACGCTCGAAGCCATGACGATGTCTTGGAAGGCCGGGTACGCCACCATCGTCTCGCACCGATCGGGCGAGACGGAAGATAGCACCATTGCAGACCTGGCGGTCGGGACGCGGGCAGGCCAAATCAAGACGGGCTCGGCAAGCCGCAGCGACCGCACGGCAAAGTACAATCAGTTATTGCGCATCGAGGAAGAGCTCGGCGCCAACGCGAAGTACGCCGGCCGCGCAGCGCTCAAACAACTCGCGGTAGCCTAGGGAAACGACGAAGAACGCGATGAACACGAAGGCGGGGCTGAAGCCCCGGCCTACTTATCCTTCCTGGTTAGAGTCGGAACAAATGCATCGTCTTGTGTTGCTCCGCCACGGCGAGAGCACGTGGAACAAAGAGAATCGCTTTACTGGCTGGACCGACGTCGACCTGTCCGAAGCTGGGATAGAGGAGGCACGGCACGCGGGCCGCCTGTTGGCGCAGGATGGTGTCACGTTCGACGTGGCGTTCACGTCGGTGCTCAAGCGCGCTATCCGCACGCTATGGATCGTGCTGGATCAGATGGACCTCATGTGGATTCCCGTTCATCGACACTGGCGTCTGAACGAGCGTCACTATGGCGGCTTGCAAGGCCTGAACAAAGCGGAGATGGCCGCCGAACATGGCGAGGAACAGGTCAAGATCTGGCGTCGCAGCTACGACATCCCCCCACCATCGCTGACCGTAGACGACCCGCGGCATCCATCGCACGATCGCCGCTACGGAACGCTCCGGCCCGAAGAGCTGCCGGCGGCTGAGGCCCTGAAGGATACGGTGTCGCGCTTTTTGCCCTATTGGCACGAGATCATCGCGCCGACCATTCAGCGCGGCGAACGGGTGCTCGTGGCCGCCCACGGCAATAGCCTCCGTGCCTTGGTCAAATACCTCGACAACCTCTCCGACGGTGACGTCGTGGGCTTGAACATTCCGACGGGGATTCCGCTCGTCTACGAGCTGGACGCATCGCTTGCGCCCATCCGTCACTACTATCTCGGCGATCCAGAAGCGGTCAGGCAGGCGGCTGAACGCGTGGCGAGCCAAGGCCGGGCACGCTGACGGGAGCCGAAACAGCCGCGCGGCCTGAAGGCCGCGCGGCCGCCCGCGCTCATTCCACCTCTTCGGCGAGCTCGTCCGGTGCGATGCGCAGCGAGCGCAGGAAGCGCCGGTCATTGACACTGAGAACCAAGTCGGCGTGTTGTCGCGTACGTGCTGCGGTTGTCGAGGCCTTCGCAAGCGCCTTGCCCTTGAGTCGGGCAAACCCCACCGAAGCTTCCAACGACACCCGCATTTCGAACCCGGCTGCCCGCGCACGGGCCTGCACGGCTGCCACAGTGGGATCGGCGGCAATGGCCGCGGCGATGGCATCGGCGAGTTCCTTGGCTAGGCGATCGCGTGTGGCGGCGTCGTCCATCGACTCATCTCCTTGCCACCACCGGGCTGGGAGCCGGGCGGCAGCCCGTCGCGCGGCCGATCGGAAGAAAGGTGGGGTGACGACGATCGGTCGCGAGCGGGCGATTCATGGCAATGCGGCGAGCAGCGAAGGATTCATAGGGATTCTAGCTGTCGCATCCCACCACTGTCAAGAAACGACCGTGTTTACAATGATTCTTGGGGTTCTTTGGGACATGAAAATGGGGACGGTCCTGGACGGTCCTCGTTTTCGTCAGCCTGAGCCCTAATGTGACGAGACTCAGGTACCCATTTTCCAGTTAATGTGATCCGGTAGTTCTTGCGGGGCGCGGCCAGGGCCGCGCTCCCCGACGCTTACCTGCGGGTGCGGGGTGCGGGCATGGCAAAACCTGTCGATACGCCGGTCGATCTTGGTGCACGGGAGTACGTGCGCGATGTGGGCTTCCCAGGAGCATTCCCTTACACGCGCGGCATTCATCCCACGATGTACCGCGGGCGTCTGTGGACGATGCGCCAGTATGCGGGGTTTGGTACGGCCGACGAATCCAACCGCCGCTATCGCTACCTGCTCGCGCACGGTGTCACGGGTCTCAGCGTCGCCTTCGATCTTCCCACACAAATCGGCTACGACTCCGACCATGCGCTGGCGGCGGGCGAGGTCGGCCGCGCGGGCGTGGCGATCGACTCGATCGAGGATATGGCACAGCTGTTCGACGGCATCCCGCTCGATCGCGTGTCGACGTCCATGACCATCAACGCGACCGCGATCATCTTGCTCGCGCTCTCTGTGGCGGTGGCGAAGCGCCAGGGTGTTCGGCCGCGGGCGATTTCCGGCACCGTGCAGAACGACATCTTGAAGGAGTATGCGGCGCGCGGCACCTACATCTACCCGCCCCGTGCCTCGCTGCGCATCGTCACCGATGTTTTCGAGTACTGCGAAGCGGAGCTGCCGAATTGGAACACGATCTCCATTAGCGGCTACCATATGCGCGAAGCAGGTGCGACGGCGGTTCAGGAACTGGCGTTTACGTTCGCCAATGCCATCGCCTACGTCGAGGCGGCGCGCGCGCGAGGTCTCAACGTTGACGCGCTCGGCCAGCGCCTCTCGTTCTTCTTTGCTTGCCACAACGATTTCCTCGAGGAAATTGCCAAGTTCCGAGCCGCCCGCCGCTTGTGGGCACGTCTGATGCGCGAGCGGTTCAACGTGACGAGCGCGCGCGCACAACAACTGCGCTTTCACACGCAAACGGCGGGCAGCACACTCACCGCACAGCAACCTGACAACAACATCGTCCGCGTGACGATTCAAGCACTGGCGGCCGCGCTTGGTGGCACGCAGTCGCTCCACTGTAACGCGCGCGACGAGGCGCTGGCCCTGCCCACGGAAGAATCGGCACGGATCGCGTTGCGCACGCAACAGATCATCGCGCACGAGAGCGGTATCGCCAACACGGTCGACCCGGTCGCCGGCGCGTATACCATCGAGCGGCGCACCGATGAGATCGAGCGCCAGGCATGCGCGATCATCGAGCGCATCGACCGGCTCGGCGGCACGCTCGCGGCCATCGAGTCGGGTCTCGTGTCACGCGAGATTCAGGAGTCGGCATACGCGACCCAGCAGGCCGTCGAGCGTGGCGAGACCGTCGTCGTTGGGCTCAATCGCTTCCGCACGGCGGAAACGATGCGTCTCGAGGTGCTGGCGATTGATTCGGAGATCGAGCGGAAGCAGATTGAGCGCGTGCGCGCGGTACGGGCCGGGCGGGATCAGGCCGCGTGCCGCACGGTGCTCGAACGCGTCGCCGCCGCCGCGCGCGATGAGTCCAATTTGGTGCCGCCTATCATCGCGGCGGTCGAGGCACGCGCGACACTTGGCGAAATCGCCGACACGCTCCGTTCGGTGTTTGGGGAATATCAGCAGCAGGTCCTCGACTAGGCGATGACACCGAGCGACCAGCCACTCGTCGAGATCGATCGACTCACGGTTGGCTTCCCCTCGACCGAGGGGTGGATTCACGCCGTGTCCGGGGTGAGCTTGGCCGTCGCCCGCGGTGAAACGCTGGCGCTCGTTGGCGAATCGGGATGCGGCAAGACGTTGACCGCTCTCTCGATCCTGCGGCTCGTCCCGCCGCCGGGCCAGATTCTGAGCGGCTCGATTCGTTTCGACGGACGAGAGATCACCACGCTCGCCGAAGCTGAGATGCGGCTCGTGCGAGGCGCGCGGATTGGTCTCGTCTTTCAGGAGCCCTTGACCGCCCTCAACCCTGTGCTCACGATCGGTTGGCAGATTGAAGAAACGCTGCGCGTGCACCGCATGACGACGCCCGACCCGCGCGCCCGCGCCCTTGCGCTGCTTGCCGAAGTCGCGGTCGACGACCCGGCACGCCGTATCGATGAGTACGCTCATCAACTCTCGGGCGGACTCCGCCAGCGTGCGCTCATTGCCATGGCGCTCGCCTGTCGGCCCGCGTTGCTCATTGCCGACGAGCCGACCACCGCACTCGACGTCACGGTTCAGGCAGAGATCCTCAACCTGCTCATGCGGCTGAAGGTGAAGCACGGCCTGGCGCTGCTCCTGATCACGCACGACCTCGGCGTGGTCGCGCAGACAGCAGATCGTGTTGCCGTCATGCACGCCGGGCGCATTGTCGAGGAGGCACCCGTGCGAACGCTCTTCAGGACCCCACAGCACCCGTATACGGTTGGTCTGCTGCGGGAAGCGGCAAGGAGGGTGACAAGGTGACGGGTGACCTCAGGGAAAAAGGGGACAGGCCCCTTTTCGGCAGCGACAGTTCCCGAAAAGGGGCCTGTCCCCTTTTTCCTCTGATTGACGTCCGAGATCTCGTCAAGACGTACGCCCGAGGTGGACGTCTCTTGCGGCGCTCGGGTGACGTGCTCGCCGTCGATCGCGTGAGCTTCGCTATCGAGGAGGGGGAGACATTCGGGTTGGTTGGCGAGTCCGGGAGCGGCAAGAGCACGACCGGGCGCTGCATCCTGCGTCTCGTGGAGCCGACGCACGGCGAGATTCGCTTTCGAGGAGAAAACGTGCTCGCCTTTTCTCGCGAGCGGTTGCGTCGCGCGCGCCGCGAGATGCAGATGATCTTCCCGGATCCTTACTCGTCGCTCAACCCACGCATGCGCGTCGGCACCATCGTCGAGGAACCATTGGTCATCCACGGCCTCGGCACTCGACCTGAGCGCCAGGCACGCGTCGCCGAGCTGTTTCAGCTGGTGGGGCTCGCCTCGTCCATGAGCCGGCGTTACCCGCACGAGCTCAGCGGCGGCCAATGCCAGCGCATTGGACTGGCCCGAGCGCTGGCCCTCAATCCCTCGTTCATCGTGTGCGACGAGCCGATCTCCGCGCTCGACCTTCCGCTGCAGACGCAGGTCGTGGAGCTTTTGCTCGACCTCCAACAGCGGCTCGGTCTGACATACCTGTTCATTGCGCACGACCTGCGGTTGGTCGAGCGCGTCTGCACGCGGGTTGCCGTGATGTACCGCGGACGCATCGTGGAGCTTGCGTCCGCGTCGCGGCTCTTCGAGGCGCCGCACCACCCGTACACCCGCGCCTTGCTATCCGCAGTACCGGTGCCCGACCCAGAACGTCGCACTACCGGGCTGACATTCGATCCGTCTACCTTCAACCCGAGCGCCGAGCTGTGCGAAGTTGCGCCGGAACACTGGGCAGCCGTGTAGCATGTTGATTATGAGCCTCACGCTTCCACCCATCTCCGAAACGGAGCGCGCGTTCTTCGCGCACGAATCACACATCGTCTTTCAACAGGCGTTCGCGCGGCTGTTCGGCGACCCGCCCGCGCGGAGCCGTAGCGACAAGCGCGTCGTCATCTCCTGGGTGGCGAGCCCGCTCGGACCGCTCGTGGCGGGCGCCTCCGCGCGCGGGATTTGCTTGCTCGAGTTCAGCGATCGTCGACGCCTGCCGGCGCAGGTCACCACTTTGCAACGACGCTTTGAGTGCCCGCTCGTGCCAGGCCGCCACGAAGAGATCGACCACCTGAACGACCAACTCGCCCAGTACTTCGCGGGCACCCTCACCGAGTTCGCGGTGCCGTTGGATGACCCTGGCACGTCGTTCCAGCGCGACGTGTGGGACGCGCTAAGGCGCATTCCGTACGGCGAGACGCGTTCCTACGACGACCTCGCGCGCGAGCTCGCGGGCCCTGGCGCGTCCCGGGCAGTCGGCCATGCCAATGGTCTGAACCGCGTGGCCATCGTGATCCCATGCCACCGCGTCATCAACAAGAACGGCAAGTTGGGCGGATACGGCGGCGGCCTCTGGCGAAAGCAGTACTTGCTCGATCTCGAACGGGGCAACCGGCAATTGCCAGTCTAGCGGTGACCAGCCTCGCTAGCTCGAGATTCACGCATGAGCTCGTGAGTGTAACCGGCAACTCGACGCTCTTCCCCGGATCCAATTCTTTCAGCCCGAGATCCAATCGTTTCAGCACAAAGGCGTCGCGACGGACTGCGCCACCAGCTATTCAGTAAGGGTATTCCGCGATCCGAAGGCGGCATGCGACATGCAAGACGCCCTTCACGATATCGGTCACCTGAAGCGTCGGTCGAGGTCGCGTCGATCGCAACGCGAAAGAACGCGTTCGCGTCTTCACGCTTCGCAAAACTGATCAGCATTCATCTGTGGTGCTCGAGCTGCAGCGACGCCTGACAAGGGGGAGGTTTGTCATGATCGTTCAGCACGCCGTTACATCCACGAGAGCGTGGCGCCTTGCAGTTGTGCGCGCAGCATTCGGCCTGGTGGCGATGGGCATGACAGCGGTGCCCGGATACGGGCACCGCTCCCCGGAGACAGCGAGGCGGAGGCCCGCAAGGGGATCATCAGCGAGCGTGCGGTCGAATAGGCACTCAGTGCGGGCGTCTCGCTTGGCTCTGCTGTGGCCCTCGACGGCGACACACTGGTCGTCGGGGACCGAGCGGGTGCAGTGGGTGTTGCGGGCACGGCGTACGTCTTCACCCGGACCGGAGACGCTTGGACGGAAACGGCAGAGCTTGTCCCGCTCGATGCTGAGCAACCCTGGTGACGCGACGGCCGACGTGACGGTCACCTATCAGTTACCG
>WHTZ01000021.1 GCA_009377495.1 Luteitalea sp.
GCGCGGATTGATGACCGCGACCGGCAGCCCGGCCAGCGCCAGCGCCGTCGCCACCGGCGTCTCGTCGCCCCCGGTCGCCTCAAGCACGACCAACGTGGGGGCCAGCGCGTGCAGCCGCGCCACCAGATCCGCCACGCCAACGTCGTCATACGACACGCGCCAGCGCGTCGAGGCCGCCGAGCGCACGGCCACGTCCAGATGCGCTTTGGCCACATCAATCCCGACAAAGGTCAACGAAGCGTTCGAAGAAGTCATCGGCGCCACAGGATCAACACACGGGCAGTCCTAACCACGCTCCACACACGCCCAGCCTTGCGGCATGCGGGGTCACGCCCCGATCAACTGTTCGGGCTCTCGTGGAGCATTCGAGACGTGGCGCCCTGGCTATCGTACGGTCTCGAGGACCACGGAATATGCGGGCTACCACGTCCCAACCCAAGAGTGAGTCTAAGATACAAGGAAGCATGAAGGCCCTGTCATGCTCACCTCCCACCCGCCTCCTCAGTTTACATATCGTTGGTTAGCTGACGTAGCTGCCCCCTCGGCACGGAGAAGATGGCCAGATGGCCCCCTGGCGCGGGCAGATAACCACAACGCGCGCAGATAATCGCATACAATCCTTCGAGTGATCGGGGGCCGACTCCAATGGATGGAGTGCCCACGGGACGATCTTCTCGTCCGTAAACAAACGCCTCCCCACGCGACCACTGGCCTCGGACGCAACCAAAACCAACGGCCTTCACGGGATGTCGAGATCGAACTCGAGGGACCGCATGCCGACAGCGACCGGGGGCGCCCGTGGCGGCCGGGCCGGCGGCACCCCCGTCGGCAGGCCCAGGTGGCGCAGGATGCGTTGCACGACCGGCGGCTCTTCGATGAGCGCCACCAGCCGGAATCGTCCGCCGCACCGGGGGCACCGCAACACATCGAAGCCGAAGCTACGCTGCATCAACTGCGCCCATCGCCAGTTCGACCGCCGCCGCGCGATGGGTGTCGGCCCTGACGCCTGTGGGTCATCCGCCGCGCCGGTCACCGCCAGCGTCGGCACCGATGCTCCCTCCATTGGAGGGAACACCGTCGGTGCCGTCATCACCACGGCATCGCCGGGCTTTGGCAGACGCGACCGCCACGCCGCATGCGCCGCGAGCACGCCGTAGTACAGCACCAGGTTGATCCGTGGCCGCGGGGTCAGTGCCGCCAAGCGTTCGATCAGCTCCAGGGGATGGAAGCATAGGTGCGTCGTGCCATCCGACCATCGATGCCGCAGCTCGAGGAGCACCTCCCCCTCAGGGGTCAACCCGATCCGCTCGTGCGCAATCGGTGGCCGCAGGGCGTAGCGACACACCCGCTCCAGCCGGGCACGGTCCCCCGCCGGCACGACGACGCCTGCCTCGAGGTCGAAGCGACCGCCCGCGGCATGACACGGCCCGCACATCAGCGGAAGAGGCTCCTGCTCTGGCCAGCCACCACACCGGCGTACTTGAGCGCCCGCTCGCGGCCCCAGCGCCGCACGCCCTCCACCGACGCCGCGGCGAACCCGGCAAGGACGGGGGCGTCCTCGACCCACGGATCGGCCGCGCCCAGCTCGGCCTGCGTCCCGGACAGGCCGCGCCGCGCGAGCAGGCGCTCGATCCGCCGCGCAATGGTCACCAGCAGCGCCTCCATCTCGTCGTCAGCCGGAGGCACCGCCGGGTGGAACACCAGGTTGCCAGCCGCTGCCTCGGCGAAGACGCCATCGACCACGAGGGCGTGCGTGTGCACGTTGAGGTTGAGCGCCGCACCGAAGCGCTGCACAATCGCCACCGCCCCGCTCCGGCCGTTGCCGATGCCCTGCGCGCGGGCCCGCTGCCGCAGGAACCCGAGCACAGCGCGCATGAACACGCCGACGACCGCGCGACACAGAGCGTGATCCCAGGCGAGCAGGTAGCGCAGGCGATGGGGGAGCGTCAGGACCCACTGCCTGACGGGCACAGCCGGGAACACCTGGTTCACCAGATGCGCGGCCCGTTCGGCCATGCGCCTTCCCACGCATGAGGGACAGATCGCGCGCCCCTTGCACGAAAACGGGACGAGCCGATCCAAGCCACACCCGCCGCATCGAAACCGCGCGAAGCCACCCGCGAGCCATCCGCACCGCAAGAAACCACGAAACTCCTCCTCGATGAACGCGGGCAGGCCCTCGCCGTCCCGCCACGAGGCCGCCTGCGCGGCAAACGTCTCGTAGTGATCGCGCACCACCTGATACAGCACGCTGTCAGCGGCGCGGCGCGGTTCATACGCGGCAGAAGGACTACCCACGCGCCACGTCTCCGCGTGAAACGTGCCAGCGGGACCCTGAGCGAAATCCGACGGAATTCCGCGGGATTCAGCGGCCTGCAGGACTTCCTGTGGCACAGCCTGCACAGGTGAACCGTCGCGATGATCGCAAAATCTGCTAACCCCTGGCTCGATCGCTGCTGGGTGTGACGCGAGGCGTTCATCTCCACACGTGGTCTGGCGTTGCGCGATGACGGGCGTGTTCCCCAACAGACGTCCGCGCCCCCGCGCTCACGGACCCAACTTACATCGTGGCGATTCAGATCGTTGGATCAGATCGTGAACCCGCGATGGCCTACGTCGGCAGATCCGCCCGACGCTCCGATAAATGCCAGAGAATTGGGAGCACATGGCGCGGGTCAAGGCCGCGCAGCGCCGAGCGGAGCGAGGGCAGCCTTGAGGCGCGCCATGCGCTCCCACACAATCACTATCCGGAGCGTCGAGCGCTCGTCGGACGTAGGGATGTAGGATCTGCACGAACCGACATCGATGATCCTGAACCCGACAACGTTGCTACGCGTTTCTCATGCCGGCGGCCAGCCGCGCGAGTCGCGGCCATAGACCTGACGATAGACCCACATGGTGGCGCGCGTGCGCGAGCCATCGCCTCGCCTCACGCGCAGACGTTCATCTCTGCGTGTTCCCCGCGAAAGCGCTGGACTTCGGCACGGCCCGCCGCGCGTTGGGTTCTGCGACTCCGGCCTGCGATACGGAGTAGCTTCTCTCCAACTGATCGGAATCGTCGTCCAACGACATCAGCTCCACGATCCCGTTCCGGAGAGTGGCCCACGTAGTCCGCGCCTAGTGGCTTGAGACGCCGAAAGATCCTCGCGTACACAGGTGCCAGATCGATGTGTCCGGAGATCCAGATCGTCCCAGATAAAAGCGCAGGTCATCGCCCCCGGCGGGTCTTGGTCGCGCGTCATATGCTCGCCCAGGAACCCGCCTGCACCACGGAATGTCCCGATCTCTGGCCGTTGTCCATCTCGGTGATGACCCCGGGACCGTCCGAGAAGATGTCCCAGAGACACAAGCTGAGAAGGTTCTGTGACCTCTTCGTCCGGATTCACAGGCAACGGCTCATCGTCGCGTCGCACATCATCCGGCGTCTGTTTCGGCAACAGAACATCGCTCGTTTCGCCATCGCGACGATGCCAGATGCGACACAGTTCGTCCACGTCGGTGTATCAACAGCGGTTCCTCGAACAGGAGTTCGACAGACGGATGGAAACCACGCCACCAGAGACGAACGCTTCCAGCCATCTGGGTGATCTCCGCGTGGACATCTGTGGCGGCCAATCCATGCGGGAAGAGCTGGTCGAACAGTGTGTGCAACTCGACATCCGACAGGCGCGCTCTGTGACTCGTCCACGTGTCGAGATTGGCATCGTCGAATGCGCGCGACCAATCGGAAAAATGCGCCCCGGCGGGTCGCTGGGCTTGTTTCCGATCACATGTCGAGTTGCAGACGCGCGCCCATCTCAGAGGATGAATCTCTAGGCGACTGCCTGCGTGTCGTGTGGCAGAGCGACTTCCACGCTCGCGGGTGAGAGCGCCAGGCGATTGCCACGCGGGGCACTTTGAGCACTCAGAAATGTGCACGACAGCTGCACGCTGCCAGGCCGCGTGACGGGCGACAAGCAGGCACGCAGCCGCCCCACATCGGCAGGAGGCATCGACACGCGGAACCGAGACGTGAACGACCCCGTGGTCGCGCGTGGGGCGGCATCGCGCAGCTCGACCGGGGTCGTTCACGTCTCGGTTCCGTTCCTGCGCTGTCGGAACCGCTGTCCAGCGGGCGGCATAGAACGCCGCCCCAGGCGTCGCGCGGCTCACGGCCTAACCTCCAGCGCTTTCTGTGCTTTGTCCCACTCCACCAGGCGGCGCCATTCAAGATCCATCTGTTCGGTGATGCTGAGTGGGGGCTCCTCGGGAGGGGGTTGAGGACGGGGGTTCAGGGCGCGCGGAGCTATGTTCCCCCTCCTGTGCCCCCTTCTCAACCCCCTTCTCAACCCCCTTGTCATCGGCTCGGGGCGCGACGGAGCGTCGGCAACCAGGGGAGCGAGATGACGGTAGACATGCGGCAGGACGACGGACTCCACGCGCCCACAGCCGCTGTTCAGAGCGGCGGCGATCGCCGGCGATGAGGGACCCTCGAAGACGGCGTTCCCGTGCCTCAACCAGCGCTGATACATCGCCGTGAATCGAGGTGTCCCGAAGACCTTCGCGCCCAGGTTCAGGAAGCTCTGGGTCTGGGGGTGCAGGGGTTCTCCGCGAGCAGCCTTGAGGCGGTCCTCGAAGTACGACTTGAGCTCACCAATCGTCGCCGAGTGCAGCGGTGATTCGAGCTCCTCATGGATGACCGCCTGATAGGCGTCGTAGGCACGATCGAGCGGCCGTGGGAAGACCAGTCGGAGCGTCCAGGTGGGCGCGACGCGCAGCAGGGTCGCGTGTGCCTGGAGGAAGCTTCGAAACGGCTCCGTCGAGGGCTCGGTCGGCAGGTACAGGAGCACGGCTCGCCCGTCCCGCTCGAGTCCAATCGGGAACGCCGACGAGAGCTTCAGAGGGGTGGCGGATCCATCGTCCATCGATGGTGTTTGCGAAGCATCAACGCTCACGTCTGCCCTGAGCCGCGCGAGATATCCGGCCTTCTCGCTCGCCGTGGCCAGCCACTCGATATTGGGCATCATCAGGATGGCATCGAGCCGCATCAACCGCTCGACGGCGAGGCGCGGCGACAGGGACCGCCGATACCGGCTCGTGACCTCGCCGATGAGGAAGTACAGCGGCTTGTGATGGACGTGGAAGACTCGCGCGCGGTTGTGCACACAGCGGATTTCGTGGGCGTACCCGCACCTGACGAGCTTGTCAAAGAACACGTGGCAGCGCCGGCCACCGTGAGCGATGCCAGCGAAGCTCGCGTACTGGCGCGGCACGCAGACGCCGGCGTGGCGCATGACCAGCACGAGGAACCGTGCCTGACGCTCGGTGAACCCGCAGTCGATGACCGCCTGGATCCGTTGTGCCTGTGCCGCACGAGCCTCGTCGAAGCTGAAGGAGTGCGTTCCGTGCAGCACGGTGCCGCGCAAACCCCGTCCATCGGACGTGAACATGGCAGGGATCGTACAGGACGCCGAATTTTGGGTGGATCGAGTTTTTGCGGAGCACAACCAAGGTCATCGAGAAGCTGCAAGCTAGCCAAGACCCGGCGGACTTTGTGGCGGCTCACTTCATTCGCCCAACTTGCATTCGACCCGTCCGCTTGCGCGCCGGAATGTCTTCTCTTAGAAGCCGCTCTACCTGTTCGATCTTTTTTTCTATGCTTCCTGGCGAATAGATGCCGCCACGAGGTACCCCAGTCTGAGATGAGCCGCCGCTGTTCGCATACCCCAAACGCGAATCTCGCCGGACGACCTCGAGCGCCTGTTGGGCATTGTCCAGTTCCTTCCGAGCGATCTCCTCGAGCGCATCCCATAGCTTGGCAGTCCGGCGCGGGTTGCGTTCTCGCTGTAGTTGGTCCCTGATCTGATAGAAGCGCCCGACATGAATAGTGCTGCGAACGCAAGCCAGCAGCGCTTTGCCCACTCCTGTTTCCCGCACAGCGTTCTCCTTCAGCTCTGGAGCCGCTCGGGCCACCACCTCTTCCCACGTCGCTACGCCCGTCCGCCAACCCTCTTCCAGCTTCTCGAGCTGTCGCAGTGCAACCTCCTCTCCCCAGGGGCGCGTCCAGGAGAGGTCATTCTTGAACTGCCGACCGTGGTCGTGCAGGGGCTGATACTCCGGATCCAGAAACAGCGGATGCGCCGGTCCTTTCTGGATCGGGCCCATGGCCATCGGTCCAGAGAAGGGATAGTGCCGTATGGCCTCACTCCACTCCCGCCAGGCCTTCAGGGCAAATGCCTCCGTCCCCGGCCCGAATTCGCGCCGAGCAATTCGGTGCAGCAGCTCCTCGGTGTTCGGAAGGGGCGACCAAGTATGCCACTTGAAGACCTCGGCGGCAATCGACGGCATGAACCCGTAGTGCATCCAGTTCGCAAAGAGACCGCTCACCCACGGAAACTCACCGATCCGGCGGAACCTCTCCGCCCAGCGGAAGAACACCGGAATATATGGCGTCTGCACCATCTCCAGGGCAATGGCGTGCTCCGTTTTGACCCAGATCGGTACGGCTCGACGCTCGGTGAGCTTCGTCTGTTCGACAAAGCGCTCGGAAGGCCCAACATAGCTGATGGGATAGTCGTAAGCCGGAATGGTCGTGTTGCCAAACGTAATCAAGCCCTCCTTACCGAACTCGGTGAGAAAGGTGACTCCTTTCTGAAGGTTCTCGATAAGACGTGACTGGGTAATGTCATCTCTAGACCACCAATTCGACGCACTGTAGGGCCAGAGAACGATGTGCGTGTCCGGGCGGGCAGACCGACCGCCTTCGTTGATCGCTTGTACGAGCTCGGCCACCACTTCCTGAGGGGAGCGGGCCGAGCAGCGCGGGCAGTCGACCCTTCGGGTATGGCAATGAATGAATCCTTCCCCGCCGATGATAAAGACGATTCCCGCCGTGTGCGGCACCTTCGCGAAGAGATCCTGAGTAGCCTCCCCGATCGCCCGTCGAGCCTGGGCCGCACTGGTGCAGAGGACGAAGTCACCGCCGTGGGCCTCAAATGGGGTACCGCGAACCTCGGTCCGGGACTCGAAAAACGAAGCAGGTAAGGGATAGTGAGCGAGCATCACGTACACGTCCAACCCGTAGCGCTGTGCGCGATTCACAACTCGTCGGAGCCTGCCCTGGCGATCCTTCACGCCATGGTCGAGCTCCGGATAGACGTCGGTGTGCCCAATGTCAAACAGACTCGCCCAGACCCAGATTGCGTTGAAGCCATAGTGTGAGACTCGAGACAGCAATTCATCTGTGTAAGGATCGGTCGGGAGCTCCAACTCTTGGGTCGTGTAAATGGGCGCCACAGTGATTCGCGGCGAATAAAGTGGAGACCTGGTTTCGCTTAGCTGAGATAAGACCGGAGCCCCGCGCAAGCGCATTAGGTCTTCAAGGTAATACAAACCGCGCATCACCCCTCGTTCGTCGAAGCCACTGATCAGAACCCGGTCTGCGGTGACATCGACCTGGAACGACTCCGACCGATCCAACCCCTTGGCCATTTCGGGGAGTTCATGGCGCGTCGCAACCACTAAGACCTTCGCAGATGGGAGAGAATGGAAGTCCGATACACGGTCAACAGCTATGTCTACGCCCAGCACTCCCTTCAGAAAGCCTTGAAAATCGGCCGCAGCCGTTTGAACGACAGTGCCCGCCGCCGCAGGGATCAGTAGGACCCAGTCCGCTGTTAGCTCAAGCTCGTCCGCCCTCACTTCTCCGACGCCCGCGCGCGGCAGCGGCTCGCGGTGCAAAGGGGCCAGCAGTTCATCTGCAATAAAGGCAAACCGTTCCTCTTCTTGCTTCTCCTCTTCGGAGCGCCGGAGATGGGATGAGAGTTGAAATGCAAAGTCTACCGGCTCTATCGGTGTGCCATCTCCGGCCAAAGCTGTGCCTTCCTCGTACCGAGGGGTGTGGCTGCCATAGTCAATGTTGGCCGGATTTTCAAACTTGGCGACGTCTGGACGAGCATCTCCCCAGGTGGGGGTGTACTGATAGCGACGCCTAAAGTTGGGATGCTCGACCTCAGCTGAGGCCGTTCCAAAAACCTCGTAGTAGCCATTCCCCCCGCCGTTCAGTACCTGTAGCTGCAGATAGTATTGGCGGTTTGCTTCCAAGGGAATCGGGTCGCTGAAGTTGATCCCGAGCCATCGCTCGAAGAACAAGGGCACATCGTCCGGGCGGATCTGGCCGGAACCCACATCGGCAGCCCCCCAAGTGCTTCCTATTTTGTACTGGAGGGGTGGAACCGCTCCCATGCGCGATAGCTTTAGGCGGATGCGACGAAGGCCACCGGCATCAGCCGGCAGCGTGAAGGATTGTCCGACCTTTTCACCCGCTTCTAGACGCCAGCTGACAACGGCGTCCGCGATGGGATCATAGTCGTGTCCCACCAGAAGGCGCGATCCAAGAGAGCCCGTCCCTACTTCCGATTCGATGCCTGGAGAGCAGGCAGCGATGAGGAGTGCAAGGCAGAGAAACACGCGCATACGAATTTGGACTGGGAATGCGTCTGCCCCTCTGTGCCGTCAGAAGATGAGCCGCAATTCAACGTTGATCTGGCGGGCCGGACGCGCACTGCCGATCCTCCCAAAGCTGGGGCTCTGGAGATTGGTAGTAGGGTTCCCCCACTGGGTGTGATTCAGGGCGTTAAAGAAGCTGGCCAGAAGCTCCATACGCGCGCCGGCGGAGACGGGGAACACCTTGCCGATCCGCAGGTCGAGGTTGTTAATTCCTGGCGCGTTGATGAGTCCGGCTGAGCCCGTGCCAAAGGTCCCAAACGCCGGCTCGGCAAAACAGCTGGTATTGAACCACTCAAACCGATCCTCAGGGCCGTCGGTCAAATCGCAGTCGGGCAGGCGATCGGCGAGTTGATTCAGCGCGCTGCCGGTATTGTCGTTCGTGGTGACCGTTACTGGGGCACCGTCGGAGAATTCCGCTTTGCCGCTGAGGTTCCAGCCTCCCAGCATCCAGTCCATCACACCCCGCAACGGGAAGGTCCGACCGTGCCCCCACGGTAATTCATAGGTCCACCCGGTGATGGATCGGACGGTCGGCACAAAGTTCGATCGCCCGGCCCAGAGGTCAAAATGGCGAAAATCCAGGTTGCCCTGGTCACTGCCAATAACACTGATGCTGGACTGGAGATTCTTGGACCAGGTCAGGCTGGATCGCAGGGTCAGCCCGTGCCACTGCCGGTTGGTCAGGCCAAGAGTCGCCGATTGATACTTGGACCACCCCCACGGGACCCAACTGCCAATCTGTCCCCACCCTGGAAGCGGCCGGCGGTCCTGGAGCGGGACGTCGGCCAGATCGCCTTGCGGCAGCTGAGGAGCATTCAAGTCGACAAATTGGTTGTTGTGAATGCTATGCGATCCCAGATAGTCAACGTTCACGGACCAGCTGGGGTGGACGCGATGCTGTATGCTGAGCGACCATTGATACACAGTGGGTGTGTCATATTCCCGCTGGCCGAGGACGCGCGGCGTGGCCGGCGGATCCTCAAATGGTTGAGGAATGGCGGTTGGTTCGGCCTGCGGAAACAGATTGCGTGCATCGATTGGAGGTAGCTGTTCACCCTGATTGATGATCTGAAGATTCCTCAAGACAAAGGGAGCGCCTCCCTGTTGCAAATCCCTGATCTGATTCGTGTTGATATTGCCGGCGTAAAAGATCCCGCCGCCCGCGCGGACCACGGTACTGTCGAGGAGCTGAAGCGAAAACCCGATCCGTGGGGCAAAATTCTGATTACTGGTGGTGTAGCCGTGCTCGGGAAGGGCGCCGCTGAGGGCCGCGCTTCTGCCCAAATCCGTGGCCGGATCGAACACGTCCAAGGGATCCTCCAGTGCGAATAACTGCCGCCCAGGAGCGGTGAAATCGAACCCGTTCGCTGAATGACGAGGCAGGCGCCACGGTCCCCACTTCTCCCAGCGTAGACCCAGATTGAGCGTCAGGCGGTCGTGAATCTGCCAGCTATCCTGGACATAACCCGCCCAGTACGTCTGTCTCCCGGCCCACTCCACCTGTGCCAGTATGATGTTGCTTTCGACCGGGAATCCCAAGAGCATGTCGGCGAAGCTGAGACCGCCGACGGGTATGCCGGCAGCCTGCCGTGCGTCATCGCACCTCTCGTTGCCCTGGGGGCAGGCGCGGGTAAAACTGTTCTCAAAAACCATACGCCCCTTGTCGTTAGACTCCTGCGGGAAGGACAAGCGTCGTTCCGTGATCTGGAACCCGGTCTTGAAGTTGTGCTTGCCTTTGATCCAGGTCACGTCATCTTTGACCTGATACGTATTCTGCATTGGCCTCCAGATAAAGAGCGCCGACGTGCCGATGGCGAAGTCCTGATTGGCGATGTTCGGGCTGCCGGGGAGACTGGACGTGTTGGCGAACCCGGCTAAGGCCGCCACATCCGGGACATCGCCGGGGCGGCCGATGCCCCACTGGGGACGCGCGTAGGACACGGACAGATCATTGATGAGCGTGGGGCTGACCACTTCGCTCCAGTTGACCACGACATCCTGCGTGCGGCTGGGGGTCGACTCCCCCGTCAAGGGTCCCAGGAGCCCCTCTTCCGCCGCATCTCGCCGCGCATACGTATACCGGCCCCAAATCGTCGTGTCGGCACGCGTATGCCAATCGAGCCGCACGCTGAACTGGTCCTCGTCGATCGTGGTCCGGCTCGTCCCCGAGAACCGTGGAAGCCCATCGATGACGGTATTGGGCACCGGTGTGAACTCCAGGATCTGTTGGATCTCTGATGAAATCAGACTAGAGGGAATCCGGTTATTCGGGAAGGGCGTGCGCAATCCCGTCTCGGGATCGAACTCCAACGGATTAAACAGCTGGAGGGCCGGCTGCGTCCCGCCCTCCGGCGCCGGCAGCACGGTGTCCGAGAAGTCGCCCTGGCGTTCCGCGGCCGTGGGGACGCGGGCATCGGCTTGGACCGCCTGGCGGAGCCGGGAGCCCTCATGATTGGCAAAAAAGAACAGCCGGTTTTGCAGGAGGGGCCCGCCCAGCGAGCCGCCCCATTTGTTCCGTTTGTATTCTGGGAGGTCTTCCCCAGCTAGGTTCGTAAAAAAGTTCTTCGCGTCGAGATTGTCGTTGCGATGTTCCCAGAACGCCTCGCCCTGAAAGGTGTTGCTGCCCCCTTTGGTAATGACATTGACCGCATTCGCGCCGCTGCCAAACTCCGCACTCATGCTGGCCGTCTGCAGCCGCAGTTCTTTCACCATCGCGGACGAGAGAATATTGACGTTCTGGCTATAAATGGCCAGCGACGCGTCCGATCCATCAATCGAGACATTCGACGACGAGTCGCGCTGGCCGCCCGCCAGCACGCCCGAGGACTCGAAACTGCCGGCCGCATTCACGCGCCGCAAGGAGTGCTGGCCAAACGTCAGACTCCCCATGCTCAGATATTGGGGCGAGGTATTGGGCGCCAGGGCCAGGACATCGAAGTAATTGCGCGATTCGGTCGGCATGTTGTCCACCAACTGCTCGTCGATGGTCGTCGCTAGTTCCGCCGTGGTGGTATTGAGCAGCTCCGCCCCCGCGGCCGAGATGGTGATCTCTTCGGTGACGTCGCCCAGCTCGAGGCGAATATCGACCTCCGCGGGGATCGCGACCAACGCCTCCCGATCGGTAATCACGGCGGGCCGAAATCCCTCCAGCTCCGCCCGGACCGTATAGGTCCCTGGCTGCAGCGACTGAAACGAATAGTCCCCCGCGTCATTCGTCACGCGCTCCCGGCTCACGCCGGTCGCTTCGTGCACAATCGTGACCGTCACGCCCGGTAACACCGCGCCCGTGGCGTCCTGCACGGTCCCCACGATGGCCGTGGTGGTCTGGACCTGCCCGTAGAGGGGCGTCACACTTACCAAGACACTCACGGCACTCCACCACACCCCTACCAAGATATGACGTGCCATCTTCTACGCGCCCCCACGTTGCCACGGCCCATTAGGAGTAGCAGAATTGCAAGACAAGCTCCGCACGTCAATTAGAATCTTTCGATACAATTTATCCATTTCTGATATGACACTAAGGCTCGCTCCACTTGGCCTGCATCCACGCGCGCAGTCCCAACGTCGAGCGCGATAGCCGGAGCTCTGGATCGAGGGCTTCGGCTTCATCCAGGGCACGGCTGGCCTCTTCTGTCCGCACCATCAGGCGAGACATCCGGGACGCCCGCCGCCGCATCGACGATCTGCAGCAGCTCGAAGACGGCGATGTGCGGATCGGCACGGGAACGAGTATCTTGTACTTTCTGATCTTGGATGCGTTGCGCGTCCTCCAGGACAAACATCCCCGCGTGCGCGTCCACATGATGACGGGCACCGCGGAGCAGGTGGTTCACAAGATCGCGTGCGGGGAGTTTGGATCTCGGCATCGTCTATGCGCGCAGCGGGCTTCGCGACGCACGCGGCCTGCACTACGAACCGCTCTATGAGGAAGAGTTCGTCATCGTCGTCCCGGACGACCACCCGTTGGCGAAGCGACGCCGCATCCCGATTCGTGGGCTGTGCCGTTTTCCTCTCATCGCGTTCTCCGACGACAGCCATGTGAGGACCCAAGTCCTCGACCCGACTCAGGCTCCGCATGACTACGAATCTTCGGTGAGGCTCATTCGCGATCGTGCGCCGTTCCTATCGGCGTCAGACAAGGAACGGATTCTTCGGAAGACGGCGAAGCGCTCTTCTTCGAAGTGGAGTAGACCCTCACTGGCGCGGTCCGCGACCTTGTCAATACCAGCTCACGCCAGCCGCTCCCAGCTGTCTCAAAAATACTTCTCCTCAATCGGCGCCCTCTCTTCCGCCATCGGCAGCCGGCGTATCAACAGGTCCTCCAAATGGCCGATCTTCCATCGAACGAGTTGCGACGAGAACAGGCCGCCACGAACCACACCACCCCCTTCCGAGGCATAGCCGAGGCGCGAGTCTTCCTCCAGGATTGGCAGAATTTGAAGGGCGTTCTCGCGTTCCCGTACGGCGATCGACACTAACTTCGAACCGAGGTCCGCCCGTCGGGATTCCGACGTCCCTTCGGCTACAAACTCGTCTCGGACAGGAACCCACTCCAGCAGGTGCAATGTCGAGCGCAGCGCGCTTTCGATGGTCTTGGCCACCCGCCACAACGACTCCACCGCCGTCAGGTCGTCACCCGTTGCCACGCTTCGGGCGGCCTCCAGCTCCGCAATGCCATTGGCGAATCGCTCCCGCACCTTGCCAAAATACTTGGCCGTGATTTCCGGCCCCCAGGGCTCGGTCCATTCGAGGTCGTTTTGCCACGCGCGCCACGTCCCAAAATTCTCGACCGCCGGATCCAGGAACAACGGCTGGCTTGGACCCTTCTGAATGGGGCCGGGAATCCGAGCGACGTTGTCTGAATACGGGTACTGCCGAATCCCCTCGCTGAATTCATGCCAGGCGCTCAGAACCAGCGGAGCCGCTTTCTCGCCGAAATCCCGCAGCGCCAAACGGCGCAACGCCTCTTCCATCGAGGGAGCGGGATCGAACGACATGTCCCGTATCAGCCGGGCGTTGGGTGACGGTGTGTAGCCATAGTGACTCCAGTTCCCAAACCAGCCCGCCAAGTCGAACTCACGAATCTTCTCAATCCGGCGAAAGAACTGCTCCATGGCAGGAATGTAGGGCGTGAAGATGAACTCCTGGCTGATCGCGTGCTCCGTCTTTGCAATATAACGCAGCTTTTGCGCCCGCGCCTCTTTATACAGCTTCACAAACAGGGCTGGTGGGCCCACGCTCGTGATGTTGTAGTCACCCGTCCTGTGACGGATACCATCCCGCTCGACGACCGCCCCCTTGGCGAAGTTATTCGCGATCACGATGTCTTTGGGTAGCAGCGGAAGCGTTTGATACACCCAATCTGACTCGTTGTCATAATTCCATGCGATGAATTCCTTATCAGCTCCGCCTTGCTCCTTCATGGCGTCCCGGAGGGTCGTCAGTAGCTGACTGGCCAAGAATTCCTGGCTGTAGTGCCGGCAGCGTGGACATTGCCTCCTCGTTCGGTCGTTGTTCCCACAGTAGTAAAAGCCCTCGCTGTCGTAAATAACGATGAGCCCCTTGAGCGCAGGAGATTCCCGGAAGATCGTCTTTACAGTCTCCGAGTAATAGCGGCGTACTTTCTCCGTGGATGTACACAGGGGAATGCCCCAGCCATAGCCGCGCGTTTCGGGATGCCGATCGAAGAAACGGCGGGCGTCTCCAGGCAAATGATGGTGATACCCGGTGGCCAGATAAATGTACACGTCGATACCAAAGCGGCGGGCGCGTTCCGATACATCGCGCACCCTCTCGAACCGCCGGACGGCGTCGGGCTCGTTGAACTCGGGAAAGATCTTGGAATCGAGGGTTGCCTCTTCGGTATTCAACCAGATCCAGAGCGCATTAAAGCCATCGTGAGACATCCGCTTCAAAAGACCGTCCGTGTATTCCAGTGGCCGAGACGTCTCCGTGTACTTTGCGCCCCCGGAGAGAAACGGCATCGAGATTCGAGTCGCGAAGCGGGCATTCTTGACAGTGGCGCCGCGCCGCAGAAAAGGTCCTCGTCGTACACGCATTTCTTCTTCGAGGTAGTAGACACCCCGCATCAGGCCCCGGGGCGCCGTCGAGCTCACGACAACGCGGCCCTTCGAGACATCGACACGAAACCCTTCAGCGGTCGTGACCCCTTCCACCCCCGGCGCCATGCGCAACTCGATACCTGGCTTTCCAGCGCGGTTGGCTGAGGCCACCTTGACGGCGAGGACGTTGCCGAGGAACGCTCGTAGATCTTCTTCTGCGGTCCGAACGACCTCATCAGACCGTTTTTCGGAATAGATGGACCACTGCGGCGTGATCCGGATCTCCCCTTCTCGGGGACCATCGGCGACCGTGTCGATCGGTCGGCCGCCACGGTACGGCGCCAGAAGTCTGCGGGCAAATTCAAAGCGGTTTTCCACCACCTTGGTCTGGGCCGGCGCGCTTTGTGAGCTCAGAACCTGATAAGACAAGCCGAAGCTCGGCGGAAAAGCGCGCCCGCCAAGCGGTTTCGGACCGTAGACGACATAGTTATCCCCTTCGAACCTCGAGCCTGAGGCTGCCGTGACTTCGAAGTGATAGAGCTTCCGCGGGTCCAAGCGCCCTGCGGGTATTCGCGCTTCATAGCGGAGATCGTAGAGCGGAAGAATCTCGCTCGCCGCAGCGCGTGCTTCTCCGATATCGTTCCCTCCTTCCCGTGTCCCGAAGCGCACAATCAGATCTCCGGGGTTACCGGTCCTGGAGATCCTGAGGGTCAATCCGGACAACTCGGGATGTGCGCTGGAAACATGGAAGCGGCCACGAACCACTGTTTCGCTGCTCGCGTCCAGATCATGCGACACGAATGGGAGGGTAGCCTCTCCCGACTCTGTGATGCCTTGGTTGGTCTTCGCAACCGGCCACAGGTCGTAGACATAGTCTCGGCCCGAAGACTGCTCCGGCCACAGCCAACGGCGCAGAAAATCACATGCACCCGTTCCGTGAATCTCGTGAACGCCGTCGAAACGGTCCCGCACGAACCTATCGGTGGCATCCCAAGCCCGCGCCCATTCCTCCACCTCTTTCCAGGCCCGGGTGTGCCATTCTGGCGTCGTCGTGCCATCTCGCTCCCCGAATTCCACCATCGCGGGCCGCGGCCACATGGCGGCAATCAGTTCTAGGTGCGTGAAGCGCCGCAGGACGTCCCAATTGAAAAAGTCCTCGTCTGGGTGACGCAAGTAGCTCGTGGACTCAACTTCGTTGGTAATCTTCGTTCTCCAGTCATTGAAGTGGCCAGAGATAACCGTCAGCTTGATGCGCGGCTCCAGCGGCGGCATCCACGTCGCGGCGTACCCCCCATAGGACAGGCCGTAGAAGCCGATACGATTTGAATCCGCAAAAGGGAGAGCCTGCAGGAAATCGACGACGCGCTGGAGTTTGACAAATTCGACGCTCGTGCGCATCCGGCCCAAAGAAGCAGCCTGCCGCACCAGCCGGTTAATGATCGTAGTCGGCAGCGGGGTCGCGATATACGGCGCGAACGTGACATACCCTCGCTCGGCAAGCTTCCGACCGAACTGATGGTAAGGCGTGTCCTCCTCCATGCCCATTGAGGTAATGTCACGAGGCTCGCCACTCAATCCGTGTTGCGTGATGACAGCTGGGCGTGGATCGCGGATGTTTCGCGGTACGAGTAGATGTCCGAACACCTCCAGACCAGGCGCGGCATCCAGCAAGACTTCGTACGCGACAAACTTGTCCGTGATGCGAAGCAGCTTTGTTCGAGGGTTCACCGCCACGCTGGGAGGCGCCGTGACACCCATGAGCGTTCGCAATTCCCGGCGTAGTTGCTCAGCTTTAGCGTCCCGTTTGTCAGTTGGCGTTGCGAGCAGCCGCCACGTCTCGGTCCGCGCCCGGTCGCTTTCGCGATCCAGCCGCCTGAGATAGTCATGAAGGGAACGAAAGTGCTCGTTCCTGGCATCCTCAACGTCACTCCGAGATACACGCGTTGTCAGCTCGACAGCGCCGCGGGCGGCTGCCCCGCCAGCCGTACTCGCCACACGAGCCGCGGCAGCCTCCAAAATGGAGCCTCCGCTCAGCGATTCAGAGGTGAGACGTTCGGCGTGTCCTCCTCCCTTGTAGAACCTCTGTGCACGCTGGAGCTCCGAGAGAACCTCGTCACCCGAAATCGAACCATTCTCAGTGGTCAAGATCACGAGCGGCCTGGGAGCAATCAGGGCCGCCACTTCAGCATCGCCAAATTCGTTGAGCTGGCCATATAGTTGGCGGTCCACCGGTTCCTGCCAGGTGTCTTCGCGGCGGCGAAAATAGTCCGCGACAGCCGCTCCTGCAAACCGGGACTCAACAGCAGCAGAATAGAGCGCGGTCATTCCGCCCTGGCCCTGCCCCATCACGTAAGCGGGCCGGTCTCCCAAGCGGGATACCAGGTACTCGCGCAGGGCCAGCACTTGCTGGACCTCCAGGCCCACCAGCGTTCGTCCGACAATGAAGCCCAACCTGTGGAGCAGCCGCCGACGGCTCATGCGTTCCCCCCCGGCCAACTGTGCCAGAGCGTGGTCCTCCGTACGTTCCACCATGATTGGCACACAGACCGCCGCATGGCGCTCGAGCAGCGACAGCAGCCACGGCGCCGGCTCACTCCCTTCCGTTATGCCCGTAAATTTCTCTCGCGTCTGTCTGTCTCCGGGAATGGCTATCACGGTCGGCCCAGCTTTGGCGTCTCGGCGAAGGAACAGGAGCGCCCGAGCGGCGAGCTCGTGGTCGAGACTCAACGTGATCTCTTCCACGCGCACCTCACCGTCGGCAACGAGGGTCGTCTTCACATTCGACCTCATGAAGGGGGAGTCGATCAGGCCAAGCATGACTCGCAGCCTATCTCGGTGCGGCTGCACTGATGCTTGATACGAGCTCGCCGAAGAGAAATCAGGTTGCCACAGCTTGTCTCGCGCCGCCGCGCTTTCTTGGACCGCGCGCAGAAAGTAGTCCTCGATCTGCTGATATTGGCGGGCCAGAATCTCGGGCGGAAGGTCAAGAGGGGCCGTCCCTTGCAAGTGCGGAACCGGCTCCAGGACGACGCGCTCGTCGTGGGCGATCTCCTTTTTCCAAGCTTCAGGGGTAGGGTCGGTCGCCTGTCTCTCCGTCGGCGCCGAAGGCGCCACAACCGCGCTTACAAGGACCACTACCACCAACAGCCTAGCCATAGGAATCCTCTTCCTTACGCCGCTCACGCTTCCCAGCCGCCACGGCCAGTCGCCGAAGCGCATCCAACATTCGCATCAGCCTGACAGTCTCGTTCCAATCGACACCCCCCATCTTTCCCCGGGACGCGCGAATGAACTCCACATCCTGGTCGTGGATAGCCCTTTCGTAAACGGTTTGGCCCTCGGCACTGAGCTCCAGCGCTTCATTGTCAGATCGAACGTAGCTGAATCCGTCCGTCTCCATCGCATGGCGGTCTCCGACTACAAGCAGGCGCCCATGAGGAAGGTGAGATGCATACGTGATGCCAATTGTGACTCCCGCGGCCTCTTCAACTCTCGCCAGGATGGACGCACTTCGCGGATTACCGTCCTTGGGAGAGATCACGCATCCTAAAGCTACGACTTCTCCAAACCAGTCCAGCAACAGATCGACGGGATGCGCCGCGTGATGAATCAGCGCATCGTCAGTCCAGTGTCGCTCAATGGGCTTGTGGTGCCGAATGTAAGTTATCTGTTCTATCGATCCCAGTTGGCCCGTCTTAAGCGCTTCCTTGAGGTGCACATAGGGAAGCAAATAGCGGCTCGTGTGGGCACATCGTAACAGGACACGCTTGTCCTGAGCCTCCCTTCCCAACTCTGCGGCCTGCTCGCCGTTTTCGCAGGGTGGCAGCTCCACCAGCGTCGCCACCCCATGCCGCAGAGAGGTGCACGCATGCTCATAATGAAGCGCGGACGGAGAGCACACGATGACGGCGTCCACCCTGGCAAGCGCATCTTCAAGCTTGTCAGCTGCATCTGCAAAACCGTACGCGTTGGCGAACCTGCGAGCTCGCTTCAGGTCCGGCCCGATTACAACTGCCCGCGTTACGGAAGATTCCGATGCCAGCTGCCGCGCGTGTATCGACGCTACCGTTCCATAGCCTACAATCCCAATTCTCATGGTCCTGTGACGCGTCACCGCCGACCGTGCAGTGGACCCTCCGGCGCCAGCCAGCCACTCTGCTCCAAGAGGCGCTCCAAGGCTCGCTCCTGCTCGCCGTTCAGGGGGAAGAACGGATCCCGTGAATAGCCGCCCGGTCGTCCCCATATCTTCAGCATGGAACGATAGATCGCCAGGTCACTCACGGGCCCGACCTGCTGATAGGTGTAAAGGTGGATGATGGGCAGGATCTCTCTCCAGATGCGGAACCCCGCCTGAGCGTCGTTCTGAATCACGCACGCCTCGTACATCGCCTTCGCCGCCCTGGGAACGACATTCAAAATGCCGCTGATCCACCCGTCGGCACCCGCCAGGACGCCCTCATAAGCTGCCAGGAAGGAACCATAGAAGATGGCCACACGATTCGCCGACAAGTAGCGCAGGTCGTGTATCGGCTCAACAGAACCCACAGTCGACTTGACCATATGGATGACGTCTTCGCTGGCCAGTTCGACGATTTCCTGCGGTGTCAGCTGTGCACATGCGGAGTTACCTGGATTGTTATAGAGCATCACAGGCACATCTATTGACCGTCGGATGCGCCTGAAATGCTCCATCACTGCCGGCTTCGGCGGCCTTTGATAGTAAGGCAAAATCACGATCAGCCCATCGGCTCCGGCGTCTTGAGCGGTTTCACACAGTTGGATGGTTAGCTTGGTGCTATAGTGGCCAGAGCCGTATATGACCGGTACGCGGCCGCGCACGACGTCCTTTGCCAATCGGAAGAGACGGATGCGCTCTTCCTTCTCGAGAGCGATGAACTCGCCGCTGGTTCCTGCGATCACGAGCCCATCCACCCCTTGCTCAATCAACCAATCCCAATGCTCCGCCGTCGTCTTCTCATCCACGTCGTTCTGCCTGTCGAACATGGTGAGCGCAGCGGGAAATATGCCGCGAAATGCATCAAGAGGAAAGGGCATCGTCATTCTCCCGGCGTCTCGCTATCTCCATGCTTCACAGGGAACATACGGATACTTATCCAACGCGGCTTCGTTCAGCTCTACGCCAAACCCTGGCGACCGCGGTAACAAGAGGTGCCCGTCGTCGAACATCAAAGGATCCCTAAGGAGCTCGTCGCTAATCGTCTGGTCCGCTGCAGAACCCGTGGTCTCCAGGATCAGAAAATTTGGGATGACGGCCGCAAAATGCACGTTCATCGCTGTGGCAATCGGCCCGTTCGGGTTATGCGGCGCCATCGGTATGTAATGTGCCTCAGCAAGCGCGGCGATCTTCTTCATACCTGTTATGCCTCCGCAGTTCACGAGGTCGCACTGTAAAATGTCTACAGAGTGCTTCTCGACAAATTCCCTAACGCCATAAATCGTCGCCCACCGTTCGCCGGCAGCCACAGGGATACTGGTTTCCCGCTGCAGCCTAGCCAGAACGTCGGCGTTCTCCGGCGGGACGGGCTCTTCAATGAACATCAGATCCAAGTCTTCCAAGATTCGGCACAACCGAAGGGCAGCTTTCAGGCCCAACCGGCCGTGACAATCCAAGGCCAGGCCGAGGTTAGCCCCTCCAGCTTCTCTTGCTGCCAGAAAGTATTCTCGAATGCGGCCGAAAACCGAGGGATCACAGTATTCTGTCTCCTTCCAACTCGGATCAATCGAGCCGCTCGTTCCGGAGTAGCCCATCCACGACTCTGTCGCACTGTTCCCGCCGGCCTGCCTCGATCCGTAAAAGAGAGGCAAGGTCGTCTTCACCGCCCGATACCCGCGATCCGCACACAGCCGGACGTTTGCCGCGAACACTTCCGGCGAGGGTCCGGCCGGGCAGTGGCTGTAAACGAGAACCCGCTCGCGGGTTGGGCCTCCGAGAAGGCGATAAACCGGCACCTTGCAGCTCTTCCCGAGAATATCCCACAGGGCACAATCGACGGCGCTGATCGCACTGCCGTGCATGGGTCCACCGACCCAAAAGGAGTCCCGATACATCTTCTCCCAATGGTTCTCTATCTCTGTGGGATCCTTTCCAACCAGGTAACGTTTCAGATCCAGAATGGAGCGCTCGATGGCCAGCGTCCGGCGTTTCATGACCGTTTCTGAAATACCGGTGACTCCTTCGTCGGTCTCGACTCGGACGACAATGGCGTTTCGGAAGTTCAGGTTGACAATCTGCGTTCTGACATCAGTGATCTTCATATGCGCTCACGTGGACCGTTGGCTCCGTACGTAGTGGACAGCGATGCCCCGTGCCCATTCCAATTAACGGTCGCGATATTCCCACGGCTTCCGCAGCGGCGTCTCATCGCGCAACGCGCGCAGGTCAGCGTCAGGGTGCCTCATGTCTTTCTAGGCCAAAGAACAGCACAAGAAATGCCAGCCAAGGCAGAACACCCGCCACTCCAAATGTAATTGACGTGTGATGGAGATCGGAGAGCCGTCCGATATGGGGGCTAAGAAAGCCGTACGCCAGGTTTCCCATGCCACCGAGGAGACCGGCGCTTGCACCGACGTGTGCGGTGTCCAGGTCCTGGACTAACGTCAGGTATATGACGAGAAAACCGGCCACACCCAGGGCGGTGAGCATTAGACAGACAACTGCGACATACGAAGACGATACAACTCCGGCAAGCGCTACGAACGACATGCACACACAGCTTAGAAACAGCGCCCATTGTCGAGCCACAGCCAAAGATAGTCCACGCTCGACGAGCTTCTTCACAAATACTCCAACAAGGATATTGCCGGCTTCCAGGCCCGTATACACTAGGATCGAGAGCGTATTACCAATCGCGAAGCTGAAGCCCCTTTCTGTCTTGAGATACAATGGTATCCAGTCAGCCAAGAAATAGTTGACGCTATTTACAATAACTGCCGAGACCGCAAGGAGCCAAAAGGCCCGCTTCGATAAGATCGCTCTTAGCGTGTGAACGAGCGCGCCGGATGTCGTCGTGGCACCGCCGAGCTGTCCTGCAACCGGGCGAGTGAGCCACACCCAGCCGAGGACCCAAATCCCTCCCAGGACGCCCGTCACGACAAAGGCCGCTCGCCAGCCAAAGGACAGCGTTACCAGTGTCACGACGATGGGTGCGATCATCGCACCGGCGGCAGCGCCGCTATTGAAGATCCCGTTTGCCAAGGCCCGATCTTTGGGCGGCAGCAAGCGCTGCGTCACCTTCAAGGCACACGGCCAGTTGAACGCTTCTCCGGCGCCCAGCGCAAACCGCAAGCTCCACAACGCTCCGGCGGTCCCCGCGAATCCGGTAAGCATACCTGCAGCCGACCAGAGGCCCACGGCGCCTGGGTAGAGTGCCCTCGGCCCCAACAGGTCAACTAACCACCCACCGGCGAGCTGGAAAACAGCATAGGCGTAACGAAACGCCGCAATGATCTCCCCCAGGCCCTCTTTGGAGATGTCAAACTCGGCCATGATGTTCTCGGCGGTCAGCGCCAGAACCTGTCGGTCCAAGTAGTTGAGGACTGTGGCGAGGAAGAGAAGCCCGCACAACCACCAGGTCCGACGGGAGGTCTTAATCACACATCCCCCGCTCGCTTCGAAGACGGCTGGCTGAAGTGGGTCTGTTCAGAGTGATGGGAAGCATCTGTGGAAACGTCTGCGACGGCATACGGGAGAACCACGGTCGTGGTCTGAAACGCGACTCCACGCTTCATGATCTTCGTGTGGAAAACGGCAGAGCGATACGGACCGGATCAGGCTAGATAGTTTCCCGCAATATGTAAAATAGAATGTTGATATTGAATCTATCTAATCCAGCGGCCGCGGACCGTTCTCTCCCACGCGGCGCTTCCAGAGGAGTCGAGCACGATTGCCGCGTGGGACTCTATCGACCCTTCTGTGCCATAAATAGTCCGATCAATTCCCTCACCGCTCTTGGCACGTGGTCGCTCTTGTGAAAAACCAATCCGAGGTGTCGCCTGAGGTTGCAACCTCGAATTCTGAGATAGTGGAGTTCCCCGCGGCGAATTTCTTCTTCTACCGCCCGCAACGGGATGATGGTGATTCCGAGATTAATCTGCACCAGCGGCTTGATCGTGGCGACATCGTCAGCTTCCGTACGAATCACTGGTTTGATGCCTGTGGCGAGGAAAAATTGATCGAGCACCTTCCGGGTGTAGGCTCCTCTGCGGAATAGGATAAGAGGATATTCACTCAATTCCTCGGGAGAGATAGATTTCCTCTTCTGGAGCACTTGATGCTTGGGACTGGTCACGACGACCAGCTCCTCGGAGCAGTAAGGAACGACCTCAATATCCGGATAGGCGATCGGCAGCGTCAAGAGCCCCAGGTCGACGCGGCTGTTACGGATCTCCGCAACGAGTCTTTCGGTAGGACCCACCACTACTTCCAAATCCAACTGAGGATGAATCTCTCTAAACCGCTCGAGCACAGGAGGCAGCAGGTGAGTGCAGGCAATGACGCCGGCACCAATACTGACGCGGCCGCATCTGAGTTGCGAGATTTCGGACACCTCCAACACAGCATCTCTCAGGTTTTGAAATACTCTTCTGGCATACCGGAGGAACGTTTCACCCTCAGCGGTGAGGTAGATCCGCTTATTGACGCGCTTGAATAATTTGACTCGAAGTTCATCCTCTAATAGCGCAACCTTACGGCTGATCGCTGACTGCGCCACGTAGAGCTGCTGGCTGGCCAGCGTGAAGCTCCCGTTCTCTGCCACAGCGAGAAACATCTCAAGCTGCCTCAGATCCATGTGGTATGTTCTAGCACTGTTGAAGGCGTCTGTCACATCTGTCATGTGCCTGGTACAGAAGCACGTGAATCGCTCTCGGACCCTTCCTCTGCATAGGGAAGCCGCTCCTGTCGTTCGCCAAGAACAGCACGGGACGGGTGACGATTGATTTGCTGCGCGTAGAACGACAGAATCGACGCGTGCTGGAAATGGCCCTTGTACTCGTCCGCGCGCTGGCGTTGGCCTGCCGCGGACATCACGAACTCGTCCTCGAGAACCTCGCGCTCCGCCAGCAACTCAACGTATTGAGACGCACGGTCACCCGTCCGCAGCTCCGGAGGCGAGATCGGCTGTTGTGGATCGTGTTGGCCAAGACATGGCGGCACTGGCGCGCGGCGCTCGTGCTCGTCCAGCCAGAGACAGTGGCGCGATGGCATCGCGAGTGGCTCCGCCGACGATGGACGCGGCGCTCGGTGCGGATGCGTTCGGGCCGCCCGAGCACGGAGGCCGCCATTCGAACGCTCGTGAGCAAGATGGCGGTCGCGAATCCACGCTGGGGAGCCCCTCGGATCCATGGCGAGTTGGGCAAATTGGGCATCGAGATATCGGAGCGGACCGTCTCGCGGCTCCTGGGCCGACCGTGTCGGCCGTCATCACAGACGTGGCGCACCTTTCTGACGAATCACGTCGCCGCGCTAGTCTCGCGGACGAAGCTAAGGTTGCGAGCCATGTCTGCCTCGAGATCGTCCGTGGGACTGCTGGTCTCGAGCACACCCCACCCATCGAAACCGATCTCGGCGAGGGCACCGATGACGGCGGTGAAGTCGATGTCGCCCTCGCCCAAGAAGTGGGGATTGTCCTTCAGGTGGATTTCGCAGATCCGATCCCGTTGGAGCCAGCGGATCTCCTCGATGATGTCGAAGCCGTTGTTCGTCGAGTTGCCGACGTCGTAGTAGACGAGCACAGCCGGGGATTTCGCGCGCTCGATGATGCGGACGTTCTCGCGCGCCGAGATCGTGTTCTCCAGGCCGAGAATCACGTTCGCCTTCTCGGCGTCGGGCCCGAGCTCGCGGAGGATGTCGCCGACGCGGTCGGTCTCGGCGCGCGTGTCGAGCGCGCCTGGACCGAAGAAGGGGAGAAGCATGACCTCGAGGCCGAGCTGCTCGGTCATGGCGATGCCTTCAGCGACGCGCTGTGGCCCGATCGGATCGGACTTCAAGTAGTTGCCGTGCAGGATGTTGAGACAGGTGGAAACGAGCGAGAGGTCGTGCCGCCGCGACTCGGCCAGGTATTGCTGCAGCACATCGTTTCCGATCGGCTCTCGTGGCTTGCCCGTGGCCAGGCTGACCTGCACACCTTCGAAGCCAAGGCGCTTGGCGAGCTCGATGGAAGAGGGATCCGCTGCCAGGCGTAGATTCCAGTCGGTGACACCAACCTTGAATTGAGCGCCGCTCGGCGCGGCATGGACCGAGAACGGCGAGGAGCGCCGCATTCCCGCCGCAGCCAGTGCGGCGGCTGCGCCAGATGTGAGAAACGTGCGTCGAGTCGTCAGCATGGCGTGCCTCGAAATCTCATCAGCGCTCTCCGGACGTGTGGTGACGCTGCAGCATACCATCACACGGCCGTCATTGCCATATCAGTTTCTTGTCAGAACGATACGTTTTACTTGATAGAACAGGCCGCGCGCTGTAAAGTGACCCCGTCCGGATTGACACTCGATGACAGGCGGGTGGCCTATGTGCCTTTCGGTTCAAGAGGTCGAAGGGGCCTGGCTGAGGCAGTCGCCTGCAGAACAGGTTGATGTCGCTCGACGGACCGGTTCGACGCACGACCGGTTGCCGGCACGGTGCGCGATACTATCCGGATCATGATCCCTGAGTCGGTGTCTCGAGGCGATTGTGACAATCGATTTATGAATCGCTTTATTCTTTACAGCATTTCTCTGCTTCTGCTCCTTCCCGGATGTCGCGTGAGCGGCGGCTCTTCAGCGGCGGAGGAGCCCCAACTGTATCTTCCCGACGATCTGGAGGCGACCGTTTGGGCGGAATCTCCGAGCTTCTATAACCCTACCAATATGGATATCGACCATAGAGGCCGGATATGGATCGCCGAGGCCGTCAACTATCGGGACTATCGCAACGATCCGCAAGATCGTCTGAATGCCCCCAAAGGCGACCGGGTCGTGATCCTGGAAGACACAAATGGCGACGGTAAGGCCGATCATTCAAAGGTGTTCGTGCAGGATGAGGATCTCCGGGCGCCCCTGGGGATTGCCGTGCTGGGCACGAAAGTGATCGTGTCCTCTTCTCCCTCCGCGATCATTTATACGGACGAAGACGGCGACGATAAGCCGGACAAGAAAGAGGTATTCCTTACCGGCTTCGGAGGCTACGACCACGATCATGGACTCCACGCGTTTGTGGCGGGCCCAGACGGTCGCTGGCATTTCAATGTAGGCAATGCCGGTCCGCACAAGGTCCAGGATGCTGCCGGATGGAATCTTCGCGCAGGTAGCCTCTATGCGGGAGGGTCCCCTTACAACACAAGGAATGAGCCGGCCCTAGAAAGTGACGATGGGAGGATCTGGGTCGGGGGCCTGGCCTTGCGCATTGATCCAGATGGGAGCGGCCTGACTGTTTTGGCCCACAATTTCCGGAATGCCTATGAGCTGACGCTCGATTCATTCGGCAATATCTGGCAGAACGACAATGACGATCAGGTGGTTACCTGCAGAACGACATGGGTCATGGAAAATGGTAATGCCGGCTATGCCAGTGATGACGGCAGACAGTCATGGCAAGCAAGCAGGCGTCCTGGGCAGGATATGTTCACCGCGCACTGGCGCCAGGAAGATCCTGGTGTGATGCCTGCGGGTGATAACACGGGTGCCGGGGCGCCTGCGGGTATTGTGCTATACGAAGACGACCTCTTCGGATCGGAGTACCGGGGCATGCTATTGAGCGCCGATGCAGGGCGCAATGTCATTTTCGGCTATAAGCCAACGGTTCAGGGGGCGGGGTACGATCTATCGTCCCGTTTCGACTTCGCGACTTCTGTGGCTGGATCCACGGAAGACTATAAATGGAACGTCACCGAACAGGATGCGCGGAAATGGTTCCGTCCCAGTGACGTGGCCATCGGGACCGACGGAGCTGTCTATATAGCCGACTGGTACGATCCTATTGTCGGTGGCCATGCCATGCATGATACGGCAGGCTTTGGCCGTATCTACCGCATTGCTCCGAAGGATAAGACACTGAAGGCTCCTAACCTTGACCTGAATAGTACGGCTGGTCAAATACAGGCCTTGCTAAGCCCTGCTATCAATGTGCGGAATATCGGTTTTGTCAAGCTTCTCGAGCAAGGCGAAGAGGTATTGCGTGAGGTGGCAGCCATCGTACAGGACGAACCGAATCCCTATCATAAGGCGCGGGCGATCTGGCTGTTGGCACAACTTGGCGAATCCGGGAAGAAAAGGGTAGAAGCATTGCTGGAGCACCCGAACCCACTGCTCCGCATCACCGCTTTCAGGGCTCTGCGAGTGGTCGAACCGGACGTGTTGTCTTATGTGCAGAAGCTGGCTTCCGATGCTTCTGCCGCTGTAAGGCGTGAGGCGGCCATTGCCTTACGCGATGTTCCCCTCGAGGAATGCAGCGAGGTCGTGCTCGCGCTATCGGCTGGCTACGATGGGAACGATCGCTGGTACCTAGAAGCATTGGGCTCGGCGATGGCCGGCAAAGAAGCCAAGACCTACCCTCTGCTTCTGAAGAAATACGGCGACGATCCCATGAAATGGGATGACAGGATGGCAGGATTGGTATGGCGGCTCCATCCCGATGCGGCAGCAGATGCTCTCGCTCAACGGGCCGCTGCAGAAAGCTTGCCTGCGTCCCAGCGCCATCAGGCCATGACAGGCCTCGGATTCATCCCTACCAAAGAGGCTGCGATGGCAATGCAGGACCTCAGTAAATTGACAGACAGCAGCCTGGCTAGCATGGCAGAGTGGTGGCTCGCTTTTCGCAGCGGAAACGACTGGGAGGGCTACTATGAGGTTACGAACCTGGACATCGCATTACCGGAAACGGTCAAGAACTGGCGTGACACGCTGTTGAACGATGATTTGAAGTCGCCTCAAAGAGAACAGGCTGCCAAGCAACTGGCGCGGGACCCGGCCGGCGGGAAAGTGCTGATACAGCTTGCGGCAGATGAGAAGCTGCCTGATTGGCTGATGCAGACGGTTGGCGGGGAAATCTTTTCGAATCCGGATCAATCTGTCCGAGTGCTGGCGGGAGAATACTTCAAGAAGCCGGGTCGTGATCATACCTACGTGATATCGGACATCCTTCGACTGGAACCAGACCCTGCGAATGGAAAGACAGCATTTGCCGAAGTCTGTAGCTCTTGCCACCGGTTAGGTGATACGGGTCAGGACATAGGCCCCGATCTCTCCAATATCAAGAAGAAGCTCGACAGGAAGACGCTAGTGGATGCAATTGTCAATCCTGATGCAAACATCGTTTTTGGTTACGAGCCCTTGCTTGTTACTACGAAAGACGGGAATTCCATCTATGGTTTTCTGCAATCTGACGGAAAGAATGTCATCTTGAAAGATGGTACAGGCAAACAGGTCACCATCCCCTCGGCTGAGATCAGCAGCCGGAAACCTGTACGTTCCATGATGCCCGATCCTTCTGCACTGGGCCTCAGTGAACAGCAATTGGCCGATGTGGTTGCGTATTTGATGAGATAGCTCCCAAAGGCTCTCAACTGCGGACCACTGGCCGAGGTGACAAGACGACATGCGTGGCCGAGGCGGCGTCGTCCGCGAGTCTGCGGCGCACGAGCGCCGCCGTAGCTGTCGACAGCTCCCCCCAGGGAATCGCAATGGTGGTCAGGCCCAGGCGTTCGGCCACCGGCGCATCATCGAAGCCGACGAGCGGCGGACATGGCTGTCGCGCCGCTCGGCACCAGGCGTGAACAGCCTCCGCCAGCCGGTCGTTCGCACAGAAGATGCCGCGCCGCCCAGCCGCCACGGCGCGCTCTGCCACGCCGAGCCCGCCTTCGAGATACCAGCTCTGGGCGTGGACGACCGTGGCTCGTAAGCGTGACAGAAAGCCGGCCACCCGCGCGCAGCTGCGCGGATCATGCGCAGGTCCGGCGAGGATG
Source organism: Luteitalea sp. (assembly GCA_009377495.1). Taxonomy (GTDB): domain Bacteria; phylum Acidobacteriota; class Vicinamibacteria; order Vicinamibacterales; family Vicinamibacteraceae; genus WHTT01. The sequence continues at coordinate 28,508 of WHTZ01000021.1, forward strand.
GCGTACCCGCCGCGTAGGCGCTGTCGCTCGAGCAGCTGCGCGGCGTAGACACCCCCTGCGAAGTCGTCAATCGACACGCTGTCGATGAAGACAGACTCGATGCCGGAGGGCGGGCGCTCGTGAAGCAGCACGGCGGAACGGCGATCCGCGAGACAGGACGCCAGCACGTCGGGCGCACCCCACACCATCGGCAACGCGTGGCGGGGTAATGCCGACACCGCGCTCCGCGCTCGGCCGGAGCTCGAGGCGTGCTCGTCATACCACCGAATGGTCCAGTCCAACCCCTGCGCCGCGAGCCCGGTTTCGACCGCGCGGTGGAGCCGCGAACCAAAGCTGTCCTTGCGGCGGCCGCGTGACGCCATCACCAGGAGCGGCAAGCGAGACAAGGCGCGGCCCCCCGCGAGGTACGTCCCCGACGCCGCGACGCGCTCCAGCATGCCCTCGGCTCCAAGCTCGGCGAGCAAGCGATGCGCCGTTTGGTAGCTGATACCGAAGTGCCGCGCGACGGCACGCGTCGACAGGAAGCGATCCCCTGGCCGGTGCACGCCGTCGGTCAGCCGGGCAACGAGTCGGGCCTTGATACTGGCGACGCGATCACTCCTGGGACGGGCCACAGCATTACCATATCAGTTTCTCTCCGAGACGATACGTTTGTTCTGGATCGCCACAGGGCCTTCGATCTACCGTGATCAGCGTGAACCCTCACGCCCTCGACGGTCGGGTCGTCGTGGTGATCGGCGGGACGACCGGTCTCGGCTTGGCCGGGGTGATGGCCTGTCTGCGGGTCGGCGCGCGGGTGGTGACGATCGGCCTCGACGAGGCGAGCGTGGCGGCCGTCAGGGAACAGCTCGGCGCGCGCGGAGAGGCCGTGGCGGCCGACGCGCGCGATCCTGACACGGCGCCCGCCGCCATCGCGCAGGCAATCGAACGATTCGGGCGTTTCGACGCACTCTACCACGTCGCGGGCGGAAGCGGGCGCGCCGCTGGCGACGGTCCCATCGACGCGATGACCGATGAAGGCTGGCACGCGACGATGGCGTTGAACGTGACCTCGGTCGCCTGGTCCAACCGGGCGGCGCTGCGCGCGTTCCTGCAACGCGGGCACGGCGGCAGCATTCTGAACCTGACGTCGGTGCTCGCGTGGGCGCCTTCGCCGTGTCACTTCGCCACGCACGCGTACGCCGCCGCCAAGGCTGGCATCATCGGATTGACCCGAGCGTGTGCCGCGCGGTACGCGCCCGCTGGGATTCGGGTCAACGCCCTGGCACCCGGGCTCGTCGAGACACCGATGGCGCGGCGCGCGGCCGAGGACGGCACGATTATGAGCGTCGTGCGCCAGCGGCAGGCGCTCGGCGGCGGGCGCATCGGACACCCGACGGACCTCGACGAGGCCGTCGTATTCTTTCTGTCCGACCGATCGGGCTTCACTACTGGGCAGGTACTGGCCATCGATGGAGGATGGACGGTGCGCGACGCTGTTGAGGACTCATGACCGCACACGTGACGTACTTTGATCGGACGATGGCGCTGCTCGAGGAGCTGCGCCGGAGCCAGATGGGGGCGATCGACGCCGCGGCGGAGCTCTTCGCCGAGCGCATCAGCCGAGGTGGGCTCGTCTTGCTGTTCGGGGCAGGTCACTCGCGGATGATGTGCGAGGAAATGACGCCGCGCCAAGGCTGCTTCCCCGGCTTCGTGGCCATGGTCGAGCATTCACTCAGCAACCATGCCGCCATCGTGGGCAGCAACGGCTTGCGTACGGCGCTCCATCTCGAGAAGTACGAGGGGCTCGCCGAAGAGATGCTCAAGAGCTATGCCTTCGGGCGAGACGATGTGCTCATGGTGATCTCGACCAGCGGCATTCGGCCGGTGATCGTGGAAATGGCGTTGGGCGCCAAAGCGCGCGGTCTGCCGGTCGTCGCGCTGATCTCGGTCGAACACTGTCGCGCGGCCAGCTCTGGACATGCTTCCGGCAAGAAGCTCATCGACGTGGCGGACATCGTGCTCGACAACCGCTGCCCGCCCGGCGATTGCGTGGTGGAGATCGAGGGACTGGAATGCAAGACCGGCCCAGCGTCAACCGTCACGGGGGCAATGTTGATCAACATGGTCCGCTGCGAGACAGCTGAGCGCCTCGTCCGGCGAGGGAGCGCACCAGTCGTGCTGCCGAGCCATCAATCCGTGGGAGACACCGCCGTGGAAGGACAGCTCGAACGCTTCTACGACAGCTATCGGCGCAGTCTCGCCCATCTCTTTCAATGACCGAGGATCGCGCCTGCCCAGCGGCCATCGGGATCGATGCGGGCGGCACGACGCTCAAGGGCGTCGTCGTCAATCACCAGGGACGCGTGCTGGCGACACACCGCCTGCCGGCGGCTCCAGACGCGAAGGTCATCGTGACGCACGTGCGCGACCTCATCGACGCCCTCGCCGAGGCATGTGGAACGTGCCCGGACCACCTTGGCTTCGCCGCGCCTGGCGTTCCCGACGTCGCCAGCCGGTCGGTGGCCTTCCTGCCGGGCGGCAAGCTTCGCATCGAGCGTCTCGACTGGACCACGACGCTGGCCTGGCCAACATCGATTCCCGTCATCAACGGGTTCCTCGGCGGCACGTCCACCGCGGTGCTCGACACGTTCTACGGGTTCTACACACCAGGCGACGCCCCGCGAAAAGTGATCGGTGGCGTTCCCGACCGCGTGGTCGCCGCGCTCCGTCGAGATGACGTCGTGCTGTTGCGTCCCAACACCTACGGGGCCGGCGCCGGCGTTACCTATAATCCCGAGCGGTTGAAAGCCGTCTGGGACGAGCTGGCGGCGGCGGCGGGCGTCACCGTTCTCCACCACGCGTGGCTCCTCGACGTCGAGGTCGGTCGCTCCGGGCGCGTGGTGTCGGCCATCCTCGCAACCAAGAGCGGCCTGCTACGCGTGGAAGCCCGGCGCTTCATCGACGCCTCCGGCGACGCGGACCTCTGCGCCCTTGCAGGTGTGCCGTTCGAGCGCGCCGGTGATCTCGCGCCTGCGCAGACGCTCACGACAACGTTCCGATTGTGCAATGTCGACTTGGCCCGCTACGAGGCCGCGGGTGGCAAAGCCGTGCTGCATGCGCGCATGGCGGAGGCCGTCGAACAGGGACGCCACGCGTTGCCGCGGCGGAGCGGGAGTGCGCACCGCATGACCATCGAGGGCTGCGTCGCCACGGTCGCCACGCGTGTGGCCGAGGTCGACGCGACAGATCCCTGGCAATTGAGCCGTGCCGAGCGTGACGGACGCCAGCAGGCGTTCGCATTCGAGCGGTTCTTTCGCGAGGCAGTGCCCGGGTTCGAGCGCTGCCGCATCGTGGCGCTCTCGACACAGATTGGTGTGCGAGAGACGCGGCGAGTGCATGGCGAGTATCGCCTCACGCGAGACGATTGCCTCAGCGTCCGGCGCTTCGACGATCGCATCCTTCTCTGCGGCGCGCCGATCGAAGATCACCGCGCGCCGCACCAGGGCGGGGCCGAGACCGTCTGGACGTACATGCCGGACGGCCAGGCGTACGATGTGCCGTACCGCACCCTCGTGCCGAAAGACCGTGACGAGCTCTGGGTGGCGGGTCGCTGCTTCAGCGCCACGCACGACGCGCACGCCTCCTGCCGATCCATGGCGCAAACGATGTCGATGGGCCAGACCGCGGGCTTGGCCGCCGCGCTGTCGCTCGAGGAGGACTGCGGCGCGCGGAACGTCGCCGTGGCCCGCCTCCAGGATCGACTCCGCCTCGTCGGAGCCGTATTGGAAGTGCCAGCGGACGTGGCCACAGAGGCCCTGATGCCATGAGCTTCGTCAGAACGGTGCTCGGTGACGTGCCGGTCGAGACGTTGGGCGTCTGTTATGCGCACGAGCACATCATCATCGATCCGTCATTTGCGACATATCTCGAGCCTGATTTCCTGCTCGATTCGGTCGATCTTGCAGCCAAGGAGCTCGGCGAGCTGGCCGCCGCGGGTGTCACGGCGATGGTCGATTCCATGCCCGCCGCGTGCGGGCGTAACGCGCGCAAGCTAGCCGAGGTGTCGCGACGCTCGGGCATCCATATCGTCTGTCCGACGGGTGTGCATCTGCGGAAGTACTATCCGCCCGGTCACTGGGTGGACCGTCTCGCTGTCGGCGAGCTCACGGAGCTTTTCGTCCGGGACATCGAGGACGGCATCGATGCAAACGATTACGCCGGGCCGACGCTGTCCCGCACGGCAGTGCGCGCCGGTGTCATCAAGGTGGCGACCGGCAACGCGCCGTTCTCGCCGCTGGAGCACCGGGCCTTCGTCGCGGCCGCGTGTGCCCACCACCAGACCGGCTGCCCTATCCTGACGCACACCGACCACGGTGCAGCCGCGCACGAGCAATGCGACTGGAGGCCGAGGGGGTGCGGCTGGAGCACGTCGTGTTGTCGCACGTGGATCGCCGAGTCGACCTGGATTACCACCGGAGCCTGCTCGAGCGTGGCGTCCGCCTCGAGTACGACAGCGGCATCCGCTGGCCGGGCCCGGCCAATCCAACCATTGATCTCCTGGCGGGGCTGGCGCCGGAGTTCCCGTCTCAGCTGCTGGATCACAGGGGCGGGACGCTGTAGAGTCATCGCGTTCGCATCAAAAGATGCACAGCAGGCGTGTGTTTGTTCCCGCCGCTGGCGGGCCGTGAACGTCTTCATGGCAGAGGAGAGGCTATGCACACAGGAGCTCGCTCAGTTGTGGCGTTTGCGGTCGCGCTCGGCGCCTTGACGCTGAGCTCGGCAGTGGCGCAAGAGTTCCGCGCGACCGTCACGGGGCGCATCACGGATCAGTCGCGGGGCGCCATGCCGGGCGTCACGGTCGTCGTCACGAATACGGAAACGAACGAAACCGCCACAGCGGTCGCGAGCGCTGACGGGGCGTACTCAATCCCGTTCCTCCAGCCCGGTGTCTATACGCTGACGGCTGAGCTCGACGGCTTCAAGACATACACGCAGGAGGACCTTCGGCTCCAGGTGGGCCAGACGGCCACGGTCAACATCGCGATGCAGGTGGGTGACCTGACCGAGACGGTCACCGTCACGGGCGACACCCTCGAGGCCAGCCGGGCCGACCGCGGCATGGTCATCGACAGCCGGCGCGTCACCGAGATCCCGCTCAACACGCGGAATCCGTTCATGCTGTCGCTGCTCTCCTCCGGCATCACCTTCAACGGCCCCGCGATTTACCAACGGCCATTCGACAACGGCGCCATTGCCGACTGGTCGATCAACGGGGGAGCGAATCGCAACAACGAGTTCCTGCTCGACGGCGCTCCGAACAACTCGGTTCAGGGCGGCAACAATATTGCCTACGTGCCGCCAGCCGACTCCGTTGGAGAGTTCAAGATCGTTCAGAACAGCTACGACGCGCAGTACGGCCGGTCGGCGGGCGGTACTATCAACGTGTCGCTCAAGTCCGGCACGAACGACTTTCACGGTACCGGCTACGAGTTCGCCAGGAGGAAGGCGCTCGATGCGAACACCGAAATCAACAAGCGCCGCGGCGAGCCGACGCCGGGCCACACGCTCGACCAGTACGGTTTCCAGATCGATGGCCCCATCGTCCGCGACCGGACGTTCTTCATGGTGGCCCTCGAGGACTACAACGAAGAGACGCCGAACATTGAAATCGAGAGCTTCCCCGACGGGGCGCTCCGCAGAGGCGATTTCAGCGATCTCGTCACGGCCAGCGGCCAGCCCATTACGATTTACGACCCGGCCACCGGACGCGTCGACGCGAACGGCACCTTCGTGCGCGACCCATTTCCCAACAACATCATTCCGGAGAACCGCATCAGCCCGATCGCGAGGGCCCTCATGGACAGCTGGCCGATGCCCAATTCGGCGCCGGCCGAAGGGTGCCAGCCGTGGCGCTGCAATTTCCTCCTCGCGCCCAACATCGCGCGAGACGACTTCTACAACTTCGTGACCAAGGTCGATCACGTCGTCAGCACGAATACGAGGATGTTTGTGCGGTATGCGCAGAACGATCGGACCTCCATTCGAAGCACCAACGGCATTCCCGGTCCGCCCGAGGACGGGTTTCGGCCACACATTCGCGAGAACTACACGGGTGTCTGGGACTTGGTGCATACCGTCAACTCCTCGCTCGTCCTAAACGTCCGCTCATCGCTGAACCGATACGTCGAGGCCAATCGGACCGACGCCGGCCTGGGCTTTGACGCGACCACGCTCGGCTTCCCGACCGACCTCGTCAACCAACTCCCACAGCAGATATTTCCCAGGATTGAGATCACCAATGAATTCACCAACCTGGGACGGGGCACGTTTGACGAGGGCACGACGACGGTGTTCGGCTTTCAACCGAACTTCTCCTGGCTCAAAGGCAGGCACACCTTTCGCGGTGGCCTCGATATGCGCATGACCTGGCTCGCGCGGGAGAACAGCGGCCAGGCCGGGATGCTCGTCCAGTTCAACGACACCTTCACGCGCCAGCAGTGGGACCAGGCGGATCCGTTGAGCGGTAGCAGCTTTGCCTCGTTCCTGCTCGGTTATCCAACCTCCGGGCGTGTCGACAACAACGTGTTCCCCACGTTTCGGTGGAACTACTTCGCGCCATGGTTCCAAGACGACTGGAAGGTCACGGACCGGCTCACGCTCAACTTTGGTCTTCGGTGGGATTTCAACTCGCCGGTCTGGGAAGAAGACAACCGTCTCAACTTTGCCTTCGATCCCACGGTCGCCAACCCCGCCAATGACCGCATCAACCACGAGGTGTTTCCGCGCGACATCTTGGGTGGGCTCCAGTTCATTGGGGAGCCCGACGCGCCAGCCAAGTATCCCTACGAGTTCGATACGAACAATATCCAGCCGAGGATTGGCTTTGCCTACATGCTGAACGACCAGACCATTCTGAAGGGCGGCTACGGGCTGTACTACATGAACCCCACCGCCACGTCGTTTTCCACGGGATTCAGCATCGAGACGCCCATCGTGGCCTCAGCGGATGGTGGCCGATCGCCCACGGTGACCCTCGAGAATCCGTTCCCGGATGGGATCGCCGAGCCCCCCGGCTCCGCGCTCGGCCTGGAGACGTTTCTCGGCCACGGGCTCAGCTTTTCGAACCCGGAGTTCGAGATCCCCAAGGTGCACCAGTTCCATCTTGGCGTGCAGCGCTTCCTCGGCTGGAACACCTCAGTGGAGCTCGCCTACGTTGGCTCCCGAACGCGAGGCCTGCAAACGAGCTGGGACGCATTCAACGAGCCGCCGGTCGAGCTCCGTGACGCCTGCAATCCCGCGCTGGGTGGCGACCCGGCGTTCTGCCGCGAACGGCTGCCGAACCCCTTTCAGGGGGTCGCCGGCTTCGAAGGCACGGAACGGTTCGAGAGCGCGACCCTCGATCGCTGGTCGCTCAGCCGACCGTTTCCGCAATTCGACGCGATCACCGAGTCTGAGCGGAACGACGGGCGCATCAACTACAACTCCTTCCAGGCCGTCGTTGACAAGCGCTTCTCGCAAGGGCTCGCCCTCAACGCGACCTACACCTGGTCGCGCATGACCGAACGCTCGGGCTGGCTCGATGCGTCCCGCCTGATCCCGCAAGAGGGACTCGCGGCGACGGATCGACCGCATCGCCTCACGTTCTCCGCGGTGTACGACCTGCCGATCGGGAATGGACGCCACTTCCTCACCGAGGCGCGAGGCCCGCTCAACGCGATCGTCGGCGGGTGGGAAGTGGCCGCCATCGCCATCTTCAACAGCGGCCAGCCGTGGGACCTGCCGAACGTGTACCTGGACCCGGACGGCACGACCGACCGCATCAACGCCGCCGCTATCAACACGGCCGGTCGCGACGACGGGGATGTCATTCGGGCGATCAACGCTCCCTGCACCGCGAGATGGGACGATAGCGGCGTCATTGTCCCGCGGGGACCCTTCGACCAGGCGGGGTGCACGGAGGCGTGGTTCATCACACCCCCGTCGTTCTCGTCAAACCGTGTGGTCCCGCTCCGCTCCGACGATATCCGCCGGACGCCGTATCGCCAGTTGGACGTCAACTTCGCCAAAATGACGCAGCTGACACGTGACATCCGGGTGCAGTTTCGCGTGGAGATCTTCAACATCCTGAATATCGCCAACTACGAGATGGTGCAGTTCAACTCGGACCTCGATAGCCCGGAGTTCGGGACGATTCACAAGAACGACGTGGACCAGTCCAACGCCCCGCGCCAGATCCAGCTCGCCGTCAAGGTGATCTGGTGACGGCGCTTCCCCTCCTCGCAGGGCGCGCGGCCCGATAGCATCTCACGCCCGTCGTTTCCTCCAACCTTTTTGTCGGGCGCGACGACGAGGGGCCTCAAGGCCCGTCGCTACGTGTTCGAGTTCAGCGCCCTCGCCGTATATTCTTCTTGACACGATAAGCGACAGAGCTGTAGCGTAGGGATTCAATAAAACCTTTCATGCCACGATATCCCAACAATTATGAAGGAGAGCAGACGCCTCTTTGGCGGCGCGATAGCTCAGCCAGAGACATCTCGGGAGACCATATGGTTATGAGACCGCTGAGTAAAATCGCGCAAGGATGGTGGGATTACACCACGCTCGATGAAGCGATCCTGAGAGAGGCATCTCATCTCAGCCCGAAGCAGATGGCAGGCTTGGACCGCGAGGGATTTCATATCGCCTTTTACGACACGCTGGAAGAATTCTATCTGGCCGAAGCCCTGGAATACATCTCTGCGTGGTCACAGGCAACGCCAGACGATCCCGTAGGCATCTGTGGTCCCATCGGCCCGACCGAGCAACTGCCCCTTGTGGCACGACTGATCAACGAGCTGGGTCTGAGTCTGCGGAACGCACACTTCTGGGCCATGGACGAATGGGTGCTCGATGGGAAGGAGGTCCCGCCCTCACATCCTCTGTCCTTTGCGCGAACCAATCTCGAGCTCTGCTTTGATCGGATCGATAAGCGCCTCGCCATGCCCAGGGAGAACATCCATTTCCCCACGTGTCGCCCTGCAGAATACCGCAGGAGCTTTGAGCACGTCCGCTGCGCGGTGATGCAGGGAGGACAGGGAGAGGTGAAGCACTGGGCGTTTAACGATCCCTTCCGTCGCCACGGCCAATATCAGGACGAACCGCCATCAATCGAGGAATATCTCGGGCTCTCGACCCGTGTCGTTGACCTGCATCCTCTCACCATCCTTCAAAATGCACGAACGTCGGCAAACGGCAATCTGTGTCAGGTTCCAACGCAGGCGGTCACCGTGGGCCCGGTGGAAACGTGGAAGGCGGAGAAGGTATCGATATGGCACGCAGGAGCTCATGACAATCCCTTCGGCATACGTCTGACAACACTGATGATTGCAGAGAGAATCCTCGATAGCTCGGTCCCCATGTCGTTGTTAGCCCTTCATCCGAACGTCCACTTCCACGTTTACCGCGGGGGACTTGGAAACACCAGTGTGGAATTGCACTAAGTCCTCCGGAATGATCCTCATCGTTCTGTTGAGCTTCGCATCCACGGTGTGGGGCGAAGAGCTTCGCGTGGGGAGAGCGGCCGTACGGATCACTCCCGAAGTAGGCACCCCTATGGGAAGCTCCTACGGTATCGCCATTTCGGAGGGAATTCACGACGACCTTTTTGCCAAAGCCATTGTCTTTGAACGCGACGGTGTCAAGGCGGCTCTCGTCGCGTGCGACCTTATCAGCATCCGAAAGGCGATCGTGGAGGACGCACGGCGGTTGATTGAGGCACGGACTGGCCTGAAAGGGCAACACGTGATCCTGAGTGCCACCCACGGTCACGCTGGACCCCAGATGCATCCGATGTTTCTGCGGATTCTGGGAGGAGAGCCGGAACAGAAGGGCCTGGAATATATTCGCCGTCTGCCGGAATGGATTGCCGAAAGCGTGCGAAAAGCGGAGGAGAATCTCCAGCCTGCGCGCCTGTCGGTGGGAACGATTCGTGAAGACGCTATCAGTTTCAACCGCCGCTTTCTCATGCGGGACGGTTCCGTGCGGATGAATCCCGGCCGTCAGAATGCCGCCGCAGTACGACCCGTTGGGCCCATTGATCCAATCGTTTCAGTGGCGAACTTTGAAGCGAGCGAATCGGGCGAGAGTCTTGCGACCATGGTAAACTTCGCTCTCCATGTCGCGGTTGTAGGCGGGCGCCAAATCTCAGCGGACTTTCCCGGCGTCTTGTCCCGACGCCTCGCCGCGGTCAGGGGACGAGAAGCCCTGACCGTCTTCACCAACGGAATGTCTGGAAACATCAATCATATTGACACCAGTCGACAGACACAATCGACAGGCCAGCAGGAGGCAGAACGCATCGGAACAGTGCTGGAGGCACGCGTCCGCCAGGCCCTTCGCACGCTGCGACCGGTGAGCTCAGCTCCACTCCGCGTGCGGAGTCGAAGAGTCGAGCTTTCCGTTCGCCCGGTTCGCGACGAAGAAGTCGAAGAAGCCAAGCGGCTGATGTCTCGCGTCGGCAGCCGCTCGGCCCCACCCTTTCACGACGTCGTCCGTGCCTGGAGGGTGATTGATCTGTCCGAAATGGCGTCGGGCGTTCTGGCAACCGAAGTGCAGGCACTTACCCTCGGTGACGAGGTGGCCTTTGTGGGCTTTCCGGGAGATGCCTTTGTAGAGCTCGGTCTGGGAATCAAATCAAGCTCACCCTTTCCGTTCACGGTTGTGGGCGAACAGGCCGGAACCGGAGCCATCAGCTACGTTCCGAACCTCAAGGCGTTCTGGGAAGGAGGCTACGAAGTGATCAGCGCGCGCTTTCTTCCCGGAGGAGGGGAGCGACTCGTGGAAGCCGTCCAGCGGCTGCTGATCGAGCTGTATCCTCACAAGCCGGTGGCACCGGTGCACTGATCGCCATCCTCATGTGCAGGTGATCGGCAGGACATACACGCCCGAACGGCGACGTCCGCGCTCGCGAGGCGCAGCCAAGAACCTCGGTAGGGCCCGCCTCGCCGAGGCGGCCGTGACGGCGCGCTCGGCGAGCGCGCCCTACCATCCAACTCTGAGCGCATTCGCACTTCATCCATTCGCCAAACACAAGCGAGACACATGCAACCGTTACCTCGACTTCACCGCCTTTTTGATGCCGATGGCAAGTGCTTTGATGTCGCCCTCGATCACGGGTTCTTCAACGAACGTGCTTTCCTGGAAGGCATCAGAGACATACCCAAAGCGATCCGCACGATCATCGACGCAGCACCAGATGCCATACAGTTGAGCCCCGGCCAGGCAGTCCATCTGCAATCCAGTCCAGGCCCGAGAAAGCCAGCGTTGGTCATGCGCACCGACGTTGCCAATGTCTACGGATCACAACTCCCGCGCACCCTCTTCAGTCAACTTACCGACGATGCAGTTACCCAGGCGGTTCGACTCGATGCCGCGTGTGTCGTTGTCAACTTGTTGCTTCTTCCTGACCAGCCGGAACTGCACCAACGGTGTGTGGAGAATATCTGCCGCCTCAAGCCGGCATGTGAGGTGTTGGGAATGCCCCTGATGGTCGAGCCCCTCGTGATGCAGGCGAACGAGATCACGGGAGGCTACATGGTCGACGGGAACCTTGACAAGATTCTGCCCCTCGTGCGCCAGGCCGTCGAGCTTGGGGCCAATGTGATCAAGGCTGACCCCTGCGACGATCTCTCCAAGTACTGCCAGGTTGTCGAAGTGGCGGGCGGCGTTCCGGTACTCGTGAGGGGCGGCGGGAAAGCTGCGGAAGAAGAAATCCTCGAACGCACCTTTGCGGTCATACAACAGGGGGCTTCGGGCATCGTCTATGGCCGCAACATCATTCAACACGAACATCCCGCTCTCATGACGAGAGCTCTGATGGCGATCGTTCACGATGGAGCGACACCGGACCAGGCGCTGAAGCTGCTTAGGACGTCTCGATGAATAGACGGGAGATCCGATTTGGCATCATCGGAGGCGGCATGATGGGCCGGGAGTTCGCCAGCGCCTCGGCACGGTGGTGCCATCTTCTCGACTTGGAGTTCGTACCCAAGGTCGTGGGGCTGTGCGACTCCAATCCAGCCATCTTCAATTGGTTCCAGCTGAACTTTCCTGGCATCAGCGTCACGACGAGCTACCAGGATCTATTGGAAAGGCCTGACATAGAGGCCATTTACTGCGCCATTCCTCATCACCTCCACAGCCGCGTCTACAGGGCGGTCATCGAAGCCGGGAAGCACCTCTTGGGCGAGAAGCCGTTCGGAATCGACAGCGAGGCGAACCAGTCCATTCTAGAGAGCGTCAGGGCGCACCCAGGCGTCGTGGTACGCTGCTCTTCCGAGTTCCCCTTCTTTCCAGGCGCCCAACGGATCGTTCGCCTCATACAGGACGACCTGTTCGGCCGCATCATCGAAGTCGAGGCGGGCTTCTATCACAGCGGCGACCTGGACCCGCAAAAGCGGATCAATTGGAAACGTCGCATTGAATACAACGGCGAGTACGGCTGCATGGGTGATTTGGGAATGCACGTGCTGCACATTCCCCTGCGCTTCGGCTGGATTCCCGACAAAGTCTTCGCGTGCCTGTCCAATATCGTCGCGTCCCGTCCCGACGAGAACGGGGAGGAGACTCCATGCCGAACCTGGGACAATGCCACGCTGGCAGGAGAAGTGCCGATGGACGGGTATCGATTTCCTGTCTTTCTCTCAACCAAGCGGATCGCGCCCGGCGAGATGAACACGTGGTTCATACGAATTCTTGGCACCCGCTTCTCTGCTGAGTTCAGCACCAAGTGGCCAAAGCAGCTCCGAACACTCCCCTACACCCCCGGGCAGGCTCAAACCTGGCATGTCGGAGACGTGGGCCACGAGAGTTGCTATCCGGTCATCACCGGAGGCATCTTCGAGTTTGGCTTTCCCGACGCCATTCTTCAGATGTGGGCGGCTTTCTGTGACGAGCTCGTGAACGGTCGTGAGCGGATGAAGCAACCCTTCTACTGTGTCACACCGGCGGAGACAGCGCTGAGTCATCAACTGTTTACTTCAGCTCTTGAATCCCATCGACGAGGAACCGCGATTGAAGTCTGACCGCAATGCAGAGCGCAAGCAGGGAGCTGAAGCGGTTGTCGGGGGACACATCTGTCTCGATATCATCCCCGAGATCAAGAGTCGCGATTTGGTCTTCTCCGAAGGCTTCCTCCAGGAGATTGGGCGGGCCGTCATCTCGACGGGCGGTGCGGTGTCAAACACGGGCTTGGCGCTTCACCGCCTGGGTGTCACCACGCTGCTCATGGGCAAGGTGGGCAGCGATCTCTTCGGACACACCCTTCGGCAGATCCTCTCGCGATACGATCCTCTGCTGGGCGACGGCCTGATCGAGAGCGCAGACGCGGTAACCTCTTACAGTGTGATCCTCAGTCCTGTAGGGCGCGACCGGATGGTCTTGCATTGCCCTGGCTGCAACGACACCTTTTCAGCCGACGAGATCGCCTATCCTCGCCTCGGAGATGTCAAGCTCTTTCACCTCGGATATCCGCCGCTGATGCGCCGCTTGATCGACAGGGACGGGTCCGAGCTCGTGGACCTCCTGCGGCGCGCAAAAGAGACCGGCGTCACCACGTCGCTGGACATGAGCATGCCCGACGAGGCGTCCTTCGCCGGCAACGTCAACTGGCCCACCATTCTTTCTCGAGCGCTGCCCTATGTAGACATCTTTGTTCCGAGCCTCGAGGAGACTCTTTTTGCCTTGTATCGGGATGAGTTCCGAAGGTTCTCCCAATACCCCGACGGGTTGTTCGCCGCGGCCACGCCGGAGGTCGTCTCTTCCATCGGCCGTGACTTGCTGCGCTTGGGTCCCAAGATCGTTGGCCTGAAACTGGGCCGCCTGGGACTCTACCTGCGAACGGCGGCCGCCTCGCGATGGACCGAGGTGGGGAGGGCCGAACCGACGCGCAGCCAGGAGTGGATGTCTCGGGAATTGTGGTCACCCTGCTTCCAAGTCGAGGTGGTGGGTACCACTGGCGCCGGAGACACGACCTTCGCAGGGCTACTCGCGGCCCTCCTGCGTGACGGCTCACCTGAAGCCTGCGCCGCTTTTGCTTGCGCCGTCGGCGCCTGCAACACAGAGGCTGCCGACGCGCTTGGCGGTGTGCGGAACTGGGAGCAAACGTGGAACCGAATTGAATCGGGATGGGAGCGCCTTCAACTGCCGTTCTCGATGACAGGGTGGCAGTGGCGAGAAAGCACGGGCGTTTGGAGTGGTCCTGATGACCACCCAAGAGGCTGTTAGTCCCGACGCCCCTCCTGACCGGGACGGATTCCGAATAGATCGCCAGTGATCAGATCAGACTTGGATCTGCCCCCCTTCCACAGATCCCACTTGGGATCCGTGTAACGTCCAAAGAAGGCCGAGAGCTTTTCCTGGAGCCTCGCCCGAACGGCTGACGTTTCAGGGTCTTCGTAACGATTGAGCCGTTCTCCCCGATCACTCTGAAGGTTGTACAACTCGTTGGGTTTCTGGTGAGCTCGCTCGATGTACTTCCACTCCTCCGTCCGGATGGCGCGGACATTTTCGAACTCGAAATACACCTCGTTGTCCCAGGCCACCGAACCTGCTCCCTTCAGGACGTTTTCCAGGTTCCGCCCGGGAGCCGGTAAGCCGCCCGAAGGAATCCTGGATTCGAGACCGAGATAGCTCAATAGGGTCGGAAACAGATCGTAGTTGCTGACCAGTAGATCGCTGCGCCGATTGGGAGGGATTTCGTCCGGATGGCGCAGAATCAGCGGAATCGAAAACGTCCAGTCGAATGCGGTGAGGGGACGCGTGTGGTCGCCCATTCCCCAGAAGCCGCTGTGTCCCCCGGAAAGTCCCTGATCCCCTGTGAAAATCACCAGCGTGTCCTGCTCGAGACCCATTCTCCGGAGAGCCTCCAGAATTCGACCCACCCCGTCGTCAATGCCGCTCACCTCCGCCGCGTACTTGCGGCGGACCTGCATGTTGTCCATCCAGTCTCCGTAGTTGTAGTTCCACGGATGGGGAGCGTCGCGAGGCATGGAAGGCAAAGGATGGTCCGCAAATCGTGCGGCGTGGCGGTTCCGGATGGGCTCCTCCTCCATCGCGCGCCCGAGTCCATAGGGACCGTTATAAGCGAGATACAGAAAGAACGGCCGGTTCTTGCTCTCTTCGATGAAACGAACGCCGTGGTCGGTCCAGAAGTCGGTCAGGTAGGACGGCTCGACACGGATCTCACCACCCTCCACAACCTCCTGGTCATAGAAGCCCGCACTTCCTCCCTCAGGCTTCGTCACCCAGTAGGTGAATCCTTCCTGAGGATTGAGGTTGTCGCCGAGATGCCATTTCCCCACCAGTCCGGTGACGTAGCCGGCGGCGGCTAGGATGCTCGGGAGCGAGTCGAATTCCTCGATCGTGTTGTAGGCGCCGGGTCCGACCTGCGCGCCCCCTCGTCCGAGGTAACGATGCACGCCGTGCTGCGAGGGCATCAACCCCGTCAACAGCGTGGCACGGGTTGGAGAGCAGACCGGGTTGTTGGCAAACGCTCGTGTGAACAGGATCCCTTCTCGGGCGAGCCGGTCGATGTGGGGTGTGGGGATATCTTCGTTACCGTAAGCGCCCAGCGTCCACGGACCGTGATTGTCGGTCAGAATCAGCACGACGTTCTGGCGATCGAGTCCCGATCGACGCTGCAGCTCCGCGCCCGGGTCCACAGCCTTGGCTTGGTCCATCACCGCGCCTTGGACGGTCGCTACGGCCGATTGCATCTGGACGAGACACAACAGAGAGACACTGAGACAACACATTCCTCTGACCGTGTGTGCTCTGACTGCAGACATGGGTTCCTCCGGAGTGCCGCCCTTAGGACTCGGCCGAATCCTAGTGCCACGGGCGCTGGGGGCTACGGCTAAGTACCGGGTCGCCAATGGACCGCTGCCATTCCAGCAGCTGGCCTTCCAGCTCTTGCCTTATCTGTTGGTACTCAGGATTCCGGTAAAGATTGGTCATCTCCGTCGGATCTTTTTCCAGGTGGTACAGTTCGTCCAGAAAGTTGGCGTAGTAGTGGCGCACCAGCTTCCATTGGGCGGTCCGGGCCATGCGCATATAGGCGAGCCCACTGTTATGAAGGTCGTATTGGCCAAAAACGGTGGTTGGCCAGTCCGATAACTCTCCTCTGAGCAGTTGGGAAAAGTCTCTTCCTTCCTGCCGCAGCGCCTCTGGAAGCGGGATCCCGAGCATTCCCAGCACCGAGGCAAGCGTATCCACTTGTGTAACCATTCGCTCGATCGCGGTCCCAGGTTCGACCACTCCAGGCCAGCGAATCAGAAGGGGGACGCGGATCGACTCTTCAAACATATTGGGTCGCGTGGGGCCTCGCACCCCTCCTGTGATCGAGAAGGCGTTGCCTTTGCTCCAAAGACCATGGTGACCAAGGTTGTAACCGTGATCGCTGGTGAAGAGCACGATGGTCTTGTCGTCGAGTCCAAGCTGCTCCAGCTTCTCGAGGAGACGTCCCAGGTTGCGGTCGATCGAATGAACGCTGGCATAGTACTCCCGTGTCGCTTCTTTCACCTGTTCGACATCGAGCCCGGGAACCGAGGGGATTGACGGATCCAGGCCTTTCACCGAGGCTTGATCCTGTTCCGGAACTGGTCCGAACGGCATGTGGGGTGCCCGGAAATGCAGCAGAAGCGCAAAAGGCTGCGATCGGTGTGCTTCCACGAAGCGTAGCGCATCATCGGTCAGCAGATCAGGCAGCGAACCTTTCAGTGTCTGATTGCTTCCGCGCACCTCCAGGGTTGGGTTCATAGGCCGATTCCCCCCTTCAAGGAAGCCGAAGAAGTGATCGAATCCCCGCATCCGAGGATGGAACTGCGGCTTGGTTCCCAGGTGCCACTTCCCCACCAAGGCTGTGGCATACCCATGCTGGCGTAGGATCTCCGGCCACGTCACCACTCCTGGTGGTAAGCCTAGTCCAGCATCCGCCTCCTGCGGCGAGATCCAATCGGTGATCCCGAGCTGTGTCGAGTACAAGCCGGTTAGGAAGGAGGCCCGGCTCGGGGAGCAGACAGGTGTGCTGACGAACGCATTCACGAAACGCGCTCCTTCGCGCGCCAGCCGATCCATGTTCGGCGTGCGGATCTCCTGGTTTCCAGACGCGCCCATCGCCCAGGGAGCCTGGTCGTCCGTCACAATGGAGATAATGTTCAGACGAGAAGACGTGGAAGGGGCAGCCGTGGCCCGAGCTGCCGCGCGGCCTGACATCGGTGCCTGGAAACTGCATGAAAGCCCGAGGACCAACGCTGCAGCCGCGTATCGACCTAAAGAGACTGGATTGACCATCGTCTTTCGTTTGAGACTTAAAAGGCAAACCTCAGCCCGAGGCGAACTGTCCGCGGTTCGACTTCGGTGTTGAAGATCTGCATGAATGTCGCGCTACTGACGCTGTGTGTTTCGTCACCGTTGCCGATTGTCCCTGGCGGGGTGCCGAACACCGGGTGATTGAACACGTTGAACGCCTCGACGCGAAGCTCGGCGTGCCGCCTGCCGCCAAGCGGGAACCGCCGGAACACCGAGAGGTCGGCGTTCCAGCCACCGGGACCGCGAACCGAGTTCCGGCCGCTGTTACCAAAGCGCACCCCAACTGGCTGTTGCCACGCGCCCGTATCGTAGTAGGGCCCATCCTCACCAATGTTCCCAAGCTTGACTGGCTCCGCCACCTGATCTGCCGTCTGCCAGTTCCCCGGCTGGTTGATGGAGATCGCCTCATTGGCGGTCACGGTGAACGGCGACCCGGTCCACGCAAACACGATGCCATTGATTTGCCAGCCGGCAGCTACCGCCTTGGTCAGTCCGGTGCTGTTGCGGGCGAACGGTAGCTCATAGAGGAACCCGAGCTGGAAGACGTGCGTGCGGTCGAAGGGCTGGAGCGCGTAGTTTCGAGGCAGCTGGCTCGGCGCGTTCCAGGCAACGCCCACCCAGCCATCGTCACCGTTGGCCGTCTCGCCCATGGCCTTCGACCAGGTGTAGGCGCCCTTGAGCATCAGCCCGTTCTGGAATGGCCGATTGATGGCCACCTGCAGCGCGTGGTATTCGGTGCGGATCCGCGGCCCCCAGCTCAAGAGCGGAATGTTGCGACCAAATTCCTCGACCAATGGCCGGCTCGCGTTGCCGCCGCCTGGCGTGTCGGACGCGTTGATGTCGAGATCGGCAAAGCCATCAGTTCCCTTGGTCCCGACGTATCCCAGATCCACCGAGATGTCGCCAGGGAACCGGCGCTCAACGGTCACGTTCCACGACTGGATCGTGCCACGGTGCAAATCGTCTTCCGGTGTTCGCATGCTGACGGTTGGCGGCAACGGGATGCGCCCGCTCCTGAGATCTGGGCCCACGACCTCCGGAATGCCTTCCGCCAGCGTGGTGACCCACGTAAACGGGTCGTCCCGCGTGAAGTTCGCACCAACCGATGACGGGAAGCCGAAGCGGAGCGGTCGCGAGAAGGGCAGCGGGTTGTAGGTGACGCCGTACCCCGTCCGGAACACCGTCTCCTCGTTCAGCCGCCAGGTGAACCCGAGGCGGGGCGCAACATTCGTGCTGCCGACCTTGATGCCGAGATCCTCGGGATTCCCCCCGAGGCCGCCGAGCACAACCTCCATCGTCTCGAGGTCCACCTGCTCCACCCCACGATTCGCACGGGTCATCAGCGGGTAGTACTCGTAGCGCACGCCGAGGTTGAGCGTCATTCGCTCGTTGAGCTGCCAGCGGTCGTTGATGTACCACGCGTGCTGCCACTCGCGCGCGGTCCACAGCTCATGCTGGATGCTCTTGGTCACGTCGCTCGACAACCCGAGCAAGAACGCGGCGTAGGTATTGTAGAAATTCGGCGTCTGGCCGCCGTTCAGTCCCGTGATGTCCCCTGCGAAGGCGAACTGCCCGCGTGGATTGCCCACCTCCGGCTGCCAGGTATTCTGCTCGAAGCGGTTCCCGGCGTAGCCGAATCGCAGCTCGTGGTTGCCGACCTGCTTGGTCAGATTCGCCGCGATGCTGTAAGCGCGGTCATCCTTGAAGTTCGGGAACGGGTTCCTTGTGTTCCCCAGGTTGCTGAAGCCGCTGGTGAAGCCGGGGATTCCCGAGTATCGCTCGTCGCTCGCGAATGGCCCACTGCCACCATTCGTGCCCGGGATGCCGAGGACGTCGCGGCCGTACTGGCCGAGCGCGAAATCTGGACCCACCACGTCCAGGAGGTACAGCGAAACGCCGAAGGTCGAGTCGAGGACGAGCGTTGGGCTGAGCGTCCAGGTCTGGCCCACGGTGGCCTGGTAGACGTCGGTGTCGCCGTTGCCGTTGCCTTCCACGCCCACGTCGAACAACCCACCCGCGATGGCGCTCATCTGGCTGTACTTGCCCCAGATCTGGTGCGATGACGATCGGTTCCAGTTGATCTTGATGTCGACGTTGTGCCGGTCGACGTTGGTGGTGTCCTCGCGCAGGAAGTTCCGCGTCGGCTCGTCGGCCTCGCCGGCATTCGGCAACGGGTAGAACTCAACGAGCTCCCGGGCAATCGGGCTGATCCGGTCTTCGGGGATGACGTTGTTGGGGAACGGCTCGCGTCCTGTGCCATCCGGATTGCCCGTCGTCGGGTCGTAGATCGTCTGCAGGCTGCCGTCCGCGTTCTGCGCGTGGCTGAAATCGCCCATTCGCAGCGCTGGGGTCGGGACGTTCAGGAACGCGGAGGCCGTGCTGTCCTCGAAGTAGCCTTCGTAGGATCCGAAGAAGAACAGTTTGTCCCTCACGAGCGGCCCACCCAAGGTGCCACCGGCGATGTGCCGCTCCCGTGGCAACTTCTCGGGATCGAAGAATGGCGTGGCGTTCAAGTCCTCGTTATTGAAGAACTCGAAGGCCGAGCCAGCGAACTGGTTCGTCCCGGACTTGGTGATGACCGTGATAGCCGCACCGCCCGCCTGTCCCTGCTCGGCGCCGAAGTTGCTGGTGGAGATATTCACCGTGTCGATGGTCTCGGCGGGCGAGACGTAATTCGTCTGGTGCGGCAGCCAAATATTGACGTTCGTCGCGCCGTCGGTCTTCGTCGCGTTGGTGTTGGGATTTTGCCCGTTGACAAACGTGCGCAGCGCGCGCTGCGGCGTGCTGATGACTGCGTGCTGGAAGACCGCCGGTGTGGTGCCCGGCACCAG
Source organism: Luteitalea sp. (assembly GCA_009377495.1). Classification (GTDB taxonomy): domain Bacteria; phylum Acidobacteriota; class Vicinamibacteria; order Vicinamibacterales; family Vicinamibacteraceae; genus WHTT01. Next base: position 48,667 of record WHTZ01000021.1, read on the forward strand.
GTTCAGCAGGCTTTGGTAATTCCGGAAGTTCGAGAGGGGAAGGTCGGTCACCTCCTTCGACTTCAGCTCGGAGTGCACGTCCGCCGTGTCCGTCTGCAGGAGCGCAGTCGCCGAGGCCACTGTCACCGTCTCTTGGAGGTCGCCGATCTCCAAGGTCGCGTCCACGCGGCTGATGTTGTTTGCGGAGACCGGCACGCCGGTCCGCACGAACGCCTTGAACCCTTGCAGCGAGACGCTGACGTCGTAGGGACCCGGCAGGACATTGGGAATGCTGTAGTTGCCGGACGCGTTGGTGACCGCCTCGAGCACGAGGCCGGTTTGCTGGTTGGTGGCAATCACGGTGGCACCAGGCACCGTGGCGTCCGAGCTGTCACGTACGGTACCGACGAGTCCGCCATAGAGGACCTGGGCGTCGGTGGTGCGTGGCCGTAGGCTGATCGTGCCGGTTACAATAACGAGCACGCTCACCACCCTGAGAACTGTTACGAGGGGGGTCACTCTGTACCTCCTATCTTCTGCCACTCAGCTACCTCAGACTGTGTAAGTACGCGACCAGATCCCCCAGCTCCTGCGGCGAGAGGAGTCGATCCAGTCCGGGCGGCATCAGCGAGCTCGGAGATGGCTCCATCTTCTGGATCTGGTCTCTGGGCACGGCCAGCGGCGGACCGGTCACCTGGGTCACGTAAATGCTGTCTGGTGTCTCCCTCGGGACGGTTCCGACATACGATTGGCCGTCGCGCGTGCTGATGCTATACGCCTCGTAACCGCGCGCAAAGCCGCTCTCGGTCGGATAGACGATCGCATCCAGCAGCTCTCGAGCGCTGCGGCTGCGACCGATGGTGGACAAGTCGGGCCCAACGTCGCCTCCAAGCTCACCGATCCGATGGCAGGCCACGCAACTGCCCTTGCCGGACTGGAACGCCTGACGGCCCCGCTCCGAATCTCCGCCCTGCACCGCTGTCTGTAACTCGGACAGACGCGATTCTTTGTCCCGCTCCCTCTGGACCAATTTGGCCACCAGGGCTTCGGCCTGCGTGACCACAGGCTCCGGATACTCTCCGAAGTAACGGCGGATCTCCCACGGCGTCAATCCGAAGAGTCCTGGGGAGTGGGAGAGCGCTTCGATCAGTGCGGTCCCGGCAGCGGCATCCTTGGTCTTGCCAAAGGCCGGCGCCAACGCCCTGAGCTCCATCGGACCCGCCTCGGCGACCAGCGGGCCCAACTGGCTCACCTGTTGAGGGCTCAAGCGAGAATCAGCCAGCATCTGAGCTGATTGCACGCGCAACGCCACGGTGTCGCTCGACCCGAACAGCTGCGCCAACAGCTCGAAGGCAGACTCTGCGATCGGTCCTTCGTGTCCCGAAACGGCCTCGAGGGCGGTCACACGGACCAGTGGATCGCGATTCGGATCGCTGCCGATCCGTGCCAGCTCACTGTCGAAACCGCGGGCTTGTGAGGCCCGAATGAGCCGACTCGCGGCTATGCTCGCTTCACTGTCATCCGAGACCAGGAGCTCCTTGACAGGCTGGATCCAGCTGGCATGCATCGTCACACCTGGAGTGCGGGCCGCCGACTGCAGCACCAGCTGGCGCTCGTCACCAGACAGATCCGACCGACGCAGGACGCGCCCCATGAGGCGTTGCACCGCGGGCTCGGTCCCAAAGTGAACCAGGAGCTCACGAGCCACATCGGCACGTGTCGGCGGCAATGCGGCTCCTCCCAGCCACTGGTCCAGCAGCGCGGCAACGGCGTCCTTCCACTCATCCCGTTCTTGGATCACCATCAACGCCGCCCGGCGTAACTCGGACGCGTCCGATTCCAAGAGCGGCAGCACTTGTTGGGCCTTGAGCTGTCCGCTCTCCATCGCCGACAGCGCCATGAGGACGCCCCGCTTGACCTTTGGATTCGAGCTTGCCAGCCCGACGGCCGTCGTCTGTGGCTGGTCAATCTCGATCAAGGCATGCGTGAGGGCGTGCTGGAGCATCGGATCTTCACCGGTGTTCGCGAGGGCCTGCAGCAGCCGCTCGACTGCTCTCCCTTCTTTCAAACGCCCCAGCGCCGCTGCCGCTTCGCGCCTCACCTGCGGCGCTTCGTCTTGCAACAGCGCGTCCAGCCGCATCGCCGATTCTTTGTCACGCGTGGTGAAGATGCTCCGGCACGCGGCTTGGCGGACTCCGGCATCTGGATTGTCCAACGCGCTCCTGATGGCTTGCCGGGCGCCCTTGGTCTCGATCCGCGTCAGGGTCCAAATCGCCTGCAGGCGGGCTTGGCGGTTGCCACTCTGGAGCATCTTCTGCACTTCCGTCACAACGGAGCCGCCACGCGCGGCGAGCTCCGCAACCGCCCTGTCCCGTACGGCAAATCGGTCATCGCCGAGCAGCGCGGCCAGCTCCGCAGCCGAGGAGCCTGCCCAATCGATGTCCAGGCCTCGGGGATCAGCGATCGGCCGCGCTCCGGTCTTGCGGACACGGTAGATGGCTCCTTGAAGATTGGGCTTGGCCACGCCGGACGTGGGGCAGCCACGTCGGAACCAGCCTCCGGTATCGATCACCAGCAGGCTGCCATCCGCATCCTCGATGAGGTCCGTGAAATGGACATCCGGGCTGGAGGAAGAGACAAAGACCTCGGCTTGCCCCGAAAAGGAGGAGCCGTTGCGCTCCAAGATCACGCGCATGATGCGATGGGTGTTGAATTCAGCGAGAAAGAGATTGTCCCGGTACGCCTGCCCAAATTGCCTGCTCCGATACCGGAGGAGTCCGGCAGGGGCGACATGTCCGAGATTCGCGGTCAGAGGCAGCAAATCTCCGGTTCTCTTGAACTCCGCCAGCACCTGTTCCTGGTCGGCACGGGGATAGACCCCTCCGTAGACCCAGTGGACGACCGCATCGACACGGGGCGCAGACAGGAGGATGTTGACCGTGCCGAAGATATCTCCTTCATCCGTGAAGGCAAGCTCCGTCGGGTTGTCCATGCCGCCTCCGGCGAACACCTCGAGCCCGGAGCCATCAGGACGTGCCGTCCAGATTCGCGCGCCTTGCGCCTTGGACACCAGGCGGTCTCCCTCGTACACCTCGTGTCCTTTGCGGCCGTGACACCAGAACAGCCGTCCAGTCGGACTCAGGAACGGACCATGGATGTCGGCAGCGTTTCCGGTAAAGTCAAACCCTGTGGCCACCTCCTGCCGAACATCCGCCACGCCATCAGCGTCCGTGTCCTTCAGTCGCCACATGCTGGGAGGAGACCCCACATACAGAGCGCCGTCATGCCAGAGCGCACCTTGAGGGAAGGTCATGCGATCGGCAAACATGGACGATCGGTCGAACACGCCGTCGCCATCGCTGTCCTCCAGAACACGGACCGAGTTGGGCAGCTGCTCGAGTAGCTTATCTTCCGCGAGGTTCACTCCCGCGTTCTCGGCGACAAACAGTCGTCCCTGCTCGTCAAGGCCGGCCATGACAGGGTGCTGGATTAGGGGAGGCGCCGCCACGAGCTCGACCTCGAAACCGTCGGGCACCTGTAAGGGTGGCCGCTGGACGTCATCGGGTGAGGCCGCCTTCCCCTGGAAGATCCAGTAAACGGCCACCCCGGCTATCGCGACGATCACAATCGGCCACAACCGCTTGTTCATAATGCCGTTTATTCAATCGAATTAATGTAACCTTTTATCGCAACCGCCTCGGCCGGTCAAGCAGAAACTACCGCTTGACCCGCAGAAGCGCTTTCGATAAAAGGTTACATTGATTCGATTGAATTCGCCGATCTGGCCCCGAGGAATGCCAATTCGGTAGAGGCAGACGACGCTCGTCGGTCACGCGGACCCCGTGCGTGAAACAGGATAGTGTAGCGAGGGGCCTTCCGCCTTCGCGCTTCGCGCTTCGGCGGACTCGCCGTAGCCTTGGCGGAGGCGGTCAGGCCCCTCGTCCATGGGGTAAGGAGAACAGGGACACATGAGTGAGCTGGGCATCGGCATTGTCGGTCTGGGCTGGGTCGCTGGCGCGCACATCGAAGCGCTCAGGGCGGTGAACGGCGCACGCGCGACCGCGGTCTGCTCCCGGCGAGAATTGAATGAACAAGACCTCCAGCGACAGTTCGGCGTACCACTGCGGGTCTACCGGGATCTCGACTCAATGCTGAAGGATCCCACGATTGATGTCATCGACATTTGTACGCCACACCCTCTCCATCCGGAACAGGCCATCGCCGCGGCGAAGGCCGGCAAGCACCTCATCATCGAAAAGCCAATCGCCATCGACTTCGAGAGTGCCAGCGCCGTGCGGACGGCCATCCGTGAGGCGGGCGTCCAAGCGTGCGTCTGTTTCGAGGTCCGCTTCAGCCAGCACGCCTTGGCTATTCGATCCAGCCTCGACCAGGGGCTTCTGGGTCAGCTCCATTACGGCGAAGTCGACTACTATCACGGAATCGGACCTTGGTACGGCCAGTTTACCTGGAACATCAAGCGCGACTTCGGGGGGAGTAGCCTCTTGACCGCGGGATGCCACGCCCTCGATCTGCTGCTCCACTTCATGGACGCCGAGGTGGAAGAGGTAACCAGCTACAGCAGTCGGTCCAAGAGCGCCATCTTTGCGCCGTATGAGTACGACACGACGTCAGTGACCCTGTTGAAGTTCAAGGACGGAAGACTGGGTAAAGTGGCCTCCGTGGTTGATTGTCTGCAACCGTATTACTTTCACATCCATCTTGTCGGGAGCGAGGGAAGCCTCTTGGACAATCGATTCTATTCGCAGCGGCTCAAGGGGCTTGTCAAGGACCGCTGGAGCACCTTGGGGACGCCGCTCGTCGATTCTGGTGACGTGGCCGACCATCCCTATCAGCCTCAGTTCCAGTCTTTCGTTGATAGTCTTGCCAACGGAGAACCGATGCCGTGGTGCAACTTCGATACGGCCTTCGAATCGCACCGGGTAGTGTTTGCCGCAGACCGCTCCGCGCGCGATGGTCGCGCGGTGAAGCTTTTGGAGCTGGTTTGACGGCATCCCTTCTGACCCAAAGGAGCGCTCCGGTGAAGAACGTGAACCGACTGGTGGGGCTTTGGTTGCTGATCCTCGCGATGGCCGTCGGGTCGTGGGGCGTCCCAGTCGCCAGGGCCACCGCCGACCCCAACGAGGCGATCCGGCCCAGCGAGACGATCCGCCTCTTCAACGGCAAGGATCTAACGAGCTTCTATACGTGGCTGGTAGACCACAAGCACGAGGACCCGGACGAGGTGTTCAGCGTCGTAGACCGGATCGATGGTGGCCCTGCGATCCGTATCAGCGGTGAGCATTGGGGCGGCATCGTCACTAAAGAAGAATATCGAGACTATCACCTCGTCGTCGAGTATCGCTGGGGCCTGGCTACGTGGGGAAAGCGACAAGACCGAACCAAAGACGCCGGCATTCTCCTCCACGGCCAGGGACCTGACGGGAACAGCACCGAAGACTTCAACGGACCATGGATGCGCTCGGTGGAATTTCAAATCATTCAGGGAGGGACTGGCGACATCATCTTGGTACGTGGCCACACCGAGAATGGAGAGCTCGTGGCCCCACGCCTCACGGCCACCGTCGGCGATGGCCCAAAGTGGGATCCGGATGGCACGCCGCGTGAGTTCGAAGGGGGAAGAATCGACTGGTACGGCCGCGATCCGGAATGGAACGACGTCCTCGGTTTCCGCGGCCGCGAGGATGTGGAGCACCCCGACGGGCAGTGGAACCGTCTCGAGGCCTTTGCCGAGAACGACAGCTTCGTCTACATGGTCAACGGCGTCATCGTCAACAAGGGGACCCGTTCGAGTCTCACCGCAGGCAAGATTCTGGTCCAGTCAGAAGGTGCGGAGATTTACTTCCGTAGGATCGAGTTGCGTCCCCTTCCACCACAGTAGCCGAACGGGGACGGCGCCGCCTCGCCTTGACATCGTTATGAACGGGAAGCGCATCGGAACAATTGTGATGGGATGTGCAATATCGAAGTTATCTATCTGTGTGGCCGTGACGGCCTGGATCACGATCGCACACCTACCGCGCGCGGCAGGCGCGCAGCAGTCTGACAAGCCGAACATTATCTTCATTTGGGCTGACAATCTCGGCTATGGCGATCTCGCTTGCTTTGGATCAACGAAGCATCGAACACCCAACATCGATCGTATGGCGGAAGAAGGCATGAAGCTCACGAACTTCTATGCTGCAGCTACCGTGTGTACGCCATCCCGCGCCGCATTGATGACCGGCTCGTATCCCCGTCGCGTCGGCTTGGATTGGACCGACCCCGACGGCGTTGTGCTTCGCCCCGTCTCCCCCAATGGTCTGCACCCCGACGAAGTGACCATTGCGGAGGTACTCAAGGAGGGCGGGTATGCCACCGCACACATTGGGAAATGGCACTTGGGTGATCAACCCGCCTTCCTGCCGACGCGCCAGGGTTTTGACTATTACTTCGGCATCCCGTACAGCGACGACATGACGCCGGACAAAAGACCCGCTGGAGAATGGCCGCCGCTCCCGTTGATGCGAAATGAGGAGGTCATTGAGGCTCAGCCCGATCGAAACCTGCTCACCAAACGAGAGGCGGACGAGACCATCCGCTTCATCAAGGAAAACAGAAATCGCCCATTCTTTATCTGGCTTTCCCAGGCCATGCCCGGTAGCACGAATCGGCCGTTTGCCAGCGAGAGCTTTCAAGGTAGAAGCGCGAACGGACCGTACGGAGATTCAGTGGAAGAACTGGACTGGGCCGTCGGGCAAATTCTCCGGGCTCTCGACGACCTCGGGCTCGAGAACAGGACCCTCGTCATTTATGCCTCGGACAACGGCGCCGTCTCTCCTTCTCCCGCCCGCCCCGAGGGCCAACATGGCAGTAATGCACCGCTGTCTGGGTTCTGTAACTCCATCATGATGGAAGGAGGCATGCGCGTCCCCTTTGTGGCTCGGTGGCCCGGCACAATTCCCGCCGGTCGTGTTTCCGATGAGCTCGCCACGACGATGGACATGCTTCCGACGTTTGCCCATCTCGGCCGCGGAAACGTTCCTCGAGACCGCATCATCGACGGCCACGACATCTGGCCCCTTCTGGCAGCGGAACCTGGAGCCAAGTCGCCCTATGTCGCATTCTTCTACTATCACCGAAGTCAGCTTCTCGCCGTGCGATCGGGCAAATGGAAGCTCCAACTGCCGCTGCCAGAGCAAGCCGAGGTAGGGGGAGCTACCCAGAAGAATCCCGCAGGCCTCTACGACCTGACCGCCGACATTGGCGAGACACGGGACCTGAGCCGCCAGCACCCCGCGATCGTGGCTCAACTCTCGAAGCTGCTCGAGCAAGCTCGCGAGGACCTCGGCGATGGCAGCCGTACTGGAAGTGGACAGCGCCCCGTCGGTCGTGTGGAGAATCCCAGACCGCAGCTCCTCACCGGGCAACCGGAATGAGGAGTCCGCGCGGAATGTTGAATGGCGCTAGTAGCGAAGATCCGCCCCACCTGGTTCGCCTAGGCTCGGCGGTTCGGGGCGGAGCTTCGCTACTTGTCACCGTTGTACTCGCTTTCAGCTGGCATTTGTCCTTCTCGTGGCGAGACGCTGCGGTCTACGCGGCTCGCCAACGGACGGCTGCGGGGCCGCTCGATCCTCAGGAGGCTCTCGCGTCCTTTGAGCTAGAGCCGGGCTATCGCATCGAGCTCGCGGCGGCTGAGCCTCTGGTCGTGGATCCGGTAGCCATGGCTTTTGACGAACGGGGGCGCATGTACGTGGTCGAGAGCCGCGGCTATCCCAACCCCGTCGACCCGGAAGAGGAGCTCCCACGGGAAGGAGTCATCGCTCTACTGGAGGACACGAACGGAGACGGACGATATAACAAGCGGACCAACTTCGCGGAGGGCCTTACCTATCCCAACGGCATAATGGTTTGGAACGGTGGCGTCTTCGCGAGCTGCGCTCCGGACCTCCTCTACCTGAAAGATACGAACGGAGACGGTCGGGCGGATATCCATAAGGCGGTGCTGACAGGATTTTCCGTTGACAAGACGGCGGCAACCCGCTTCAGCCACCCCACCCTCGGGATGGACAACTGGGTTTACCTCACGCACGGGCTCGTGGGCGGCTCGGTCACAGCCCCCGACTATCCCGAGCGGGCCGCGGTGGAGTTCACGCGTAGCGACTCTCGATTCGATCCTTTCACCTTTGACTTTGAGCTGACCGGCGGCCAGGGGCAGTATGGCCTTACCTTGGACGACTTTGGCCGCCGCTTCATCTGTGACAACCGTCATCCCGTCTGGCATGTGGCGATGGAGCCCCGTTATCTGAGGCGGAATCCCCATCTGCCATTTTCCGAGACCGTTCATGAAGTGTCCAAGGTTGGCACAGAGGCCGTCGTGTGGCCGATCAGTGCTGACCGGACCACGGCTTCCTTTCTGGCAGATTTGCTGAGCGAGCCCCATGCCGGCACCTTCACCGCCGCCAGCGGCGTACACATTCACCGCGGAGACGCCCTTCCGAGGGAACACCGTGGCAGTATCTTCATCTGTGAGTCGGCTCAAAATCTCGTACAGCGGCAAGTGCGAAGCCCAGACGGCGTCACCTTCGCTTCGCGGCCTGCCCGTGAGGGCGTTGAATTTCTGGCTTCTCGCGACAGTTGGTTCAGCCCGGTCTTTGCTGCCAACGGCCCCGACGGTGCTCTCTACATTGTGGACATGTACCGCAACTTCATCGACCATCCGCAATTCATCCCGGAGCCCGGCAGGAGCGAGCTCGATTTCGAAGCGGGCAAGGGCTACGGTCGCATCTATCGAATCGTGGCCGCGGAGTGGAAACGAGAGAGCAAGCCATTTGATCTCGCGCACGCGAGCGTCGAAGAGCTGTGCCGAGCTCTGGAACATCCGAATGCCTGGTGGCGCGAGACCGCCCAGCGGCTTCTGGTCGAACGTCAGGACCGTGCAGCCGTCCCGTATCTTCGCCAAGTCGTGACCAAGAGGCCGAGCGCGGTAGCACGCGTTCACGCGTTGTGGACGTTGGAAGGGCTGCAAAGGCTCGAGACGAAGGAAGTCGTTCAAGGACTGCAGGACCAGGATGCGGGCGTACGCGAGAACGCCGTTCGCCTGGCTGAAAGCCGGCTCGGCCGCTCGACAGAGCTTCTCTCTCACCTGCTGACGCTGGCAGAGGATTCTGATGATGGCGTCCGCTTCCGTGTGGCACTGGCCCTCGGAGAGACCGAGGATCCCCGAGCCACAGAGGTACTGGCCGACTTGGCTCGTCGTGACGGCGACCATCTGTGGGCACGGATGGCAGTGCTCAGCTCCATTGGAAACCGCGCGAGCGAGTTTCTGCGGGCCTTTGCCGCCTCGCCTCCGGCCTCCCCTGCGATCACGGCAGCCGTCATGCAGGACCTCGGTCAGATCTTCGGAGCGGGCCAGTCTCCCGAGCGCTGTGTTGACCTCATTCTGCATATTACGGACCCAGCCAACGACTTCGTCTGGCAACCGGCGGCCGTGGCAGGGGTCGCTGAAGGTCTCCGGACGCGAGGGCTCGGTCAGGGGAACCGTTCCCCCTTGACGACGTTGGTCAGCGGCAGTACGCCGAAGGCACGTGAAGCACGGGCACGGATCGAGGCTGTGCTGCAGCGTGCTGCGACCGTCGCCCTCGACGAGCGCCAGCCCCCCGAGCTCCGCCTGGCGACGATTGAGCTTCTTGGCTATGGCGCGTACGCGTCTGATGGAAAGACCCTCGAGCGCCTGTTGGAACCTCAGCACCCCCCTGAGATCCAAATGGCGGCGGTCCGTTCACTCGGACGGCTGAATGATTCGGCTGCGGGACGAGCGTTGGTCGAGCCCAGCCGCTGGCGGACTTACACCCCCCAGGTCAGGGAGACGGTGCTTTCGGTTCTCATGGCCGAGACCAATCACCTGCCGGCGCTGCTCGGCGCGATCGAACAGGGCGATGTGGCACCGACAGCCCTTGGACGATTACGGCGCACTCAGCTCGTGAAACACCGGGACGCCTCGATTCAGCAGCGGGCCATCAAGGTCTTTGCGAACACGGAGTCAGGCGACCGGATGCAGGTCTACCAGCAATATAAGGAGAAGATCACGGATCTCGCAGGACACGCGAGCAAGGGCGAGCAGGTCTTCGCCACCCGCTGCGCGGCTTGTCACACCTTTGACGGTACGGGCCGCGGTCTGGCCCCCGACCTGAGTGGCATTGGGAATCAACCCAGGGAGGCCATCCTGCTTCACACGCTGGTTCCCGACTACGAGATCACTCCAGGATACGACGCCTACACCCTGGAGACGCAAGACGGCCGCGCGCTGTTAGGACTACTGGAGTCAGAGACGGAGACGAGCATTACGCTGCGCGATCCGACTGATCGGCAGGAGACGATCCCACGCCGTAATATCGTCTCCATGTCGGCTTCGGGCAACTCTCTGATGCCCAGCGGCCTGGAAGAGCTGATGACGGAGCAGGAACTGGCCGATCTCATCGCCTTCCTGAAGAGACGCACAAGAGGCGGCGATACCCACCGCTGACGGAGCGCCGCTCGTGGTTTTTCCACGCGGCCGACCGGGGCGCGCGGCACGCGTGATCACGACACGCCGGCGGCTCCGCCGCCCGTGCGCAGCCGGTTCACTCCACTGACTCCACACAGACCGGTACTCACTCGTTTTGGTGAGGGCCAAGAAAACTCGGGGGCGGCAAGGCCCACGTTTGTCTTGACACGACCAGTTATAGTAACGTTACATTAAGTCGAATCAGTAACGGCATCCTGTCGTGGTCGATCTCATCGCCTTCCTGTAGGGACACGCAAGAGGCGGCAGTGCCCACCGCTGACGCTGTTGGAAAGCTGCGGCATCTCGAGGGGGACCCCATGGCCAAGCGTTTGACCCTTACCACCAACGGCATCTTTATCTGGATCGTTTTTCTTCTTTCACTCTTTGCTCTGACCGGTCACGTGAATGCCCAGATCAACCTGTCAACCATCCGCGGAGTGATCGTGGATCAGTCACAGGGGGTTCTACCCGGCGTCGACGTCACCGTAACAGAAGTCAACACAAATCTGAGTAGGAGCGCCGTCTCCGATGACAATGGCAACTTTGAGCTTGCAGACCTTAGGCCCGGTATCTATCGGTTGACGGCTTCACTGTCTGGTTTTCGGACTTATATCGCTGACGATGTTCACCTGGAATCTGGGCAGACCAGGCGAATCAATATGGTCCTCCAGATCGGCGATGCGGCAGAGCAGGTGACTGTAACCGCAGGCGCTGCGGTGATCTCGACCGAGAATGGAGAGTTGGGGGCGGCGGTGGATACGACTCACCATGGCGATGCCCCCTGGGTCGGCGCCGAGGCGTCCCTCGATCCCAGCCTTTACCTCACCACGGTGCCCCTCGTGCAGTCCACTGGCGGGGTTTGGAGCACCTCCTGGGCGGGACAATCCAGAGATCAGGTTCAGATGGGGCAAGACGGTCACACGAATGATCGAGATGTCAACCAGCTCAATGACATTTTCGATGCCCAGGAGATTGTCGTCGTCCCGGTAAACAGCAGCGCAGAACATGCTCGTGTCGGATACATGAACATGATCACCAAATCCGGCACCAATGCCTTTCATGGACGTCTGCTCTACTGGAACCTGAATCCAGCGTTCAAGGCCAGAGAATTCTTCGAGGAGGAGAAGGCCAAGACGCTCACCCACACGATCAGTGCCAGTGCCTCGGGGCCCATTCTCAAGGACAAGACCTTCTTTTACGCTTCGACGAACATTTTGAAAGTGCCCAGCGAACAGTTTTACCTCCGTGATGTTCCCACCGAACGAATGAGAGCTGGCGATTTTTCTCAGCTTCTTCACCTGTCCAACCCCATTACTCTCAACGACCCTTTGACGGGGGAACCCTTTCCAAACAACATCATTCCGGAAAACCGTATCAACCCAGTCTCCCAAAGAGTCAACGATCGTTATCTTCCAGCGCCGAATCGGGGAGCGTCAGACGATCTGAGCAGCAATTTCGGCTTCACATTTCCGTTTCCGACAGATTATTCGCTCAGACAAGATTTCACCCAGCGAATCGACCATAAGATCTCGGATAAGAACACACTCATGGGACGGTTTATCGAGAACCGGGATTTGTACGTCCTGCCGCAATCATTCCCCGAGTTCACATGGACCCGGGAGCGCTTTAACTTTCACATGGTCTTGCAGGATACCCACGTGTTCTCGGCCAACCTGGTCAATACCGCCCGTGTTGGGCTCTACAAGGAAAAGATTACGGATGGAGGCACCGTCTATGATGTGACTCCATTTAAGGGGGATGAAGCCGTTGCGGCTATCGGCCTGCGTGGGGTCAATCCACAGGGGCTCACTGCTCAGGGATTTCCCCGAATGGATATTTCCGGTTATCCGTCGCTGCAAACAACACCAGGCGGCATGGTATTGAACGATCACAACTGGGGTTTTGCCGACACGGTCACCTGGACGAACGGCAAACACACCATTAAATTCGGAGGGGAATTCAAGCCTCAGTCGCGAAATGAGCAACTGGTCCAAGAGCCGACATATGGCCGATTTGCTTTCAACGGCTCCTTCACGGGTTACGGTTATGCTGATTTCTTGTTAGGTATACCGTATCAAAGCCAGCGGTTGGATCAGGTCACTGATCGGGTCACATTGGACAATGAATTGGGCCTGTTCATCATGGATGACTTCAAGGCGACTGATGACTTAACCCTGAACGTCGGGCTGCGCTGGGACCGCTTCGGCTCAGCCACGTACGAGGACGGGCTCATCTACAACTGGGATCTCGCAACGGGCAACATCGTGGTGCCGGCAGAGGCCATCGATCGCGTGAGTCCTCTATACCCGTCGACCATCAACGTCGTGGCGGGGCAGGTCAAGCAGAATCCAAAAATGACAAACTTTGCGCCCCGCCTTGGTCTTGCCTATCGCGTTAGCGACAAGCTCGTGGTCCGCGGAGCCTATGGAATCTACACGGAGACGTTGGGGCGTTACTCTCGAGCCCAGGGCGGTGGTCCCTTCGCGCTCACAGAAACGTATATCAACGACATCGTCGATGGGCAGCCTTCGTTCGCATTTCCTAATCCCTTTCCTAGCGATGTCCTCAGTGCAGCGATTCCTTCCCAAAGCTTCAGCGGCTATCCGTTGGATACGGACAACGGACGCATTCACCAGTTCAATGCGACGCTAGAATATCAGCTCCACGATATGGGATTTCGGCTCTCATATATTGGAGCACGGAACCGTGGGATGAATTACTCGATCGATATCAACAAACCGCAGCCGAGTCTGATTCCATTCTCTCAGGATCGCCGCTCCTGGCCGGAGTTTGTTGGAGGGTCTTATGCCAGGTCTGATGGAAAGCAGAACTACAACGCGCTCAGTCTTCAGGCGCAACGGAAGCTGGGCGGATTCACCTTCAGTGGCCATTGGACCCTGACCTCAAATCTATCCAATATGAACAACCTCGAGGATCCATATGCAGAGCTCACGTTCAGCCGGGTTCCATATACCAGCCGGCAACGAGCGGTTGTCAATGCGAGGTGGGAACTTCCGATCGGTCGCGGTCGCCGATTCCTAGCAGACGCCACTCCCGTTGTAGATACTGTCCTGGGAGGCTGGCAGTTATATTGGATCGCCTATTTTGAGAGCGGGTTCTTCTTCTCGCCCAGATTTTCCGGTTCTGATCCCTCTAACACAAACACATTTGGAGGATTGCCAGATCGAGCTACGGATGGAAACCTGCCCTCCGGTGAGCGCGAGCTGGACCAGTGGTTTGACCCTTCAGCTTTCCAGGCGCCACCAGAGGGCAGATTTGGAAACAGCGGCGCGAACATTCTTGAAGGACCTGGATACCAGATGCATAACATCTCCGTCAGCAAGAGCTTTGACCTGACAGCGGGCGTGCGATTTGGCTTCACAGTGGCGGCTTCGAATGCATTCAATCATCCCAATTTCGGAGTCCCAAGCTCTGATATCTCGGTACCTGGAAGCGTTGGAGTGGTCAGTAGCCTTCGCGCCGGCGCACAGGCCCGCCAAGTGGAGCTCAGAAGCCGGATCGAATGGTAGTTCAATTCGGAGGGCGCCATGACGACGATGACGATGGTTCGGAATGAGGATGCTTTCCTAAAGCTGATGGTCTGGACACTCTTCTTGAGTGCCCTGCTTGCTAGCCTTATGCTGCCCGGTAGCGCGGCCGCTCAGGCACTGTCCACAATCCGGGGAGCGGTCACCGATCAGAGTGGCGGCGTCGTGCCTGGAGTTACGGTGACGGTCACGGATGTCGGAACGAACGTGCTTGTGCGGACCGTGATCTCGAATGACAGCGGAGACTACGAGGTGCCCGACCTTCACCCGAGCACCTACCAGATTCGCGCAGAGCTGTCAGGATTTCGGACCTTTGTCGCCGACCGCGTCGTCCTGGACGGGTCCCAGACCCGACGCGTCAACGTCGTGCTTCAATTGGGTGAGGTCAGCGATGAGGTCCTGGTCGACGCCGGGGCGGCCGTCATCACCACCGACAGTGGCGATATCTCGGCCAAGTTCACAGAAGAACTGTTCGATGCCAGCCCGCTAGTGAATACCTATTACCCGCAATCGCTTCTCACGACGCTGGCAGGTGTCGAGAGCCAAATGGGAAGCTGGTCCCTACGGATGGCCGGTCAACCAGCCTCCCAGAACGCCCTCGGGATGGATGGTGTCTATCAGGACGGCACCGTGAATCTGATCAATAACATGATGGATTTCACGGAGTTGACGATGACGGCCGTGGGGAACACAGCCGATCAGGCGCGGATTTCGTCCTTCAACATGATCTCGAAGAGCGGCTCCAATCAGTTCCGCGGCAGCCTCTTCTACACCCATTTCAATTCGGCGCTCAACGCGCGGAGTTTCTTTGAGCCGAGTAAGCTCTCCGCGCGCGAGCACAAATCGCACATCGACGTCTCGGGTCCAATCGTTCGGGACCGCACCTTCTTCTACGCGTCTTATTTCCATCAGAACATTCCCTCAGCCTCCTTCAATCGCTCAACGGTGGCAACCGCCGCGATGCGCGACGGCGACTTTTCCCAGCTCCTCGCGGGGCCCAATCCCACGCCGGTGATCGATCCGCTCACGGGTGCCCCGTTCCCAGGCAATGTCATTCCCCCGGAGCGGTTCAATGCGCTCTCCGCGCTGGTACAGGAGCAATTCATCCCGCCACCCAACCTCGAGGATGCGGATACGCTCGTGAACAACCTTGGTTTCGAGCACGCCTACCCAGAGGATCTGTATCGGGCAGACTACCCGATGGTGCGCATCGATCACCAGATCTCCACGAACAACACGCTTTACGGTCGCTTCATCCAACGCTATACACCGTATGTGCTGAAGCGCGGCCTGCCTGGATTCGACTGGACCAGAGTGCGATGGCACCGGGGGACGGTCTTCTCCGATACGCATGTGTTTTCGCCGAACCTCGTCGCCACGTTCCGCGCCGGATGGTTGTGGGACTTCGTGGAAGATGGCACTGAAGTGGACGGTTTCACGCCCCGCCGCGGAGACCAGGTGGTCCAGGAGATCGGCCTTCAGGGCGTCAACCCGCGAGAACTCCAAGCCATGGGCTTCCCCAGGATGGACATCACCGGCATGACCTCACTCGAGACCATCGCCGGAGGGGTCAAAGAAGACAACCACCAGCTCAGCCTCTCAAACAGCCTCACGTGGTCGCAGGGACGCCACGTCTGGAAATTCGGCGGCGAGGTTCGAAGAGTCAGTCGATTCGATGGAGCCATCTCGGAGCCAACCTACGGCCGCTTCGCGTTCAACGGGCGCTTCACGGGAAGCGCCTATGCAGATTTTCTGCTTGGCTTGCCTCACTCGAGCGAACGCGTAGACCCTCTGACGGATCGAAGCCAGGTGGCCTATGAACTGGGCTTCTTTGCCATGGACACCTACAAGATCACCTCGCGCCTGACGCTCGATTACGGCCTGCGCTGGGACATCTTCACCTCACCACGTTTCGATGACGGGCTGCAGTTCAACTGGGACCCCGCGACAGGAGATGTCATCGTTCCGCCGGACGCCATGTCTTCGGTGAGTCCACTCTATCCCCAGAACATCAACGTCCGATCCGGCGACGTGATCCCAGAGATCAAGTGGTCCAACATCCGGCCTCGACTTGCCGTTGCCTACCGGCTGCAGGATAACCTCGTCGTACGGGGAAGCTACGGCGTATTTACGGAGCAGATCGGGTACTTCGATCGATTGCAGGGCAGCGGACCTTTCCAAATTGCCGAAACCTATATCAACGAGCTTGTCGATGGGAAGCCCTCGTTCACATTTCCCAACCCCTTTCCTGCCGACATCGCTTCGGCGGAGATCCCCTCGCAGAGCATTCGTGGCTTCCCCGCGACCACGCGACAGGGTGCCATCCACCAGTTTCAGGTGAGCGCGGAGCGCCAATTCGGAGGCCTTGGCGCGCGCCTGTCCTATATCGGCTCTCGCAGCCGCGGGCTGAATTACAACCTCAACATCAACAAGCCGGAGCCAGGCCTCGAGTCGTTCTCTCAAGATCGACGGCCCTATCCGCAATTCATCGACGCCACGATTGCCCAAGAGAACGGAGCCAGCAACTATGACGCCCTCCAGGTACAGGTCAATCGACGCGCGGGCCCTGTCACCTTCGACGCCCACTACACGCTGCAGTCGAACAGGTCCAACTTCCTGAACCTGGAGAATCCCTACGCGCCGAACGAGTGGCACGATGAGCAGTACAACACACGGCACAAGGCGGCTGTCAGCACGGTGATCGAGCTCCCGTGGGGCCGGGGGCGGCCGTATCTAGCCGACGCGCCGTCGCTCGTCAACTCCCTCATCGGCGACTGGAACGTCGTGACGGTGAGCTACGTTCAGACAGGTCAGCATTTCTCGCCCGCCTTCTCCGGCTCTGATCCGTCCAACACGAACACGCTCGGTGGGCTCCCCGACCGGATCTGCGACGGAAACCTGCCGCGGGGCCAGAGAACGGTCGAACAATGGTTCGATCCGAGCTGCTTCGTCGTGCCCCCCGCGGCCCGCTTCGGCAACGCTGGCGCAAATATCCTGGAGGGACCGGGACTCAACCTTCACCATTTGAGCCTGGTGAAGCGGTTCGCCCTTCAGAGAGGAATAACCCTCGAGTATGTGGCTGGCGTGTCGAATCTCTTCAACACCCCGCAATTTGGCTTCCCACGCGGCGATATCAACGCCGCGAACCCCGGCGAAATCACCAGCATCCGCACCGGGCGGGAGAACTCTGGCCCGCGCATGATGGAAATGACGCTACGCCTCCGCTGGTAGGTCCATTGAGACGAACGACATGATTTCTCAGGTTGAATGCCGTAGAGACCTCGAGCACCTGGATCCCGGAGCTGATAGCCGCTCTGGGTGTAACGCGACACTCCGACGAGCGACTGCCGTGGCAGTCGCTGTTCTCGTTGTCATGTGCGTGTCGTCGACCGTGGCGGCGCAGGACCGCTCCGATCGGCAGCTACAGGCGGGAGCGGCGGCGAGCATTATTACTCCCCCGCTCGGCGAGCTCATCGTGGGTGGATGGACGCCGAGGCCCGCAACCCACATCCACGACGAGCTGTATGCTCGCTGTCTGGTGCTCGACGACGGCCAAAGCCGGGTCGCCATCGTCGTGGCCGATAACGTAGGGATTCTCCGCAGCGTTCTGGACGAAGCCAAACGAATGGCGTCCGAACGATCGGGACTTCCAGTGGAGCGTATCCTTGTCGCGTCGACGCACACGCATTCCGCGAGCACCGCCCGGGGGACGAACGCATATGACGAAACGGCGCCGCTCGATAGCTACCAGACGTTTCTCGCTCAGCGTATTGCCGACGGTATCCAGCGCGCTGTTAACAATCTCGAGCCAGCCCAAGTTGGATGGGGGGCCGGAAGCCTTCCGGACCAGGTGTTCAATCGTCGCTGGTTCATGAAGCCCGGGACAGATCTCACCAATCCCTTTGGAGGAACCGACAAGGTTCGTATGAATCCCGGGGTAGGCAATCCCAACCTGTTGAAGCCAGCGGGACCCACCGATCCGGAGATTGCATTCCTCGCGGTGCGCTCGTCAGAGGGCCGCCCTATCGCGTTGCTGGCCAACTATTCGCTCCACTACGTCGGCGGAGTGCCAAGTGGCCACATCTCGGCCGACTACTTCGGCCTGTTCGCCAAGCGCATGAGCCTCTTGCTGGGAGTCGAGGAGCAGGATCCGCCGTTTGTTGCCATGATGTCCAACGGCACCAGTGGAAACATCAACAACATCAACTTTGCGGGTGGGCAAAAGGAGCTTCCACACTACGGTCGCATGAGCGTGGTGGCCAATCAGGTCGCGGCGGAAGTCTTTCGAGCACTGCAGGAGATCGACTACCACGATTCCGTACCGCTCACCATGGTCCAGCGGGAGCTGACCCTGGCGACCCGACGGCCGACCGAGCAAATGGTAGCCCGTGCCCGGGATATCTTGGCCCGCCCGAAAGACGCACCCCAAGGTCACCCGCGGGAACGGATATACGCAGAGCGGATCCTGCAGATCATGGAAACGCCGCCTCGTGTTGACATTGTGCTGCAGGCTCTGCGGATCGGCGAGTTGGCGATCACGGCGATTCCATTTGAGGTCTTCGTGGAGATCGGACTGGAGCTCAAGGAGCAGAGTTCCTTCCCAACCACGTTTACGGTGTCACTCGCAAACGGCTCCAATGGCTACTTGCCCACCGTCCCCCATCACGGCTTGGGCGGGTATGAGACATGGTTGGGAACGAACCGTTTCGAAGTTGAGGCAGCTCCGAAGATCGTGGCAACACTGCTGTCGATGCTGGAGCCGCTCAAGTAGCGTCTGACCATGAAACGATGCTGCGCGCTTCTCGCCGCGGTCCTCCTGTTTGGCGGGAGTCTGTTGTACTCACGGCCTGCCGCCAAGCCACAAGATGGAGGCGGGCGCTCTGGAGCGGAGCAGCACCGCGCTCGCACGGGACCGCTCTCGCCGCAGGAGGCCCTGGCAGGCTTCCAACTGGAGCCGGGATATCGGATTGAGCTCGTGGCCGCCGAGCCTCTGGTCGTCGATCCGGTCGCGATGGCCTTCGATGAACGGGGACGGATGTACGTCGTGGAGGGCCGTGGCTATCCCGATCCTCTTGAAGGGTCGGGGTCTCCTCCTTCGGCGAAAGGCGTCATTGCTCTTCTCGAGGACGCCAATGGCGACGGGCGTTATGACAAACGGACGGACTTCGTAGAGGGGCTCAGGTATCCCAACGGGATCATGCCATGGGACGGAGGGGTGTTCGTAAGCTGCGCACCAGACCTCTTCTATTTCAAGGACACGACGGGCGACGGTCGAGCCGATGTCCGAAAGGTGGTTCTCACAGGATTCGACGCCACGCGGACGGCTCAGATTCGATTCAGCCATCCAACGCTCGGCATCGACAACTGGGTATATCTCACGAGCGGTCTCAACGGAGGAAAGGTCACGGCACCGACGTATCCGAGACGGCCGCCGGTGGAATTTGCCGGGAGCGATTCCCGCTTCAATCCCTTCACGTTCGAGTTTGAATTAACGGGTGGCAAGGGACAGTTCGGCCTGACCTTCGACGACTTCGGCCGTCGCTTCATCTGTGCCAATCGCCATCCCGTGTGGCATGTCGTGCTGGAGCCCCATTACCTCAAGCGCAATCCCCATCTGGCATTTTCTGAGACGGTTCATGAAGTATCCAAGGTTGGTCCGGAGGCAGTCGTGTGGCCCATCAGTGCCGACATGACCACCGCCTCCTTCCATCCCAGTCTTATGAGTACGCCTCATGCCGGAACGTTCACGGCGGCCAGTGGAGTCCACATTCATCGTGGAGACGCGCTGCCGAAGGACCACTACGGAAGCATCTTTATCTGTGAATCGGCGCAGAACCTGGTCCAGCGGCAAGATCGGGAATCGACTGGCGCAACCTTCACCTCCAAGCCCGCGCGCGAGGGCGTTGAGTTTCTCGCTTCGGCAGACAACTGGTTCAGACCCGTGTTTGCGACCAACGGCCCTGACGGCGCGCTCTACGTTGTGGATATGTACCGCGAGAACATTGACCATCCACAGTATGTGCCGGAGGCGAGCCGCTCACTCCTGGACTTCGAAGGGGGAAAGCAATATGGCCGGATCTACCGAATCGTGGCTGCAGACTGGAAGCGAGAGAGCAAGCGGTTCGATCTCGCTCGAGCTAGCGTCGAAGAATTGAGCCAGACGCTGGAGCATCCCAATGCCTGGTGGCGAGAGACAGCCCAGCGGCTGCTGGTCGAACGCCAGGACCGTGCTGCCCTCTCTCATCTTCGCCAACTGCTGCGCACGGGGCGCCGCGCCGCGGCCCGTGTTCACGCGCTGTGGACCCTGGAGGGGTTGCAAGGGCTCGAGAATAGCCAAATCCTTCAGGCGCTGCAGGACGAGCATGTGGGCGTACGGGAGAACGCCGTTCGCCTGGCCGAAAAGCGGCTCGCCGAGTCGAATGAGCTTCTCTCTCGCCTGCTCGTGCTGGCAAACGATCCGGATGCCCGAGTCCGTTTTCGCGTGGCACTCGCCCTTGGGGAGACCGACGATCCCCAGGCGACGAACGCGCTGGCCAACATGGCCCGCCGTGACGGTGACCAGCTTTGGGCACGGGCAGCCGTGCTCAGCTCCATCGGAAAGCGGTCGAACGAGTTCCTGCGGGC
Organism: Luteitalea sp.; assembly: GCA_009377495.1. GTDB lineage: Bacteria > Acidobacteriota > Vicinamibacteria > Vicinamibacterales > Vicinamibacteraceae > WHTT01. The sequence goes on from WHTZ01000021.1 coordinate 69,361, forward strand.
CTTTGCCGCCTCCCCTCCGGCTTCGACTGAGATCACGGCGGCCGTCATGGAGGATCTCGGTCAGATCTTCGGAGCGGGCCAGTCTCCCGAGCGTTGTGTTGAGTTGATCTTGCACATTACCGATCCGGTCAACGAATTCTCGTGGCAGCCAGCCGCGCTGGCAGGCATTGCCGAAGGTCTCCGCACGCGGGGCCTCGGCCAAGGGACCAGCTCCCCCTTGACGGCGTTGGTCAGCGGCAGCACGCCGAAAGCACGAGAAGCAAGGGCACGGCTGAAGGCTCTGCTGCAGCGCTCTTCGGCGGTCGCGTTGGATGAGCGCCAGCCCCCCGAGCTCCGACTCGCGGCGATTGGGCTTCTGGGCTATGGCACATACGCCTCTGCTGGAAAGGCCCTGGAGCAGCTGTTGGAACCTCAGCATCCCTCTGAAATTCAGATGGCGGTGGTCCGTTCGCTCGGCCGGCTTGATGATTCGGTTGCCGGACCGGCGCTCGTGAAGCCTGCTCGATGGCAGACATACACTCCCCAGATCAGGGAAACGGTACTCTCTGTGCTCATGGCCGAGCCCCGACACCTGCCGGCCTTGCTCGGCGCGATCGAAAAAGGGGATGTCGCACCGACGGCCCTTGGGCCCTCGCGGCGCACGCAGCTCTTGAAACACCGGGACACCGCGATTCAGGAGCGCGCCGTCAAGGTATTCGCTGACATGGAGTCGGGAGATCGGATGCAGGCTTACGAGCAGCTTCGCGAAAAGGTTCTGAGCCTGACGGGACGTGCTGATGATGGCGAGCAGGTCTTTGCCACTCACTGCGCAGCCTGTCACGCGTTCGGCGGTAACGGTGGACGGCTGGGCCCAGACCTTAGCGGTATCAGCAATCAGCCGGCGGATGCGATTCTCCTCCACGTGTTGGTGCCTGACTACGAAATTACCCCCGGCTTTGACGCCTACCTCGTCGAGACCAGAGACGGGAGGACGCTCTATGGACTGCTGGAATCAGAGTCAGCCACCAGCATCACGCTTCGCGACGCCTCCAATGAGCAGTACGTGCTCTTGCGAAGCAACATCATCTCGATGTCGGCATCGCCCAACTCCCTCATGCCGAATGAGCTGGAACGTGTGATGTCACCGCGGAAGCTGGCCGATCTGATCGCATACCTGAAGGGGACGTCGAAGAGAACAGACGTCGATGGTTCCCACGCTGATCCGCAATAACAGGGCATTGGGCATTGGGCATTGTGCATCGTGCATTGGGCATTCAAGATGCGTGGAGGCCCTGAAACAACTCCAGCAGCGCGCCGACAATCTTGGGTGATGCCTCGACCTCGAGGTAACTGGATCTAGCCCTCCAGGTCTCATATCCCCCCAGCTTGTGGTGCTCGGGCGTGGGAAGGTATCCGTTGTAGCCATTGGCCAGAGAAACGGTGAACGTGTGCTTGAACGGACTCTGCTCCTTGAGCTCCAGGCCGATTTCGACAAAGACCTCGCAGGGGATGGCCGCGATGACGAGGTCGCCGATGCGCAGGGCTTGGAGGATGAAGGACACGCTCTTGGGATATTCACTCAGAAACAGCGTCTCCCGGGCGTAGATCTCCTCGCGGGTGTCCATGTTCGGTCCCTTTGCCCGTGACACGATCCGTCGAGCGCGGTCCAGATCTTTGGCACTCGGCAAGCGAACCCCGAGGGTCAACTCCGTCGTGCGGGCGTCCAAGGCCACCCCGGGCTTGTGCTGAAGCGTTTCGTAGACTCGCAGTGCCTCGGCGGCGACATCGTGCGCCACCCGATGCATTTGAACATAGGGAGGCATCGATTTCTGGGCCTCCCGGAAGTTGATGTTGTTGATGTTTCCGCTCGTGCCATTGGACAAGGCTGCGACAAACGGAGGATCGTTCGCTTGCGACTCGCCCTCGCTCCGTTTTGGCGAGCGCGATCGAAGAAGCTCCTCGATCCGACGGGCAAAGGCGCCAAAGTAATCGGCGGAGGCGTGACCTGGTCCAATACCTCCCACGTAGTGCAGGGAATAATTCGCAAAGAGCGCGATCGGACGCCCGTCGAGGGCGCGGGCCGAAATGATCGAGAGCTCCGGATCCGTCGGGCCCGCTGGCTCCACGAGGTCCGGGCTCGCCGCTGGAGGATTCATCTGGACGTCGTCCACATCCCCGAAAGGATTGGGAGGGATGGAGCCAGGGCGCATTTTCCACCGGCGGTTGAACACTTGGTCGGGCACACCGCCGACTCCCCAACCAATCTCGGCCGGCTCCAGGTTGTTGATGGCCTGTCGCACGGCATCGGCGATGCGGACGGTCAAGAGCTCGAGATATTCCTGGTCAGGGTCGCTCTGGAAAACTGAGCCGGCTGCGGGCGCCGAATGGGTGTGTGTCGCCGACATGAGCACGTTCTGCACGGGCAGGCCAGTGTGCGCGTGAACCAGTCTCTTCGCCGCATCGTAGACCTGTCTGGGAATCATGCAACTGTCCACCACCACGATCGCAAGGCGTGTGGCTCCATCGTCCAGAACGAGCGCCCTTGCGTGGAGCTCGTCGTGGATGTGTTCGACCTTTTTATCCTGCATGCTGCCGCTGATGGACAGCCCGAGCTTTGGCGTGATATTGCTGGTGGCCGCTCCTGCGCGAAAGCTTCCCGGGGCTGGAGCCACCCCCAGCCCAAGGGCATCCGACGTAATCCCCAAGAGTAAAACGCAGAGCACGGACGTCGCTCGCCAGGCAACGCTACGGCGCGAAGGAGACGCTGGTGGCTGAGACGTGTGACGCCGCTGGACGTGCCTCAATTGAACCCCCATCTGTATCGACTCCGGCATGCTACATAGCGAAGCGCGAAGGCGGAAAGGCCGCGCGCTTCTAACTGAATGCTTTTAATATATTATTTCAGTAGCGCGGTCAACACTCGGGGCGTGAGAATAGTAGCGAAGCTCCGCCTCAAACCCCCGAGCCAAGCCGAAGCGCGGTGCCGGCGGATCTTCGCTACTAGATGCGCGGCCGCCGACGGCGGCCGCGCCTAAGACAGATCCTAAGGCCGGACGCACATAAACTTGCTTCATGGGTCACGAGTCCGGCCTTAGGAGATGTCTAGTCACCGTTCGTGTCCGCTTTCCTGCGATGTGTCGGCATCTGGCCCTCCTGATCGCCATTTCCGTTCTTCCCAGTGTGCTGCTGTTTCGTGCGTTCGACGCGGCCACTGCACCGCTTCCCCAGCCCGCGGGCACCGTGGAGGAAAGCGATCTGGATCGCGTCCGCCGAGGCGAGAAGCTGGCTCAAGCTTTCTGCGGTTCCTGTCATTGGAAGCCTCCGCCCGAGATCCTGCCTCGGAAGAGTTGGGACTTCGTCGTGACGTGGATGGGAAATCTTCTTGGTCATGAGCACCGGGAACCACCATTTTTCAACTTGGTGAGACCAGAGCAGATTCCTCAACGACCAGCTCTGTCCCGAGAGGATCTCGAATCTATTCGGACCTACTATCGTCACGCGGCGCCGGAACACCCGCGTCCGCAACAAGCCAAACCGAAGCTCCGGGACGCCGCTCTGCGCTTCAGGACCACGAAAGGGCCCTTCGAGCTCATGAACCCGCCCATGGTCACGCTTCTCAGAATCGATGGCGCGCAAGGGAGGGTTGCCCTGGGAGATGGGCTCGCGAACGAGCTCCTGATCTTCTCTAGCTCTGGAACGTTGCGCGAGAGGCACCGGGTCAACAGTCAGCCGATCGCCGTTCGCTTCGATCCCCAGGGCTTCGTGCTCACGTTAATCGGTGACTTGGATCGCGATCGCAGAAGAGGGCAGATTATCCGGTACCTCCGTCAAGGCAATGGTTACTCTATCCATCCGATCGTGACGGGTTATCATCGCATCTCGCATGCTCTTTTCGAGGACCTGAACGGGAACGGCCGGGAAGACATCGTTGTCTCTGCATTCGGAGACCATGACCGTGGCCGCTTCGCCTGGTTCGAAAACCTCGGTGATGGAAGTTACCGAGAGCATATCCTGATCGACCGCTCCGGTGCCCTCAATGCGGTGGCGCACGATTTTACGGGCAATGGATTGCCCGACCTGCTGGTTTTGCTCGCCCAGGGACGGAATGAGCTGGTTCTCTTCAAGAACCGGGGTGATGGGCAGTTCGAACGTCGACAGATCCTAGAGAAATTCCCAGGTTTTGGCTACCATTCGCTGCTGGCGGCCGACATCGACGGGGATGCACATCTGGATCTCATCACGGTGAACGGTAACAACATGGAGATCCCGAACGCTCCACGCAGGAGCTACCACGGAATCCGTGTCTACCGGAATGACGGCCGCTTGAACTTCGAAGAGAAGTATTTCTATCCCATGCACGGTGCAATCCAGGCCGCCGCCGCCGACTTCAATCAAAACGGCCTTCTCGACCTGGCCGTGATCTCTTATTTTCCCGACTGGTCCTTGGACCACCCGGAGTCGTTTCTTGTGTTGGACAACCAGGGGGATTTCCGCTTCACACCTTATACGCTGCGCGAGACGTCGAACGGCCGCTGGATGCGCCTCGACACTGCAGACCTCAACGGCGATGGTATGCCGGATATCATGCTTGGCAATGGCCTCAATGAAAGCGGCGTTCCCGCGGACCAGCTCGAGGATTTTCGCCGGCACGTCGCGCGGAGCCCTGCCGTACTGGTACTCCTGAACACACAGTCAAAGCCCGACCGCGTTCCGCAACCGTGAATATGCAAGAATAGTCCCGTCACCGAGGAAGTGGGGCGGTCGATTCGCGGACGACGAGCTCCGGCTCGACCCTCAAGTGCTCAGCGTCGAAAGGCGTCTTGTTGAGGGAGGCCTGAACGGTTTTCAGAAGGAGCTTGACGCCGATGGAGCCCAAATCAGACATGGGCTGGCGTACGGTCGTGAGAGGAGGATTGTAACAAGCCGCCATCGACACGTCGTCAAAACCAATAACGGAACAATCTTCCGGCACTCTTCTGGAGACATTGTTCAGAGCGCGAATCACTCCAAACGCGGTCACGTCGTCAAAGGCCAGGACGGCAGTAAACTTTCTGCGACGGCGCACAAGTTCGTGCGCGAGCTCAAAGCCGCTCTGATAACCGGTCGTGGGTTCCTTCACCTCCATAACCAGCTTCGGATCGATCGCCAAACCCACTTCCTGCGCGTACGTCAGCACACCGTTCCACCGGTCGCCACTATCGACCAGGATTCTGGGCCCGGTGATAAAGGCAATATGTCGGTGGCCGAGCTCATAGAGATGCTGCAAGGCCAGCCGTCCGCCCGCCTCGTTGTTAACGACGACGGTGCTCATCGCCGCCTGCCTAAAGTTTCGGCCGATAATGACGGTAGGGATCGTTCGCTTCTTCAGGGCCGTCAACACATCTATTTCCAGAGATAGGGAGTTGGCGACCGTGATTAATCCTTCGATCCGTCGCTCCAGGAGCATCTCGATATCGTGTTCAAAGCGCTTCCTGTCATTCTGCGTGTCGGCCAGGGTGAGCAAGTAGGGCGATTCGTTGAGGCCATCCTCTATCCCCTTCAGGATGTTCGCGCAATAAGGATCCGAAATATCAAAGACCATGACCCCGATCGTATGACTACGATTACTCCGAAGGGAGCGCGCGTACGGATTGGGGCGGTAATTGAGCTTTTCAGCCGCCTTCTTGATCCGGTTCTTCGTTTGAGCAGGAATGTATTGCGCAAGAGGTGCGTCGTTCAAAACAATGGAGACCGTTGTAGGAGCGAATCCACTCTCTCGGGCTACGTCTTTGATGGTTATCATTCCACGTCCTATCACGCATCGTCCCTTTCTACTGCAGGCGCCGCGTCCAGGAGTCCCATCAGCGGGCGCTCGATCTGGGCGCACGTAGTGGCCGACACGTCCGCGATCACGTGGAGCAGACGGACATCCGCCGTCTCCCACGCACACCTTGCCAGGTGTCTCTCGGGCTCGTGTCCATGCTTATATTGTATTTCACTGTGCTGCCGATTCCGTGATTTACGTCCGTGTTCAATGTGCAGACCCTTTTCGCGCTAGAACCCTTGAGAACCCGAAACTTGACGCATTCGAGTCAAGTTTCGGGGCTCGCGAGTGAGCGTCGGGGGGCGCGGCCGGCGGCCGCGGCCTGCTAGAATTTGCGGTGTTTAAGCGACCATTTGACGAATATGAAAGCCGAGGTATTGAATGCCAATGTCGAATTCTTCAACCGTCCGCTTTCAAAACCACTTCAGCTGAGCCGCGGCCTCATTACAGAGCTCACCGAAGCCCGGGTGGCAGTCCGCGTGCGGGCCGCGCGGAAAGAGGCCACCGGGCGCGCCTCGATTTACCTGAGCGACCTGTGGGCCTGGCCCGATCCGGCCGTCCCTCATTCGGCAAGGATTGCCACTCTCCGAGGTCTGTGTGGAACCATAGCGGAGACCCTTCAGAGCCTCTGCGGAGGGGAGCCGGAGCATCCGCTCGAGCTCGGGCTCCGGCTGCACCATTCGGTGTGCAAGGAGAAGCATCCGCCGGTGCTGGCACGGGTCATGTGCGCCAGCCCCTTTGATGCCGCCATCCACGACGCTGTCGGCATTGCGCTTGGGCGATCAGCATTCGACTTCTACTCGGAGCCACGTCCTATTCCTAGTGCAGACGGCTATTTTCCAGGCGTGGGAGCCTGTCGTGCCATTCATCAGATCCTTCGAAAGCCGGTCAGGAGGCTTCCAGCTTGGTGGATCATCGGCGCACAAGACTCACTCGCACAGGACGTGGCTTCCGTTGTGCGCGAGCGGGGCTACCGCTGCTTCAAGCTGAAACTGGCGGGACACGACAATGTGGCCGATGTCGCTCGGACCGCCGAGGTCTTTCGGTTCTTGAAGGAGCGCGGAGTCGCGAATCCGCGGCTGTCACTCGACAGCAATGAAGGTAACCCCGATGCCGGCAGCGTTGTAGACTATCTTGCGCGACTTCGCTCGGCAGAGCCAGACGCGTTTGAGGCTCTCGCATATCTTGAACAACCAACTGGTCGTGACATCCATCGTCATTCCTTCGACTGGCGAGAAGTAGCACGGCTCAAACCCGTCTTGCTGGACGAGGGACTGGTTAGCGTTAGGCGGCTCACTGACGCAGTTGAGCAGGGTTGGAGTGGGTTTGCGATCAAGACCTGCAAAGGGCACAGCTTTTCGCTGGTGGTCGCGGCGTGGGCGGCACAGCACAAGCTCCTGCTGGCGTTGCAGGACCTCACGAACCCCGGATTGGCCGCGATTCATGCCGCCCTCTTTGCAGCCCATGTCCCCACGATGAACGGTGTGGAGCTGAACTCACCGCAATTTACGCCCGAGGCCAATCGAGAATGGCTGCCTCGCCTCAGTTCGCTCTTTCAGCCCGGAGGCGGTGTCCACCGACTGACTTTCCCGATCCCCGCGGGCCTCGGTTCCGCACTGTGACCGCCTTAGAAGTCACGGAATGGGCCGCGTGGATCGGCATTGTCCATTTCTCGCCTCCATGCAGCCCACCGGGCCTTCACGTCGGTGAGAACGTCCGGCCTTTCCTTGGAGAGGTCGTGCTGCTCGCCGATGTCCTTGGTCAGGTCGAACAACCCGCCTTCGCCCTCTATATCGACCCACTTCCAGTTGCCGACTCTGGCTGCGCGCGTGCCGAGCCAGTTCCAGAACATCTCGTTCCGGCTGGAGGGTTCCTGGCCTTGGAGCACCGGGAGCATATCGAATCCGTCCATCGTGGCGTCGGGAACCCAGGTCTTGGCGACTGCCGCGAGAGTAGGCATCAGCTCCAGAGTGGAGAGCAAGGCGTCGGTCTTGGTTCCGGCGGGAATCGTCCCGGGCCACCGAGCAATGAACGGCGACCGGATGCCGCCTTCCCAGAGGTTTCCTTTTCCGCCGCGCAGCGGACCGTTGTCGCCGGGACTCTTGTTGCCCCGCGGTCCGCCGTTGTCGGAATGAAAGATCACCAGGGTGTTCTCGGCGATTCCGTATTGATCGAGGAGGTCGAGGATGGTCCCGACCTGCGCGTCGACCGCCGAAACGGTGGCCATGTACTCGGTGCGGTTATCCTTGGGATCGCGACCCGGGTAGAGGTCGAGGTACTTCTGCGGCGGGCGAATACCGCTGCGCTCCAGGTTGGAGGCGCCATGCGGGCCGAAGCTGGGAAAGTAGAGAAAGAAGGGGCGGTGGTGGTTGTCGCGGACAAATCGGGCGGCTTCACGTCCCTCCAGCTCCACGAGAAAGCCCTCTTCGTGTACCAGTTCATTGTTCCGGTAGAGCGAAGGCATCCCGTAGCGCTCATGGGTCCAGTAGTCGGTGCCGGTATTGACGATGCCGAGAAACTCATCGAAGCCCCGCTGCAATGGCAAGTAGCGCCGGGCGCGTCCGCCGTCCCATTTGCCGAAAATCCCACTCACATAGTGCGCCTTCTTGAGCATGTCGGCGAGCGTTCTCTCGCGCACGTCCATTCCGAGCGTGGACTCCGGCTGCCGCCGGTATTCGATCTCGGTGAACCGATGGCCATAGTTGACCATGTCGTTGCGGATCATGTCGTACATCCCGTTGCGCTGGGGATAGCGGCCGGTGAGAATGCTGCTGCGAGAAGGCGTGCAACCGGGTGCGGTCATGTAAAAGCTCGTCCCGATCACGCCCTCCCGGGCTAGACGCGCGAGGTGAGGGGTGACTTCCTCGCCCCCGAACGGACTGATGTCCTGGTAGCCGAGGTCGTCGCTGACGATCAGGACAATGTTCGGAGGGCGCTGCTTATCTTGGGCGCTCCCCGCAGCGACGGCCGTCGTGCAGACGGCGAACAGCATCAGATACAAGAGAGAGCGAAGCATAGTCTTCGTACTTGTAAGCGCCTCATCGACACTTTGAGAGCTAGACATGGCGCCCACTCACTTCAACGCCTTCCCTAACTCCTCTTCGGTCCAAGGGGTCTTTCGATCTTCTGTCTCCTTCCTGATCATGGCTACCGTTTCGGCATCGATCCGTTTGGCCTGGTTGCCCCACTCCTGCCGGATGTAGGAGAGGATGGAGGCGATCTGCTCGTTATCCAGCTGTTCCCTCAACGGAGGCATCTCCATGTCTGTTCCTTTCTTGCCGTTGAGAACGATTCGTGCCAGCATCCGGTCCTCTCCCAGCACCCATTTAGAGCTCACCAGGGACGCGCGCATCCCTTCACCGCTGGCCAAGTGGCAGTAGCCACAAGCCTGCCTGTAATTCGCTTCTCCTTTCGTCATGGCGGCCTTCAAGCCGGCGCTCACGCCTTTTGTGCCTTCCGGGTCCGGCCAATGCTTCCGCATCAGTTCGCCGATGCGTGGATCGTTGGACGTTTCGATCGCGGATAGCCGCGCTTTGGGAATCTCCCGGGCTGTTATCTGGCCTTGATCCACCGACTCCAGCAAGAGACGAGCCCACGTCTGACGACTCAGCAACAGCTCCTGCGCGACGCTACGAACAGCTGGCTCCATGCGAGAATAGAGACGCAAGACGGTTTTGGGGATCTCCGGTCCGTCAAATCGCTGAAGTGCCCGGAGCAGCTCGATCTGGGCACCTGCGAATGCGCTTGCTCCCAGCAGCCTCAGGAAGACAGGCACAGCGGCGGTCACGCGGGCATCGGCCAGGACAGCAATCAGTCGCTTGCGCTCTGTGTCAGGTGTTCGCGAGTCTTCCAGGAATCGGAGGCCTTCAGCGGCCATTTGTTTGTTTCCCAACCGAAGGGTCAGGCTGATCAACGCCGCGCTTCTGTGTGGAACCGCGAGCAACTCGGCAAGCGTCTGTTCGAGAGCAGGAGGGACCGCCTCGATGGTTTCCCCCTCCAGTCCCTCTTCCATCCCTTGGACCAGCAGATCCATGGCTTCGCGGCCTGGCGCGAGCTCTAACAACTGGGCACAGGACACAAGGTTCCTGGTTGTCATCTCGCGATCATGCTTCGTCTTCCAACTGGAGTACTCACCCTGGTAGTCATCACTAAAGGTGTAATAGGGTTCACCTCGCTCGGCCGTCAAACGGCGTCCTAGGCGAGGGGCTATGTACGTCGTGAAGATCGGCGCCTGCCACAGAGAGCTATCGTCAAGCATCTCCAGCAATCGTCCGCGGTCCGATGACGCCTTATCCTCAATGGCCCACCAGAGAAGCATTGGGATGTGGTCGTCATGAAGATCTTCACTGCGCAACACAAGCTCTCGAAGGATCGGAAACGCCTGCCCGGCTGGGAGCCGCTTACACGTACTGGCCAGCTGGCTGCGGACTTCAGCCATGGGCTCTGTGCGGGCCATTCGAACCAACTGCTGCTGGACTTCCGGCGAGACACGGCGGGCATCTCCAAGCAATCTGACCGTCCAGTATCGGACATAGGGATCCGAATGTCTCAATTGTCTGACAGCAAAGGCGTCGTCGAATCCGCCACTCAGGTTCACAGCCCATAGGGCTTCCAGAGCAAGCTGTGCGTCCGCATCTGCTACAAGGCGCTTTAGCTGTGCGATGGTTGCAGGATCGCGCCGATCGGCTATGACCCGACGCGCTTGCTCACGAAACCATTTGTTCGAGTGGGCCAACAACGCGATCAGTTCTTGATTGCTGCGCTTGGCGAGGTCAAGCGACGGCAGAGGCTTCGCGTCTTTCGCCTGCAGGCGATAGATCCGACCGGCAGAACGATACCAACTATCGCGTGGACTGAGATGGCTCAGTCGGAGGTCATGCCAGTCCGCGATATACACGGCCCCGTCAGGGCCGACCTTGATGTCTACCGGTCTAAACCACCGGTTGTCAGTTGAGACAATCGTGTCTGTATCGAGCGTCTTGAAGGTGGACGCATCCGGCAGAAGCTTGCTCGCCTGCACGCGATTTGTCATCGCCATCCCGGCGAGAATCTGGCCCTCATACCCAGGCAACGCCCCCCCTTCCTGAATCACGAACGTTTGCGCAAAGCGCGGCTCATAGCCCGAGTGTGTCATGTGAGGAAGGTATCCAAAGGCGAACGGATTGGTCAGAGGACCGTGCTTGGAGAAATTCTTGACGTAGTATCCCCCTTGCGCGTAATGAAGCCCGCGGGTCGCGCCGTGATTGGTTCCGGAAAACAGCCGCCCCTTTCGATCGAACTCAACGCTCCACGTATTGCCGCCGCCCTCGGCAAAGAGCTCGAATTGATGGGTCTCTGGATGGTAGCGCCAAATGGCCTGACCCAGAAAATGCACGCCTTTGATCTCCGCGGTCGTCGTGCTCCCCTGAGCTCCGTATAGCCATCCGTCCGGTCCCCAGTGGAGACTGTTCGCGACAGCGTGAGTATCCTCCAAACCGAACCCGCGCAGGTGCACTTCTGGATCCCCATCCGGAACGTCGTCTCGGTTGCGATCTGGGTAGAAGAGCAGATACGGAGGGTTGAGAACCCAGACTCCTCCTCGCCCAACGGCGACACTGGTCGCGATGTTCAGGCCGCTGACGAAGTCCTTATGAGAGTCGAACCGCCCGTCGCCGTTCGTATCTTCAAGGATCGTGATCTTATCCGCACCGCGATGATGATTCGGTGGAGGCGGAGGGACCTTGTCGAAGACAGCCCGCAGATAGCGATCATATCTCAGAATCTTGACGCCGGCCGGAAACGGATACTGCAGATACTGAACCACCCAGAGGCGGCCGCGCTCGTCGAAGTGAAGATCCAGAGGCTGTCGAATTACCGGCTCGCTAGCCACAACATTGATCTCGAGTCCGTCCGCCACTTGAAAATGCTTGATCGATTCCTCCGGCGAATACGGCCTCTCATCACCCGCGCCGTCAACGCCCTCGCCGTGACCTTCGAAATCCGTCACGAACTCTTCCAGATCCGGCGCGAAGGGGCGCTGCTCTTTCACCTGTTCCGACGCTTTTCCGGACTCGCAACCAGGAAGCACAGCACTGACGACACACATGAGCGCGAGCAACACCGTCCTTCTCATCGGTCTCTCCTAACAATAGGATCTTTCATTTCCTGTTGCCAGCGACGCAGCACATCCCTCAGCTCCTGCACCTCTGCAGCATAAGCGGAATCATCAGCTAAATTGTTGAGTTCCCAGGGATCACGTTCGAGATCGAAGAGCTGTGTCTGCTCAACCCGTGGATACTCGATCAGTTTGTACCGCTCGCCCCGTACCATCCGCTGGCTGTCCCTGAAAAGTCCAAAGACGTATCTGTAGATTATCTCCTTCGTGCCAGACAGAATCGGAGCAAAGCTTCTCCCCTGAACACGCTCGGGAATAGGGATCCTGGTCAGCTCACACGTCGTGGGGAAAAGGTCCCGCAGATAGACCTGCGCCTTCGTTCGCTTTCCCTTGGGAATACCGCGCCCTCGCAGGATCAGTGGGACGCCTATCGTATGCTCGTACATGTTCTGCTTACCCCGCAGCCCGTGGCTGCCGATGGCCAGGCCGTGGTCGCTCGCAAAGATGATGAGGGTCTTCTCCAACTGCTCCGTCTCCTCGAGCGTCTTCAAGATCCTCCCGATACTGGCGTCCATATGAGTGATAACGGCGTAGTAGGCGGCCAGATCGGCCCGTACGTCGGCGGCCGTCCGGGGCCATGGAAGCAGCTGCTCGTCTCGTCCCCAGAAGTTTCCGTGATCGAAGGGATGCAGCGGCTGAAAGTTGGCGGGAAGGGGCATGGATGTGGGCCGGTACATGTCCTCATAGCCTGGGGGCAACAAGAGCGGATCATGGGGGGCGGTGAAGTTCACATGAAGGAAGAAGGGACGCTCCGGTTTTCGAGCGATGAAGTCGATGGCGGCATCGGCAATGCGCTCACTGATGTCCGGGGTCAGCCCGACGCCCCGATCCGGAAACGTCTCCTTCGTATCAGTCTGAAAGACCCAGCCCCGGTAACCGGTTATCTTGCGCCCGTGAACGTCTCGCTGGACGGTCAGCTCTCCGCCGCCGGAGGCGAAGAGCCCGAGCGTTTCCTCGTAGCCTTGAGTGCTGGGCCTGCCGCTGGTATGCCACTTCCCCACGTACCACGTGTGATAGCCGGCATCCCTCATGACTTCCGCCCAGGTCTCGAGCGACGGATCGAGGCGACTGCTGTGCCCGGGCAGGACGCCGTTGCGAAAGGGCGTGGCCCCCGTGAGAATCTGGGCCCGGCTGGGGACGCAGAGTGGATAAGACGCGACCGCCCTCAGGAACGTCGTTCCTTCCTGGACGAGACGATCGAGATTCGGTGTCTGTATGGCAGCATTGCCCAGGGCGTGGATCGTATCGGGACGCTGATCGTCACTGAGAATGAAAAGAACGTTGGGACGGTCCGGCGCTTGCTCGGCTCCAAGCCCGCTGGTTGCAACAGAAACCATGAGGACCAGAGTTGCGCTCAGCGTCACGGCCCGGCACCTTCCTCTCTTCCTTCCGGAAGGCTTTAGAGATTTGCAGATGAGAACCTGTCCGTCACTCATGCCCGATATGCCTCTTGCATGTGCCTCTTGATCAATGCGAGATCTCGGCGAGCGGCCTCCAGCGCGCGATCTCGCCGAGCCGCAGGCGTAGCTCCCTCGATGTCGTACTCGACGTGCACCGACACCGGTCCCTGATAGTCAGCCTCGGCCAGCATCCGACAAAATGCGGGCCAGTCCACCATGCCCTCGCCTAGCGGACAGTTCACGTCGCGCCATTTCCCCTTCGCACCTTCCTCCCAGACATAATCCTTGACGGCGATCATCCGGAGTCGTGGCATGGCCAGTGCGGCGGCCAGTTTCCATCCAACGCGACCACCCTCGACGACCGCGTGGCGCACATCGAAGTAGACGCCGACCGTTCGCGCGTCCAGCTTTTCAATCTCTGGCAAAAAGTCGAGCGTCGGCCCGCCCACGACCCCCGCATGAGTGTGATACCCAACGACGAGGGCGTAGCGGCGACCGAGTTCGGCCAGGGAGCCGAGCTGACGGCCTGCGTCCACCAGCTCGCGGCGCACGTCTTCTAGCTGGTACCGGTAGTAGCCAGGCTTCAGGAAGCGGACACCTCCGTTGCTTGCCGCCTCGAAGGTGGGCTGCGCCGCCGGGTCGTCTGCCGACAGCAGGCCTGTCGTGATCATCGGCACCTCGGTGCCCACCGCGTGGATCGCCTCGAGCGCGCGCGGCAGGTCGGTGGCGACGCGCTCCGGCAGCACGTGCCCCTTGAGACGCACCGTGAGGTCGACACCGTCGAAGCCAGCCTCGTTTACGGCGCAGCCGAGGTCCTTCCACGCGAGATCCGGGAGAAGCTTCGAGAACAAGCAGTACGGCCCGCGGAAGCCGTCTGCGCGCGACGCGCTCCCGGGGCGTGCGGCTCCTGTCTTCGGTACCGCCGAAGCCGTGCCGAAGGCCGCGCGCAGGTCTGCCGCGCGAGCGCTCACCGTGCTCGCAGCGATGGTCAGCAGCATGTCGCGACGCGTCATGAGTCGAGTCCCTCCAATCAATAGTTCCGGAACGGACCGCGCGGCTCCGCCGCCTCCATCTCGGCCGTCCAGCGGGCAAATCGCGCACGCATCATCGCCAGGATTTCCGGCCTCTCCTCGGCCACGTTGCGCTGCTCGCCGAGATCGACCGAGAGATCGAAAAGCTCCTCCGTCGGGGGAAGATTGTCCGGGTTGCTGCGAGGCCAGTACGAGACCCACTTGTACTGGCCGACGCGGGCGGCCTGGTAACCGTCGGGCCAGTGCCAGTACATTTCCTGACGAGACGACTGTTCCTTGCCTTGAAGAACGGGGAGCATGTTGAAGCCATCGAGGTGGACGTTCCGCGGAAACGCGCCGCTGATAGCCATGAACGTAGGCAGAATTTCCAGCGCGGTGAGAAACTCGTCGGTGGTCTGACCCACCGGGATCACCCCGGGCCACCACGCGATCAGGGGCACACGCAGCCCACCCTCGAAACCTGAGCCTTTGCTGCCGCGCAGCCGAGCCCCATTGATGCGGCTCCCACCGCGGCCATTGTCGGCGATAAACAGGACGAACGTGTTGCGATCGAGCTCAAGCTGCCGTAGCGTCTCGAAGACCTCACCAATCGCCTCGTCCATGGCCGAAACCATCCCGGCATACTTGACCCGCCTGCCGGAGTGATCCTTGCCTGGGTAGTATTTTTCGAGGTAGTGCTTCGGCACCTGGAACGAATCCTTTTCGAGATTGGACGCTCCGTGCGGCGCGTTGAAGGCAAGGTAGAGGAAGAAGGGGTTGTCCCGGTTATCGCGAATGAAACGGTCGGCTTCCCGCCGGAAGAGATCGGTCGCATACATTCCTTGGT
Source organism: Luteitalea sp. (assembly GCA_009377495.1). Lineage (GTDB taxonomy): Bacteria > Acidobacteriota > Vicinamibacteria > Vicinamibacterales > Vicinamibacteraceae > WHTT01. The sequence continues at coordinate 84,554 of WHTZ01000021.1, forward strand.
CGGCTTTCGTGCGCTCATTGTTTCTGAACATCGAGTGCACGCCGTAGCGCTCGTGGGTGTAATAGTCGATCCCGTTGTTCCCGTGTCCGTAGAAGTAGTCGAAACCTCGCTGGAGCGGGAGAAAGCGTTTGGCCTGGCCCATGTCCCATTTGCCGATGACGGCATTGGTATATCCCGCGGTCTTGAGAACGTCGCCAAAGGTTGTCTCGCGCGGATCGAGCCCCAGTGTCATCTCCGGCGACATGGCGTATTCCAAAGCACTGTACCGGTGCCGGTAGTTCACCATGTCGTTGCGGATCATCTCGTAGACGCCGTTCCGCTGCGGGTATCGTCCGGTAATGAGGCCGCTCCGCGCGGGCGTGCAAACCGAGGCGGTCATATAGAAGCTGGTACCGCGGATCCCTTCGACCGCCATTCGGTCCAGGTTCGGCGTGACGAATTCCGTGGCCCCAAAAGCGGCCACGTCAAACCCCTGGTCATCGCTGACGATCAGGATAATGTTCGGTGGACGATCGGGACTGGCGGCGGCGCCGCCGAAGGGGACAGCAGAGAGAAGAACCGCCAGAGCGGCGGTGTATCGGAGCGCGTGAGGTCTCATAGCGATGTGCGTCAGAACCCTTGAGAAGCCGAAACTTGACGCATTGGATCAAGTTTCGGGGCTCGCAAGTGAGCGTCGGGCGGCGCAGCTGGAGGCTGCGGCCCGCTAGAAGATGAGCCGCAATTCAAAACTGATTTGGCGAGCCCGACGCGCACTGGTGATCCTCCCAAAGTTGGGGCTGTCGAATTGCGTATTCACGCCTCCCCACTGGGTGTGATTCAAGGCGTTAAAGAAGTTTGCCAGAAACTCCATTCTCGTGGTGCCGGAAAGAGGGAATACCTTCCCGATCCGCAGGTCGAGATTGTTGATGCCCGGGGCGTTGATGAGGCCTTGTGCCCCTGTGCCAAACGTCCCAAACGCTGGCTGTGCGAAACAGCTGATATTGAACCACTCAAACCGATCCTCAGGGGCATCCGTCGAGTCGCAGCCGGGAATGCGATCGGCGTGTTGGCGAGTCAAGGCGCTTCCCGTATTGTCGTTCGTTAGTATTCCTTGCGGAGCGCCGTCGGAGAATTCCGCTTTCCCGCTGAGGTTCCATCCTCCCAGAGTCAGGTTCATCACACCACGCAACGGGAAGGGTCGACCCTGACCCCACGGTAATTCATAGGTCCAACCCGTGATTGAGCGGACGGTCGGCACTAATTCCGACCGCCCGGCCCAGAGGTCGAAACTGCGGAAATCCAGGTTGCCATGGTCACTTTGCCTGACATTGCTAGAGGAGAGATCCTTTGACCAGGTGAGGCTGGACCTCAGGGTCAGCCCGTGCCATTGCCGGTTGGTCACGCCGAAGGTGGCCGAGTGATACTTGGACCACCCCCACGGGACCCAACTGCCAATGCGTCCCCAGCCCGGAAGCGGCCGGCGTTCCTGGAGCGGGACGTCGGCCAAATCGCCTTGAGGCAGTAGGGGAGCGTTCAAGTCCACGAACTGGTTGTTGTGAACGGTACGCGATCCCAGGTAGTCAAGGTTCACGGACCACCGGGAGTGGAAGCGATGCTGAATGCTGAGCGACCATTGATACACGGTCGGCGGGCCATATTCCAGCTGGCCCAGGGTTCGTGGCGTCGCCGGTGGATCCTCATATGGCTGCGGAATGACGTCTGATACGGCCCGAGGAAAGAGATCTCGGACATCGAGTGGCGGCAGCTGCTCATTTCCGGCGATGATCTGCTCATCGCGCAAGGTAAAGAGCCCGCCTTGCTGTTGGATGTCGGAGAGCTGATTGGTGTTGGTATTGCCGGCGTAGAAGATCCCGCCGCCAGCCCGGACGACGGTGTTCTCTGTGGCGCGAAACGAAAACCCGATCCGTGGTGCAACATTCGCATCAGGGGTGTCATAACCGTGTTCGGGAATGTCGCCGCTGAGTGGAGCGTTCGTGCCGAACTCCGTGGCCGGATCGAACACGTCCGTGGGATCTTCCAGCGCAAAGAGCACCCGGCCGGGCGGCGTGAGATCGAACCCGGTCGCGACATCGGGCCGTGTCAACGATTTTGAGACAACCTGATTCAGCAATTTACTGTAGCGACT
>WHTZ01000022.1 GCA_009377495.1 Luteitalea sp.
AGTTCTGGTTCGGGCTCCCCGTCCCGCAGCTCGGCATCCACCCGCGCCTCACGTGGGTCAGCTACGTCGGGACGCCGGACATCGGCTTCGATCCCGGCGCCACGGCGCGTTACTCGAACACGGCCTACATGATCGCGGCCGCGCTCATTGACACGGTGGTCGGCAACAACGACGACGTCGTAGGCGAGGACTTCGACACCTACGAGAGCTTCGTCTGGCGTCAGGTGGGCGGTACGTCCCTGACCACGGGCCGGTTCTCGCAGGCGCTGAACGAGTACTGGCGCCAGACCGATATCCCGAACCTGGCCAAGGGCTACGAGTTCGACGCCGGCTCGAACAGCTTCCAGCAGATCCTCTTCGCCAACTCCGCGACGTTGCAGATGGGCCCAGCCGGCTGGGAAGGTCCACCCGGCGGCTGGACGATGACGATAGGCGACCTGGTCCGTCTAATGGTCGCGATTCAGAGCAACAGCATCATCAGCGAAGCGACCAAGAACGTGGAGATGATGCCGGTCTACGGCAGCGACAGCGCCGGCAACTGGGGCCTGGGCGTCAACCTGATCGAGAAGCTGGGCAGGCCAGTCTACATGCACGACGGCGCCTACCCCGGCTACCGCGCCCGCTACACGGTATGGCCCGATGAGGAGTTCGGCGTCGCGATCATGTGCAACGGCGACAACGCCGACCTGCGAAAAGTCACGGACGAGATCGGTAAGGTATTCCTCGACGCCGGCGCCGGTGGCATCGGCGGTCAGGTGGCAGCGGGACTGTTCCAGATCACCCAGCAGCCCGCGATCGACGACGACGACCCGGGGCTCGGCGGCAGCCCGAGTCACGAAGCCGCTGCACCCGATCTCAGCGAAGAGCAGCGCCGCCTGATCGCCCAAAGCGTGGAGCGGGAGCACTTCGAGCAGGCGAAGACGCTCGGTGAGCGCGAGCGTTTCGCCGAGGCGGTCCTGGCCGCGGTGCGCCAGCACGGCATCGAAGCATTCGAGCCGCTGACGCGCTGCCAGGAGACGGCGAGGAACCACGACCAGCTCCTGAAGTGCGGTGCCGCGGCGCTGGCGGAGCTGCAGCGCCAGGGCATTCTGGACGAATTCACGTGGGGCACGCTCATGAAGTGGCTGAACCAGCTCGACTTCGACTAAGCGCGGCCGGGATTAGTTGACATAGGTGGCCGCCATCGGGATGCATGGGCATCTCCTCCGATGGCGGCCGGCGGACACCCGTTGGCGTTTAAGGGATCGGCGAGGCTTCTAGCCTCGACGTCAGGCGCGCCCATTCTGTAGCCGCGACCGAACGAAGGCGACGAAGCTGAGCAGGTGGTCGAGTCGGTGCGCAACGATATCCGAAACGATGTCGAGGTCCACAGCCTCATAGCCGTGAACCACGATGTTTCGAAACCCAACCATTCGGCCAAGCGTCTCGGCCAGCTCCTTGGGCAACGTCCACCGAGTTTCGAGGAGCTCGAAGAGCTCGCGGTTCGTCCTCGGCTCGCCGAGCCGTTCGTCCGAGACGATGTGCGACGCCACATCGAGAGCCGCTTGAACCGCGAGCTGCAGCGTATGCTGGACGAACCTGGCCTCTCGAACATCGTCATGCAGCTGCTCGGGATGCGCCAATGTGCGGAGCTCCGCAACACACGTCTCGATGAACGCCAGTTTCTTCTCGACGAGCTCAGGGTCGGTCATCGCTCGCTCCCGCGCGCCACGTCGGACCGGCGGTACCGGCGTAGCAGAGGCAAGAGGTCGAAGTACTCGTTTCGCTTCTGTACCTCGAACCGAATGCGCGTGGAGCGATCCCGGTCGAGCACGAGGACGCCATCCCGAAGCACGCGGTGAACGAGGTCGGCGGACGCGCGATTGAGCACCACGATATCGACCGCAACACCCAAGGCGCGCTCGAGGGCGCCCTGCAGGGCGATTGGGAGCGAATCAAGCCTCGGTGGCGGTGTGTGCGCGTATAACACGGCCAGATCGACATCCGCCGGCGGGGCGCTGCCCCCGCGTGCGACGCTGCCAAAAAGGTAGGCGGCCACGATCCCGTGAGGATCTCCAGCAAGGATCTGGCGAATGCGCGCCTGAATCGTTCGAGGGTCCATACGAGGATTATAGGCGGCTACTCTTGCCCGGCCAGCCGGAGGCAGCACTACAATGCGACCAGGCTCAGCGCGCCCCGGACACGGAGCCTGACGCGAATCGCTATCGGGACGGTACTGTTCCGACTCGCCAGCTGGGAGAGACGCCATGCGTGCCAACTGTGTCCCTCTACCGGATGACACCGCTCGGAACGGCAGCGCTGCTATCTTGGCGCTGCTGTCGTTCGCGATGCTGATCGTCTCTCTTGATCAATACATCGTGGTCGTGGCCCTGCCGGACATCGGCCGGGACCTGGGCTACTCGCCGCAGACCCTGCAGGCGGTGATCAGCGCTTACGCCGTTGCATCAAGCGGATTCCTGCTGTTCGGCGGTCGAGCTGCGGACCTGCTTGGCCGGCGCCGGATGCTGGTGACCGGTCTCGCGCTGTATGCCGTGGCATCGCTCGCCGGGGGGCTCGCGACCGGACCGGCGATTCAGCTGGCAGCCCGTGCGGTTCAGGGCCTCGGTGGCGCCTTGGTCTTCCCCGGCACCCTCGCGCTGATCAACACGACGTTCGCCGAAGGACGTGACCGCAACCGCGCCCTTGGCGTCTGGGGCGGTTCCGGCGCGGCCGGCCTCGTGGTCGGGGTCTTGCTCGGTGGCGTGCTCACCCGTTTCCTCGGCTGGGAAGCGGTGTTCTTCGTCAACATTCCGCTCGCAGGCGCGGCGCTCATCGGGGCGTTCGTGCTGATCGAGGCCGACCAGGCCCGGGACGCGGACCGCAGGTTCGATCTGCCGGGTGCGCTGACCGCCACCGGTGGGATCACCTTGCTCGTCTTTGCGCTCGTGCAGGGCCCGGACGTTGGTTGGGCCTCACCATGGATCCTCGCCGCCGCGGTCGCGGGGCTTGTGCTGCTGAGCGCCTTCGCCGTCATCGAGCGCCGCAGCCGTGATCCGCTGATGCCACCCCGCCTGCTGGCCAACCGCGTCCTGACCAGGGCCGTGATGATCGCCTTCATGTTCATGGCGACGTTCGGCTCCCTGCTTTACTTCCTGTCACTCTACTTCCAGGACGTCTGGGGCTACGACGCCCTGGAGACCGGCGTCGGGTTCCTGCTTCCTACCGCCGTGGTCGTCGCGGGCTCGACGTTCGCCGGGAAGGTGGTGACGCGCCTGGGTCTGCGGCGCACGCTCGTCGCCGCCCTCGCCATCGGCGCGGCAGGCGCGGCCGCCTTGGGACTGGCGATGTCGCCAGACGGCTCCTACGCCTCCCTCGTGCCCGGCCTCGTCGCCGTCAGCATCGGCGACGGTGTTGTCTTCACGGCCATGTTCATCGCCGCTGCCACCGGGGTGACAGACCGCGAGCACGGCGTCGCCTCGGGCGTCGTCTCCACCGGTTCCGGAGTCGGTGCGGTGGTCGGTCTCGCCATCCTGGTCCTGCTGGCCAACTCCGGCACCGAAGGACTCGTCGGCGAAGGGCTGCGCGTTGCCACAGCCGAAGGGATCAGAACGGCGGTGTTCGCCATCGCCGGCGGGATTGTGGTAACCCTCCTGCTCGCACTCAACCTCCGCACCGCTCCCGACATCCGTCACACGGTGCCCACCACAAGGTGATCAGCGGTTGCACAGGTCAGAACGGAGACTCGCATGGAGAGCGGACCGTTGTCGATCATGTCACCGTCGTCGCCTCGGACACACAGACGTCCAGCGCCTCTACGACGCGGCACTCGCGCACGTTTCGTTAACCGCTCTCCGCGCGAAAACGGGCCTAATAGTTGCTGATGCATCACGAATTCCTAAGAATCCGTCTCGCAAGGCTGCTGAGCTCGCGACAACGGCCTCCAACTGTGACGTTGGTCCGGCGTCATGCGCGCGAAAGGACGACGTGCGTCTCATTGCCTGATCGCCATCAGCGGATCGGTTCGCGAGGCGCGGCGCGCGGGCAGGTAGTTGGCCAGCAACGTCACAGCCGCCAGCAGCAGGGCTGCGCCCGCGAAGGCGATCGGATCGTTCGGCCTCACGCCGTAGAGGAAGCTCTCAACGAGGCGTGTGCCCGCCAGCGCCCCGCCCAACCCGAGCAAAAGGCCGATCGTCATGATGGCCGTGCCTTCGACCATCACGAGACGGCGAACGTCGCTGCCTTGCGCCCCCAGTGCCATACGGATTCCAATCTCGTGCGTGCGACGGCTGACGGTGTAGGCCATCACGCCGTACAAACCAACCGCGGCGAGCACCAGCGCCAACAGCCCGAAGATCGTGAGCAGCGTGGCCGCCAGTCGCGACGTGTAGAGCGAACTCGTCTTCTGCTCCTCCAACGTCCTGGTGTTGTAGAGCGGCAAGCTCGCATCGAGCGCCTGCACCTCACGCCGCACGGCGGCCAGCATCGTCGCTGGATCGCCGGTGGTGCGCACGTGCAGCGTCATGTCCCCTCGATAGCGCTGGAAGAACGGTATGAACACGGCGGGACGCACTTCCTCGGTCAGCCTGCGATATTTGCTGTCCTTGACGACGCCGACGACGACTCTGGATTCATCATCTGGAGGGCGTCCGACGATCACGCGCCGGCCAAGGGGACTCTGGCCGGGCCAGAAGCGGCGCGCCGCCGTCTGGTTGATGACGGCCACCGGCAGCGTAGTGCTCGTATCCGATTGGCCAAACTCCCGTCCTTCGAGCAGCGGGATCTTCATCACGCGGAAGTAGTCGGGCCCGATTTGATTGAAGTCGGCACTGAGGTCCTCGCCGGGCTTGGGCACGTAGCCTTCCGCCCTCATCCTCGCGCCGAACCCGTCGCCCAGCGCGATCTGTATCGCCAGGCTCACCGCTTCCACGCCGGGCAAACGCTGGACCCGTTCGAGGAGGTCCGAGTAGAACTGCAGACCGCGCTCTCGATTGTAGCCACTCAAGCTCACGTCGACCGACATGACGAGCACCTTCGAGGGATCGAAGCCGGCGTCAATCGCGTTCAAATTGCGCAGGCTTCTCACGCACAAGCCGGCGCCGACGAGCACGATCACCGAGACCGCCACCTGGCCAACCACCAGGAGATTTCGCAGGTTCATGTGGCGCACCTTCTTGCCGAAGACCGTCGCCTCGTCCCGCAGCGCGGACACCAGATCCGGCCGAGAGGCGATGAGCGCAGGCGCCAGGCCGAAGAGGATGCCCGTGACCATCGAGATGGCGAGCGTGAATCCGAGCACGCGCACGTCGAGCCGATTGTCGAGCGTCAGAGACGAGAACGCGTTGTTGTTGGGCGGCGTAAAGCTGACCATCAAGCCGCTGATTGACACGGCCAACGCCAGCCCGGCGGCGCCGCCGAGCATGGAAAGCAGCACGCTCTCGCTCAGCAATTGCCGGATCAGGCGCATGCGGCCGGCGCCGGTGGCGAGCCGGATCGCGATCTCTTTCTGGCGTGCGCCGGCGCGCGCCAGCAACAAGTTCGCGACGTTGGCGCAGGCGATCAACAAGATCAGCCCCACGGTCGCCATCAACATCTGCAAGGGGAACCGGAGGTCGCGGAGCAAGTTGGTGTGCCCGCGGCTGCCGTCTTCAATCAGAAACGTCGGTTCGACTCTCGGACTGCCATCCGCATTGGGATACGCCCTGGCGATCTGGCCTCCCAACGTGGTCATGGCGGCCGCGGCCTGCTCCCGACTGACGCCCGGCTTCAGACGGCCGAGCACTTGAAGCCAGCCGGAGAGGGTACGGCTGCGCGGCCCGAACAGCAGATCGATGGGCGACGTCGTCATCTGCATCATCATCATGATGGGGACGTAGACGTCTGGCGCACCGCCGGCGACCGTGCCATTGAACGCTGACGGCGCGACGCCCACCACGGTGAAGGGCCTCGCGTTCAAGCTCACGGACTTCCCAACTATTCCGGGGTCGCCGCCAAAGCGCCGCTGCCACAGCCCGTAACCGATCACGACCACCGGATGCGTGCTGGCGGTCTTGTCTTCCTCGGGGAGGAAGCCACGGCCCAGGGCCGGCCTCAGGCGCAGCGCCGTGAAGTAGTTGCCCGAGACAATCAACCCCTGAATCCGCTCGGCCTGCCCGCCCTCGCTGAGCGTCATCGCGCGCTGTGTGTACGCGACGAGGCCGTCGAAGACCTCGTTCTTGTCGCGATAGTCGACGAAGTCAGGAAAGTTGGAGGTCGTAGCGACGCCCTGGCCGCGGTTGGCGCTGACGACGACGAGCCGGTCCGGTTCTGGAACCGGCAGCTTTCTGATGAGGACCTTGTCGACCAGGCTGAAGATGGCCGTATTGGCGCCAATGCCGATGGCCAACGAGAGCACGGCGACCGCGGTAAAGCCCGGAGCTTTGAGCAGCATGCGCGTGCCGTATCGCACGTCGTGCCACAAGGCTTCGAGTCCGGGCCAGCCCCAGACGCTTCGGGCATCTTCGAGGATGAGCGCCGGGTTGCCAAAGCCATGACGCGCGGGACTCGGGCCTCCGAGGTCTGCGGCTTTCATTTCGAGATGAGTACGGATCTCCTCCTGCAGTTCCGCGTCGATGGCATCTCGGCGCCACCAGCCATTCAGTTTTCGCCAGAACGCGGTCATGTCCGTCTCCTTTACGCCGGTTCGATGACCTGGCGAACTGCGGTCATCGCCCGCTCGAAATCGCGCACCTCGGCCGCAAGCTGCTTCCGTCCCGCCGGTGTCAGCGTGTAATAACGCGCTCGGCGCTTGTTCTCGGTCGTGCGCCACTCCGCGCGCACCCAACCCTTGATGAGCATCCGCTGGAGCGCTGGATACAACGTGCCCTCTTCGACCTGCAGCACGTCCCCAGTCGTCTGCTGGATGTACAGGGCAATCCCATACCCATGCATCGAACCGAGCCGCACGAGCGTCTTCAGGACGAGCATGTAGAGAGTGCCCGACGGAATGTCCGTCTTCATGGCCTGGAAGGCTACCATAGCTTGGCTACGGTAGCAATCCTATGGCACATCAACAAGAAGGCCGGAGCTCACCGGACGCGTGAGACTCCGCCTTCTCTCTGCCCCGCTGACCCGCGGGGCCGCCTTCTCTCGGGCTTAGGCGGCCGATGCATGAGGGATCGACACGATCGATCCCGCGTACTACACTGTCGGCGATGGCGATGGGCAAACGACGGCGGCACGCGGAGCAGGGTTCGATGTGGGTGGCGAGCCAAGACCTGCCGCGCAGTGCCGCGCATCCGTTCTACACGCGACTGAATCAGATCCTCGACACGCACGACTTCGACCGGTACGTCGAGGAGCTCTGCCAGCGCTTCTACGCGGACGACGGCCGGCCGGGGCTGCCGCCCGGACGTTACTTCCGGCTGATGCTGATCGGCTATTTCGAGGGTTTGGACGCGGAGCGTGCGATCGCCTGGCGTGCGGCGGATTCGTTCGCTCTGCCCGAGTTTCTCGGGTTGGTGTTGCCGGAAGCACCGCCGAACCATTCGACAATCTCGCGCACGCGGCGCTTGATCGATCTCGAAACGCATCAGGCGGTCTTCACGTGGATTCTGCAGCGGCTGGCGGACGCCGGGTTGGTCATAGGCAAGACGGTCGGCATCGACGCAACGACGTTGGAAGCGAATGCGGCCTTGCGCAGCATCGTGCGGCGGGACACGGGCGAAAGCTATCAGGCGTTCTTGACGAAGCTCGCGCAGCAGGCCGGCTCCCGGCCGCTTGGCAGCACGGCGTTCCCCAATCACATGCTCTCGTGGCTCGCTATGGCGGCCAGGTGACGACACAACCCCACCAATGCTCATCCGCGCTGCATAAACGGACCTCCGTCTCCACCTCTCGCTCCACCTCTTCAGCCGCCTGCGCCGTGGCGGTCGAAATATTCGTCGCGCAGCCGTGTCTCGTGTCGATAGGGATGGAAACCGTTCGTATAGAGAGCGAGAAGCCGGCACCGTGCCGGCGGTAACGAGGAGGAACACACAATGACCCAGTACCTGCTCAGCATCTATCAGCCCGACGGAGACCCGCCCCCGCCCGAGGTCCTGGAGCCGATCATGCGGAACGTCAACGCCCTGCAGCAGGAGATGAAGGCTGCCGGCGTGTGGGTCTTTGCCGGCGGGTTGCACGCTGCGAGCACGGCCACGGTGGTACGGCTCCAGAAGGACGAGATCCTCACCACCGACGGCCCGTACGTCGAGGGCAAAGAGCACCTCGGCGGGTTCACGATCATCAAGGCGCCGGACCTCGACTCCGCGCTCGAGTGGGCGAGGAAATGCGCCCGGGCGATCACGCTGCCGATCGAGGTTCGACCGTTCCAGGAGGGGCACCACTGAGACCGGACGTGCCGTCCCTCCCCGCCTCGGAGATGGACCGTGTGTTCCGCGAGGAGCACGGTCGCGCGGTGGCGGTCCTGGTCCGCATCTTCGGTGACATCGATATTGCCGAAGAGGCGGTCCAGGACGCGTTCACCACGGCGGTGCAACGGTGGCCGTCGGCCGGGCTCCCGCCGAGTCCGGCGGGATGGATCATCACCACCGCACGCAACCGGGCGATCGACCGCCTCCGCCGGGAGGCGTCCCGCGAAGACCGGCACGCCCAAGCTGCCCTGCTGCACTCCCGCGACGAACCGGCCGAGAAGGAGGAACCCGTGCGCGACGACCGGTTACGCCTGATCTTTACCTGCTGTCACCCTGCGCTCGCCACCAGCGCCCAGGTCGCACTGGCACTCCGGCTGCTGTGCGGGCTCACGACCGCGGAGATCGCGCGCGCCTTCCTGGTGCCAGAGCCGACCATGGCGCAGCGGCTGGTCCGCGCCAAGGGCAAGATCCGCGACGCGAGGATCCCATACAGGGTTCCGAGCGAGGCCGACCTCCCGGCCCGACTTCGGGCCGTGCTCGCTGTCGTTTACCTTGTCTTCAACGAGGGCTACACGGCGAGCTCGGGCGACCGGCTGATCCGCGAGAATCTCTGCACTGAGGCGATCCGCCTCGGACGGCTCCTGGCGGAGCTGATGCCCGATGAACCGGAGGTCATGGGGTTGCTCGCGCTCATGCTGCTCGTCGAATCGCGTCGGGCCAGCCGTACGACGCCGGCCGGCGGCCTCGTCCTGCTCGCCGATCAGGACCGCACCCGCTGGGATCTCACCCTCATTGCCGAAGGCCAGGCCATCGTCCGGGAATGCCTCCGCCGCAACGAGCCCGGGCCGTACCAGATCCAGGCGGCGATCAACGCCGTCCACAGCGACGCGCCGATCGCGGCTGCCACGGACTGGCAGCAGATCCTGCAGTTGTACGACCAGCTCCTGTCGCTCGCACCGAGCCCGGTCATGGCCCTCAACCGCGCAGTCGTGGTCGCCGAGATCGAGGGACCGGATGCTGCGCTCACGCTGGTCGACGGCCTCGACCTCGATCGCTATTACCTGTTCCACGCCATCCGCGCCGACCTGCTCCGACGCCTGGGCCGCAACGCCGAAGCGGCGGTCGCGTACGAGGCCGCGATCGCGCGAAGCGAGAACGCGGCCGAGCGCGACTTCCTGCAGCGCAGGCGTCAGGCGCTCACGCGAGCTTGATCAGCCTCAGCACAGTTGTGGCGGACAGACAGGCGACGGGCACACGTGATGTCAGGGGGAGAGCATCATGCGACGACGACTCATAACCTGCCTGGGCCTCGTGCTCCTGCTCACGGGGGTTGTCCGAACGGACGATGACGACCGTGAAGAGTTGATCATTCGCGCGCAGCCCGCGGCGATCCAGGGCATCGCCGACCGATACGGGCTCACGCTGCTGCGCAGCTTCGATCAGGCGAACCAGAACCTGTTCCTCCTGCTCTGCCCTCGCGAGGACGACGACGATGAGGACGAGTTCGAATGCGACGACGATCTGATCGAGGCGATCGCGGCCGATCCAGAGGTCGAGAACGTCGCGGAGAATGACGACCTTGAGGTCCCCGAACTCCCGGGCACCGGGGCGAACGAGGACGATGTCTCCGGCACGGTCGGAGACGACACTGTCCAGAACTACTTCGGGACGACGGTCTGGACGCAGTTCGCCAGCCAGCCGGCAGGCAGCATCATCGCCACAGGTCAGGCCCACACGGTCGCGACCGGCGCCGGGGTGGTCGCCATCATCGATACCGGGGCGGACTACAACCACCCCGTGCTCCAACCAGCATTGATTCCCGAGATCCTGCGGGCGATCTACTACGCGGCGGACAACGGCGCCGATGTGATCAACATGAGCTTCAGTTTCCCGGAGGCGAACACCGAGCTCCAGCGCGCGCTCGACTATGCGACGGCACGCGGCGTTGTTGCCATCGCATCGGCCGGCAACAGCGGCAACCAAGTGATCGTCTATCCCGCCGCGTTCCCGAACGTGATGGGCGTGGCATCGACGACGAACCAGGACACGCGGAGCGCGTTCTCGAGCTATGGCGCGAACCTCGTCGCGCTCGCGGCGCCTGGTGAGGCCCTCATCACGACGTACCCGGGCGGCAACTACGCGGGAGTCTGGGGGACGTCGTTCAGCGCTGCCCTCGTGTCCGGGGCGACGGCGCTGCTGCGACAGGTCGATCCCGAGCTCGATCAGGCCGGCGCGGAGACCGCGCTCTCGGAGGCACTGCTGCTCGATCCTGAGCTGGGCGCCGGGCGCCTCGATCTCGTCAGCGCGCTCAACTCGCTGGTCGTATCCGGGGGAGACGCTGACGGTGATGGCCTTTCTGACTCGTGGGAGCGCCAATTCGGTCTCGACTCGCGGTCGGCGTCCGGGCCGGACGGGGCCTTCGGCGACCCTGACGGAGATGGTCTCACGAACGCGGTCGAATCCGCCGAGGGAACGCACCCGCGCGGAGCCAGGGGAGACCATGGATGGCTACTCGTCTCTGAGCGCCACAGCGGTTCGGTGCGCGGCGTATCGACCGCGCGCATCCAGTCCTGCGCCGGGACAGGCGGAGCGGCGATGGCAAGGAGGGCAGGGATGAGCAGGAGGCCTCGCATGAGGCCGGAGGGTAGCACAGTGACGATTGACGATTGACGATTGACGATTCAGAACAGGAACCGTCCTCCGAACCGGATCACGCGCTCGCCGAACGAGCTGGTGATCCGGCCGAAGTTGTTGCTGGTGAGCGACCCGTCCGGGCGGTTCCAGTGCGGCGTGTTGGTCAGGTTGAAGAAGTCCACCCGGAACTCGGCGTGCCGATCGCCGAACCGGATGATCTTCACGATCGAGGCGTCGAGGTTCACGTAGCCCGGCCCGTCCAGCAGGGCGTTGCGCTCGACGTTGCCCCACGTCCCAGGCGCTGGCGCCGAGAAGACCGACGTGTCGAACCACAGCGCGTTCGCCCCGATGCCGCCGAGCACGTCCGGCGTGCCGCTCGCGTCGGGCCGCTGGGTGTTGTCGGGCGCCCCGAGCCCGGCGTTACTCGCGGTGAAGTTGATGGGCAGCCCGGACGAGGCGGCGAAGATGCCGGCCACCTGCCAGTCGCCGAGCACCCGGCCCATCCAGCCGTCCTGGAGCCACTTGCCCTGCGGTCCCCACGGCAGGATGTACACGAAGCTGCTCACGACGTTGTGCAGCTGGTCGAACTCCGGCCGGCCCCAGAACCGCTCGATGTCGGCCGGCGTCCCGATGGTGCCGTTGCTGTCCCCCTGGTAGTAGTTGTAGCCGCGGCCCAGCGTGTAGGAGTTGGTCATCAGCAGGCCGTTGCTGAACCGGCGATCCACCTTCACCTGCATTGAGTGATACGTGCTCTTCACCGGCATCGTGCTGGTGGTGCTCGCGGTGCGGCCGAACTGCGCGAACAGCGGCCGGCCGGCGTTGTCGGCGCCCAGCGTGTAGCCGGCGTTCAGGTCGATGCGGGCGATGATGTCCTGCCCGCGGTTGCCGACGTAGGCGACCTCGCCCGTGAAGCCGCCCGGCAGCTCGCGCTGATACGCGACGTTCCACGAGTGCAGCCGCCCCTCGTGCAGGTTCGTCGGCACCGAGAAGAAGCCCTGCTCGTTGAACGCCTCGCCCGGGACCACGCCGGTATCCGGGATCTCGGCGAAGTTGGGCGGCGGCAAGCCGGCCGCCATCGACCCGGCCGTCGCGAAGCTGTTCGGCGGGTTGATCTGGTTGTTCTGTTTCACCGGGAAGTTGAACGCGTAGGAGTTGTCCGGCCAGGGAATCGTGCTCACCCCGTAGCCGGCGCGGACGACGTTCTGCTCGTCGAGCCGCCACGACACGCCGGTGCGCGGGTTGAAGTTGCCGTAATAGCTCTCCACGCCCAGGTTCTCGGGCACCTCGCTGTAGCCGGACACGCGCAGGGTGTTGTTGGTCGGGTCGTAGTTGGCGAGGCCGCCGCGGCCGGTGAGCCCGACCAGCGGCGTGTAGTACTCGTGTCGCAGGCCGAGGTCCACCGTCACGTTCTCCGAGGCCTGCCACTTGTCGTGGATGTAGGTGAACACGGCATTGTGACGCGTGCCGGGATCCACCTCGGTGATGAGGTCGCGGCCGATCTCCTGGGGGGCGTCGAGCAGGAACGCCGCCAGCGCGTTGGCGAAGCCGTTCTGCGCATCGCTGTCCTCGGGCGTGGCGGTCGTCTCTCCGCGGAACCGGAAGCGCCCGCGCGGTCCGCCCTGGTCCTGCACCTGCAGCAGGAAGTCGCGGTTGTACCGGAAGTCCCCGCCGATCTTCAGCGTGTGATTACCCCACAGCTTAGTCACCGTGGTCGCCACCGTCCACGTGCGCTCGGAGCGGTCCCAGGGCAGCGACGCCGAGTAGCCGATCAGCGTCCCGTTGTAGCCGCCCACGTCGATCGTGGTGATGCCGCTCGAGAACCGGTTCAGGTTTACGCCCGGGATGCCCATCTCGTCGGAGGTGTTGAGCCCGTCGGCTTCCGAGATGGCCTCGTTGTGGTAGTAGCTCATGCCCACGCGCACTTCCTGCAGCAGCGTCGGCGACCAGGTCTTCGTGTAGTTGCCCGCGGTGTTGTACGTGGGGTTCGTGCCGAACCCGGCGAACCCCTTGATGCCGCCGAACACGCCGAAGGTGGCGGGGTCGTACGTCGTCGGGTTCTGATAGCTGTACCGCACCGAGAGGTTGTCGCTCGGCGTCAGCTGCGAGGTGATCTTGACGTCGTACTGGTTCGTGCGCTTCTCGCGCACGTAGGGCTGCTCGTAGTTGGTCGTGCCGAGCGGCACGCCGGCGATGTTGGGCAGCGGCACGTTCTCCAGCAGACGCAGCGCAATCGGGCCGAGCCGGTCCTCCGGAATTCGGTTGTTCGGGAACGGCGTGCGGCCGGTGCCGTCCGGGTTGCCCGTGGCCGGGTCGTAGATGATGGTCGGCGCGCCGCTGAAATCGCCGTTCCGGAACTGGGCCTCCGGCAGCGTCGCGCGGGTGATGCGGCCGCTGTCGTCGATCGTCCGCATGTAGTCGCCGAAGAAGAACAGCTTGTTGCGGAGGATCGGGCCGCCCAGGGTGAAGCCGGCCTGGAAGTACGACGTGTCCGGCGGCTCCGGCAGCGCGGAGAACGCGTTGCGGGCGACGGTGGCCGCCGTGTTGCCGAACGTGAAGGCCGAGCCCCGGAATTCGTTGGTGCCGGACTTCAGCGTCACATTGGTGACGGCGCCGCCGGCGCGGCCGAACTCCGCGTCGTAGTTGCTGGTGGTGACGGCGACCGTATCGAGCGCCTCGGCCGAGGGGATGAGCACGGTCAGCAGCCCCGTCTTGTGGTTGTTGTCGGTGCCCTCGAGCTGCACGTTGTTCGCCAGGCGCGACTGTCCGTTGACGTTGGCCGAGAGGCTGTCCTGCGAGTTGAAGAACTCGGAGTGCGGCCGGAACGGGCGCCCGGACCCGGGCACGGTGATGATCATGCCCTGGAAGTTCCGGTTGAAGCCGAGCGGCATCTGCGCGATCTGCTCGCCCTCGATGATGCGCCCGGTGTCGGTCCGATCCGTCTGCAGCGTCGGCGTCTCGGCCGAGACGGTCACCGACTCGGTCAACGCGCCCACGCTGAAGCCCACGTCCACGCGGACCGTCGTGTTGACCCGCACCTCGACCCCTTCCCGCACGAACTTCTTGAAGCCCTGGAGCTCCCCCTCCACGCGGTACACGCCGGGCGGCAGGTTCGTGAAGATGTAGTAGCCGGTGTCGTTGCTCACGGCGGTGCGGGCGATGTTGGTCTGCACCTCGGTCGTCGTGATGGTCGCGCCCGGTACGGCTGCGCCGCTCTCGTCGCGTACGTTGCCGAGCAGCGTGCCGTTGGCGGCCTGGCCCCAGGCCCACAGCGGAGTCGCGAGTACGACGAGCAGCGCCAGCAGGGCCAGGGTCCCTCCCGGCCGCACCGCGTGCAGCAGGCGATGGCGAATCATCGAAGCCTCCCCCTCAATCGCGCGAACGACGCGCGCACAGGTCGAGTGGTCTGACAGAGTTGAACTAATGCTTCGAGTGATCGGACCAGTAATGAACTTCGACCCTATAGAAACGCCAGATGGAGACGCTTGTCAAGCACGAACTGACAGCAGTGCTGCACAACGCCGGGATGATAGGAACCATTGATCGGCATAGGGGCGGCGGTTACCCGCCGACCCCTGCCACACCACCGTGCGTACGGGTCCGTACACGGCGGTTCGAGTCGGTGGCGCTAACACTCCTCGATTAGGGACGAAAGCCCAAGCGAGTTGAAGTACGCATTGGAAAGCCCCACAGAAAGAGCCTTGGACCGGGCAAGACGCCAAGGGCCTCGACCGCTGCTGGCGGTATTGCGAGCCAGCCGCTCCGAGACTCCCAGCGCGACCAGCGCCGCTCGGCGGCGGCGCGGTGTTTTCCACTGCCGCCACAGAGCCGACCGAAGCCGCAGCCGGACCCAGCGCGTGAGGTATTGCAGCACCACAGGCGTTTCGCAGAAGCCGAAATAGCTGAGCCAGCCCCGCAGATACGGAGCCAGTTCCTCTATTGTCGTTGCGATGCTGCTCTGGTGGTTGAGCGGCGATCGCCGGCTTCGGCGGCGGAGCCGCCACCGCATCGCCGACCCGGAGAACCCGCGTGCTCATCAGCGCGGTCTCGGGATGGGAGGTGGCGATCAAGATTGCCGTCGGGAAGCTCGACGCGCCCGGGGATCTCATCGACGCCCTCGAAGAGAGTGGCGTGAGCTGGATTCCGGTGGAGCCCCGTGAAACGCACGCGGTCGGCCGTCTACCGTGGCATCACCGGGACCCGTTCGATCGGCTGCTCATCGCGCAACGACCTCGACCGTGCGGTGCCGGTCCTCTCGCACGACGCCGTATTCGATCGTTACGGAATACGACGGATCTGGGATTGATAGGAGACCAAGGGAGACCATGGATGGCTACTCGTCTCTGAGCGCCACAATCGGATCGACGCGCGTGGCGCAGACGGCGGGTACCAGGCTGGCGGTGGCGGCCACGGCGGTGATGAGCGCCGCCACGGCCGCCAGCGTCGCAGGATCGTTCGGACGGACTTCGAAGAGCAGCGTCTCCATCAACCGCGTCAGCACGAAGGCGGCGGCCAGGCCGGCCACCAGGCCGACACACGTCAGCTTCAGACCGTGCCCGATGACCGTGCGGAGCACGATTGCACGCTCGGCGCCGAGCGCCATCCGGATCCCGATTTCATGCCGATGCTGTGTGACCATGTATGAAAGCACCCCGTAGGTGCCGATCGCCGCCAACAGGAGCGCGAGACCGGCGAACCCCGCAAAGAGCTGCATCAGCATGCGAGGCCGGCGTACCGAATCCCGGAACACGTCATCCATGTTGCGCAGCCGGATGATCGGGAGCGACGGATCGGCCTCACGCACGGCATCCGCGATCGCCGGCTGCAGCGTGGCTGCCGGCAGGGCGCTCCGCAACATGATGTGCATGCTGCCGTGTCCCCACCCTGACCAGTCGCCGAGCTGCGGACCGGGAATGGTCGGAAAGATTCGCGGGAGCTGGTCGAGCAGGAAGTACACTTCCGTGCCGGTGGCCTGATCGACGCCAGCCTGTTTGACGTCCTTCGCGACCCCAATCACGGTGACCCAGGGCGTCTGGTCGCCAAAGCGCGGTCTCACACGGCGCCCGATCGGCTTGATGCCTTTCCAGAAGGTGCGAACGAACGCCTCGTTGACGACCGCCACAGGCGCACCCGTGCGGTCCGTCCGCTGGAACGTACGGCCTCGCACGATCGGTATTCCCATGGTCTCGAAATAGCCGCTTGTGACCGTCTGGTAATAGTCGACCGAGTCGGCCACCTCGGGCGGCGGCGTATAGTCTTCGGTATCCGTGCCGAAGCCATTGTGCTCACGCTGTGGGGGAAGACCGGACACGGTCGACACGCCGTCGATCCCGGGCATCGCGCCGAACCGATCGATCAGACGGCGATACAACTGCACCCGCTGATCGAACGTCGGGTACGTCGCAGCCGGAAGCGCCACCCCGAAGGTCACGAGCCGGGATCGCTCGAACCCGGCATCGACCGTCATCAGGTTCAGGACCGTGCGCACCATCAGCCCCGCACCGGTCACCAACACCACCGCGAGCGCCACCTCGCCGGCGACAAGTGCACGGCGCACCCAAGGCCGGGTCGCCGTCGTGCCGCGTGTCCTGTCGTTCAGCAGAGGGCCAGCGACGCCTTCGGGCAGATGGCCCAGCGGCGCCAGACCGAAGACCACGCCGGTCATGACTGAGACGAGCAACGTGAAGCCAAGCACCGCCGGATCGATCGTGATGTCGGCGACGCGAGGAATACTCTCAGGATACGTGACCGTCAACGCACGCACGCCGGTCCAGGCAATGACGACGCCAACGGCCCCGCCAAGTACCGAGAGCACGAGCCCCTCGGCCACGAACTGAGCGAGCAGCCGCCGCCGGCCCGCACCGATCGCCGTACGCACGGCGACCTCGCGGCGACGAACCTCGGCGCGGGCTACCAGGAGGTTGGCGAGATTGGCGCACGCGATGAGCAGCACCAAGCCCACCGCCGCCTGCAGCACCCAGAAGGCGCGTCGCGCTGAACCGACGATCTCGTCCAACACCGGTTCCATCTGCATGACGTGTCCGCCAGGAGTGAACACATGTCCGCTCACGCCCACGCGCTCACCCCAGCTCGCGACGAGCGACGCAAGCTCCTCCTCGGCCTGTTCCGGCGCGACGCCGTTCTTCAAACGGCCCAACACCGAAAGAAAGTGACTCGATCGATACTGGCGAACGGCAGGATCGAGCTGAAGCGGCAGCCACAACTCGACACGCTTGTCCATGAGGTCAAAGCCGGGCGGCATGATGCCGACCACCTCATGCCTCACGCCGTCAATCTCGATCGACTGGCCGACCATGTCCTCACGCGCAGCGAGGGTGGACCGCCACAGCTCGTGCGACAGGATAGCGACCGCCGGACCGCCGAAGCGCGTCTCCTCGCGGCGGAACCATCGGCCGCGCTCCGGCGGAACCGCGAGCGCCTCGAGCAGCTCGGCATTCACCCTCGCACGCGTCGCACGGCGTGGCCGATCGCGTGCCCAGAGATTCACCTCGCCGACCACGAACGCTCCGACGACGGAAAAGGACTGATTGAGTTCGGTCAGCTCGAAGTATTCGGGCGCCGACACCTCGCCCTGCTCCCCGTCGGCCGAGCGGGTCGTCAGAAACCTGAGCTGCTCCGGCTGCGGATAGCCGAGCGGCTGCAGGATGGCAGCGTTCACCACCGAAAAGATCGCCGTGTTCGCGCCGATCCCGAGGGCGAGGGTCAGCACGGCGACGGTCGTGAATCCGGGGCTCTTGCGGAGCGTGCGAAGGGCGTAGCGGACGTCCTGGACGATCTCGTCGAGCCAGCGCCGCGTCCACACGGCTCGCACGTCCTCCTTCGTGCGCATCACGTTGCCGAACGCGCGACGCGCGGCGTACCGCGCATCCGTCTCGGACATGCCGTTCGCGACGCGTTCCTCGGCCTCAAGATCGAGGTGTGTCCGGATCTCGTGCTCGAGCTCCTCGTCTCGATCCTTCTTCATGGCAGCCTCACCTTCTTCATGGCAGCCTCAGCGGGCCAGTCTGAAGTCCGCCCCTAGGACGGGAAGACGATGCGGCTCAACCCTTGAGTCGCGTCGTAGAGCAGGTGTGACCCTGTTCCTCAGACCGGTTTGAGCACCCGGGCCATCGCCCGAACCAGCTCGTCCCATCGACTCTGCTCGATCGTCAGCTGCTTCCGTCCTCTGACCGTGAGCCGGTACATCCGCATCTCGCGTCCGCGATCGGTCTGCTCCCACTTCGACGTGATGCAGCCGCTCTTCTCCAGGCGGCGCAGGGCCGGATAGAGCGACCCGTGCTCCACCTGCAAGACGTCGTCGGACGTGCGCTGGATGTGCTTGGCGATCCCGTGGCCGTGGAGCGGGCCGAACAGCAGGGTTCGCAGGATCAGCAGCTCGAGGGTGCCCTGCACGACCTTCCGGTCCGCCATGGTAGATATTCTACTATAAATGGTAGGCAGGCTACTATCGACCTTTGGCGAGAGCCAGGAACGAGCTCGACATCTGGACGCGAATCATGCGGGATCGAGCCGATGGAGGCGATCCGTTCAGCCACCTATTGGCCGGCGCTGCTCACGGGTGTTGCTGACCAAGTGGGCACGATATCGGGTCGGGGATCAGCGAAGGAAGCCGACCACTGGCACAGCTCAGCCGTCGAAGAATGACGTACCGATCACACAGATCAGGTATATGCTGCACGAACCTGATCACGCGTAGGTTGCACCGCCATCGATGGTCTCAGCGATCTCATCGGCCGGGTCGTCGGGTTGCATGTAGCGACGCGAACGCCAGGCGCGGAAGGAATCCAGAATGTCAGTTGCCAAGGTGTCCGAGATCAGCGCGACCTCGTCGAAGAGCTTCGAGGACGCGATACAGCAGGGTCTCGACCGAGCCGCCAAGACGGTGCGCCATATTCGTGGCGCGTGGATCAAAGAGCAGCACGTGCGCTGTGACGAGGGGCGCATCACCGAGTATCAGGTGAACATGATGGTGACGTTCGTGCTCGACGACTAGTGCAAGAGGCGAGGTATCACGCACGGAATGCCGACGGCGTACCCAAGGCGAGACGAGCGCGCTCCGCCGTGGTCGGACAACAGCGGGAGGTAACACGTGGGCTTGAGCGACAAGTATTCGCACGCGATGCAAACGGCGAAGGGCAAGCTCCAGGGCAATGCCGAGGAGCGCGAGGGCAAGCTCTACTTCAAGGGCACTGTGGCCACGGAAGCGGAGAAGAATGAGATCTGGAACGCGATCAAGAAGGTTCCGAGCTGGCGGGACGAGGTCGTGGCTGACATCCGCGTGACCGGCGGAGCCGGCACGGGCGCCAGCGCACCGGCCGCAGGTGCGACGACGGCGGGAGCCACCACGTCGCCGTCGTCTGAGAAAGTGGCGCACGCTCCTCAGGCGGGAGCCGCCACGCCTGCCGTCGCGAAGACCTATACGGTCAAGGCCGGCGACACGCTCAGCGCCATTGCGAAGGAGCATCTTGGCAGCGCTGGCGCCTACCTGAAGATCTTCGAGCTGAACAAGGATCAGTTAACCGATCCCGATAAGATCCGGCCCGGACAAGTGCTGCGGCTTCCTTGAGTCCGGAATTCACGTGAGCTGCCATGAATTCCGGTCAGCGTTCAGCTGGGGGTGGAAGCGGTCAGCTCTCAGGGTCGGCCTTCCCGTGCAACGCTGATAGCTGATAGCTGATAGGTGTACGCTGTCGTCCTTTGGTGACGAGAGGGGGCAAGTGTGCAATGACATGGCTTGCCACGAGCCGCCATCAGAATGTGAAGGCGCAGGGAGAACTCCCGCCGGAGCTCGTTCAATCCCTGCGCGCCGGCAATCAAGCTCGAGGGTGACGGGAGGACGCGCCGCAGACGACTCAGCGGCGGTGAGCTGCACCCATCGCACGCGCAGCGCCGCCCGCGCCTGCTCACGAGACATGCCTGGCGCGAGTCGTCCAACCAGGTAGAGCCATCGAGCGTTCGGTGGCATCGTCACCGTCTGTGCCCCGAGCGGCGCCGTGACGTCAATGTAGCGTCCCGGCTGTGTGTCGAGAAACTCGCGAGACGTGACGCCGACGATCGTGAACGAACGCCCTTGCATCTCGAGAACGCGCCCGACCACATTCGGGTCACCGGCAAACCGCCGCTGCCAATAGCGATGGCTGATGACGACCACAGGTTCGCGATTCCGTTCGGTCAGCGTCCGCCCGACGACGGCGTGGATGCCGAGCACCGCGTGGTAGTTGCCCGACACCGACTGCGTCAGTGCGAGCTCGGTCTCACCGTTCACGGTCACGTGCGTGTTGAGTGCCGGACGGAACGCGGCAAGGCCGGCGACGGAACGCGCAGCGTGGCGGCGACTCGGATGGCCATCGGCGTGATCAGGTCCAACATGTCCCACAGCTGCATCAACTGGGTGCAATCGACATCATTGGTCGTCGTCATGCGATCCTTCATAGCATGTCGCCGGCCAGAAGAACTGTAGGAATTTGTCAAGCGGAACCGCCAGACTCTGATCTGCGTACTATGGATGTCAGAAAAGGAGATGCAATGAGCACCACGTTTCCAGGCGAGTCAGCGGAGTACCGGGCGGCGCGCGACCAGCTGCTGGCGCCTGGCCCGACGCGTATGCGTGGTAGACGAGAGCTCCGTCATCCGCTGCGATCCGGAGGTGCTCCCACTAGTCCCGGCCGATCGCCTTCTGGCGACGATGCACCAAGGTCGCCGTGAGATAGCCAACGATCACGCCCACAGTGGCCCCACCCACGTTGTCTGGGATTCCCAGCTTCTTACCGAACAGGCCAAGCAGGATGCCCAGGCCCAGAACGGTCACGAGCAGAATGGCAATAATCGTCCCCAGGCCAAGCGCCTTCGTATTCCGTTCAGTCATCAGCCACTCCTCCCTAGGTCCTCCTTGCCGTGAAAAAGGGCCAGTCCATTGCGGGTTCAGCCGTGCGTCAATCGCTCCCCTGATCAGATCAATCGAGCTGCGCAGCGTGCGCGGCTCTGAGGCGAGAAACGTCGCGACCTCGCCCTTGTATCGTCGTTGCCACGCGCGCGGATACAATCGAAGCAGCCAGATCATGCGCGGGCCAGCCTCCGCTGTCCTGTCTTCGTGACCGTTTCAAGGGCTGCGAGCCGGGCCGTGAGCGCTTTCTGCCCGAGCGCCGTCAGCCGATACGGATTGCGGCGGTCTTCGCTCTCGAGCGGTTCAATCAGGCCGCGCGATTCGAGTCGCGCGATGGCGCCGTAGAGCGTTCCAGGACCGGGGCGAAGACCTGTCACCTGCTCGTCCTACGGGAGTCTCACCATGAAACCCAACAGCCATTTCTCTCGACGCGACTTCCTCGCCGCCTCCTCGGCCGCCCTCGTCGCGGCCAACCTCCTCAGCCCGGAGGAAAGCGCGGCCGCCCCGACCTCGAAACTGGCTCTCCACGGCGGTGAGAAGACGGTCCGCGAGCCTCTGCCTCCCTTTGTTCGCTGGGGCGAGCCGGAACGCGCGCAACTGGAGGCCATGCTCGGCCAGGACTCGCTCTTCTACTGGCAGGGCCCGCAGACGACCCTGTTCATCGAGCGGTTCCGCGAGATCTGCCCCCTCGAGCACGTCATGACATGCTCGTCGGGCACCGCCGCCCTGCACATCGCGGTCGCCGCCGCGGGCGTCGAACCCGGCGACGAAGTCATCACCAGCCCCATCACGGACATCGGCACGGTCATCGGGGTGCTCTACCAGCAGGCAGTCCCGGTTTTCGCCGACCTGGGCAGGAACACGTACAACCTCGATCCTGCCGACGTGGAGCGCCGGATCACCCCCAAAACCAAAGCGATCATCCCCGTTCACCTGTGCGGAAACCCCTGTGACATGCAGGCGCTGCGAGCCATTGCCGACAAGCACGGCTTGATTCTCATCGAAGATTGCTGCCAGGCGTGGGGGGCGCGGGATCGCGGCCGACCGATCGGCACGTCCGGACACATCGCCTGCTTCTCCCTACAAAACTCAAAGCACGTCACCTGCGGAGACGGCGGCGTCGTCGCCTCCAGCGACGAGCGCTTCGGTCCGTTGCTGCAACGCTTCGGCGACAAGGGCCTCGACAGGCTCACTCGAGGCGGGCTCTTCGAATCCTTCGCCACGAACTACCGGATGAGCGAGCCGCAAGCCGCGGTCGCCGCTGCCCAACTCAGCCGCCTCGAGGACATCGCGACCAGGCGCGCCAGGCTGGGCAACCTGCTCAGCGAAGCAATCGCGGACGCGGCGGGCATCGAGCCGCACGAGGTTCATCCCGACGACCGCTGCGTGTACTGGTTCTACATGCTCCGCGTTCGTCCCGAGGGGCTGCGCTGCGACCGGGCGGAGTTCGTCAAGGCCCTCGCCGCGGAAGGCGTCCCGGCGTCGGCGGGTTATATCCCCGTGCCTCTCTACGGCAACCCGGTCTTCCAAAAGCACGGCTTCTTCGCTGGACGCTGGCCCGTCAAGGAACACGACCTCACGTCGATGGACTACACGCAGGTCTCCTGCCCGGAGGCCGAAGCCATCCTCGACACGGGCGTCCGCGTGGTCGTCCGCGAGCACATGAGCGAGAAATACGTCCGCAGTCTGGCTGAGGCCGTATGCAAGGTAGCGGGTCACTACGCCACCTGAAGCAAGCAGCGGGGCTTTTTGATTTTCAGCCCCTGCCGCGCTGAAGACCGAGATCCTGCTTGACACATTTCGCGACCGGCGGAGTGCCTTTTACTTCGCGACAAATCCGTCTGGCGCGCCGGTGGATGGGCTCGCGGCCGATGGCCAGCTCAACACTGATGGGGACGCGATCTGGTCATCCAGGCACAGTTTGGCGCGCCGGTGATGATGGCCGTCTACAGTGAGGAAGGCGTCAATGTTGTGGTATTCGTTCCAGAATTACGCAGGATAGAAGCGCCTCTCATGGCTCGTCAAGTGAGATGCACTCCTCTGTGAGATGCACTCCTCGGGAACGCTGTGGGGTACCTGCATCGTCTACCCGGAATAAACCGTCACCCATGTGACCGGAATAAACCGCTCATGCCGCTACCTACCCGCTGTCGGACCGGACATTTCACGGACTAATTCAGGCGGAGATTTCAAGTACTACCGAGAGTGTCGCAGCGGACAGTGTAGCAGCGAGCGCTTGACAAGGGTCTCTCCATATTGTAGGAACAGTTGCGTTTACCAATACCCCGCTGGACCTGGGAGTTGCGCTCGCTCCACCGCCAAGGAGGGTGGCATGCTGCATCAGCGATCAGGCGTTGCTGTCTCAGTGCTTGCGCTCCATGTGGTCTTGTTCTGGGCGCCAGGCGTGGTCCTGGGCCAGACCACGTTTGCCACGATCACGGGCACGGTGGTCGATCCCTCCGGCAGCGCGGTGCCAGGCGTGGAGATCGAGGCCGTTCACGTGCAGAGCAACTATCGCTATTCAGCCGTTTCCAACGACATGGGCTACTACACGATCTCCCAGCTCAGGGAAGGAAGCTACCTCCTGCGGGCGCGCCTGGCCGGCTTCAAGGAGGGGGTCGTGCGCGGGATCGTCCTGGACTCGCGCGACATCAGGCGCGTCGACATCACATTGGAGCTTGGAGAAGTGGAAGCCCAGGTGGAGGTGACCGCAGGCGCCACGCTCATCGAGACGGAAACGCCGCGACTGAGCGATACCAAAACCGCCGATGTGTTGAGATCCCTGCCCATTAACACGCGCTCCCTCTGGAACTTCATGGCGCTTTCTCCGACCGTGGTGGCCAGCCCTCTGGGCGCCTATCGCCGTTTCGGGGGCAGCCGTCTCAATCAGTCCGATGCGGCCATCGACGGGATCACCACCAGCAACATGTACGACGGCACCCAGATCTCGCCGCTGACGAGTTATATCGACAGCTATCAGGAGGTGCGGGTCGACACGGCCAATAACTCGGCTGAGTATGGCGCGATCGGCATGGTGAACGTCATCTCGAAGTCGGGAACCAACGAGTTTCATGGCTCTGTGTTCGACTACTACCAAACCCCGCTCTTCCGCGCTCGGAACCCGTTCGCGCTGGAGCGCGGCACGGGCGTCTTGCACGAGCCTGGAGGCACGGTAGGGGGACCGGTTCGGATCCCCGGGCTCTACGAAGGACGGGACAGGACGTTCTTCTTCTTTTCGTACGAAACGCGTCGGGGGAGCACCATCCAGCAGCTGCTGGACCCGACGGTGCCGCTCGAGAGCTGGCGCTCCGGAGACTTTTCTGACCTCGACATCGTCATTCGGGACCCGTTCGACAACGGCAATCCTTTTCCGAACAACCAGATCCCGACCTCGCGCATCAATCCGACGGCGCAGACGATCCAAGAGCGCTTCTACCCCCTGCCGAACTTTGGGGACACCACGAGGTTCAGCTCCCAGAACTACCGGGAGATGATGGGCCGTCCCCTGGATCCGAGCACCTACTGGACCAGCCGTATCGATCATCGCTTCTCCGAACGGGCGTTTGTCTTCGGCCGCTTCACCTGGAATCGGTCGCACAACCGGCCGTTCGAGGGTAATCTGCCCACCATCGGCCAGCGCTGGCAGCAGCGTGACACGCGAGCGGTCAACATCTCATACACTCACACAATCACTCCCGCGTTGGTCAGCGAGTCTCGGTGGGGGTTTGCCTTTAACAATAATCCGAGACAGGGGCCTCTGATGGGCCAGGAGGTGGTGTCCTCCCTGGGGATCGAGGGGCTCGCTGACGGTCTCCCCGACATTCCGGGTATCTTCCAGGTCAGCTTCTCCGACATCGGCCTGACCGGCATCAATCAGCAGTTCTGGCGCAATCCCGGTTTCCGGAACTATGCCAATCAGTTTCAGCAGCACATCAGCTGGTACCTGGGCCAGCATTCGATCAAGGCCGGGATGGTGCTGGAACGAGTGGAGTTCACCGACCATATCGCCAGCGAAAATCTCTTCGGGCACGCCGCGTTCAGCAGCCGGTTCACCGGGCATCCCTACGCGGATTTCCTGTTGGGAATTCCGACCAGCACCAATCGGGCCTTCCCTCCTGTGCGGATCGACCGCGTGCGCTGGGCGACGAATCTGTTCGTGACCGACGAGATGCGTCTGCATCCCCGCCTGACACTGACGCTGGGCCTGCGCTATGAGTATGGACCGAGCTGGATAGAGAAGAACGACCGGCAATCGATGTTCGACATCACGACCGGCAAGATCGTGGTGCCCGATGGGGCGCTCGACCAGGTGAGTCCCTTGATGCCCCGTGGCTATGTGGACGTGATTGAGGCCAGCGAGGCCGGGCTTCCCGGCCGGACGCTGCTGAAGACGGACCGCAACAACATTGCCCCTCGCATCGGCGTGGGCTGGCGGCCCTTTGGAAGCGATACGGTGTTCCGGGCCGGATACGGAATCTTCTATGACGTGGTGCCCCGGGCCGTGGCCGCGGCCGACGTTCCCTTTGTCATCAATGAGCCGACGTTTACCAATCCGGCCGATGATCCTGTCGTGCTGTTGCCACGGGTGTTTCCGAGCTCGGTCGCGGGCCCTTCGACCGTCGACATACCGAACGCGTACCGGCCTGACCTGAGGATTCCGTACAGCCAGCAGTGGAACCTGACGATCGAGCATCAGCGCTGGGACACCGGCTTCCGGCTCTCCTACATTGGAACGAACACGCGGCAAGGCGAATGGAGTTACAACATCAACCAGCCGGTGCCCGACAACCGGCTCTTCATCGACAAGGTGGACGAGCTGTTGTTCCCGGAGTATCCGGCCATGACTATAACGCCTTGTCCTTCGAGGCAGAGCGGCGTATGAGCCAAGGTCTGGCCTGGCAACTGAGCTACACGCTCGCCCGGGACATCGGTGATCTGGAGCGGGGTCAGTCGCCGGAAAACGCGTTCGACCGCGAGCGTGAGCGCGGCCGCTGGATCGATATCCCCACGCATCGAGTGACCGGTTTTCTCATGTACGAGCTGCCGTTCGGCAGGGGGAAGACGTGGGGGGCCAACGCGGACCGCTGGCTGAACATCGCGATGAGCGATTGGCAAGTGAGCTTGATCTACTACGGACAGACCGGACAGTTTCTGACGCCGCTCTGGACCGGTCCCGATCCGACCGGCACGGCGTTCACCAGCAGCGCGACTCCGGCGCTCGTGACGATCCGGCCCAACCAGTTGCACGATCCCACGCGGCCCGGTGATCAGCGCTCGGTCGAGCGCTGGTTCGATGTCGATGCGTTCGCGGCGCCCACACCCGGATCATTCGGGACGGCGGCTCGAGGCACGATCAAGGGGCCGAGCGTCAATGTGTTGCACGCGGGCCTGGTCAAGCACTTCAGCTTGACGAAGGGGATGCGGCTGCGCTGGGAGCTCATTTTCACGAACGTGCTCAATCATCCGAACTGGTCGGATCCTGGAACGGACATTACCGAGGAGGCCAACGTGGGGGTCATCCAAGGCGTGGGCGGTGTCGCCGGCCTCGATCAGTCCGGAGCCCGCAGCGGGCGCATGAGCCTTCGTCTGGAGTGGTAGCGCCCATGGTCCATTGGAGCTTTTCGACTCGGGAGAGCCGGAGAAGGAAGTCGCCATGCGCGTAACGAAGCTTGCTCGTCGTGCTGTCGCACGACCGGCCGCGTCGAGTCGCGACGGTCGTGGCCGGGCCGGGACCCGGCTGGAGGAAGAACGCCGGGGCTACTGGCTGGCCGTGCTCGTCTTGCTTGTGGGACTGGCCTGCACCGCTCACTCCGTAGCGCGGCCCGCGGATCTTCCCTCCCGCGACGAGGTGGTGGCCGCCATGCGCAAGGCCGTCGACTTCTTCACCAATGAGGTCACGATGCAAGGGGCCTATCACTTCACCTACACCTCAGACCTGAGTTATGGCCGGTCTGAAGGCGCCGACACGCGCACCCGCATCGAGGTTCAGCGGCAGGGGACGCCCGTGGTGACGCTGGCCTTTCTGAGCGCTTACGACGCGACAGGAGAATCGGTCTTTCGGGAGGCCGCCCGCGAGAGCGCGCACGCCTATGTGCAAGGACAGTACTGCTCGGGCGGGTGGGGCTACGCCATCGAGTTCGACCCGGAGATGCGCAAGCAGTACCCGTATCGAGCCGATGGCGCCTGCGACTCGAACGAGGCCTGGGCAGTGACGGCGCGTCGAGACCACGTCACCACGCTTGACGATAACGTTACGCAGGCCGGTATCCGGGTGTTGATGCGGGTCGATCGCGCGCTGAGCTTTAAAGACGAGGCGATCCACGAGGCCGTCCGCTACGCCCTCGATAGCCTGATCAAGGCGCAGTATGCCAACGGCGCCTGGCCTCAGCGCTACCATGACGTTCCCGATCCCAGCCAGCATCCCGTCAAGCGCGCGAGCTATCCCGACTCATGGGAGCGGGACTGGCCCGGCGACGACTATCAAGGTCACTACACTTTCAACGACAACTCCATCGTCGACATGATCGACGTGATGCTCGAGGCGGCGCGCATTTACAACGAGCCCCGGTATCGCGCCTCGGCCGAGCGGGGCGGTCGATTCATCCTGTCGGCGCAGATGCCTGATCCGCAGCCTGGCTGGGCACAGCAGTACGACCGCGACATGCATCCAGCGTGGGCGCGCCGGTTCGAGCCGCCCTCGATCACCGGCGGCGAATCGCAAGGGGCCATGCGCGCCCTGCTCATGCTCTACCGGGAGACAGGCGAACGGAAGTATCTCGAGCCCCTGCCACGGGCCCTTGCGTACTACAAAGCCTCTGCCCTGCCACCGACCGATGCGCCGAGCGAGATCCGCCAGCGCGCCTGTCCGGACGGAACGAAGTACTGTCTGGCACGCTTCTATGAGCTCAGAACTAACAAGCCGCTGTATATCACCAAGGGCACGCGAGTCACCATCGCGGGTCGATCGACCGAGCTCATCGATGGCTATGAGCTCAGATATGGTGACGAGTCGGTCATCACGCACTATGGCGTTCTCACCCGCGGCGACGACTTGGACGAGATTGAAGCGGAGTACAAAGAGCTGCTCCACGCCGATCCCGCCACGATCAGGCGTCCCGATACGTTGTCGGGGCTGTCACCTTGGAGCAGGGGTGCAGCGTCCACGGTGTCAACGACGACGGCGGAGCTGGGCCCACAGGTCCGCGACATCATCGAGAGCATGGACGAGCGGGGCGCCTGGGTCGAGGAAGGCCAAATCGGCAGGGCCAATCGCGTGGTCAGCGTGCTCGCCGCTACCGACATGGTGCTGACTCTGGGCGACCAGATCTTGCCTGTGCGGGAGAACGAGACCCTGACGCTTTACGAGGGTGGGGAACCTCCCAAAGAAGAGATCATCAGGTCTGAGACCTTCGCTCGGAACATCGAAACGATGAGCCGTTATTTGACGATGCTGGAATAAACTGTCACCCATGTGACCAGAATAGACCGAGGGTACGAAGCCCCGAGTGAATTGAGCGCGCGTGCAGCAGTTGAAAACGATGCGACGTGTCGCAAAGGGATCGCGGGCTCGACTGGCGCGATGTGAAATCCCAGGGCACCCGGCGTCGCGGATCATCTAACGGTATTGGCACACGCTGATCGACCCACGCGACAAGCTGAACCCTTACCTGCTCCATCAGCGAGTTCGTGACTACCGGGCTTCGGTGTCGCGCTCCGCCACTATCCGTTCGGCACCTTCTCTTGCAACGGCCGGGGGAGGTTCCCCGGCGCGACAGCGCTTACCAATCGCCCGGGCGAAGACTATTCGCTCCGTAACGCGAGGGTCGGATTGATCCGTGTGGCGCGCGTTGCGGGGACATAGCACGCTGCCAGCGCGACCACCATGAGCGTGGCAGCGACGGCGGCGAACGTGACGGGATCGCGTGTGGGCACCTCGAACAAAAGGCTCGCGACGACACGATTCACGGCAAAGGCGCCGGCGAGGCCGAGCGCGACACCGATGCCAGCCCATGTCATCCCGCCACGCAGCACGAGCCCCACGACCTGGCCGCGCGCTGCGCCCATCGCCATGCGTACGCCGATCTCCTGCGTCCGCTGTCCCACCGAATACGCGAGCACGCCGTAGATGCCGACCGCCGCGAGCAACAGCGCGGTGAGAGCAAACGCACCGGCGAGCATCGTCGTGAGCCGTGGCTGCGCGGCGCTTTCGCCGAGCCAGTCGTCTAGGCTGCGTACGTCATAGATTGGTTGCGCGGGATCAATCTCACGTACGGCCTCACGGATCGCAGGCACAATCAGGGACGGTTCACCGCTGACGCGCACGAGCAACGTCATCGCCCCCCGTGGCAATTGGGTCGCAGCAAAATACACTGCGGCCTGAGGCTCGCGATCGAGACTGCCGCCGCGCCTACCAACACCGCTTGAGCCACGCATGTCGCCGACCACGCCCACCACCGTGTACTGCCGGCCATCTCTCTCGAGCGTCTGCCCAATCGGACTCCTGTCCGGCCAGAGCTGGCGCGCGAAGCCTTGGTTCACGAGTGTGACGAGTGGCCCACCCAGGCGATCCTGATCGCCAAAGAAGCGCCCCGCCAGCAGGGGCGCACCGACCACCCGAAAGTAATCAGGACTGACCATGTGCTCCACGGCGTCCGTCGGGGCGTCCGGCGAGACGGCGCTGGACGCGGGGTCCCGGACGTTGGCGGTCGCACGGACGCCCGTCGTGAAGGGTGCGCTTGTTCCCAGACCGACGGCCTGAACTTCTGGCCTTCCTTCGAGCGATTGAAGCAGTCCACGGTAGAAAGTGGATGTTCGCAGCTCGTCTGGATATTTCGCCTCCGGAAGGTTGATGCGCGCCGTCATCACGCCCTCCGGCTCGAATCCCAGTGGCACGTCCTGCAGGCGGAGGAAGCTTTGTATGAGGAGGGCCGCCACCACGAGGAGCATCGTCGCGAGGCCCATCTGCGCGACGACGAGCCCCTGGCGGAGGGCACCGCGTGACGAGCCAAACACACCCTTGCCGCTCTGAGCGAGAGCGGGGAGAAGGTCAACGCGTGTCGCGCGGAGGGCTGGCATGACACCGAAAAGGAGGCCGCTCACGAGCGAGACGAGTAGCCCAAAGCCGAGCACGGTTGCATCGACGCGGACCTCGTCGATCCGCGGCAGCGTCGGCGGAAGCAGGGCTCGCAGGACCTGCACCGCAACGATCGACATCAGGAGTCCGCAGACACCGCTTACGGTCGCAAGGCACACGCTTTCGGTGAGCAACTGTCGAACGAGGCGTCCGGGGCTGGCCCCGAGAGCCGCCCGCATCGCCAACTCGCGCTGCCGGCTCATCCCTCTCGCGAGGAGGAGGTTCGCCACATTCGCGCAGGCGATCAGGAGGACCGCGCCTACGGCGCCGAGCAGCACGAAGAGCGATGACCGTACGCCGACATCGAGCATCGAGTCGTGGACGGCTTCCAGATGAACGCCCCAGCCTTGATTGGAGGCAGGGAATTCCTGTTCCATCCCGGCGGCGATCGCGTGCATCTCGTCGCGTGCCCGCTCGACCGGCACCCCCGGACGCAGCCGCCCCACGACCCGCAGGACACGAAAGCCGCGATGCTCACGCGCCGGGTCAATCATGAGTGGCACGAAGACCTGCGGATCTCCGGGCGAGGAGATCTGGGTGCGCCCGACGTCACGAAACGCACGCGGCACCACACCGATGACCTGGTGGCGCTCGCCGTTCAGGGTGATCGACTGCCCGACGATCGAGGGGTCGCCGCCAAAGTGCTGACGCCAGAACGGCTCGGCGAGGAGCACCACGCGATTGTTGCCAAGCCGCTCGTCGTCGGCACGCAGCGGCCGGCCCGCAATCGGCGCGAGGCCCAACACGCGGAACATGGACGCGGTGATGGCGCTTCCGATCAACCGCTCGGGATCGCCATGATCGGTAAGGTTGATGCTGTCGCCGTTGAAAGCCGCGAGTGCCTCGAAGGTCTGGGTGCGTTCCGCC
Source organism: Luteitalea sp. (assembly GCA_009377495.1). GTDB lineage: Bacteria > Acidobacteriota > Vicinamibacteria > Vicinamibacterales > Vicinamibacteraceae > WHTT01. The sequence goes on from WHTZ01000022.1 coordinate 30,905, forward strand.
CACGAGAGATAGTTGAGCGGCGAGACGCGGAACCCCACGTTGGTAGGGCTGCTCTCGAACAACTCAAGCAGCCGGTCCGGGTTGGGATACGGCAGCGGACGCAGGATGACGGCGTGCACGACACTGAAGACGGCCGTGTTGCCGCCAACCCCGAGCGCCAGCGTCAGAATCGCGGCCGCCGTCACGACCGGCGTCTGCTTCAGCACGCGGAACGCGTGTGGAACGTCTTGCACCAGCATAGTGAGTTGCTCCTTGGGTGCTGTCCGCGCGACATCGACAAGAAGCGCTAGCCATAGGCTCAGCCTTGTGTCTTTACGAGCGCGATCCCGGTAGAGCCTTACCATCTCGTCGCCGTACTCGTCGCCGAACTCTCGGGGATATAGCCGGAGCAGGCGCCGGTAGAATCTCTCGCCGAATGACCGCTTCGCTCGTCCGCCTTGTTGTGTGGACGCCATATGCTTCCGCCTCTACGGGTGCCTATATGCGCCGGGCACTCGGACGCGATCAGATTCGCCGCGGCACGAGGCCGACGGCACGAGCCTGGCGAAGTAAACCGGTCAGTCGATCGGCCTCTGCTTGCGCGACCGCACGGCCGAAAGGTGTCAGGCGGTAGTACCGGCGCCGGGCGTCGTCTTCCGTCGGTCTAGACCGCTCGTCAATTTCGACGATGAGGCCCCCTTCGAGCAGGCGTTTAATGGATCCGTATAACGTGCCCGGACTCAGTCTCAACTGCCCGCCAGTGCGCCCGGCGACATCCTGCATAATCGCGTAACCGTGGCGATCCTCCTCCGCGAGCGCGACCAGAATGTGGAATACCGCCTGCGGCAACGGCAGCAGGTGTTGGGGATCGGGACCGGTGCCTCGTCTCGCCATCAGGCCCCATGTATAACTGATCTCGTTATATCCGTCAACGTCATAGTTCCACGCCATAGTTCCACGCCACCACGCCCCCTGTCGTGAAGGATACCGATGTGCCCGCGGACGCGCACGCCTCTTTGACGTGTCTCGAAGGCGGCGTTGGGGTTTGTGGCGGAATGGAACGGATTGTCAGTCATTTGTCAGTTACTGCTGAGCTGGCTAAGGCGTTGACGACCTGCCACGTGCGTAGTTACAATATGTAAATACATGCGGTTCGAGTGGGACGACGCGAAGAACCAGACGAACCGGCAGAAACACGCACTGGACTTCGCCGATGCCCCACCTCGTCTTCGCCGGCCGGACGCTCACGTTCGAGGATCTCCGGCAATCGTACGGGGAACCGCGGTATCTGACCGTGGGCGCCCTGGCGGGACGGACGGTGATCCTCGCCCACACCCAGCGCGGCGACACGACACGAATCATCTCTATGAGGAAGGCCAATGCCCGCGAAACAGCACGCTATCAAGAGCGACTTCGCAAGGATCGATAAGCTGCGCGACGAGGACATCGACTACAGCGACATTCCGGAGCTCGACGACGAGGTGTTCGCGCAGCCGCTCGTGCCCTGGCCGCCGAGGAAGGAGCTGATCACCATTCGTCTCGATGCCGACGTGCTCGACTGGTTCAAGCACCAGGGGCGTGGCTACCAGACGCGGATCAACCAGGTCTTGAGGCGCTACATGGATGTCGCCACGAGGCGCGTGCGGTCGAAAGCACGGACGACTCGCGATGCGCGTAACCGGGCTCGACCTTCGAGACACGCCCGATGACCGATCGCCGAGATGCGACTTCTCGTACCTCAAACGCACCGGTGTCGCCGACGGTGCATCCTGACTACGTGCGGGACCGACTCGACGCCTCGGCCCACGCGGACGAGCATTTCAGCGCGCTCCTCGAGCAACACGCATCGCGGCTGGTTGGAACGGGTCGATGCCTCGCGACGTTTCGCCAGAGCGTTGAGGCGTTCGAGAAGTACCAGGATACTCGAACACTCGCTCGGCTCGAAGAGGCCCATAACGAACTATGTCTCCTCGAAGAACTGCTCGCACAGACGAACCCTCTCTTCTCCACCATTGAGTACGAGCCCGTCCTGCCGGGTTGCGACAAGCGGATCGACTTCCGCGCGACGAACGACTGTGTCGTCTGGTTCATCGAAGTGAAGACCATTCATCCAGAACTCATCGATCGCTGGGACCAGTACGAGCGCGTCGTGCGGTCGGGACGGATTACGGAGAACGTCACGATCCACTTCGAGCGCGACCGGATGGGTGGACAACTCTGGCATCAGAGGTTCTCCGCGCGTGCAAGAATGCTGGAGTACTCCCGCGAGCTGGAAGACCGGATCACGGCATGCGGAATCGATTCGCCGCGCCACCGGTTCATGCTCGCCCTTTTCAGTGATGGGTTCGTATGCCAGAAAGATGAACTGGAAGATTTCGTCGCGTTCTACAGGACGGGCCTGCATCGGCCTGATGACGGGCTGGCGAAGATGGAAGCGCACGACGTCGGAAGCAAGAACGTCACGCTTACGCGGCGGATCACGAGATTCGCGCATTTCAGTCGTAGCCCGTTCGCGGCGTCACCGGCTGAAAAGGACTGGAACGTGCGTCCTCCGGCGATGCTGGTCTGACTACACCAGCGGCGCGACGGCGTCCGGCAGCGCCCCCGATGGCTTCAAGGGATCGACGTCGCGGTCATTTGTTCGAGAGGCATCCAAAGAGCACAAAGCGGAAGCGCCAGGAGCCTGTCGCCGAAGGAGTGGACGGCGTTGCCCGTGTACAGAACAATCCCGCGGACGAACTCCATGTCGTCGACCTTGTCCACCCGATCCCGCACGGCTGCCAGATGCGAGAACGCGCCGGAGTCGACCGAGGCCGCGGCCTTGACCTCGATACCGACCACGCGCCCGTCGTCGGTCTCCGCGACGACATCCACCTCCGTGCCTCCGTGTGCCCGGTAGTGGTACAGCCGGGCGCCCAGTGTGTCGGCAAACCGCGACGCCTGCCGGACGAGCTCGTTCGCGGCAAAGGTCTCCACGAGGGCGCCGGTGGCGGGCGCAGTGGGCTCGGCGAGCCGGTCGTGGCTCACGCCGAGCAGATGCGTGGCAAGGCCCGTATCCACCAGGTACTGTTTGGGCTGTCTGGCCACGCGTGTCACGAGGTTCCGCGACCACGCCGGAAGCTCAAGGCTCAGGTAGACGGTCTGGAGCAGCGGCAGGTAGTTGGCGCCGAGCGTCCGGCGGTCGAGGCTCAGCCGCTCCGCCAGCGCCGTATCCTTCACTTCCTGAGCGGTGGAGGCTGCCAGGAGCCGCAGGAGGCGCGGCAGCTCGTCCACGCGGCGGATTCGACTGATCTCCGGCACATCGCGCTGCGTGATGGTCCTCACGTAGTTGCGAAAGAACGCCGGGCGGGCCGCTGGTGCGATCGCGACCGCCTCGGGGTAGCCGCCGCGGCAGAGCTGCTCCAGATACTCGCGCCGGGTAGGCAGACGGACGCCCTGCAGGCTATCCCACATCGGCGTGGCGCCGAAAACGTGTGGCAGGAACCGGTCGGCGCCCGGCCCGAGCCCGAGGGCCTCCCCCTGCGTGTACGGCCACAGATCAACGATGTGCACGCGCCCGGCCAGCGACTCGGAAATCGTGGGAAGCGTGAGAAACCTCGTCGAGCCGGTGAGCACGAACTGGCCCGCCTGCCGGTCCTCGTCGACCAGCGCCTTGACGGCCCGCAGCAGTCGGTCGCCGGCATGCTGGAACTCATCGATGATCACTGGCCGTGGGCGATCGAGAAACGTCCGTGGGTCGGCGAGGCATGCAGCCAGTGTGGTCTCGTCGTCGAGCGTGGCGAAGGTGCCGCCCACCTCGGGGTGCAGCAGCTCCCGGACGAGCGTGGTCTTGCCCGCCTGGCGTGGCCCATTGATCAGGACGACCCGTGCGTCGCCCAGGCTCTTTCTGACCTGGGCCAGAGCGTGGCGGGTTGAGACGGCTCTAAACGTAGCGTTTTTCACGTCACTATCATAGCATTTTTCATCCATTAATCATGGCGGTTTCCACCCACCGGAGCGGCAGCCCGGTGGCACCAACGGTGCCCGTGGCTCCCCTGTCCCCACAACCCGCGCCCCGGACGTTTTGGGAAGGGTTCATCCGCGGCCAACAGATGCGCGCGGAGGTTAATCGTCTTCGCGCGGAGACCGCGGCGTTGGAAGCCGAAACCGCACGCCTGGCGGCTGAGAGACGAGCCCTTGACGCTGCTCGCGAACAGCGCGCCCGTGCTGAAATACAAGACGCCTGGAGGCGCGCTGTGCTCGACACCGTGGCGAAGAGCATGAAAGAGCGCGGGCATTGCGACGCGGGTTGTCGGTTCTTGCTCTCGACACTCAGAGGGAAGCGGTAGGCGCTCGCTACCTATGCTCGCGGACAACGCGGACAGCGATCGAGGGGATCCTCAGCGGTGACGTGGCGCCGATGGGTATTTCGGGGGCGGCCGCGGCTAGCGGCCCGGTACTGGCGTGTGCGTTTTGCATGGGGAGAGAGGCTCCTACGGCGCCGCATTCGTCGCCAGATGGATGAAATCACCACTGCGCACGGGCCAAGGATCGCTGCTGCACGACGAGCCGGCGACGATTCAGCCGCCGTTTTTGCCTATCTCAACGATCTACGTGAGCCCCGTGCCAGACCTTGAGGGCAAACCGTGACCACTCCTCCTTGGGGATGTCGTTGGTGGGCATGAGGAAGTTGTGCAGGTCGGTGGCGCCAACAGGGTCAGCCCGCCAGCGTCACGGCGCCAGTGTCACCGAAACCAAGCCGCACATCATCACGACAGCGGACATCAGGAGCGCCACACCGAGGTAGGCAGCCCAACGAGGCGACGTATTCGAGATGGGATACGACATGCCTCCCCCTCAGTCAGATAGGGCGGCCGAGTAGTCGGATGCCCAGGCCCGGCCGCCCTGCACGCGTGATTGCGTGTGTTTTGAGTTGCGGGATCAGGGTAGCACGGTCACGCTCCCGGGTGTTCGGTTGCGCTGTGCCAGGCGTTGGAGAATCAAGGCAGGCTACCGAACAGGGAAGAATGTGTGTATGGACTGGTTGCCTTTGGTCCTGGGGTCAGCGGGTGTTGGTGCGTTGGTATCGGCTGCTGTTGGAGGCTACGTGACCTATCGGATCAAGCGCCTTGACCTCGCCCACCAAGAACTGGTGTTAGCGTACGACCTCACTGAATTGAAGCATCGACAACTCGTAGCCGCGCAGGACTGGGCCATTCGGTCTGACGGGAAGGCGCGCAATCTGGAATTCTGGGATCCAATGGTGACGCTGATCAGCTATCAGCAGGCGCTAGACGAATTTAAGAAGACCGGGACGTGGTCCTTTGGTGAGGATACTCATCGTGAAAGTCGCGAACGCGCACTACGCCAGCGACAGGGCAAGGAACAAGGCTCCAAGCTGGCTGACCCCGATCTATAAGAGGCGGAGGACCACATGCGCGGATCACACAAGCGACGCGACACGGGACCCAGTCGATCAGCCGAGGTCACGAATCCTGATGACCACGGGCAGGGTGAGCCGGACACTCGCCACGGTCTCGCCAGTTTCCCGGTCTGTCCTGCGTGCGGCGCTCGGCTCATGCTCACCCCTTCGACGGGACAGCATCACGGCAAACCCCACGAGGTTCTTAGTGCCTCAGGCGGTCCAATCGTCAATATCGATACGCTGCCAGTCTTTCTGAAAACTCTCGAACGTCTTGAAGCCGGCCAGCTCTGCGACGAGCCCGTACCGACCGAGCGGCAGCAACGGCGCGCGGTACACGCCATCGCGATTCGTGACCACCGCGCGGGTCGCGCCGGTCTCAACGCCGGTCACCGTGACGGTCACGCCCGGCAGGGCCGCGCCTGACGCATCCACGATGGTCCCTTCGATCGAGCCGTTGGCGGCCTGGGACTGCGCAAAGCCCGCAGCCGGCAACGCGAGCAACGCCACGAGCAGCACGTACGCGCGGCCGACCACCGACGCGCGGAGCCGTCGTGACGCGGCAACGAGTGTCAACAGGTTGGTGTTCATGGCCGATGCAGCCTCGCTGGAAAGGTACAACGTTGCATGCCTGCGTCTTCGGGTGCGACGCTATCCCGGTAGTCCTGGAGCAGCGGCAGGTACACGAACGGCTGGGGAGGCTCGTTCACGTGGCGGTATTTCCCATCTTTGGCAATCCCGACGACGGTTAGGCATTCCTCGCCCTCGCCCAACTTGATCCGTCCGCCGAGCGCACTTCGTCCGGCCCAGAAGCGTTGCGCCATCGTCTCGTTGATGATCGCCGCACCGGCCGTCTGCTCATCGTCGCGGTCGCTGAAGTCACGCCCATCGACGAGTGGAATGCGCATGGTCTGAAAATACCGAGGACCGACGGTCTCGTAGTTGAGCCGCATGTCCTCGTCTTCGCCTGGGGTTTTCAGTGCGGGGCGCGCGGCATGGCTCAGCTCGTCTCGACAGCCTCGTCCGCGATCGCGATTGCTTCAATTTCGATCAGGGCATCCTTGGAGTAGAGCGAACGCACCTCAACGATGGTGTCGGCGGGATAAGGCGCCGAGAAGTACTTGCGGCGCAGCTCGACGATCTTGTCGAAATTCGACATGTCGGTGAGAAAGATGGTCACTTTGATGACATTACGCAAACTGGAGCCTCCAGAACGAAGCACACGGTCGAGATTCTCGAAAACCTGCTTGGCCTGCGTATCGAAGTCGCCTGAGCCGACGATCTGCCCTTCGCCATCGATCGCCGCCTGCCCGGAGATGAACAGGAGATCTCCGACGCGGTATCCCTGCGCTAGGCGAAAGGGCTGGTAGGGATCTGGAACGATGACGATTCGTTGGACCTTCATCATATCTCCTCCTTCGCTGACTATATCTGCCACTGGTGCATCAGCGCTGCGGCTGACCGCGCGGCTCCTCCGGGACCTCGACATCACCCAGGGCCAAGGATCACAGATCAGCACGACCTGGCTGGGTGATGGATGGGCAAGCATTGGAGGTCGTGCTGCCGAGGAGTCGGATTGCATCCTCGATTGATCCGTTTCGTGAGGTCAGCACGGTCGTCCCCGAGCGCCGAGCCCAACAACGTCCGGTTGATGTGGCGGGCAAGCTGGCGTACCTCCTCGATCGTGAGCAGAAACGTTCCCCCGACTCGCTCGGTGAACGCGCGCCCCGATTCCTCCGCACCGAAGAAGTTGATTGGTCCGCAGGCGGCTGGGGCCACCTCGTCAATCTCGGTGTTCGGGCGCAGGAATCAGCGTCTTTGACGGCACGCAGCCGACATTCACACAGGTGCCGCCGAGCGTCCCGCCTTCGATGAGCCTGACGCGCGCGCCGAGGTCCGCCGCTCGAATCGACGCGGCGAACCCGGCAGACCCGCCACCAAGCACGACAATGTCTGGCATGCGACCGGAAGACGTGTGTCGGGCGCGCGGCGGTGGCAAAGTCTCTGACGCTGGCGGTTCAAGAATCGAGGCCCGATAGCCCACATTTTCAATGGCGCGTACCAACGCTTCCGGTGCAGCGTCCTTGGCCAAAATGTCGGCGCGCTTGTCCGGTAAGCTGACCTCAGCCTGCTCGACTCCGGGTACGCCGGCCAGTGCACGCTGGACGATCGCCGCGCAGTGATCGCAAGTCATTCCCTCGACGGTAAGCGCGACGCGTTGCGTGTCCATGTCTGTAGTGCTCCTCGCAGATGTCGGTTGAATCATTCGGTCACATCGGAGCCGTGCGCCGCACGCTCCAGTCTCAGTGTCATTGGTGGAGCGCGCTCCAGAGTCAAGCGCCTCGTTCGCGGTTCCCGATGGTCGCCTCGGCTGGGCCGCAGGATGCATCACCAATCCCAGGATCCTGACCATGACCGCGAGTCACGCGTGCCTCGCAAGGTAACAACGCCGTTCCGTGCTCAATGGTTAGGAGGACTCTTGGTTTCCGGAAGGGATAGGAGGCGGCACCCTAACCTTGGGCGCCCGGCGGGCGTTTCCACAGGTGGGAGAGGTAGGTACCATTCAGCCAGGACGAATGTGCGTGACTGACCGGCAGCCTGCTGACGAAGACCTGATGCTCGCGTACCAGCGTGGGGATCGGGACGTGTTTGATGAGCTCTATGCGCGATACGCGAAACCGATTTACAACTTCTTCCGGCGCACGGCGCTTGACGATGGCACGGCTGACGATCTCGTACAGAAGACGTTCTTGAAGCTTCATGTCGCTCGAGGGCACTATCGGGCGGAGGGGTCGTTTCGCAGTTGGATCTTCGCCGTCGCGCGCAACGTGTTACGCGACGACGCGCGCCAGCGGGGCCGGGCACGGATCAAGAAGACGGACGAGTTCAACGAGCAGATCTCCACCGATCCGGTCACCCAGGTGAGACCGAACGCAGAGATCGAGGTCATGGTGACGGAGGCGCTGGCAACTCTGCCGCTGACCCAGCGCGAGGTCATCGTCCTGAATCGCTATCACGGCATGACCTATGCGGAAATCGGGGAACTGCTCGGGATCAACGCGAATGCCGTCAAGCAGCGCGCGTTTCAGGCCATGCGCACGCTCAGGCAGCGGTTGAGCATCGATAGCGAAAGGTCGGGTGAGGAATGAGCCGCAACAACGACGCGCCGTGCCATGACATCAGCATTGAGCTCTCTGCTTTGGTCGCCGGCGAGCTCGATGAACACGCTCGCGCCGAGATCGAGCGCCATCTCTCGTTTTGCCCTGGCTGCCAGTTCGAGTGGCGAACCAATGAGCTGGTGTGGCGCTGCCTGACCGCGTGCAAGGATGTGGATCCTCCGGCCGAGCTGCGAAACCGAGTCTTCGACGCGATTGCGGAATACGACCGGACCCACGCGAAGTGAGGGATCGCGGCTCGAGCCGTGGCGGCTGCACAGATAAGCGCGAGATGCCAGCGCACAGTCCCCCGATCCTGGAGGTTAACGTTCAGGGCGAAGTCCCCGGACTCCAAGCCCCGTTGATCGTTGCCCGCTCCCCAACGTTTCAATCACCGGACATTCGGGCTGTGTCCGTTTTGTCGGCGCGCGCCGGTTGTCGAGCGTGCGCTCACAATCCGCCAGGTACGCTGAGAGGGTGGTCCGAAACTCCTGGAGCTCAGCGAGCCTCGCTTCGACGTCGGTCACGTTCGCGCGCAGGAGATCGCGCACGTGTCGGCACCTTTTCAGCCCGCCTTGACCGTGATAGGTCACGAGGTCGCGAACCTCCCGCAGGGTGAGGCCGAGCGCTTGCGCCTACTTGATGAACCGCAGGCGCTCGAGCGTGTGCTGCGAATAGATGCGGAAGCCTCCGCTGGTGCGACTGACCGGCGAGAGAACGCCCAGCCGCTCGTAGTATCTGAGCGTATCCGGCGTGAGCCCGCTACGAGCCGCCAGTTCGCCGATGTGGTACGCCGCGCTCGTCGTTGACGATGACATCGTTCATCCGTCCATGCACTACATGCCACTTGCCAGTATGCACTCTGGGTTGACACCAGAGTCAACCACGCCCAGCGCCAGCAAACCTATTGAGGGTGGCCGGTAGCGACAACCCCGCTGCTGAGCCGTACCGTGGGACCCTATCCGCAGCTCCACAGTTGGTGCGTCAGCGATATGCGCGGAAGAATTTCCTCAGGTCGTCGATCACTAGATTGGGTACCTCAATGGCTGGGAAGTGTCCCCCGCGGTCGAACTCTGACCAGTGCACGATGGTGTGGCTGCGTTCGGCGAGAGCGCGAATCGGTAACAATGGTTCGCGGGGAAACACTGCCATTCCGGTGGGCACCGTTGACGGCGCGCCCACGCTGCGGACGTCGCGGGAGGTTTCCTTGAATAGAAGGGCCGCCGACCCTGCCGTCCCGGTGAGCCAATACAGGCTCACGTTGGTAAGGAAGTGGTCGCGGTCAATGGCATCCTCGAGTACCTCGGAGTCGGTGATCTCCTTGAACACGTCCACCATCCAGGTCACTTGGCCAACCGGTGAGTCGGTCAGGGCGTAGGCCAGCGTCTGTGGCCGGGTGGCCTGGACCATGGCATACCACCGTCGCCGGCGTGTGAACCGCTTGACTTCTTCCATGCGTGCCTGCTCGGCTGGGGTAAGTGCAGCAGCCAGCCCAGCCGCGTCCGTGGCTAGCATTGTGAGCAGCCCGGTGAGGTGGACGCCTACGACACGATCTGGGTGAAGCCGCCCCAGCTCCGGGGAGACGAGAGAGCCAAAGTCGCCACCGTGGGCGCCATACTGTCCGTAGCCGAGGCGGTCCATCAACTCGGCGTACGCCCGTGTGACGCGGTCAAGGTTCCACCCGCTCTCGCGGGCTCGCGAGAAGGCGAAACCTGGTATCGACGGCGCCACCACGTGGAATGCGTCAGCCGGGTCACCGCCGTGCGAGCGAGGATCGGTCAACGGTCCAATCACGTGCATGAAGTCCACGATTGAGCTGGGCCAGCCGTTGGTCATAAGTAGCGGCAGAGCGTGCGGTTCCGGCGAGCGAACGTGTATGAAGTGGATGTCCGCGCGGTCAATGGTGGTGATGAACTGCGGGAACTCGTTGAGGCGCGCCTCGTGAACGCGCCAGTCATACGTGCCATGCCAGTACTCCACCAGCCCCTTCACATAACCCAGCGGAACGCCATCACTCCAGCCGGTGCCCGGCAGCTCTTTGGGCCAGCGAGTGCGGGCCAGGCGGTCGCGGAGGTCGTCGAGGTCGTCTTGCGGGATCTTGATACGAAAAGGCTGGATCTCGGTGTCGGTCGACACGGCTGTAGTCATTACGGCTCTCCTTCTTCGGTTCGGGATTTCACGACATCGCGGGCGTCAGCACGCGTCATCGATGGATGGAGTGGTCATGGTGTGTGACCGTAGACCATTCGACGGTAAGCGCGACGCGTTGCGTGTCCATGTCTGTGATGCTCCTCTCAAATGTTGTCGGTCAAATCCGAGCTGTGCTCCGCACGCTCCAGTCTCAGTGTCATTGGTGGAGCGCGCTCCAGAGTCGAGCGCTTCGTTCGCGGTTTCCCGATGTCGCTGCGGATGCGCCGCAAGACGCATCACCAATCCCAGGATCCTGACCATGACCGCGAGTCACGCGTGCCTCGCAAGGTAACAACGCCGTTCCGTGCTCAATGGTTAGGAGGACTCTTGGTTTCCGGGAGGGATAGGAGGCGGCACCCTAACCTTGGGCGCCCGGCGGGCGTTTCCACAGGTGGGAGAGGTAGGTACCATTCAGCCAGGACGAATGTGCGTGACTGACCGGCAGCCTGCTGACGAAGACCTGATGCTCGCGTACCAGCGTGGGGATCGGGAGGTGTTTGATGAGCTCTATGCGCGATACGCGAAACCGATTTACAACTTCTTCCGGCGCACGGCGCTTGACGATGGCACGGCTGAAGCTCACGCCGAGCGCGACGCTGGTCACGAGGGCCACCGGCCGCTTCCCCACACGGTCGACAAGGAGGCCGGCGAGGGGCGCCACGACCAGCGACGCGATAGCCGCCGAGGTGAATAGGAGACCTACGGACAGGCGGTCACGGCGCGGACCATGACTTTTGGCACTGGTCCTCCTCGTTAGCAATGGGAGAACGTAGGTTTTGGGCGCGACTTCGACACGTGAGGGAGATCGTCATGGCGAACGTCAACCTGCAAGAGCTCAGCCCCGACCACCCCACCGTGCATATGCAGATCTGGCGCTCGTGGTGCGCCGCGTGACCATGCGGGCGATCGAGGCGACGATTCCCGACTGCGGCCGCGGGCTGAGAACACTCGGTGCCCCGGGGCTCAGGGTCTTCGAGGCCATCTACGAGGCCGATTGCGATATCCCAGCGCAGCCGTATGAGTGGGCGACGCTTTGCCTCACCATCGATGGCGGCTATTGCGTGGACTGGCATCGCTCTCGGCTGCGCTGTGGACCGGCAGCGCTTGTGTTCCAACCACCCGGCGAAATCTATGGCGCGCGGATCTCGAGCGAAGGCAGTCACTGCCTCCAGTTTGCCGTGGATCCGCTCGTGCTTCAGAGCATCGACGATAGGCTGTCCGACTGGGAGCGCTTACGCGCCCCGCGTCGCCCGCCTCCGCACTGGTTGGCGTTCGAGGTGCGCCGCGAGCTCGAGCTGGGCGACGACCTGTCCGCCACATCCGTCGAGGCCGCGATCATTGCGCTGCTCGCGGAGCTGGGCGAGGTCCCCGGCCTCGAAGCCCTGAGCGCGCCCGCGCCGTGGCTCGAGCGGGTGCGCGAACAGCTCCACGATGAGTTTCGGCAACGTCACACGCTCGAGAATCTCGCCTGCACCGTTGGCGTGCACCGCGTACACCTTGCCCGCGAGTTCCGGCGCTGCTTCGGGTGCACGGTAGGGCACTACATCCGCCAGCGGCGGGTCGAGTTTGCCTGTCACCGACTCGCGGCCTCGCCCGACTCGCTGTCGCGCATCGCGTTCGACGCTGGCTTTGCGGATCAGAGCCACTTCACCAACACCTTTCGGCGGCTCGTTGGCGTGTCCCCGGGGGTCTTCCGAGGCCGCTTCGGTACCATCCGCCGCAGCCACTAGCGCATCGGCCTCTGCCTTTCGACGCTAATCCGCTTCAAGACGATGGCGCCCGCCCGCGGCTACCGTGCAATCACAGGGAGACGTTGTACTCCTCACACGAGACCGACCAGTGGCTGACACCTTCGAGGCATGGCGGCCGGGTAAGCACGCGGTTGTGGGGAGAGCAGCTTTCGAGCTGAGCCGGTGAACGAGGACAAGGGAGGTCGGTGTGGGGACGCATGTTCACGTGCGGCGGTGTGACCTGGCGATCGTTGGCTCGGGTGGGGCAGGGTTCGCCGCGGCCATCGCCGCGCGCCGCGCCGGGCTGAAGGTGGTCATGGTCGAACGAGGCGTGGTGGGTGGGACGTGTGTGAACACCGGCTGTGTGCCGAGTAAGGCGTTGCTTGCCGCCGCCAACGCCCGGCGCCAAGCGCTGGACGGGCGCTTCGCCGGCGTAGCGACGCAGGCGGGTGCGGTGGACTTCGGCGAGGTCATCGAGGCCAAACGCACCCTGGTGGAGAGGATGCGGACCCAGAAGTACGCCGAGGTCGCCGCCGGGTATGGCTGGGAGATCCTCGGTGGGACCGCGCGGTTCGCCGGGCAGGCCACCACGCCCGTGCTGGAGGTGACTCTGGCCGAGGGAGGAAGTGCACGGATCGAAGCGGACCACTATCTGGTGGCCACCGGGTCAGCGCCGTGGGCGCCACCGATCGACGGGCTCGCCGAGGCCGGCTACCTCACGTCCACCAGCGCGATGGAGCTGACCATTCTGCCAGACTCGTTGTTGGTGCTGGGCGGCAACGCGGTCGGCCTCGAGCAGGCGCAGATGTTTGCCGAGCTGGGCGTGGAGGTCACGATCCTCGAAGCGCTCGACCGGCTGGCACCATTTGAGGAGCCCGAGATCTCCCGGGCGATCACCGACGCTCTGGCTGGTGAGGGCATCGGTGTGATCACCGGTGCAAAGGTCATTTCGGTCGGGCGCGACGCAGACGGCTACCGGTTGCGCGGCGAGCGGGGGTTGGAGCTGGGCGCCGCGCAGCTGCTGGTGGCCACGGGCCGACGCCCGGTCACCGGCGGGCTCGGCCTGGAGGCAGTCGGTGTGCAACTGGACGATCGTGGCGGGATCGGGGTCGACCAGCACCTGCAAACGACCAACCCGCGGATCTGGGCGGCCGGTGATGTCGCTGGCGCCCCGCAGTATGTCTACTTCGCCGCCGCGCAGGGTGCGGTGATGGTCGACAACGCCTTTGACCAGGCTGGACGCACCATCGATGAGGCTCTGGTGCCCAGGGTCACGTTCACCTCGCCCGCGATCGCCGCGGTGGGGCTCACCGAAGCGCAAGCCGACGCGCGGGCGCAGGGCCAGCCGGGTCTGGCGTGCGAATGCCGGGTCCTGCCCCTGGCGCAGGTGCCACGGGCGCTGGTGAACCGAGACACCCGCGGGGTGATCAAGCTCGTGGCCGAGCGCGTCAGCGGCCGGGTGCGTGGCGTCCACGTGGTGGCCGATGGTGCGGGCGAGCTGATCCAGGCCGCCGTCTACGCGCTCGCGTGCGGCATGACCACAGACCGGATGGCCGAATCCTGGTCGCCGTTCCTGACCATGACTGAAGGGCTCAGGCTCGCCGCGCTGAGCTTCACTCGGGATGTCTCCAAGCTCTCGTGCTGCGCCTCCTGACCACTCGGGCGCTGGATAGGAAGGACCGACACATGCTCAATCACACCCAGATCGACCAGCTCGTTCAAGGCGGGATGCAAGACAGCCAAGCCGGCCTGCCCCCCGCGCTGCAGGAGCTGCACCGCGCCACGTTGCGGCGGTGCTTGGACACCGGCGCTGCGCCAAGCGTGACTTGGCTGCGGCAGGCTGCTCAAGACCTCACGCTTGATCCCACCGACGCGATCACCCGCTTGGCGGAGATGGACCTGGTCCATGTCGCTGGCAACGCGGTCATGGTCGCCTACCCCTTTTCTGGGCGCCGGACCGCGCACCGGGTGCGCCTGAGCGGCACGCCACCGCTGTATGCGATGTGCGCAGTTGATGCGCTTGGCATCCCGACCATGACCGGCCGTGATGGCGTCATCGCCTCCTCTGAGGGTGGTGAGGTCATCCGCATCGAACGGCGCGAAGGCGCATGGCTGTGGGAGCCGCACAGCACCGTGCTGCTGTACGGCCGGAACGACCAGGACGGCCCGGCCTCGGCGTGTGCTTGCCCCCACATCAGGTTCTTTGCGAGCGCCGAGCAGGCGCAGGCCTATCTGACGGCCAACCCGGAGGTGCGCGGTCCGATCCTGGACCAGGACTCCGCGGTCGAGGTCGGCCGGCGCATCTTCGGTCCCCTGCTCAAGACCTGACGAAAGCGTCACGACACCCATAAGGAGGCTCCCATGACAACCGCCAACCTCAACCAGTTCACCCTCGATGAGCTCGCCGACCACTATGCGGCCTGGCTCAAGCAGGTGCTCCCCGCGGAGGCCCGGCGCCTGATGGTGCCCATACTGCGGGAGCTGGCCACCACCGGCCAGCCGCTCGAGCCCCAGCGGCTGGCCACCCTCGCCGGCCTGTCGCTGGAGCGCACCCTCGCGCTGCTCCGCGAGGCACCCACCGAGTGGGACCCAAGCGGCGAGCGCGTCGTCGGGGGCTTCGGGCTGACCAGCATCCCGACCCCACACCGCTACGAAGTGCGCGGGCACAGCTTGTGGGTCTGGTGCGCGGTTGACGCCCTTATGTTTCCTGTGCTGATCGGCGCGCCCGCGCTTATCCAGTCACCGTGTGTTGCCACTGGCGACCCGATCCAGATCGACCTGAGCCCAACCGGTGTAGCGCGGGTCGAGCCCGCCAGCGCGGTGGTGTCCTTCCTCCTGCCAGCCACCGATCTCGCAGGATTCCGGGAGGCGGCCTGCAAGCGGAATAACTTCTACCGCTCCGCCGAGGATGCGGCGTCCTGGCTGGCCAAGTATTCCCAAGGGCGGCCACTGCCCGCGGCCGAGGCCTTCGAGGTGTACCGCCGCGCGGCAGTCAACGTGTGGGGGGAGGAGCTGTCGCGGGGCTGAGCCCAGCGAGGACCGATCCGGAGGAGGTGCGTTGTACTGGCTTGAGTTCTGGTGGCTGTTCCCGATCGCGTTGGGGATCTGTGTGCTGGTCTGCTCGGTCGGTGTCGAGGGAGCGTTGCTGTTCGTGCCGTTCTACGCGGTGGTGTTTCCCTGGCTGGCTGGGGTTGAACTGGTCCCACTGCAGGCCATCCAGATTGGCATCTTCACCGAGATCGCCAAGCCGCGCCCGAGAGCCTGGCCGAGAGGAACGCTGGCACAGGGACCGGCACCGGCACCGCCGCTCAAGCTGTTGCGCTTTTCGGTTGTCCGAGAGCGAACGGGCCTCTCTCGATCAACGATCTGGGGGTTGGAACGGTGGCGCGCCTTCCCGAAGCATCGCCGCACTTCCGCGAACGCGGTCGTCTGGCTGGAAAGTGAGATTGTGGAGTGGATTCAGGGGAAGACGCTTGCAGGGTGAGGCCCTGCCGTCGCAAGCAGCACCGGCATGGCCGTTGTGGGGGCATTTTGCCTTGCCGGAGCGCGAGAGCCACCAAGAGAAACAAGGAGCACGACGCAAGCGTTCAACACAAGCAGATTCGCGCTGCCATAGGGTAAAATTCAAGCATGAAAGTAGCAACTGGAAGAGTCGCGGCTGGCAAGGTGATCCTTGAAGGCGAGCCTTTGAGCGAGGGATCAGTTGTTACGGTCTTGGCTCAAGAGGCTGATGAGACCTTCGACGTGACACCGGAGGAGGAGCAGGCGCTGCTTGCGGCGATGGCGGAAGCCGAGCGCGGCGAAGTCGTGTCCTGGAACGCCCTTCGGGAGCGTCTGCGGCGTGTGGGGTGACCTCGCGGCTCAACATCACGATCACCCGTACGGCTCAGGAGCAGATCGAAGCTGCGGCGAAATGGTGGTCGGAGAACAGAACCTCGGCACGCGGCGCCGTGCGCGAGGACCTTGATAGGATTTTTGGTCTGTTGTCCGTGCAACCCGGCATGGGCGCGCGGGCTCGCCGCGCGAGCCTTAAAGATGTGCGTCGCGTCACGTTGTCGCGCATCCGATACTACTTGTATTACCGGGTATCCGGCGACGTGATTGAGGTCTTGGCGCTTTGGCATACGAGTCGAGGAGATGAACCGGTCTTGTGAGCGCACGATGCCGGAGGAGACCGAGACCACGGAGACGGTCTGCATGGGATTCTCCGAAGACAAAATGGCGGGACATCCGTGAGACACGCCGCTGGTTGAAGGTGGTGGAACAGAGCTTCGAATTCTGGAACAACGCGGCCGATACCGTCTACGACACACCGTAGAAGTGGCGACATCCTGCTCGTCGCCTCCCGCCGGACCTCAGCTCCTCGAAAAGACGGCTGATGGTCAGCGCCCAGCTGCCTGCCTTCCCTCCTACGTGTCTGCCTTCCTTCCCTTGCTTACCGAGACAGCCAGTGATACTCTTGGCTCGGTAACCGAGACAGCTTGTGCCATGAGTAGACCACCCGATCTCGTTCAAGGGACCCTAGACCTCCTGCTCCTCAAGATCCTCGCGCTCGAACCGCTGAACGGCTGGGCGCTGAAGGAGGCGTAAGCCGTGCGTCTGGAGCGCTGGGTCTACACGGTTCCGCTCCGGCTGCGTGCCCTGTTTCGCCGGCGACAACTCGATCACGAGTTAGACGAGGAGCTGCAGGATCACATCGAGCGCCAGATTGACGAGCACGTCGCGAACGGGCTGACGCCGGAACAGGCGCGCACGATGGTCCTGCGCGCCTTTGGGGGTGTCGAGCGACGTAAGGAGGAGTGCCGCGACATGCGACGCGCGAACCTCATGGAAGACTTTTGGAAAGACCTCCAGCATGCTGCGCGCGTGCTGCGCCGCAGTCCCGGCTTCACGGCGATCGCCGTCCTGACGCTGGCTCTCGGTATCGGTGCCAACACCGCCATCTTCAGCGTCGTCTATGGCGTCCTGCTGAAGCCACTGCCGTTCCATGAGCCGGACCGCTTGGTCGGCGTGTGGCACCGCGCGCCGGGTTTGAATCTGGAACTGGTGAACCAGGCACCCGCCAACTACTTCACGTATCGGGACAGCAGCCGCGTCTTCGAAGACATCGCGCTTTGGCGCACCGACCAAGTCTCGATTACTGGGTCTCGTGAGCCGGAGCGTGTGCAAGCGTTGAGGGTGACAGACGGAATGCTGTCGCTGTTGAGGGTTAACCCCGTGCTCGGGCGGGCTTTCAGCCGCCTGGAAGACCGGCCCAGTAGTCCGAGGCGGGTCCTGTTGACCTATGGATACTGGCAGCAGACACTCGGCGCCACGCCCAGCGTCATCGGTCGTCACATCGAGATCGACGGCGAGCCGAGCGAGATCATTGGCGTCCTACCCTCATCATTCAAGTTCCTGGACACGAGTCCGGCGGTCGTGGTACCGCTGCGACTCAATCGTGCGGAAACATTCGTTGGGTCGAACTTCGGCTTCTTCGGCGTGGCTCGGCTCCGGCCCGACATCACGCTCACGCAAGCCAACGCTGACGTGGCGCGCATGATTCCGCTCGTGTACGACCGGTTTCCACTGCCATCTGGATTGAGTCGTCAGATGCTCGACAACGTTCGGATGGAGCCAAACGTTCGTCCGCTGGCGGCCGATGTGATCGGAGACGTGGGACAGGTGCTGTGGGTCTTGCTTGGCACGGTGGGCATCGTGTTGCTGATCGCGTGCGCCAACGTGGCGAATCTCTTCCTGATCCGAGCGGAGGGACGTCAGCAGGAGATTGCGGTTCGTGCCGCGCTGGGGGCGAGCCGCGGGCGCATCGCTCGGGGGCTGCTGTCCGAGAGCGTCGCGCTGGCGCTCGCTGGCGGGTCGCTCGGTCTGTTGTTCGCGAGGCTTGGTGTGGACCTGCTCGCGAGCATCGCGCCGTCGCGCTTGCCTCGGATCGAGGAGATCGCCATCGATCCGGTGGTGCTTCTCTTCACGCTGGCCATTTCGGTGCTCACGGGCGTGATGTTTGGCCTAATTCCCGTCATGAGACTCGGGGCGCCCAGCGTCGCCGCGCTCAAGGAGGGCGGCCGCTCGGCCAGCGACGCACCAAGGCGGCAGCGGGCGCGCAATGCGCTCGTCGTGACGGAGGTCGCGCTCGCGCTCGTTCTCTTGGTCGTATCCGGCCTGATGGTTCGGACATTTATCGCCTTGCGCCAGGTCGAGCCCGGCTTCGTCCGACCCGAGGAGGTGCATACGTTTCGGGTCTCGATTCCCGAAGCGCTCGTCGAGGATCCGGAACAGACCACGCGGACGCACGAGGCGATCGTCGAGCGTCTTCGACAGGTGCCTGGTGTCACCTCGGTGGGTCTCGCCTCGTCGATCACGATGGACGGCAGCAGCGGTCAGGACCCCGTGTGGGTAGAAGGTGTTTTGTATGAGGACGAGCAGGTACCTCCGCTTCGCCGAAGGAAGCGGATTGCGCCCGGGTACTTCGAGACGATGGGGAACCGCGTGATCGCCGGCCGTGCGATCACGTGGGCCGACATCTATCAGTACGCGCCGGTCGTGATGGTGTCCGCCAACTGCGCCCGTGAGTACTGGCAGGAACCGGCTGCTGCTCTCGGGAAGCGCCTCCGACAGGGTCCCTACGATCCCTGGCGCGAGATCATCGGGGTCGTCGGCAACGAGCGCGACAATGGCGTGCACAGGCCGGCGCCAACCATCGTGTACTGGCCGATGCTCATGAAAGACGGGGATTCGGAGCCCGTTGACGTCGCGCGCACGATGGCGTACGCCATTCGGTCACAGCGCATGCAGTCGCCGACGTTTCTGGGCGAGATTCAGGAAGCTGTCTGGTCCGTGAACCCCAACCTGCCGCTCGCCAACGTGCAAACCCTCGACGACATTCGCGCGGCTTCCATGGCTCAGATATCCTTTGCCATGGTCATCCTCGCTATTGCTGCGTCGGTGGCCCTGCTCCTCTGCGTCGTGGGTATCTACGGGGTGATTGCGTACGTCGCGACACAGCGCACACGGGAGATTGGGATCCGCCTGGCGCTCGGCGCGCAAACCGAAGACGTGCGCCAGCTGTTTCTCCGTCATGGCCTCGTCCTGACGCTGACGGGCATCGCACTCGGCATGGGCGCGGCCATGCTGCTCACTCGTGTCATGTCCGCGCTGCTGTTCGGCGTGAGCCCGATGGATCCGGTGACATACGTCGCGGTTGCGGCGGGCCTGGCGACCGTCGCCCTGTTGGCGACGTATCTTCCCGCCCGCCGTGCCTCGCGCACCGACCCAATCGTCGCCTTGCGATCAGACATATGAGCCACCGACCCCTGGTTGCGTCCTTCTTCATGAAACATGTCTGCGACTACTCTTCGGCATACGACTCCCGACGGCCCGATCCCTGCGCCGCCGGCGCACGGCTCGCCTCCGACGCCCGACGCGGAGGTCGAACGCCTGGGTGACGCTATCGCCGAGCTCTCGGACCGCATCCAGGTGGCGACCTACGAGCTGCTGGTCTTGATTCGGCAGTTCGATGAACGTGCGGGCTGGCACGCCGGCTTCACCTCCTGTGCGCACTGGCTCTCAGTTGTGACAGCAATCGTCGATCATTCGTATCGCAAGGCGACGAGCGGATCGACGCGTGAGGCACGCCATGCGGGCCGTGACGCTGCGGCCAGCGCGACGAGGAACAGGCACAACACCGCACCGCTGAGCACCCAGGGGTCCGCAGGCGTCACGCCGTAGAGCAAGCTCGATAAAAGCGGTGTGAGCGCCAGGGCCGCCGGTACGCCGATCGCCGCTCCGATCGCCACGAGCATCCACGACTCCCGCAGCACCGACAACAGGACGGTGCCTCGCGTGGCGCCGAGCGCCAGGCGGATGCCGATCTCGTTGGTTCGTCGCGTGACGGCGTACCCCAGCACCCCGTAAAGGCCCACCGAGGCGAGCAGCAGTGCCAAGGCGGCGAAGGCGCCCAGGATACGCGTCATGAGCCGTTCTTTGACGAGCGAGCGATCGATCTGGGCTGCCAAGGTCGTGCCCTGCGCGACCGGTGCTGTCCCCGTAACCGACTGAACCTCGCGGCGGATCGCTGGTGCGAAAGAGGCCGGATCGCCCGACGTTCTGACGGCGAGTGTGAGACCCCATTTGTCGTCGCGTGTCTGGAGCGCGTGGACGTACATGGTCGGATGGTCCTCTTCTCTGAGGGAGAGGTACTTGGCGTTGGCGACCACACCGACGATCTCCAATCCCTCTTGATCGCCCAGCCTCACACGCTGTCCGATCGGACTCTCATTTTTGAAATACCGTCGCGACAGGGCATCGTTGATCACGGCGACCGGGGTGGAGTCAGGTCCATCCTGTGGAGCGAGGTCGCGGCCGAGCAGCAATGTCGTCCCCATCGCGGCGAAGTACCCGTCGGAGACCATATCCACGTACACCACGGCGCCGGGCTCTCGTGGCCGTCCCGCCACACCGAAAGAGAGGTCCACGCCTCCGCCAGAAATTGGTGTGATGAGCGACAAGCCGGCTGCGCGCACGCCAGGTGCATTCCGCGCACGTTCCAGGACCTGCCGGTAGTACGCCAGGCGGCGCTCCCCAGTGTAGCCCGCCTTGTCGGGACTGAGACGCATGAGGAGCACGTGATCCCGGTCGAATCCAGCATCGAATGCGTGCAGGTTCCGAAGGCTCGTCACCAACAACGATGCGCCTGTCAGCAGCAGCAGGGAAAGCGCGACTTGCGTGGTTATCAGCGCGCGAGTCCAGAGCGTCGCTGTCCGACTCACGTTGAGCGTGCGGGCGTCACTCCCGATTCCAGGGTCACGTTCGTCCGTGTCGCCTGGAGCGCTGGTGCCAGGCCCGCGAGCAGCGCCGACCCCAGCGAAATGACACCGGTGAACAGGAACACCCGGCCGTCCGGCGCGATGTCGAAGGCGATCGCCGGGTCACCGTCCGCGATGAACACCGCAAGAACGCGGGTGCCCCACATCGCGAGGGCGAGGCCGGCCGCACCGCCGATCAGTCCCAAGGCCGCTGATTCGGTCAGGAGTTGGCGAATCAGTCGCCCGCGGCTGGCGCCAATCGCGAGGCGGAGGCCGATCTCGCGGCGTCGCGCCATGCCGCGCGCCAACAGGAGGTTGACCGCGTTCGCACACGCGATGAGCAGGACCAGGCTGACGGCACCCATCAGCAGGAGCACTGGCGTCGAGTACTCACGGCGCGGCGCCGAGAGGCCAGCCCGCGCAGAGTCAAGGGTCAGACGATGCGCGCGGATTCGGCGCTGCGCGTCGGCATCAGAGGTGCGAGCGGCGAAATCCTCGAGAAAGCGCCCGAAGACCACATCCAGATTGATCTGGGCGGCCTCTCGAGAGGTGTCCGGCTTCAGGCGGCCAACGATGGTCAGCCAGTTGAAGTCCCAGTTATCCAGCCAGCTGTCACGACGGCTGGCGATAGGGATGAAGAAGTCGTCTGGACGGCCGACGGTCAAGCCTTCGAATGTCCGTGGAAGGACGCCCACGATGGTGAACGGGACCGTGTCGACCATCAGGGTCTTGCCCACGATGGCTGGATCTTCCCCGAAGGCGCGCTGCCACAGCCCGTAGCCGATGACGGTAACTGTCGATCCCTCCGCGGCGCCGAGCCGGTCGTCGCCCGGCGAGAGCAGCCGTCCGACCACCGGCGAGAGACCCAGGACCTCGAAGAAGTTTCCCGAGACGAAGCGGCCGATGGGCTGACGCGGCGCATCGTCGACGGTGGCTTGAACCGTTCCAGACTGCACGGTGAGCACGCCGCTCAATACCGCGTTCTGGTCTCGGATGCGCTCGTAAATCGGATACGCGAAGTTTCCGCGGCCGCCCTCCGACAGCCGGCCGATCTCCACCAGATCGTGAGGGCTGGCGACCGGGAGGTCACGCAACATCAGGACGTTGACAAGACTGAAGACCGCGGTGTTGGCACCGATTGCCAACGCGAGTGAAAGGGACGCCACCGCGGCAAAGCCGGGATTCCGGCGCAGCATTCGGAGCGCGTAGCGGGCATCTTGGACCAATTGCTCGAGCCAGATCGGCACCCACACGGCGCGCGTGTCCTCCTTTACCAGCGCAACGTTGCCGAATTTCAGCATCGCCTGGCGGCGTGCCTCCTCTGGCGACAAGCCGCGCGCGATGTTGTCCTCGATTTCCCGCTCGATGTGATCACGGATGTCCAGATCCAGGCCATCCAGCGCTTGTTTGGCGCGCTTCATCGTCGTCACTCCTGTGCCGCGGGGCGGAGGATACGGGCAATGGCTCGAGCCAGCGTGTCCCACTTGCTCGTCTCGATCGCGAGCTGTTTGCGGCCTTTGGCTGTCAGGCGGTAGAACTTGGCCCGGCGGTTGTTCTCGGACGTGCCTTCGTCAAAGGTAATCCACCCTCGCTTGATCAGCCGATGCAGCGCCGGGTACAACGACCCTTGCTCCACCAGCAGGACATCCTCCGAGCCGCGCTCGATGGCCTTGGCGATGGCGTGACCGTGAGCCGGGCCCAGCCGCAACGTGCGGAGGATCAGCAGGTCGAGGGTTCCCTGCAGGAGCTCGATGCGACGCTGACCTTGTTTGGTAGACATTCTAGGCAGGAGACGATATGCTCGTTCACCTAGAATGTCAATGTGGCGGATAGACGACTCTTCTTGAAGAAAAAGAAGCGTTGTGGGGAATGTAGGAATCTCGCGTTAGGCGAGATTTCCAAGGTGCGGTCGGATGTGCTCTGTGCGTTCCACGGCACCGGCATTTCCACAGCCGAGCGTGTCGCTCGAGGCGAGCGCGTGTCAAGGGCTACCCCGACCGGGTGCCATGCTCCCGGGACTGGCGTTGCCCCCCAGACAGACCTCTCCAATCTGCGACCTCTATGTGACCTCAGAGAGATCTTCAGCCAATACTATATGGCACTATATCAAAGCAAGTTATTGTCAGTTAGTAGATTAGGTGGCGCGCCCTGCAGGACTCGACCCCCGTCGCGACGAGCGTAAGCGAGTCGCGCGGCGGCTGAAGACGGGAGGAAGCGACAGCCGGAGCGCAGCGGAGGCTGGCGCGCCCTGCAGGACTCGAACCTGCGACCTCCTGGTTCGTAGCCAGACGCTCTATCCAGCTGAGCTAAGGGCGCGAGTTGGGATTCCGCCACGAACGAGCGGGGAATGCGCGCAGAGCTCACGGCGTGCCCCGTCATGCCCTGCACGAACTATTTATGCTACCACAAGCAGATAACCCGTAGGGCGCCCCTTTAGCGGCGCCAGCCAACACTTCAAGCAGGCGCGGCTAAAGCCGCGCCCTACTTTACGCGAAGGCGGAAGCCACGCCCTACCGCGGGCCTGGTGACAAGGTGGGTGAACGGGCGCTACGCGTCAACCCCGATCCACGTGGCGCAAGGCCAGGTAACTCGATGGGAAGACGCCCGCCAATGGGCGCGTCGCCCGCAAGCGCCCTAATAGCCGAAGTCTCGGCCAGATCGTACAAATCGTAGGTCAACATGAGGGCGGGCACGTCTTCGAGATGAACGGCGACGTAAGGGTTGCCGAAGAGAACGCAGACGTACGGCGCATCACGCTGTGCCGTGACCTGCGCGAGATCCCGCAGGAGCGAGACCAGCGGCTCGGCAAGGTCCATCCGTCCACTCGCCGACGCCGTGCGGACGAAGACGCCCGCCACGATGGCGTCATACCGTGAGGCCATCGACCGCACGAGGTCGAGCTCCGACTTCGACGTTCGGTCCGAGAGCTCGATGGCGGTGACGTTGGGCCACCGCTCCTCGAGCTGCGGCACGAGAGTTCGACTTGGCGCGGCAATGCCCCAATTCGACGGGTAATCGAGCACCGAGAGGTAGAGCACGGCAGCCTCACGCGGAGCGGTGAGTGGAACGTGCTGTCGATCGTCTTTGAGGAGGGTGATCGATTGCCTGCTCACCTCCTCTGCCACCGCCTGATGCACGCGCGTGCCAACCGCGTCCGGCAGCTTCGCCAGATCGACCAACCGCTCGTTGTGCAAGCCTACCCGCGCCTTCGCTCGCAAGATGCGCCGGACCGACGCGTCAATCTGTGACGAGACGATCTCACCACCTTCGATGGCTGCCTTTATCGCACGAAAGGCGGCCGGCACATCAGGCGAGTGCAGGACGATGTCGTTACCCGCCTGCACGGCGCGGACCGCAGCCTCACCCGGGTCGTAAAGCTTGGTCACGCCGGCCATGCCCATCGAGTCGGTGACAATCAACCCGTCGAAGGCCATGCGGTCGCGCAGCAAGGCCGTGACCACGGGTCGACTGAGCGTCGCCGGCGTGTTCGGGGCCGCGTCGATCTGCGGCAGCGCCATGTGCGCCGTCATCACCGCACCCGCGCCCGCCTCAATCGCGAGCCGAAAGGGCACGAGCTCGAGCCGCTCGATGGCATCGCGCGGTTTGTCGATGACGGGCAGGCCGACGTGCGAGTCGATCGCCGTGTCGCCATGGCCTGGGAAGTGCTTGAGCGTGGCAAGCACGCCCCCCTCCTGCATACCGCGCACCATGGCCGACGCCAGCTTCCCAACCATCGCCGGATCCTCGCCGAACGATCGGGTGTTGATGACGGGATTACGCGGGTTGTTGTTGACGTCGACGACCGGCGCGAAATCGAGCTGGACGCCGAGCGCGCGTGACTCGGACGCGGTGACGCGCCCTGCTTCGTACGCCAGGTGCTCGTCACCTGCTGCGCCAAACGCCATGGCACGCGGAAACGTGGTCGCACCGCGGAGTCTGAACCCTGGGCCCGTTTCGAAGTCCGCAGAGTTGAGGAGCGGCACCTTCGACAGGGCTTGCAGTCGATTGGCGAGCGATGCCGTCGCCAGCGGCTGTCCGAGCGTGACGGTCGGCCAGCTCGGGTTGAGCAGCACGTCCGGCGTCGGCTCGGCACCGCCAAAGACGACAAAGCCGCCCACGTGATGTTCCCGCACCAGCTCGGCGAGCGCGTCGAACGTCTCGCTGTCGGTGCTCGTGTAGACGCCTGAAAACCCCGGCGCGAGGAGCTGCCCCACCTTCTCGTCGAGGGTCATGGCAGCCAGCGTGGCCTCGACCCACTGGTCAGCGCTGCGATCACCCGCGGCCTGTGGCCCGACCGCGAGCGCAAGCGCCGGCACGGCAGCCGCGACGGCCAGCCAGAGCAACCTGTCGCACCACATCCGGAACATCTGCGGATCCTACAGCCAACCGCATCCGCCACGTCCCGTTTTCAAAAGATGACAGGCATCTTTTCGACATCTACAATGCGGACATGAGCCACGAGCAACATCGCGCGGCGGCGCCGGCATCGGTCGGGTGCGCCGTGCTGAGCATTAGCGACACACGCACGCTCGAAACAGACGGGGGCGGCAAGCTCATCGTCGACTTACTGGAAGCCAACGGCCATCGGGTCGTCGATCGCGGTCTCGTGAAGGATGACCCCGAGGAGGTCATCAACTGGATTCAGTGGCGGCGCGCGAGACCGGAAGTGCAGGCAATCATCACAACGGGCGGCACGGGTATTGGTCGGCGCGACAACACGCACGAGGCCATCACACGTCTCTTCGACAAGCCGCTGCCCGGCTTTGGTGAGCTGTTCCGCATGCTGAGCTATCAGGAGGTCGGACCCGCTGCCATGCTCTCGCGGGCGTGCGCGGGGATCTCGCAAACCCGCCTGCTCATGGCGCTCCCCGGCTCGCCAGCAGCAGTTCGCCTGGCAATGGATCAGCTGATTCTGCCGGAGCTAGGCCACCTGGTCCGTGAAGCAACACGATGAGCAACGCGATCTACGGGCGAATGCGACCGTTCGCCCACGTCATCACGCTCGATGAGGCGCGCGCGATCGTCGCCAACGCCGCTCGACCGATCACACGCGTCGAGCCCGTCACACTCCTGGACGCACCGGGGCGCGTGCTCGCCGAAGAGGTGCACGCCGCCATCAATGTGCCGGCATTCGACCGGGCCATGATGGACGGCTACGCGGTGCGCATGGCAGACACGAAGGGCGCCTCCGCTGCGGCGCCGGCTCGACTGCAGCTCGTCGATGCACTGTTCGCCGGAGCGGCCCCCGAACGCGCGCTCGCGCCAGGCGAGTGTGTCGAAATCGCGACGGGTGCGCCCATTCCGTCCGGCGCGGATGCGGTCGTGATGGTCGAGGAAACGGAGCGGCACGATCAGGCGGTCCACATTCGAACCGCCGCGCGCGAGCGCCAACACATCGCGCCGCAGGGCTCCGATATCCACATTGGTGATCTCGTCCTGCGCGCCGGGGAGGTGTTGTCGGCCGCGAAGGTGGGCGCGCTGGCAGCGCTCGGCCTCGCGCGCGTGCCGGTGTATGCGCGCCCTCGGGTCGTCATCTTCTCGACAGGGAACGAGGTGGTGGAGCCCGGACAGGCGTCAACCGCTGCAAGCGTGTACGATGTGAACCGTTTCACGCTCACCGCGCTGGTCTCCGCGCACGGCGGCCATCCGCAGCCTCGGCCGCCGGTATCTGACGACCTCGACGCCCTCGGCCGTGCGTTCGATGAGGCGTGTGACGCGGATGTGCTCGTCTGCTCGGGTGGTAGCTCCGTCGGCGAGCGCGATCTCCTGTTGGACGTCATCCGGGCTCGCGGCGACGTGCTGTTTCATGGCATTGCCGTGAAGCCGGGCAAGCCGACGGCCTTCGCGCGAGTCGGCTCGACGATCCTCTTCGGCATGCCGGGGAACCCGACCTCCTGCCTCACCAATGGCTACGTGTTGCTCGTACCGTTGCTGCGAGCTATGGCGCGGCTGCCGCCGTGGATGCCAGCTACCGTGCGCGCGCGCCTCGGCACGCGGGTGAGCTCGCCGCCGGATCGCCATCAGTTCTACCCCGTACGCGTCGATGGAGATGTCGCGACGCCGGTCTTCAAAGGCTCAGGCGACATCACGAGCCTGTCTCAGGCTGATGGTTATTTCGAAATCCCGGCAGGCTCGGGATCGATGGAGGTGGGTACCGAGGTCGTGGTCCGGCTGTTCGAGGTGCGAGGGGCCTGAAGGCCCCTCGCTACATACCTGACTTGATCACGCGATATCGTCGGATCAGCCCTTGAGCTGCTTGTTTACCGTGTCCCAGTTGATCACGTTCCACCAGGCAGCAATGTAGTCTGGCCGACGGTTCTGATATTTCAGGTAGTACGCGTGTTCCCAGACGTCGAGGCCCAGGAGAGGTTTCTTGCCTTCCATGAGCGGACTGTCCTGGTTTGCCGTGCTATAGATGTCGAGCTTGCCCTTGTCATCGACCAGCCACGCCCAGCCGCTGCCGAACCGGCCGATCGCCGTCTTCGTAAACGTCTCCTTGAACTTGTCGAAGCTGCCGAACGTGCTCGTGATCCCATCTGCGACAGCCCCTGTTGGCACGCCACCCGCGTTCGATCCCATCAATTGCCAAAACAATGTGTGGTTGGCGTGACCACCGCCATTGTTGCGGACTGCTGTGCGGATGGCTTCGGGAACGTTGGAGATATCAGCGAGCAGCTCCTCGATGCTCTTTTTCTGCAGATCGGGGTCCTTCTCGAGCGCCGCGTTCAAGTTGTTCACATACGTCGCGTGGTGCTTGCCGTGATGCACCTGCATCGTTTGCGCGTCGATGTGCGGCTCGAGCACGTAGAAACCATAAGGCAAAGGTGGCAGCTCATGCGCCATAACGTCACGTCCTCCTGTAGCAGCGCGGCCGTCGGTTCACGACCGCGGAGAGTTGCGAACCTGACCATCTTATCAGTGACAAGCGGTCGCGCGCTCTTGGGTGGGCGACAGGATTATGAGATGATGGCGGGCGGAAAAGGGGACAGGCCCCTTTTTCACTTGCTACGACAAGAAAAAGGGGCCTGTCCCCTTTTCCGCGGCTAGTTTTTGCGCGCGGCCAATTCCTGCTTCACGAGTGCGACCCGCTCTCTCGTGAGGCCGTATGGGAGGATCATCAGAGCCGCCCCGATGAGAAGCAGGGCAGGGAGCTGGCTAAACAGCAGCCCCAGTCGATCGATGGTCGTCGCTGACTGCGCGACCTGCCCCGGCACGAGCCCCGCGAACAGGTCCACCAGCACACCGGTCGCGAGAATGGCGACACCCGCCGCGGCCTGTTGCGTGAAGGAGTAAATCCCGAAGAACGTTCCGTCTCGGCGTCGGCTCGTCTTGAGCTCGTCTTCCTCCGTGACATCAGCAATCATCGACGGCACGATCACCCAGAGCGCGCTGGCGAAATAGCCGGCGAGCCCATTGCCGAGGGCCAACGGGATCAAGTTTCCCGTACCGAGCGGACGGCCGTGGCCGACCAACCAGTAAGCAGCCGCCATGATAAGACCAGTGATCAGCATCGCCGTGCAGTACAGTCGATGCTTGTCTACGCGCTTGTTCATCCATACCCAGAACGGGACGCCCACAAGGGCGCCGGTATAAAAGGCGAGGAAGAATGCGCCGAAAGACCCGGAGCTCGGAATGCTCGCATAGTACGTGAGATAGTGAACCGCGAGCGATGCGTTGATCACCGTCGCCAAAAAGAAGAGCGCTGCCGATGTCACGAGGGTCCGAAAGGCGTGATCCTTCATGGATGTCGCGAACGCCGCGAAGAAGCGGAACCGCTCCGCTCGTCCAGTGGATTCGACCGGCTGGCCCTGCGATCGTCTCGACCAGGTGCCCACGATGGTCACCAGGGCCGCCCCAGTCATGAACAAACCGAACACGAGCCCCATCGCAACGTATCCAGACGAGTCGAACTGCGAGCCACGATCCGGCTGGTCCGCCTGGCCGCCCGGAAAGAACACGCCAAATGAGACGCCTGCCGCCAGCAGCGTGCCAAACAACGCACAGCCGGCTCGGAACGCCGAGATCGCCGTCCGTTCGTGATAGTCCTGGCTGAGCTCTGCGCCCAGCGCGTAGTACGGCACCATGAATAGCGAGTTGCTCGTCCTGAGGCATAGGCTCGTGAGAAGCAGCCAGCCGAACAGCACCGGTGCCGAGAGGTTCGCAGGAGGACTGAAGATCGCAAAGAAGCTCAGGCTCATGCAAAGCCCACCGATCAGCATGAACCCGTGCCGGCGTCCCAGCCGCCACCGGGCGCGGTCCGAAAGGAATCCAATCAACGGATCGATGGCGGAATCCCACGCCAGCCCGAGAGCCGTGGCCAGACCAACGAGCGTTCCGGGGAGACCGAGCACGCTCGTGTAGTAGAAGAGGAGAAACAGGCCGAACGCGAACGTCTTCACCGCCTCGCAAGATGCCCCCACGCCGTAGGCCGCTTTCAGGCGCACCGAGACCACATCCGCACCCACCGTTTGGTCGGGAGCCGACTCGTAGACCGGGGCCGTCCGAGGCAGTAGTGGGACCGCGACGGTCGGTTTTGGTTCCGCTTCCACGCTCGCGGGCTCGTGCATGGGCTCCTATATGGCCCCTCGCATGGGGGGCTCGATCTCAATGAGGATGATCCGTAGGCGCATCTCGGCGCCATCGTCGGTCGAACCGCGCACGCCCTGCGTCGCGGCGAGATACCGGCCATCGGGGCTGAACCGGCATGCGGCGACGATCACGTGCTGGCCGGCATACTCCGGCGCTTTCGAATCGTTGAAATAGGTGAGACGCTGCTTGCCCGATCCATCAGCGTTCATCAGGTAGTACTCGCGCTCACGTTCCTGGGCGGCCCAGTTCGCGCTGGTGAAGTCTTGCTCGTACCGCGAATCCTGGTTGGTCATGTAGACGATCTGGCCGTTCGGCGCGACCGCCGAGCCTTCTTCCCAGAACCGGGGCGTGTTCGTGAGGTTCTCCAGCTTTTCAGTTCGTAGGTCGTAGCGATACTGGTCCATGCCGTATGGGTGCTGGCCGTCCGGATTGCCGGCGATGAGGAGCGTGTCTTCGTCGATGAAGTCCATCGCCGTGACATAGTTGCCCTTCCGAGGCGTCAGCAGTACGCGCTCGTTTCTCAATGACGGCACGCCATCTCGGATCACGAAGTCGGCCGTCATGACCCGCCACTCGCCCCAGCCACCTCCCTTGAACCGCTCGGTCCAGACGAACGTCGAGCCATCCCGAGAGAACACAGGGTTCACCACGGCCGTCGCCGGTGTACGATCGCGCAGGCTCTTCTTGATCGGACTATTCGTAAGCCGCCAGAACCGCTGTCCCTTCGGATCCGTGGCCCAAAAATTGGAGAAGAGGCCAATGCCTGGATCGCTCAAGCCCTTCATGCGCATGCCGAAGTGCTCGGGCACCTCCGACGCGAAGACGACGAGCTTGCCCGACGGATGAAAGATGGCATTACCGTTGGTTCGCTGGCCAATGCCCTCATGCCCCTCGGTCAGGCTGGTGACGATCGTTCCGGACAGGTCGGAGATGTAAACGTCCCAAAAGCCGTCCTCGTTCTTTCGGTCGAAGACGAACCGCGTACCATCGGGAGAAAAGCGCGGGCGAGCTCCGGAGCTCTGGACGACCCGAATGGCGCGAATGCCGGAAAATCTGGCCGCCTGCTTCTGGCTCGTGTGAGGCGGCACACGCGTGTCACCCTCACGCGCCGACTGAGCTGTCGGGGCCCCAAGCGCGAGGATGAACACAGAGGCCGTCAGACCAGACGTCCTCCAGCCCACGTGTGCCAACCGCACGCGACGCACGAATTCACCAGCGCTCATGCGAGCAGTGAGGTTGGAATCTGAGATTCGTGGCCAGGCCGGACAATGGCCACCCACGCCTGATGGTTGGGATGTTCATAGCGCAATCGCTGCACGACGAGACCGGCATCGGCCACGAAGCGAGCGAGATCATCCCAGCGATACGCCACCGGATCGGGATACTGCCAACCCGTGCCAGCGTAGCTCGTCCGCCCTTCGAAGAACGTCGCGACAAGGGTTCCCTCCGTGGTGAGGACGTGCTCGGCCTCGGCAAGACAGTGGCGGATCTGTGACTCGGCCGCATGGGAGAACACCGAGTGCGCAAGGACGAAGTCGAAGCTCTGCCCGAAGGCGGTCAGCGTGAAGCTGGCATCGTTGCTGAAAACCGGCCGCTTGAGACGGATCAGGTCCTGCCCCAGCTCGTGCTTGATCCCTTCTTCGACCAACCACTGCTCTGGCTCGATACCGAAGTATCGACCGGGCGAGAGGTACGGCATGAACAAACGCCCGGCTCGCAGCGACCCGCACCCGACGTCGAGGAGGCGGTGGCGCTCTCGGAGTCCCAGTTGCGTCAGTACGGTGAATTGCAACGCGGCCACGACATCGTACTTGTCGGGTGGCCCCACGAACACTCGATAGTCGGCGAGCGAGGGGCCACCTCCTGACCCAGCCGACGGATCCACCACCATCCAGCTTGCTCGGTCGGTCATTGCCACAGTCGCTTTCAATCGCCGATCACGCGAGGTTGAGCGACGTGCCGTGCGCGCGAAGCGGATCATCGGCTCTCCCCTGCGCGGCAAGTCGTTCAGCGATCCACCCCTCGAGCGCGGCCTCCAACTCGGCGGCCAGACCGCCCGCTTCCGTAACGAGATTGCGGTGCTCGTCGGGATCCGCCTTCAGGTCGTACAGCTCGCGCTCAGGATTACCGTAGAGATCCGGTGCGCGGGCCAGAATGAGCTTGTGCTCGTCGGTCCGCAGGCTCCACTTCGCCTGCCAGGTGCATTCACAACTGATCGCCTGTTTGCGCCCACCATCACGCGCCTGACCAGTGAGCAGCGGCAGCACACTCCGACCGTCCATCTCGGGTGGCACGAGCGCGCCCACGGCCTCCAGCAGCGTCGGCGCGACGTCGTGGTGCTGCATCATCGGCGAGAGCGTCGAGCCTGCTGGTATGCGATTCGGCCATCGTGCCATGAACGGCACGCGTAACGTCGTTTCGTACAGCCCGTGGTGATCGAAGAAGATGCCGTGCTCCACGAGACTTTCACCATGATCACCGAACAGGAGGACCAGGGTGTTCTCAGCCAGTCCGCAGTCATCCAAGGCCGCGAGTAACTCGCCCACCCCGTCATCCACGTGACGGATCTCACGGTCGTACAGCGCTGAGATGTAGGCGGCGTCCGTGATGAGGCCATCCCGCGTCCGCATCCAGGTGTCCCGCGCCACGGCACCGAGCGGGTGTTTCCACCACGCGTCCAGACTGTGATTGTCGGGGTCTGTCGGATTGCCGTCGTAGAAGAGATGCTGATAACGTTCCGGCGGCTTGAACGGCCAGTGCGGATCCCAGTAGTGCACCATCATGAAGAACCGCTCGTCCCCATGGCTCTTCAACCAGGGAATGGCGCGCGCGTTCAATTCCTCGCAGGCGACATCGATGTACACCGTGTGCCGCATGCTCGGATCGATGTAGAACTCGAAGCCCCGCCGGAACCAAATGCGACCGGTCGCCAGGTTGTCGAGCGCACACGTGGTATATCCCTCGTCCATGAGAATCTGCGGCAGAGACGGCGCGTCTCTACCCAGCACGTTACGCGGCCCGTGTGCCACGATGCCGTGGGTGATGGGATGCTGCCCCGTATAGAGCGTCGTAAACGACGGGTGCGTAGGCAGGCCCGCGCACACGAACTGTTGCGCTCGCGCGCCCTGTCGCGCCAGGCCGTCCATCGCCGGGCTCGTCGGCCGCTGATAGCCGTAGCAGCCCAAGTGGTCGGCACGCAGACTGTCGATGGCAATCACCAATATGTTCGGGCTGTCCTTCATAAGTCACAACCTCTCGCACCCCAGCACCCCAGCACCCCGTGCTCTACCAGCCCTCGAAGGGATCGCAGAAGCGCGGTGAGAACCGAGCCTCCTTGATCTTGCTGCCGTCGAGCCGCAGCACCCCCCTGCCGGCGAGGTTGGCGATCCGAAAGAACTGGAGCCGTTTCGATGCGACCACCAGATCCACGGTGACCGAATCGTGATTCGACGAGATGGAATCGATTCGGAGGATCTGCAGCTCCGCAGCGAAGCGCTCCCGATGCCACTCTTCGATGGCCGACTTCCCGCTGTAAACGCCGGCAACGAAGTGCAGCGTGGCATCGTCGGTGTACGCATCCACACAGCGCGGCAGGTCGTGGGCAGCAAAGGCATCGAAGTAGCTCTGCACGAATGCGGCTGACGCCTCCTGCTCCACACTGACGTTCTGGTCGATCGTCGGATCCATGTGTCCTCCTTCATTAGCGCAGCACGCGGCGCATGAGCTGTCCGAAATAGAAGCGCTCGAATAACTCCCCTGGCACATGTCGACGGAGGCCAATCACGGTGGCGGCCCGCCGCCCTACCAGGTATCGCAGTCGTGGTCGCCGGGCTGAGAGCGCGCGATGGACCGCCTCTGCCACGTCCTGCGGTCGAATGGGAGACGAACGGACAAAGGCATCCGCGAGCTGCTCGGCACGATGGAACCAGGCGAAATACGGGCCCCTGAGGTCGTTCGCCCCACGCGCGACGACTCGATGCACACCCCAAGCCGTGGTATTGACAATGCCAGGCTCCACCAGCACGACCTGAATGCCGAACGGCGCCAACTCCAAGGCCAGCGATTCGCCAAGCCCCTCCTGCGCGAACTTCGTCGCGCAGTAGCCGCCGACACCGAACGACCCGATACGCCCCGCCACGGACGTCATCATCACGATGCGCCCATGTCCGGCGGCACGCATGGCAGGCAGCACTGCGCGCGTCACTGCCATGGTGCCGAAGACGTTCGTGTCGAACAGCGTTCGCAACTCATCGTCTGCGAGATCCTCGAAGCATCCGCGCAGCCGAGTGCCCGCGTTGTTCACCAGGCCCCCAATGCCGCCTGTCTCCTGCACGATCGTGCGCACCGCGGCGTCGATGCTGGCTGGACGAGTGATGTCCAGCTCCAGCATCCGTAACGAGACGTCGCGCTCGCGGGCGCCCGTCTCGAGCGTCGAACGCTCCTCGAGGTTCGGCATGGACGCATAGACGCGCATGCCGCGCTCAGCCAAGTACAGCGCGGTCTCCAACCCCAAGCCGCTCGACGCTCCGGTAATCAGCACTCCGCTGGTCAACGTACTCTCCTATCAATGCCGCTGCGCGATGCGCGCCACCACTCTCGGCCAGACATCGAGCGAGGCGGCGCGCATTGTCACGGAACCGCCGGTCCGTCAGCAATCGGTCCACGGCGGCGCGGAGACGGTCTGGTGTGCACCGGCGTGGTGACAGGGACAAGCCGGCGCCGCTCTCGACGACCCGCCGCGCACTTTCTGGCTTGTCCCACTCGGTCGGCACGACCAGCAACGGGATGCCGAATCTGAGCGCGGTGAGCACGGTCCCCGCTCCGCCTGTCGTCACGACCACGTCCGTCGCCGGGAAGAGATCGGTGTGCGGCACCCATGCCTCGAGCCTGATGTTCGGCGCCAGCGGGTCCAGGCCCAAGCTCGCCGGATGGCGATGCGAGCCCGTGGTCATCACGACGTGAACGGGTGCATTCGCCAAGGCCCGTGCCGCTGCACGCAGCACCGTCGGTCGGCGCGCGTGGATGGTCCCCTCGCACACGTGCACGAGAGGCTGATCGCACGGCAGCTCGGCCAACCACGACGGCGGCGGCGCGCTGCACGGCTTGTTCCAGATGCACGGGCCGACGTACCGTACGGACGAAGGCAGGTCGCGTCGGTGATAGTCGAGCTCTGGCACGCTCGTCACGAAATACAGGGCCATACGACCGGCTTGAACCGTCGGCGAGACCGCGAGCGGCGGCAGCCCGTATTGACGTCGCACGGTATTCACCCCGTGCCTGAAGTTCCGTGTGGCGATTGTCAGCACCACCCTCGCTCCACGAGCGAGCCATCGCGTGCGCCAATTCCGGGGTGGCGGCAGACCGAATCCAGGTGGCGGTGCGTCAGGCCCGGGCAGAAAGCAACCCGCCTGAAACTGCAAGATCACGACGGGTAGTCGTAGGGTGTCGTGCACGACCACGTACGGGCCCCACATGCTCGAGTCACACAGCACCGCATCCGGCCTCCACGTGTGGATCGCATCGATCTGGTCGGCTACCTGTCCCGACAGCGTGCCCACCAACCATTCGCGCATCCGCACGCGCTGTCCTAGCCATCGCTCCCGCCAATCCAAATCGTGCGAGTCGAAGAACACGCGATCGACGGCCGCCTCGCTGACCCGCGTGAACGGGAAGACCCGAAACCCCTCGCCCTCGACCATCCGCTGTGCCCGGCGCCCTGTATAAAACGCCACATCATGGCCCCGATCGCGCAGGGCGTGCGCGACCGCAAGGCTGGGATGCGTGTGGCCCGGAATGGGCCAGGTGGTCATGAGGAATCTGGCCATAGCACGGCTACATCAACGTGAACATCACCGATCGCGCAAACGATAGGTTCCGCTGTTCGATGCTGGCAAAGCCAGCCACCTCGAACATGGGAGGCCACGCCTCCTTGGCCATGGGCAACTGACGCGACAGATCGTGTTGCAGGTAGTACGCAACCGCCATGCCCGGCCGGCGGCGCATGTCCTCTGGCGTCGGCCGGTCGAGCTCGAACACCAGCAGCGGGACGCCAGGAAACAGACGTCTAAAGCTCGACAAGAAATTGACCACCACGTCGGATCCAGCGGCCAGCAGCTCGTGCAGCACAAAGAATGTCGTCGCCACGTCGGCGTCTCGCGTGATCTGCGGCACCGCGCCCAACCTGGTCATGTCCCCCTTCATCAGACCCACACGGCCGTTGAGATCCGTCGCCTCGAGCTTGGCTCGACCCTCGGCGATGGCCTCAGTGGCGACGTCGATGCCACAGCCACTGATCTCCGGATGACTGGCGCAGAGATACCGGAGAAACGTGCCCTCTCCGCATCCCAGGTCCAACGCCTTCCGGCAGCCGTGCCGGATGATGTAATCCACAGCCAGCGGGAAGTAGAGCCACGCCTCCGCGGCGCCGCTGCCACGGGCGACGAAATCAGGGCGGCGCGAGATGTCGCGACCATAGATCGACTCTCTTCTCAGCAGTGGCTCGAGCGAGTGCACGACGCCCTCATAGCCGTACACGGCATCGAACCATCCTCGACCCACGTCCACGAGCAGCCGTCCATCTGCGCTGAGCCAGTATCGGTCTATGTCCTTCTCCAACAGGCTCAGCGCGAACAGCGCGTCGCAGAGCGCTCGCAGAATGGCCGGATCGAGATCGCGTCCAGCGGCGAACTCAGAGACATCGATGCTACCTTGCGCTCGCATCGTGTCGAGCAGCCCGACGTTGAAAAGCGCCTGAAGCGCTCGCGTCGCATAAAATCCGTTCAGCAATCCCGGCCACGCCAGCTGCTGCGCGCGCCGGAGCTTCAGCATGCGTCTGAGCCCGACAACACGCATCGTCCTGACGAGCTCGAGTAAATCAGTCATTACTCCACATAACCCAGGGCCCGGAGGCGCTTCATGATCTCCATCTCTGCTTCCGCACTGAGCTCAGGTCCCGCCGGAACACTGTGCGGCACCGTCTCCTCGGCTTGGTCCGCGTAGCGCACTGGATGCGCCAGCAAGGTTCCCTCTCTGAGTGTTTCGAACGGGAGCTCACCGTCCAGCCCGCTGGGAACCGGGAGCCCCAGCGAGTAGAGGACGAGCGGCGCCACATTGAGGATGGAGAGCGCCGGCACGCGCACGCCACGGCGGAACCGCGGACCTCGCGCGGCAAAGATCCCGTAGGGGCGGTGCGTCCCCGTCGCGTGTGGTCGTGGCTGGACAACAGCCTCGGAACCGAGAATCGACACCAGCCCCCCGTCGGTCAGCTCGAGCGTCAGATCCGGTGCGAGCTCGAGATACGGACCGTCGAAGATCTCCTCTCGCTTCCAGACGCGAGCGACCACTCGGTCTCCACTCACCGGGTCCTCAACGGCGACGAGCTCGCCGATCAACCGTTCACGGAACGCCTCGTACTCGGCGTCTGTCACACCGCCCGGGTGATCCTGATCGGCTCGCACGATATGGATGCCGTTTCCGCTCGGCATCGGTGCATACGCTTTCGTTCGCTGCCAATCCAACTCATACACGTGCTTCGCGAGACGTGCCATTCCAAGCACCTGCGAATCATTGACATGCGACGCGCAACCATCCACCCAGCCCAAATAGCCGCGTTGCTCGAGCCAGGCGTTCACAAAGAACGTTCGTATCTGGGACCCGAAGCCGTGATCAGACACAACAACGATGTTGGCTTCGTCTCCTGCGAGGAAGATCAACTCGGCAAGAATGGCGTCTAGCTCGCGGAAGTAGTCGAGGCACCGATCTCGGATGGCTCGCTCCCAGTCAGACGTCACACCGTGCTCCAAGGCTGGGTCGATAAATCGCCAGCACAGGTGCTGTAGCTTGTCGACGCCGTCGAAGAGCACAGCCACAAGGTCGGTCGCGTCTTTGCACATCAGGTGAGCGGCGACGCGCGCCCACTGACGTTCTCGGCGAATGTGTAAGTCAATCCACCCGTCGTACTCCTCTTGCTTGCAGCCCTCCAACGCCTTCTCTTCGTGCGTCATGTCCATCGCGAGCTCGCGCGGGTTGAATCCAGACAGGGCCGCCAGGCGATCGTAGAGGCCAGGCGGATGACAACCGAGTCGCAACTGTCGCCAGGGCATCCAGCCGCCCGCCACGACGTACCCGTCGATCCGCGGCACGGGAAACGTGAGCGGAAAGTTGAGGACGGTGGATCGCAGCCCCGCGCGATCGGCAAGCGTCCAGAGCGTCTCGCATCCGATGTCCGCTGACGTCTGAAACCGGATGTGTTGACTCCGGGGTGAGTCTTTGCGGAAGAAGTCGAACACCCCGTGTCGGCCGGGCGTTCGACCGGTCATGAGCGATGTCCAGGCGGGCGGCGTGAGCGCTGGCACGATCGACTTGAGCTCTGCGCGGACACCGCTCTCGACGAAATCCCTGAGACGCGGCATCACGCCCGCCTGCATGAGCGGATCGAGGACCGAGAAGGTCGCGCCGTCGAGTCCAATGACTACTACCCGAGCTCCCATGGGATTCCTTTCGTTCGCGCGGCCATCACTGGTTTCTCAGCCATGCGGCGCGCGACCACCCGGCCGTAAAGCGTCTCGAACAGCTCGCCCGGCAGATGGCGCTGCAGCGTCAGCAGAAGGCGGGCGCGCCTTCCGACGATGTAGCGGAGACGAGGCCGTGTGGCCGTGAGCGCGCGGCAGACGGCGCACGCAACATCTGCTGGAGTGATCCGTGATGCGCGCACGAGCGCATCGACTTGTCGCTCAGCGCGAAGAAACCGTTCGTAATAGGGGCTACGCGCGTCACGCGCCCGCGGCACGACGCCTCGGTTGCGGCCAAACAAGTCCGTTGCGATGAGGCCAGGCTCGATGATCACGACGCGGATGCCGAATGGCGCGACCTCCATCGCGAGCGACTCGCTCCATCCCTCGATCGCAAACTTACTGGCGACATAGGGCGTGACCGCGAGCGAGCCGAGCCGGCCGCACACCGAGCTCATCATGACCACGCGTCCTCGGCCCGCCGCACGCATCAGCGGCAGCACGCGCCGCGTCACGTTCATGGCACCAAACAGGTTCACCTCGAACACCCGGCGCATGTCGTCGTCCGTCAGATCTTCGAAATAGCCGGCCGCCGTGATGCCGGCGTTGTTGACCACAGCGTCCACACCGTGGCCGTCGGAAACCATGTGCCGCACCGCCGCGTCGATCGAATCCGGATCCGTCACGTCCAGGGGCACGCTCCTCAACTCGACGCGCCGCGCACGCGCCGCGCCCACCACCAGGGGGGTCGCGCCGACGTCCCTGAGCCCCGCCCACACGCGAAAGCCCCGTGCGGCCAGCGCCAATGCGGTCTCCAGCCCCAACCCTCGAGAGGCTCCGGTCACCAGCACGCTCGGACGTGATACGGACCCCGTCACGTCAGTCCCCCACGCCTGCGGCCTCGAACGCGTCGGACGAGTCGTCTGCCGACCCAAGCAAAAACGGCTTGCGCCCGTCGGTCATCACGTGGTGGAAGAACGCCCGCATGTGCGTCGCGAGGTATCCCGGCTGCTCCAGCGGTCCGAAATGTTCGCCTCCGGGCATGAGCCTCGACGTACAGTTCGGCAACGTCTCGCGCAGGAAGGCGTACGTGCCAAGAAATTGCGACCGCTCACCAGATACCAATAACGTTGGCGTCGTAATGCCCCGGATGCTATCCAGGGTGAGGCTCTCGACCTTTTCGTAGTCCTCGACGAGCGTCGTGTTACGTAACAGGTTGAGCAACGGCTCTCTGCGTCGCGGCAGCCCGCGCGCGGGCCCGTAGAACTTCGGCGTCTCGACGCTCAGATTGAGGAGATAGCTCAGATCCGTTTGCTTGTCTGGCGGGACCCGAAGCCCCACTTCCTCGAGCTTCGCCACCCAGTATTTCCAACCCACCCAGTCTGTCGACTTGCGCTGGTCGACGAGCGCCGGCAACGTCGGGTCGATGAGCACGAGCCCTCGGATGCGCTCGGGACAGAGGAGTGCAAGGTTCAGCCCGATGTCCGCACCGAAGCTATGACCAACCAGATAGGGCCGTTCGATGCCCAGCGCATCGAGCAGTCCCTCGAGCTCACGCGCCATCTCGTCCGTGCTGTAGCCGCTACGGGTCACATCGCTGTATCCGTGGCCTCTCAGATCGTAGGCCGTGATGCGGAACTCGCGTCTGAGCTCCGGCACGATGTGCAAGTGCCACACGGCCAGATTGCCGAGCAGCCCGTGCAGCATGACGACATCCGGGCCGGCGCCAACGGTGATGTAGTGCAGGTCGATCTGATTGACACGCGTTTTTGGCATGGCTTCGCTAGACGGCGCCCTACGGCGTTGCGCTGACACCGACGTGTTCCTTCACGAACTCCGCGAGCTCGCCGACGGATAAGTCTCTGACCTGGCGCTGCCCGATGTTCGCGAACAGCTCGGCAAACGGCATCTCACGCTCGTAGCGCTCCTGGAGAGCCGTCCCCAAGACCACGATATCCAACGACTGGAATCCCAACTGTGAAAACAGCAGCGTGTCCGGTGTGATCGCCTCGCCGAGGTCCCAGTCGGATGCCAGCTCTCGGAGCATCTGTTGAAGATGTTCCAGGATGGCGTCACGCGTTGGTGTCATGGTCTGGTCCTTCATTCAGCGCCTGGCGCCCCAAAAGCCACCCCACGCGGGCTGCCCGCGTGGGGACCCCGGCAAGGGGCGCCCTACAAGGGGGCGCCCTATCTGGCTTTCGATGGTGCTCCCACGAAGTTCGACGGCTCCGAGAGTACCCCGTACGCATCCTCGGCTCGAACGACGTACAACGATTGCAACCACGATGGTGCGACCTCGGAGAACGTGGTGTCGGTCGTAATGGCCGCGAGCTCGTACGGCAACGGATACGCATTCGGCAACGGGTCACCCTCAGCGCTCGCTGGGCTCAAGCTCATCTCCACGCCAAGCTGTTTGACGGCATCAATCGCCACACATACGGACTCTTGCTCGTGCTCGGCACAGAAGGCATCGAGCTCGCCGGCGAGGATACCTGGCACGGTCGTCTTGATCTGCTTCCCGTCCGGAGTCGGCATCGTGAGCGTCGTTCTCGCCAACAACTGATCGATCGGGAGGACTGGCGCACGATACACGCGGTACTGCACAGCGTCTGGCGACGGGGTCCACGACAACCGGACGACGCCGGGCTGGTTGTCGGCTTCGACGTCGGCCGGCGGTGACGGGGAGGCAGGCGAAGCTTCCGCCGCAGTCTTGAAGATCTGAAACCCGTTTCGCTGACGCGCCGTCCCGATGAACAGACCAATCGGCGTTGCTTCGAGGCTGCGAACCCCGGAGTTATTGGGATCGCCCATACCGCTCTGTGTCACCGCCGTCCAGTGGACGCCATCCGATGTGCGAAACAGGTCGAACCCGTATTGGTGACTAAACAGCTTGTCGATCGGGTCCAACAGACCCAGCGACGGAAACAGATACTGAAGCCCGATGCTCCAGTCCCACGTGCCCAGATACAGGTGGTCGCCGTCGCTCGCCATGCGCCAGAAGTGCCCGTTGAACCAACTGCCAAAGCCGTTACCAAACCCGCTGATCGGCGCCTTGAAGCCGTCCGGCGTGTTGCGTG
Source organism: Luteitalea sp. (assembly GCA_009377495.1). Taxonomy (GTDB): domain Bacteria; phylum Acidobacteriota; class Vicinamibacteria; order Vicinamibacterales; family Vicinamibacteraceae; genus WHTT01. Next base: position 72,337 of record WHTZ01000022.1, read on the forward strand.
GCTCGCCGACGACCAGGTCCCAGGAATCATCCGGCCGGATGCGGATCAGCTCGGTAGGCCGGTTCGTCCCGAGATAGAGGTCGCCCTTGAACTCGGCGAAGCTGAGGCCATTGGGAGAACGGAATGTCCGATCGGGCTGGTAGCCACCATTGATCACAACGGGAACGAACTTGTAGGGCGGCCTTCCCCGAGCATCTGTCTTGTACACGCCGTAGCCCTCTGGGCCATCGTCCTCGTCAGCCGTACTGACCGTTGCCAAGGTACCCATGGCATCGCCCATGCCGGTCGTGCAGTAGAGAAAGCCGTTGTAGGCAATCAAGTTCCAGACCGGAAACTCTTCGCGAGGCGGGCTCACCTGCCGCCACGCGTTGTTACCAGCTGCTGGATTGGCGGACGCCAGGATGACACCCACGCCGACGTAATCGCCAATCGTGGCGAACAACTGTCCGTTGTAGCTGACGAGCGATCGGAACGAACGAAACTTGGTCTGAGGGTCAACCAGCACATTGCCGATCTCACCCAGGAACGTGCCGGGATCCTGCGGGACCGGCGCCCAGGTCACGCCATCGACGCTGCGCAACAGGCGCGGCGGTGGATACGCGTCGGGCTTGAACGGCATCGGCTCGAAGACGCTCCCAGACGTCACGCCGCCGGCGTAGAGCGCCTCGGTCCCGTCGGGCTCGACGAACACCTCCATCCCACGAAAACCGACATCGCGGGCGGTCCCGGTCGCGATGTTGCCCTCCTCGTCGAAGAGCGGGATCGTGTCACGCGACTTGAAGACACGGATCCACTCATCACGCTCTGGTGTGTATTGCCAAATCTCTGCGCCCAGCGACTTGACGAGCTTTGGGAAGTCGGGACACTGCCCGGTGTTGACAGCCGAGGGATACACGTTGGTGCCAACTCGGACGTCAGCCGTCAGTAGGCTCATACAGAGCGCCTCGCTCGCGGTCCCCACGTAGAGCTTGCCCTTGAACCACTTGGCTGACCAGGCCCACGTGCTGTTATCGACTCCCCCGAACTCGCTCACGCCGTTGGTGGCGACCCGATCGAAGATCTGCAGTGTGGTCTCGAGCCCCTGGATGCGCGCCCGAATCTTCGTGAAGACCGCGCTGCCCGTATCGGTGTCGAAGTGATGAGTCGGCATCACGCCCAAATCCGTGGCGAACTCCGGCGAGAGCTGCGACCGTGCCACCGTGACGAAACCGTCGTTGGCCGCGGCGAGCTCTGCACCGGGAACGAGGTCGCGCAAGAGGGATCCGGTCACCAAGGTGACGACGTTAGTGACGAACCTATTGCCGGTCGTCGTGTAGAAGGGGACGCCCAGCGAACGCAACACCGGGTCGGCCAACTCGCGGAAACCCGCCATGTTTGCCGTGCGGAGGGAGTTGACGGCAGGCGTGAGCAGATTGAACTCTGCCGCGAGCTGTGGATGCTCGAAGGCCCAGTCGGCCAACTCCGTTCCTTGATTGGGTGACGAGATCGTGAACACTGCCCGGACCACCGCCGCCGTGGCCGGATCGAGCATCGCCGCCTGAATGTCGACACCACCTTTGGAGTGGCCGATGAGATACGCCTTTTCGACCTGGTAGTGATGCAGAATGCGCGGGAGCCGCTGTTGCAGCACCACCGCATTGACCTCGAGACTTTCGTGGTTGGGTGTGTTGTCTGCGCTCAGGCCGATGAATGCGGTTCGATAGCCTGCCAGGTAGGCCAACCGGTACATGTTGTTGTCGCCCCACCAGTACTGCGCATTCCCGCCGAATCCGTGCACGAAGACCAGCACGGGCGCCGTGGTGGCCGTCGGCAACTCGGCCCCGTAAAAGATGTTGGGATAGACGCCGTCGCGGACAGGCTCTGGAACCTCCGCGCTCTGGCCTTGAGCGGCCGCAAACCCCCGCCCGATGACAAGCATGAACACCAGCCCTATGATTGGCGCGACGCGTGGGCATTGCATCTTCCACCTCACATTGCTGTTTTCAGGTCCTAACGGTTCTAGCGGACCGCGGCCAGGGCCGCGCTCCCCGACGCTCACTTGAGAACCCTGAAACTTGACACGATGAGTCAAGTTTCGGGTTCTCAGGGTTCTAGCGGCTACCACCGCCGCCCATCAAGAGGCCGCCGTTTCGAGTGCTTCGTGCTGCTCGCCCACCCGCTCGATATCGAGGCCGGCGAGCTGATCGAGATCGAGTGCCGCAACCGCAACGGCAGCCCCTCGCACGTGCGAAATGGAGACAACCGGGGCGCACCCGAAGCTGGCCTGCCACGAACCGCGCACCGACGGACGACCCGAGTCGTCTGACAGCACTTGCACCTCGGCTGGACAGAGCTCGACGCCGTGGCGTTCGGCGACGAGCCGCCGCACCGCGTCTTTGGCGACCGTTCGCCCAAGCAGCCATGCGCACTTCCCCGCGGGCGGCTCTCGCAGTTGGCGCCAGATCTCACGCTCACGTCGACTCAGCACCACGTGCGCTAGCACGCTCATCCAAATGGCTCCGTGACCAAGTAGCAACGTCTCGGGGAGATCGTCGAGGCGCGCGTACGCGATTCCGCGGGACGCAGCCGTGCCATCGACGGGCGTCCGCCAAGAACGACTCAGATAGGTGTGTCGAGGTGCTTTCTGCAGCGCGACGAGACCGCGCGGTAGCCTAAATCGGCGATCCTCCCATCCTTCGACTTCGCAGTACACGAAACCGTGCGTGTCGACGAGCGCAAAGTCGCAGCGCGTCTGCTCGTTCCCGAGCGCACCAGCGCGCACCCGACACGTCATCCGGTGCCAGAGGGAAGGAACAGGGCCGTACAACCGGAGCGTACCTACTCGATAAGGAAAAACATCCACACCAGGCTCGAGGCGCTCCTTGGCCCAGAACGCGAGCAATTGGCCCGCGCCGTCGAGAAGCACGGGATCCATGTGGAAGCAAGGTTCGGACGTGGATGCAAACAGCGCATGACGCGGCAGGATCTGTAACGTCGCGCCCGCACCGTCGCTGCCCGTCCGATCCACGGACTGCACAGAGCGGAAGGCGGAACCGTGAAACATGCCGTCGCGATACAGCCGATCCGGTGTCCAGTGCGACGCCCGCCCATCCTCTAACGTGAAGGGCCCGGCCAGCTTCGGCGCCGGGTAGGCATCAGAGAACAACACCGTGGCCTCAACGAACACGGCGCTGAGCACTTGTCCGTCACTCGCCCCTCGCCCCCCACTCGCCCCTTCGATCGTGGCGTGCACCTCGCCGGGGTGTCCCGGTCTCACCTCGGCGGTCACGCGCAGCGTGATCTCCGCATCCTCGAGCGTGATCCAGCGATACGCGCGAACATCTCGCATGCCGACGACGAGACGGTCACGCTGCAGAAGTGAGGCAGCTTCCGCCAGAATCTCCATGCTGATGGTCAAGGGCACCACGGGCAACGCCATGAGATCAGGCTCGTCAGCCGACACGTCCCGACCCAGCGTGTGGTCTCGAATCCAGCGGTCTTCATTTGGATCGATTCGGCGTGTGACGACGACACGCTGGCCAGGCACGAGCGCCTCTACGCGCTCGACGAATGGCTTGTCGGCGGGGCTGCCTTCGATTCCACTCAGGCCAGGAAAGCCCCGCCCTACATGGCCCCGATTCTCGGCGGGGCTATGCGACTGCTGAGGCGAGGGGCCTAAAGGCCCCTCGCTACGTACCGTAGAGTCGTGTGCGGATCGCCGTTCGAGATACCGACGCATGACGTCCGCCTGCACGCGGAGGAACTGTTCCATGGTCTCGAGGTGCTGCGACATCGTGCGAGACGTGCGCTCCGGTTGGACGGGGGAGGTCGTACCCGCTTTCGTGGCGCTCGCGCTATCTGGAAGCGCGAAGGTCGGGGGAAGCCGGAGTGGCTGCAGTCCCGTTCTGAGGCGCAGCCGACGGGACGGCTTGGCGGCATTGGTCGATTCGGCGCCAACCGTCAGACTGACCGTCTTCGGATCGCGCCGCTCGTACAGCGGCGCGAGATCCATTGGCACGCCGTGCGCCGCAAGCTGCCCAAGCAGGTGATTGAGCTGGGTGATGCCCGAACGGTGCGCGGTGTTCGAGGGAATGGCGATGGACGTCCGGCCGCGTAACGTGTCCTCGATGAATCCGGTCAGGTTGGCCTTGGGCCCAACCTCCACGAAGATGCGTGCCCCGCGGGCGTACATGGCTTCAACGGTGTCTCGGAAGCGAACGGAACGCGCCCACTGCGAGGCGACCAATGTTCGAACGACGTCGGGATTCGGCGGGTACGGCTGCGCGGTCACGCAGGAGTACACCTCGATATCGGAGGAGCCAATCCGTACGCGATCGAAGTACGCGCGCAGCGGCTCGCAAAAGCTCTCGAACCACGGCGTGTGATAGGCACGCGCGAATGGGAGCGGCTGGCAAATGGCGCGGAGCGCCTGCAGCTCCTGCATGGCCGCGCGCATGCTCTCTCGAGTACCGCAGAGGACGACCTGGTGAGGACAGTTGTCCAAGGCGATGTGCAGGGCGCCGTCGCTCTGCGCCGACAACGACTCGAGCACCGCGCGGTCAACGCCGCCCACGGCGACCAACAGGCCGTCGGGAATGTCGCCCGCCGCTTTCAGCCGCTCGAACGATGCATTCACACCGCGCACGTGGTCGATGAGCTCGTCGTCGCTGTCGACGCGAACGATCCCCGAGGCCAGCAACGCGGAGTGCTCGCCGGTGCTGTGGCCCGCCATGAACTGGGGCCTGATCTGCAACTGCCGCAGCAACGCGGCCATCGCCTGGTTCGCGGCAAACACCGCCTCGGCGCCGGTGTCCATCTCCCACAACCGATCAACAGGAAAACGGGGACAGTCCTCGTTTTCCGCTGAGCTCTTCCGAAAACGAGGGCTGTCCCCGTTTTCCGCTGGCGGAGGAAAGATCACCTCGCTCGGCAGATACCCGCGCGGATGACCGATGAACGCACGGTCCATGAAGTCGAACGTCGAGCGGACCACCGGAAAATGCAGACAGAGATCCGCCAGCATGTTCGGGTACTGCGATCCCTCACCGGGGAAGATGAACGCCACGCCACCTTGCCCGGCAAGCTGCTGCTCAAAGAAGTAAACCCCGTCGTTGTCTCTCAGTCGCGTACACCGCGGGTCTCGCAGGGCGGCCGCCGCACGCGTAAGCTTCTGACCGAGATCCCGCGGCGTGGCCGCGACGACAGCGAGCCGCACCGGACCGAGATCAGAGCCGACGTTGAGGGTAAACGCGACATCCTTCAACGCCACGTCGGGCTGGGCGTCGAGAAACGTGCGCAGCCGATCGACAGCCTCGGCAAGACTCGCCCGCGACGAGGCCGAGAGGATCACCAGCTCGGTCTCCCACCGATGAGCGAGGCTGAACGTCTCGGCGCCGCCGCGATGCTCCTCCAGCACCGCGTGAGCGTTGATGCCGCCGAAGCCGAAGGCGTTCACGCCGGCACGACGCGGCGTGTCGACGCGACCGTGAAGCCAAGGCCGTGTCTCGGAGTTGATGTAGAACCCGCTGTCCTCGAGCGCAAGGGCCGGGTTTGGCTCGTCGCAGTTCAGCGTAGGCGGCAGCACCTTGTGATGCAGCGCGAGGGCAGCCTTGATCAGTGCGGCAATCCCGGACGCCGGCATCAGATGACCAATCATCGACTTCACGGAGCCGAGCGCACAGGACGACCGTCGCCTCGATGCGGCTCGGGGCAAGCCCGACGTGCCGAAGACCCGCCGCAGCGCATCGATCTCCACCCCATCACCCACCGCGGTGCCCGTGCCGTGCGCCTCGAGCAGGCCGACCGTCGCCGGATCGATGCCCGCAACCTCGTATGCCCGCCGCAGTGCGAGCTCCTCCCCCTCGACCCGCGGCGCGAGTAGCCCAACCGCTCGCCCGTCGCTGGCCGTGCCGATCTCCTTCAGGACGGCGTAGATGCGACTGCCGTCTCGCTCGGCGTCCTCGAGACGCTTGAGGACCAGCATGCCGACACCCTCGCCAAGCAGGGTGCCGTCGGCTCGACGGTCGAACGGTCGAATCTGGCCCGTTCGGGAAATGGCCTTGAGCTGGCAGAAGATCATCATGATGACCGGCGGCGTCGACGCATGCACGCCGCCGACGACCGCCAGATCACAGCGCCCGTGCCGGAGATCGCGCATCCCCAGATCGACGGCAACCAGAGAGGATGCGCACGCAGCGTCGACGATGTAGTTCGGGCCCATCAAGTCGAGCCGGTTAGCAATGCGTCCGCTGATGATGTTCGGCACCAGCGCTGGAGCCGTCTCCGCGTGAAACGGTGGAAGGCTCGCCTTCAATGTCTGCTTCAACGCGGCCAACTGCTCCTCGGTATGTTCGGGATGGAGCTGCTTCAGAATGCGCAACACTTGGTCGACGATGATCCCGTGCTGAATCGCGGTCGTGTTCCCCCGATTGACATAGGAGCCGCGGCCGATGATGACTTCGGCCCGGCCGCCCTCGATGTCCGCCGCACGATAGCCGGCGTCTCTCAAGGCGTCATACGCCGCGCGAAGAGCAAGGAAATGATCCGGCTCCCCACCGTCGACCGCGTTCGGCATCACGCCGTACTCGAGCGGATCGAACTCAGCCAAGTCGCCGAGATAGCCGCCACGGCCACAGTAAATCCGATCATTCGCCTCGGCGTCCGGATCCACGAACAGATCCGCTTCCCAGTCCGCGGGCGGGTCGCCAATGGCGCTCACTTTGGCCAGGATGTTTTCCCAGTACTCCTGCAGATTCCGCGCGCCGGGAAACACGCATGCCATGCCGACGATGGCGACATCGCTCGGTGCCCTCTGATCGGCGGGGCTAAAGCCCCGCCCTACCGTCTCCGAGATCCTCCGGTCGGCGGGGCTGCCTTCGATTCCACTCAGGCCAGGAACGCCCCGCCCTACCGTCGGGAGATCTGGGATCGAACGCGTCATGCGCTCTTCTCCAGCTCGCTTTCGGCGGGCAGTGCGGCATGCAGCCAAGGACCGGCTCCAAAGGCGACAATCGTGTCCGCACGCTCAGGGTTCATCAGCTCTCGGATGGTGGCGTCCGCCCCATCCTCCGCCGAAATCGGGTCGACGCCTCTCTCGCGGAACTGCGCGTGAGCTGCAGGCGACGCCATGCCGGCACCAGCCCAAGGGCCCCAGTTCAGCGCGACCACGCGCGTCGGCCATTGTGCCGAGAGCCGCGCCGCGAACCCGTTGAGGATGCCGTTCGCGGCGGCGTAGTCGAACTGCCCCCGGTTGCCGAACGTGGCGGTCACCGAGGACATCAACGCCAGAACCTTCAGCCGCTCGGGCCGGAGCAGACGCGACAAGAGAAAGACACTGTCGGCCTTCGTGTGCACCACGCGATCGAAGGAGTCGGGTGTCTTATCGCCAATCAAACGGTCTTCGATGACACCGGCGCCGTGCACAACGAGGTCGAGTCGCCCGTACTGTTCGTAGATCTCATCAACCAGCTTTCCGAAGCCTGCTTCATCGCGCACGTCGACCTGCCGATAGATCACGCGACTGCCGGCGTCGCGCAGGCGCGCGAGATTGCGGGCGATCTCGCGGCGGCTGAGCAGCTCTCGCCAGGCGCGCTGGACGTCGACAGGTCGCACATTGGGATCCCCTGCACGTAGCGACGCGGCCAGCGCCCCCTTCAAGCGTTGGGGATCCTCGATGCTCGCCGTTTCCACGGGCTCGTTGCCAAACGGCTCTGGCGCGCGACCGACCAGGATGAGCGTCGGGCGAAATCGATGCGCCAGCGCGCGCGCGACCTCGGCTGTGATGCCTCTGGCGCCACCCGTCAGGAGGACCACACAGTCGGAATCGATCCCGGCCACAATGGCAGCACCATTCGTGTCGAGCGGTGCACGCGTTGGTACCACCGTCACGCGCCGGTCGCCCTGATACCCGACCTCGAGCGTGTGATCATTACTGGCGATCTCGTCGAACACTCGTCGACTGAGAACAGAGACGGGCTCCCTTGGATCGAGATCGACGGCCTTGCAGCGGACTGGGAGCTCCAAAGCCAGCGTCTTGATCGTGGCTACGACGCCAGCATGCGTGGGCACCACCGACGCCGACGCTTTCGTCCCAAGCCATCCGCCCATGCTCGTCGCCGCGGCCAGAAAAGCACCGCGACCCGGCTCCCCTCGCTCGAAATCCGGCCGCGCCGCGCGTACGAGGGCGTACAGGCTCTTGATGTCTTGTCCGACGCGAGCGCGCCACGCGTCGAGGCTCAGCTCGTCCAACGACTGGCACGGTGAGAGTGGAAGCAGATGAAGGATGCCACCGATCGGTCCGTGCTCCCGGCGGATCTCCTCGAGCACGCGTGCCACGCGCTCCGGATTCGCCACATCGACTTCGTAGGCTCCCGTCCCGATAGCCGACTCGCGTGCTCCCGGACGCAGGACCACCGGGTGCTCCCCACGCGCCCGCAGCTCGCCAGCGATCTTCTCGGCCATCCCACCGCCATCATCTGTAATCACCGACACGCGACCGGGGCACAACGCCGATCCGGTACCAACGAGCGGCGCGTCCGACGTCGTTAACGTCACGCGCGGCACGCCACTCGACGCAAAAGCGGGTGCTTCATCGCCAACGCGCTCTGGTCTTCGTGACGGTGGCCCACCCGGACGCGGTGGCTCGGGACCTTGGTCGGTCTGTTCGGTCAGCTCGCGACTGACCTCCCGCAGGGTCTTCAGCCGCGTCATCCGATCCATCGATCCCTGAATCTTGGCCTGCTCGGCAGCCGAGGACTGTCGCTGGAAGCTGCTGAGAATCTCGACCCGCTTGATGGAATCGATGCCCAGGTCTGCCTCGATGTCCAGATCGACATCCAGCATCTCAATTGGATAGCCGGTTCGATCGCTGACGATCTGGAGCAAGCGGTCGACGACAGTCGGCGGTACGTGATCCGGTTCGTGGATCTCGGTCACGACGTTCGACCCCGCCGCAACCACATCAGATTTCGTCTCGGTGACCCGCGGCTCCGTGGGCACTGGAATCGCCTCGGCAGGTCGTCCTTGGAGAAACGCCGTCATCACGGCGGCCTGCGTATCGAGAAACTGACGCATCACCTGCTGGAACTGGGTCAGCACCTCTTCTTCGCCAACAGCGGTGCGAGGTGCAAGGGTCGAAGGGCGAGGGGCGAGGTTGTTAGCGTCCTCAGTCGCCATAGCCAAGGTCTCCTTCCCACGATCTATCGCGCTGTCGGTAGGGCGCTCCTTTGTAGGGCGCCCCTTGCCGGGGTCCCCACGCGGGCAGCCCGCGTGGGGTGGCTTTTGGGGCGCCGCCGCCGGGCGCGCGCGGCCGCCATTGACCAACCACAACGCCGTGCGGCCGCCGTCCTCGACGGCACGGCCAAGGCGATTGAGATCCACTCGTTCGCTGACGCGATCGCGGAACAAGCTCTCGAAGCGCACCGGAACGCCGGAAACGGCGAGTTGACCGACGGCGTGGAGGAACGGCACCAGACCATCCCGACCAGAGCCGTCGATCGAAAGCACCACGGCATCCCGTTCATCGAGGATCTGTCTGGCGAGGCCCGACAGCGTCGTGCCTGGCCCGACTTCGAGGAAGAGCCGCGCGCCCGCGTCGTACATGGCGGTGATCTCGTCGACGAAGCGCACGGGCTGAATGAGATGCTCTGCGAGCACTTGCGCGACCTGCTTCGGATCATCCGGATACACCGCTCCGAGTGAATTGGAGAACACGGGCACGTGTGGTTGCTGCCAGCTCAACGCCGACAGCGCAACCGCCAACCGGGCTTGGCTCGTCTCCATGAGCGGTGAATGAAACGCGCACGCCACCGGGATTCGCTGGCTCTCGAGTCCCGCGGCAGCGAGTCGCCGCGTGGCCTCGTCGATGGCGTCCGTCTCGCCCGCGATGACCGTCTGACGCGGCGAGTTGAGATTCGCCACCCAGACCCCAGACGGCAGATCGCACGCTCGAGCCATCTCGTCTGCAGATGCGTGCACGGCCGCCATGGTCCCCGCATGCGCGCCGAGCGACTCCTTGATCACGCGCCCGCGGATCTCGGAGATTTCAAAGAGCGCAGACTCGTCCAACGCGGCCGCAGCCCAGAGCGCGACGTACTCGCCATAGCTGTGACCTGCGGTCATGTCCGGTTGGATCCCCAGACGCGCTAACAGCCCGACCACCCCGACCTCGACGGCCGCCAGCGCGGGTTGCGCGATCTGCGTATCGGTGACCGCCATGCGTTGCCGCTCGCGCGCGTCATCGTCAAACGCGGGCGGGGGATAGATGTACGTGCTCAACGGACGCGGCAACCGAGCCGACAGGGCGCGATCCGCTCGCTCGATGCTCTCGCGGACGTCGCTGAACCGCACCGCGAGATCCCGCAACATATGGGGTCGCTGTGAACCCTGACCGGCGAACAGAAACGCCAGCTCGCCACACGCCTCCGACGTGAGGGAGAGATATACACCGCGGCGCTTCGCGGTGGGCTCCTCGACGTAGCCGCGCTGGTGCTCGGATCGTGCGAGCAGCTCTCGGGCCCGCGCCATCTTGGCGCGCAGATCCTCGAAGCTGCTGGCCACGATCGCGAGGCGCACGGGCCGTGGGGTCGCCTGCCGAAGGCGGGTACACACAGCCGCTGCAAGACCGGAGAGGGGCGGCCGAGCGCCCTGCTCCAAGGATCGGTCGAGCGCTCCAAGCGTGGTCTCGAGCGCCGCAGCAGATTCCGCTTCCCAGAAGAACAGCTCCGCGGGCCAGATCGCGTCGCCAACATGCGCGGCGGCCTCTCGAAACTCGCCCCCGTATTCTTCGAGGACGGCGTGCGAATTCGTGCCGCCAAATCCAAATGCGCTGACACCCGCTCTGCGGGGCGATCCGTCGAGCCGGGCGACCCACGGCGTCGCATCGGCATTGACGAAGAACGGGTTGTCCGGTTCCTCGAGCTTGGGATTTGGCCGCTCGACGTGAAGCGTCGGCGGGAGCACCTTGTGATAGAGCGCGAGAGCGACTTTGATGAGGCCAGCGACGCCGGCCGTGCTCTTCGTGTGGCCGATCATCGACTTGACCGAGCCGAGCGCACAGGTGCCGGCCACCGCGCCAGCCTTCCGAAACACCTCGGTCAGCGACGCAACTTCCGCGGCGTCGCCAACCACGGTGCCCGTCCCATGGGCTTCGATCACGCCCACCGTGCTGGGTGAGAAGCCGGCCTCGGCGTACGCTCGCTCCAACACGCGCATTTGCCCTTGCGGCCGCGGCGCCGTGAGGCTCTTGTCCCGCCCATCGCTCGAGCCGGCGACACCTTTGATGACCGCATAGATGCGATCGCCGTCGCGCTCCGCGTCTGCCAGCCGCTTGAGCACGACCACGGCGAGCCCTTCGCTGATGGCGATGCCGTCCGCCGTGGCATCGAACGCGCGGCACCGGCCTCGCGGCGACAGCGCTTGCGTCTTGCTGAAGCAGAGATATCCAAACGGACTCTGGACGGTATCGACGCCGCCCGCGATCACCAGATCGCTCGATCCGGCCGTCAGCTCGCGCACGGCCAGATAGACGGCCGCGAGCGACGAGGCGCACGCCGCGTCCACGGTGAAATTCACGCCGCCGAAATCGAACCGGTTCGCGACGCGGCCCGCGATGACATTCAGGAGGATGCCGGGGAACGAGTCCTCGGTCCATTCCGGCAACCGTTCAAGGACGTCGGTAGACGCGCCGTCCAGATTCATCATCGGCAGCGTCGCCCGGAAGCCGTACTGGAGACCGAGATCACCCAAGCCGCCCCCGGCGCCGAGAATGACCGACGCGTGCTCGCGAGCGAACTCACGATCCAGATAGCCTGCATCCTGCAAGGCCTGGTGCACGACCTCGAGCGTGAGCAACTGGACCGGATCGATAGACGACAGTGCATTCGGCGGAATCCCGTAGCGCACGGGATCAAACGCGATATCGTCGAGAAACCCGCCCCACCGCGAGTAGATCTTGTCGGGTTGATGACGGTCTGGGTGGAAATATCGATCGACGTCGAAGCGCTCTTTCGGCACCTCGGTAATGGCGTCGACCTTGGAGAGGATGTTGTGCCAGAACGTCGACGCGTTCGAGGCACCAGGCAGAAGGCAACCAATGCCGACGATGGCCACGTCGCACGGGCGGCCAACGACCGGTGCCTGACGATCCGCGCCCTTGAAGGAAACGCGGTCGAGCAAGCGCACGCTCCCCACCGAAACGTCTTCGTGGAGGTCCGTGATGCGACAAGTGCTCTCGCGCAGCACGGCGAGCTGGCCCAACATGTACATCCCGTCCTCTCGCTGTTGCTCTGCGTGGACGAGGACATAGCGGGGCTCGGCGTTCGCGGGCTGGTTGGCATCGCGCGTGATCCCTTTCGAAGCGATGCGGAGGCGTCCGACATTGAGGCTCTCGAGCTCGTCGCGGATCTCCTCGGCTGAGCGTCCGCGGTCGACGAGGTTCCGCTTGGCGGTGCGGAACGCTTCACAGAAGGGCGTCTCGGCGCAACGGGTGGAATGGCCAGGCCCCGTTTCCAGCAACACGGTTCGTCTGCACGTCATGGCTTCTTCTTGGAAGCCTTCGAGAATCGCACCCGACGCGACCGCTTCTTCTGTGAAGAGATACGCCGTGCCCATGACGACGCCGATGCGCACGCCAGCGGCGGCCAGCGGTGCCGCGATCGTCTGCACCATGGCGGCCGATCGCGCATCGTGGATGCCACCGGCGAACAGCACGTGCAGCTCCTCGGCCGCAACGCCGGCGCGGATCGCGCCCAGCAATACGTCGACCATGGTGTCCCACAGCACGAAGCTGCTGCGCGGGCCCACATGACCGCCGCACTCGCGACCTTCGAACACGAAACGGCGCGCGCCATCATCGAGAAAGAGACGCAACAATGCCGGCGCGGGCACGTGCAGATATGTCGCGATGCCGCGCTGCTCCAGAGCCAGCGCCTGATCCGGGCGGCCGCCAGCAATCAGGGCAACCGGCGGATGGAAGTCGCGCACCACGTCGAGCTGCTCCTGCCGCAGGTCTGGCGGCACGAAGCCAAGGATGCCGATGCCCCACGGTCGGCTGCCCAGCCGCGTCTGCGTCTCCTCGAGCAGGGCACGAACTTGTGTTCCTCGCATCAGCGCGAGCGCCAGGAACGGCAGCGCTCCGCCACGGCTTACGGCTTCCGCAAACGCTGGTGTGTCGCTGACCCGGGTCATCGGACCCTGCACGATGGGATACCGGGTGCCGTGCGACTCGGCGAGCGGCGACCCCGGACCGAGCGCTCTCGCATGCCTGGCCGCGGTGATGTGCGAGTCGCAGGCAGCACGGACAGCCTGAACGATGCCGGCCACGTTCTTATGCCGGGCCGCGAGCGACGTGGCAAAAGCAGCCTCCTGGCCGAGCAGCCACAGACTGCTGGCAGGGTCGCCCCAGCCCACGCGGGCGCGGATGGCGTCACGCCATTGACGAAGGTCGGGCGCGTGCTCGGCGGGGCTGCCTTCGATTCCACTCAGGCCAGGAAAGCCCCGCCCTACGTTGAGCTCCTCGAGGACCGGCGCCCGGAGCGGTCGATAGACGCGGACCTGCTCTCCCAGGCCGGCGCTCACACACACCGTTTCGCTGCCGTCGATGCCTTCGAGGATCAGGCGGACCGAGTCGGGCAGCCCGGACTCGGGCGTCAGCAGGAGCTGACTCTCCAACACCACGCCGGCCGCGCCAGCCACGAGACACGCGGCCGCCGTGTGCAAGCCAATACCCCCGCAGGCCCAGACCGGCACGTTCGCTCGCGCCAACAGGCGCTGCAGCAGAATGAAGGTGGTCTCCTCGCCGACAAACCCGGGCGCTTCATGACCTTTGGCGATCAGGCCGCTGGCACCGCAGGCACGTCCCAGGTCCGCATGCTCGCCCGCCGTGCACTCCAACCAGACGCGCCTGCCGGAGGCATGCACCTCTGATACGAACGTCTCGAGCCTCCTGGCGTCAGTGGCCGTCGCAATGACGAGATCGACCTGCGCCGGCAGACGACGCAGGATGTCAGCCGACAGCTCGGCCTCGTCTGGCGCGAGCTTGACGGCCAGCGAGCCTTTTCCGTGTTGCGCCACACGCTCGAGCGCGCGGCGCGCCGCGGCGAGATCGCGGACGTGAACCAGATTCAGAATGCCAATGGCGCCGCTCCGGCTCGCGGCAATCGCGATGCCAGGGTCTGGCCACGCGGTGATGGTGCTCGCCGCGACCGTGAAACAGTCCGACCCCGTGCGTGTGAGTCCAGCCGCCATAACCGAGGCTTGCTCCTAGG
>WHTZ01000023.1 GCA_009377495.1 Luteitalea sp.
ATCAACCCGTAAGCGTCTACACAGCCGAAGGCGCGCTGGCAAGCGCGGGCTGGGCCCGTGAGCGGTTTGTGACGTTGCTGTTGCTCGGCTTCGCGATGTTTGCGCTGATGCTCGCAGTAGTCGGGCTCTACAGTGTCGTGTCGTACTCGGTGTCGTGCCGGTTCAAAGAATTCGGCATCCGTATGGCGCTCGGTGCCAGTCGCGGGCGCATCGTAAACGCTGCGGTGCAGCCGGCGGTCTGGGCCATCGTCGGGGGCCTCTTCGCTGGTCTCGCATTGAGCGTGGGGCTTAACAAGGTTGTAGCCCAGTGGTCGATCGGCAATCTGAACGATCCGGTCGTGCTCGTCGCCGTCAGCCTGGTGCTGTTTGTCGCTGCGATGATGTCCGCCGCGATTCCAGCGAGCCGAGCTGCCTCGATTCAGCCGGTCGACGCGCTTCGGACCGACTGAACAAAGGCCCGCCGCGCAGATCGAGTGGGGCGCCGATGGAGTGTGTGAAGGGGCTCAGTGTCAATTATCGCCCGTAGGGAGCCACTCGTTTTCGGTTGATCGGGGGCCACTTTCGCCACGTGGCGCCTACCGTTCTCCCGCGTTCTGGGCGTTCTCGGTCGCATACTCGCCATTCGGATCGAATATGACTTGCCCGATGCACAGCGCCGCTGGTTGCCACCGCAATTCGAAGATGGTCTTGAGCACGATCTTCGTGGTATTGGACTTGCCGGTCCGTGTCATCCCCAACAGCGCGGTTTTCTGGCCGAGGAGATCAGTGGGCGTGATCGAAACGGGCACGCCGTCGACCTGCTGAAAGGCCCGATGGCTGGAGGCGTACCGCACGGCGCCGACGCTGACCATCGCGGTGTCGGCGTCGGCATGCGTCCGTGGATCCCGGTAGTTGACGATGCGTTCCAGCGCATCGCTGCGCGGCTCGAATACCTTCAGGCCCTGATTGGGGTAGTAGTTGCTCAGGTCGGAGCCGAACGTCAGCACGTGGCGGACGCCAGTGGTGCAACAAGCGAATCGGAGCCGACGCGGGCCTGTGGACAGGTCCCGCGGCTCGGATCGCTGCTGGGTGTGACGCGCGGCGTGCATCTCCACACGTGGGCTGGCGTTGCGCGATGACGGGCGTGCTCCGCGTCGTGATTCAGATCGGTGGACCAGATCGTCAAACCGCGATGGCGTACGTGGGCAAATCCGCCTGACGCTCCGATAAATGCCAGAGAATTGGGAGCGCATGGCGCGGGTCAAGGCCGCGCAGCGCCGAGCGGAGCGAGGGCAGCCTTGAGGCGCGCCATGCGCTCCCACACAATCATTGTCCGGAGCGTCGGGCGCTCGTTGGACGTACGGATGTGAGATCTGCACGAACCGACATCGATGATCCTTGGACCCGGCCACGTTGCTACGCGTTTCTCATGCCGGCGGCCCGCCGCGCGAGTCGCGGTTATGCACCTGACGATAGACCCGCATGGTGGCGCACGTGCGCGAGCCATCGCGTCGTCTCACGCGCAGACGTTCGTCTCCGCGAGCTCCGCGCGAAGGCGCTGGGACTTCGGGCCCGGCGCGCGGTGAGTACTGCGGCTGCGATCTGCGACACGGAGCAGTTCTCTTTAGCTGACCGGAATCGTTGTCCACCAGCGTCACTCCAGGATCCCGGTTCCGGAGAGTAGGTACGCCGCAGTCGGCGCTCAGTGCGTTGAGACGCCGAAAAGACCATCGCGGACACAGTGCCAGGTCGGCGCGTCCAGTGCCGCAGGATCGCCACACACAGCCGCAGGTAATCGCCCTCCCGCCAGCGCCCTTGGTCGCGCACCAGGTGTTCGTTCAGGAATGTGCCGGCACGACGACGAACCCGATGTCTGCCAGTTGTACATCCAGGGTGATGACCTCGTGATTGTACGAGAAGATATCCCGGTGATACAGGCCGAATAGTGTGCAACTCGAGATCGCCGCAGGCGCGCTCTCTGTGACTCGTCCACGTGTCAAGATTCGCATCGTCGAATGGACCCGACCAACAGGGAAAACGCGCCCCAGCGCGTCGGGCTGACTTCCGATCACACGTCGAATCGCAGACGCGCGGCGGTTTCCGAGAATGCATCTCTACGCAACTGCATGCCTGTCGCGCAGTAGGCCGACTTCCACGTCAGGTGCAGGACCGCCGGGCGACTGCCACGCGGCGCACTTTGAGCACTCAAAATGTGCATGACACATGCACGCTGCTGGCCGCGCGACGGCCCTGTCAGCAGACACGCAGCCGCCCCATTTTGACAGCGACTAGACACGCGGAACCGAGACGTGAACGACCCCGCGGGGCGCGCATGGGGCCGCAGGCGTGCGCCAGGACCGGGGTCGTTCACGTCTCGGTTCCGTTCCTGCGCTGTTGCAACCGCTGTCCAGGGGCGGCACAAATCGCCGCCCCCACGCTGCTGCTGTGCTCATAGCGTAACTCCCAGCGCTTTCTGCGCTTTGTACCACTCGTTGAGCCGGTGCCAGTCGCGGTCCAATTGCTCGCTGACGGTGAGCGGTGTTTCCGCTGGTGGGGGTTGAGGACCGGGGTTAAGGACCTGCGCTCGCCTCTTCTGCCCTTCCTCCCCCCTTCTCAACCCCCTCGCCATCGGTTCGGGCCGACGCGGCGGTTCGGTCACCAGGGGTGAGAGATGACGGTAGACGTGCGGTAGGACCAGGCACTCCACCGCGCCTCTGCTGGCCTCCAAGGCCTCGGCGATCGCGGGTGACGACACGCCCTCGAAGACTACGTTCCCATGCCGCCGCCAGCGCCGGTACATCTCGGTGAACCGGGGTATGCCGAACACCTTGGCGCCAACGCTGAGGAACCCCTGTGTCTGCGGGTGCAGCGGCTGCCCTTCATCCGCCTGACGACGATGGTCGAAGTACCACTTGAGCTCGCCGATCGTGATCGGGTGGAGCGGGCTCTCGAGCTCCTCGTGGATGACCGTCTGGTACGCGCCGTAGAAGTGGTCCAGGGGGCGCGGGAAGGCCAGGCGGACGGTCCATGCCGGCGCGGCACGCAGCAGCGCGGCATGCCCCTGCAGAAAGGTTCGGAAGTGCTCCGTCCAGGGGTCGGTGACCAGATACAAGAGCACGACACGGCCGCCGGACTCGACACCGATCGGGAACGTGCTCGGGAGGTCGCGAACGGCTTCTGAGGAGCGGTCGGCGCTCCCATCGGAGGCGGGCTCGGTCGACGTCGATGCTGACAAGCGGGCGAGGTACGCGCGCTTCTCGGCGGCCGTTGTCAGCCAGCCGAGATCGGGCGCCGAGAGGACTGCGTCGAGCAGCATGAGTCGCTCGGCGGCACGGCCAGCGGGCACGGGTCGGCGATACCGGCTGGCACCCTCGCCAAGCGCGCAATAGAGCCCGCGCGCGTGCACGTGATACAGCCGCGCGCGGTTGTGGATACACGGGATCGCCGACGCGAATCGGCGCCTGACGAGCTTCGCGAAGAATCCGTTGCACTTCTTGCCGCCATTCGCGATGCTGGCGAAGCTCGCGTACTGGCGCGGCACGCACACGCCGGCGTGCCGCATCACGAGCACCAGGAAGCGCGCCTGACGCTCCGAAGCCAATCCCGGTGACGGCGTGGACCCGCTCATCGTTGGTGCTCATGCCAGTGCCCACGTGACTCGGAGTGCGACCTTCGATCACCACCACAACTCCTCCGCCAGACCGCCGTGGCGGCCCCCGCCTCCAGCGCCGCCGCTTCGTCCGCCGATGCACAGGCTCAGACCGCGATAGCAGGAGAAGCCCGAGCGCGCCACGCTCGCACCGTGCGCCCCGCGATAGTGGGGTGTGACCACCTCGATGTCCTCGCGCTCCCAGCGACCATCCGGCTCCTGATACTCGATGCGGACATCAGGGAAATGGACCTCGCCATCGAAGTACGGCAGGTCGTGTTCGTACGCCCACTCGCGAATCTCATCCGGGGTGCGATCGGGATGACCATCATAGTCGTCGCGGTCCCGATCGCGTTCATGCAGCCAGCGCTGATACTCGCTCTTGAGCTCGTGATCGAGCACCACACGTTCGATGTGCGCGCCTCGCTCTAGCAGACACGCCTCGGCGTGTTCGTGCGCGCGATAGAGCTGGAGGTCGTGCTCCAACTCGCGCTCGCGGACCACGCCCGCGTGGAACGCCTGTTGATGTTCGCTGTCGAGGTCTCGATGGCGTTCGAGAAGGCTCCGGCCGGCCTGGGTCAACGTCACCGCCTGGTCGCGGTAGCCGGGCACGCGCGCGGTGTCGATCAGTCCTTGCTCGCGCAGGTGGCGAAGGTCGCCTGAACGTGGATCGGCCGGCCCGCCGTCGTTGTCGCGGAGGTCACGACTGGAGACGACTCGGAAGGCACCGAGCGTCGCGAGCGTCCGCGTTTCCGAACCGCGTAAGGTATATTCACGGTCGCGATCACGGACGCGCTCGCGTTCGGGTCCACGCGGCAGTCGAACATGGCGGCTGAAGGCATCTCGTACGCCCCAATCGCGTTCCTGAGCATCGCGATCTCGCTCTGGCCATCGCGCATCGTCTCGGTGGCCGCGAGTGGGGTCGTCGGAGGCCTGCCGGCCGTTCCCAGGCCCGCGGCCGAGCGTCCGCGCGTCCTCGTCATCGCGCTCGCGCGATCGGGCGTCAGGTCGCCTCCAGTGGTCGTCCCGATGCGGCGTTCCTGATGCTCCTGACGACCCACGCCGGCTGCGAGGCGCTTCGATGTCCTCGCGGGTATCGCGGCTGCCCCGACGAGCGGCATCGCGTCGGTCGTCGTAGTCTCGTGGATCAAAATCGAACATCGTGAGCTCCCGTTCGACGCTGGTAGAATGCATTCATGCGGATCGCATCGCGCCGGGTCGTCCGCGAGCGTGTCGAGGTCCATGCCGAGTTGCCCAAAGGCGCGTCGGTGACCGTTATGGCCCTTGACGGGGATGAAACGTTCGAGGTCGACAAAGACACCGAGCGGATGCTGCTCGCGGCCATCGCCCAGTGCGATCGGGGGCAGACGACGCCGATGAGTGAGTTGCTGGCTGAGCTTTGAAGGGTGAACGTATGAACGTCGAGTTGACCGCCGATCAGCGCGCCTTCGTACAGAAGGCCATCGAGAGCGGTCGGATCAGGGCGGAGGAAGAGGCCGTTCAGGAGGCGCTCGCGCTCTGGGAAGAACGCGAGCGGCGCCGGCTGGAGCTGCTCGCGATGCTTGATGAGGCCGACGCCTCCTTTGCACGCGGCGAAGGCATTCCCATCACCGAGGAATCCGTACAGGGTCTCATCGAAGAGGCGAAGCAGCGACTGCGCCGCCGAATTGAGCTCGAGCGTTCCGCGACGTCCCGCTGATGGCGCATCGCCTCTCGCCAAGGGCTCAGGCCGACATCGACGAGCTCGCGTACTACATCGCTGTCGAGAGCGGCAGTCTCGAAGTTGCGGACCGCCTCCTCGAGTCCATCTACCGCAGGTTTCTCTTCTTGGGTCAATACCCGCGCGCTGGTCGGCGTCGGGACGACCTTCGTCCGGGTCTTCGGCTCTTTCCAGCGGGGCGGTACCTCGTCCTGTACCGAGTCGAGGCGAACGACGTCCTGATTCAGCGCGTGGTCCACGGCAGCCGGGACCTCGCCGCGCTGCTGCGCGACACGTGACCCTCGTTCGACCCCGTGCCGCTAAGCGACTGACAATTGACTGACAATCGGTAGCGGCTGGGGGTCGGTCGAGGTAGCCTCGTGTAGGCGAAAACCTTGAGAAAAACGGGGGCAGCGGCTTCCCGCTGCCCCAGGTGGCCTCGTTCCCACGGCCTTCTAAGCCGGGGGTCGCAGGTTCGAGTCGCGTCCTGCTTGCCTCGCCGTAGCGGCGCCAGCCGCGGAGGCGGGCCGGGCGCGCCACTTTTCGAAGGGCCGTGTGACACAGGTGTGACACTTCGTCACCCATTCAGACCTCCCGCGACCGCCTTCAGCGTCCGCCGTTTCCAGCTAACCTCCAGTCCCTTGCGCAATTCCTCGTCCGTCACGTTCAGGTAGCGTTGGGTCTGCTGGATGCTCGCGTGGCCGAGCATGAGTTGAATGATCCGGATGTCGACGCCGTCCGACAGCAGCCGACAGGCGCCCTCGTGCCTCAGATCATGCCAGTGCAGGTCGATCTGCCGGAGCTTGTCTCGGTCGACGCGAGCACCGGGCTTCGTGCGCTTGGTGTCGTGACCGTTTGCGATCAGGAGCAGCGATTCCCAGGCAGTCCTGAAGCTGCGCACGTACTCGCCGTTCTCGGTCCCGAACACAAAGGCGTTCGGCCCAAGCTTGCCGCGGCGCTGCAGAATTGCCGCCAGGCGGCCGCTTGGGTCGAACGGAATGCGACGGTTCTCCTTGTCCTTGGTCGTGTGGCCAGGGATGCCGATCGTGTGAGTCTCCCAATCCACTCGCTTGTTTTGAATGAGCAGCATCTCGCCCAGCCGGCAGCACAGCTCGAGCGCACCGATGATGCGGTCGTGCATCAGTGGACCGACCCAGCGGTGCTCCCATCTGTTCATCGCCATCGCCGCATCGAGGAGCCGCTTCCTCTTCGCGTGAGATCCGCCGATCGCGAACGGCTTCTGCCTTGGGGTTCAACCGAACGCCGAAGCAGTGGAACGGCGACTTGTCGATCAGCGGCGGTGTCTGCGCGTGACCCCAGCGGATGGCCGCACGCAGGATCGCCAGCACCTTGTGCAGCGTGGAGATCTCGACCCTGCGCGAGTACTCGGATTCGGTCTTGAACCGGTTGATGATCGCCGGCTCTTCCAGCGCTTTGACCGGGAAATCGCCGAAGTGTTGCTTCAGGATCTTAATTCGTCCGGCCGCAGTGTCGAGGCTCCGGATGCCAGCCGGTCGCAGGTGACGTTCGAAGTAGGCGTCCAGGAAGCCTGCGACGCTCTGGAGATCCGCCGGCGTGTGTTTGCGAGCTGGCTTGATCCGCGGATCGCGTCCGGCTTGACCTCACCGACGAACAGCCGTTCCCAGTCGCGCACCTCCTCCATGGACTCCACCGGGCGCTGTTTGCTCCGCTCCATTCGCGGCACGGCGAAGTCGTTCACTGGCATTCGATATCGCATGCCCCTATGCTTCACGTCGAACCACAGATGCTCCAGGCATCGCCGGGCGTTTCGACACGTCCCCCTACATCGTCTTCTGATGGCCATACGTCCTCCTTCACATGCTTCAGCTCCTTGGTGTTCACGAGATTCGAGTTGGCGCTCCGCGCGCGATCCAATCGCGCACGTCTCGTGGGTGAAATCGCCGGCTCCTGACAACGAACCGCTGCGAGACCAGAAGTCCCCGCAGGTACGCGCGACGGACAGTCTCCTCGTGGCAGCCGACGAATTCGGCGACCTCGAACGCGGTCAGCAGACGGTTCGGCAGTCCTCCATAAGTGGGCGGCGTTTCCGCCGCGGCGTGAACGGTGTTCGCAGTATGCGCCGATTCCGGATACATGATCTTCCGCATCGCTCGTCCTCCCGCAACCTTCTGACGTCGAACGAGGCGTTCGACGCCAGAGATGACTTGTGATTGAAGTCTCGAGCCGGTTGGTCCGCAGGGCGTGATGGACCTGGGCCGATCACGCGACTGCGGCGGCTCGGTGAGCGGGTTCAGAGCAGACGCACTAGGCTCGCACTCTGACTGACGCTAGAACGAGGCTAAAAGCGCGTGACGAATGTACGCGACGCGCCTTGCCCCGCGGAGCCCCGCGATCACACGACAGCTCGTGACGAGGAGTCGTACGCGAAAGCTCCAATTTTGGGGAGTGCCGGCCTTCGGTGGTGCGTCTCGATGCGGCTGGCGGTGTGGCCGACCGCGGTATCGGGCGCGAGTCGTGCTGTCTCTGGTTGCCTCGAGTCGCTTTCGGCGTTCTCGGGCTTTCTAGCTGCGACTCCCTACACCGACCCGGCTATCGGGTGCTTCTTCCGCTGTCTTTGTAGGCGAGTCGAAAGAAGCAATCTCCACGTGGCCTGAAACCTGCCGTGGAGGGGTGGCGACTGATCGCCACGTGAGATGCGATCGAACTTACGCTCGTCTGTCGCGGGTGTCAAGCGGGCCCGCGCTGGTTGCCTGCATGGGGTGTTACTGCGCTGGGTGTGCGCTGGGTGCCGTTGGCCTTCGTGGGGGAACTCACTGGTTCTGCGATTCGTGACGGCCACTCAGCGCCGCCTCCCGCGCTAGCTCAGGGTCAGGCGCGCGGTAGGCAACACGAACGCACCGGCCTCTCCCGCTCCAAGCCACGGAAAGGACGAGGGCGGACGATTCACACTCACAACGCCCGCAGGGTTTCCACGACATCTACGCGCGTCGCTCGGCGCGCCGGGACGATCGAGGCGCCAAACGCCAGCGCGACGAGAATCGCCGCCGCGATCGTCCAGACGATGGGATCGAACGGCGGCACGCCGAACAGGCTGCTCTTCAGCGTGCGGGCAAGCGCGACCGCGCCGCCCAGGCCGACGAGCAGACCGACCGCGGTGATGAGAGCCGTACTGCGCAGGACCAGCCACCTCACGACGGCAGGGTCGGCGCCGAGCGCCATACGGATCCCGAACTCACGCCGGCGCGCGGCAACACCGAACGAGACGACGGCATACAGACCGATGCCTGAGAGCACACCCGCGACCATGGCGAGCGCCGTCAGGAGGCGTGAGAGCACGTTCCACTGCGCCAACCCATCGTCGATCGCCTCCTCCATTGTCATGACCCGGCCGAGCGGCAGCGAACGGTCGAGCGACGCCGCGATCTCGCGGGCGGCGGCGCCGACGTCGATGCCCGGGGTGCTTCTGAGCGTGATGGTCGCGTCGGTCCGCAGCGGACCGTCGAGCCCCGCCGGCTCGAAGATCACCGGTGCACGCTCGTCCGTCAGGACGGAGTAAAGGGCGTTGCCGACGACCCCGATGACTTCGCACGGCCCCTTGGTCCCGAGCACCCTGAGCTCGACGGACCGGCCGACGGCCTCGTCGATTGATCCAAAGAGATCACGGGCGAGCCACTCGTTGAGGATCACGGCGCGCCGCGCCGGCTTCCCTGGTGCGCCAAGATCGTCGGCGGTGAACACGCGACCCCGGACGAGGGGGATCCGGAGCGTTTCGAAGTAACCGGTCGTCCAGAGCTCCGCCCTCCTAGGGCGCTGCATCAAGGCGTTGGAAGCGTCCCCCGTGATCTGCACACGCGTGGACGTGTTGGCATCGAAGAAGGGCGTGGCGCCTTGCGAGAGGGTGACCGACTCGATCCCGCCGCGTGCCTGCAGGCGCAGCATAAACTGCTGCATGTACTGGTAGCTCGCCGCCTCGCTGTAACCCACCATGCCCGGACGAAGGGACAACGCGAACACGCCCTGCGGATCGAAGCCGAGGTCCACCCGGCCGAGATTCTGCAGGGTGCGCACGAGCAGCAACGCGCCCACCACGAGCGTGAGCGACGCAGCCAACTGCACGACGGTGAGTATCGATGCGGGACCGAACCGACGGCGCGTCACCGACGACCCCGCGGACTTTAGCATTTCCGCCGTCTCCACGCCGACGGCGCGCCGCGCGGGCAGGACCGAGAACAGCAGCCCCACCATCAACGAGAGCACGGCGGTGAAGCCGAGCACGCGCCAGTCCATCGGCACGTCGGTGATGGGCGTCCTGCCGACGAGCGGCATGCCTTCCATCAGACGGGTCAGCCAGATCGCGAGGAGCGTGCCGCCGATCCCACCGAGCGTCCAGAGCGTTAGGCCTTCGGTCAGGTGCTGCCTCAGCAGCCTGAAACGGCTCGCGCCGAGCGCCTTGCGCACGGCGGTCTCTGATCCGCGGCCGACGCCGCGCATGATGAGAAGGTTGGCGACGTTCGCGCACGCGATCAGCAGGACGAGGGCGCTCAGCCCCATCATCAGCGCCAGCGATGTCGACAGACCGTTCCGCACGAGTGGGTCGACGCCGATCGGCCCGAGGACGTGAAGCTTGACCTGCTGCGTGAACTTCTTGTTCGCCTCGGGGTATTGTTCGGCGAGAAACGCAGTGAGCGACTCCAGCTCGGCTTGCGCCTGCTGGCCGTTGACGCCCGGCGCCAACCGCGCCACCCACTCGTAGAATCCGCCGGCCTCGCGTGAGGCCACGGCAGCACGTCCGTGATTGACGAGCGCGGATAGATTGCCCGGCATCCAGAGATCGATGGGTCGCACGCGGTCCGTGCCCTGAAACCCCGGCGCCGTGATGCCGACGAGGGTTAGGGCGACGCCGTTGACGTGAATGGTCTGGCCAAGGGCGGACGGACTCCGCGCGAACATTGACGTCCACAGCCTGTCGCTGATCACCGCGACTGGTGATGGACGCCCCGGCGCGTCCTCCTCGGCGGTGAACGGGCGGCCGACGGCGAAAGTGACGCCGAGCACGTCGAAGTACGAGGCGGTCACGAGCTGCGCCGGCACCGGGCGCGCGCTGTGCTCGGCCGTCGCGACCGCCGCCGATTGCCCTTGGATCCCGGCGAGGCCCGTCAGGGTCTTGAGCCTGGGCGCGATGTCGAGGTAGTTGGAGTAGCTGAGCCGGCTCACTCTGAACCCGCCGCGCTCGCTCCACGAGCCAGACCACACCCACGCGAGCGCCGACGGATTGCTGACGCCCGGCAGCGGACGGAGCAGCGTCCAGTTAACGAGCCCGAAGATCGCCGTGGTGGCGCCGATTCCGAGCGCCAGCGTCAGTATCGCGGCGATTGTAAAGCCGGGCGCCCTCGCGAGCAGGCGCAGCGCGTAGCCGACGCCCTGCCTGAGCTCCATCAGCATGTTCGCCCGCCTTTGCTCGCGGTACCACCGCTCATCGATGTCGCGGCACACGGCCGCGACCGCGTTCAGGTCGCCGAAGCGGCGCAGCGCCTCGTCGCGCGCGTCGCGCGGGGCAGCGCCGCGCTCCGCGAGGTCGCGCTGCCGCATCTCGAGATGGAATGACAGCTCGTCGTCCACGTCCTTGCGGACGTCGGGCTTCCAGATACGGCGCTCGGGACGGCTGTTGTCAGTCATAGCGGCATGACTTCGGCTGGACGCGGGAAATCACATTCTGCACCTCTTGTAGCTCCCGCCATTAGGCGAAAGCCCAGCGGAAGCCGGATGAGCCGTGTGAGTGCTCATGCGGTTCGCGGACGACGCGACTGCAGAACGCGCGACACAGCGGCGGAGAAGTTGTCCCACCGCGTCATCTCGGCGCGGAGCTGCCGCCGCCCGACGTCGGTCAGCGTGTAGCTCCTCACGCGACGATTGCTATCCGAGACGGTCCATTGGGACGTGACGAGGCCGCGTGCCTGCAACCGGTGCAGCGCGGGATACAGTGATCCCTCTTCGATGAGCAGGTCGTCGCCCGCGACTTGCTCGATCCAGCGAACGACCCCGTAGCCGTGCATCGGCCCCCAGCTGAGCGCTTTAAGGATGAGGACACCGAGCGTGCCCTGGAGGAGGTCGATCGAGGTGCGATCCAGCATAGACGTGGCATCATATACCTATGATGCTATGGGTTCAAGACGTTCAAATATTCGGTTGACCTCACAGCGCCTCATTGGGCCCAGAGAGGATCCAGTCCCGGTCGCTCCGGCAATTGCCAAGTCACAAGGAGCGCGCCGGGCGGGTCAAGGGCGCGACAGCGGCGAGCGGAGCGAGCGAACCCTTGACGCGCCCAAGCGCTCCCGCACAATCAATCGCCGGAGCGACGGTTGGATCAGCCTCGAATGAGCTTCTTCACCAATCGTCCCACCTCCGGGTCGTTCAGGAATTCGCCGGGCCGCGCCACGCTCACCGCTTGATACTGTTTCCGATCGAAGTGCCCGGGCGCCGTGTTCACCGTGACGATGAATTCGGCGTTTGCAGCAAGCGCGCATTCCAGAAACCGGTTGTCCGGTTCGTGCCGGATCACACTGAGCTCGGTCAGCGGATAGCAGACCGGAAAGCTCTCGACGATTTCAGCGACAAATTCCGGGTGGTCGCTCAGGACGTCTGAGTACTCTTCGAGAATGGCCGGAGTGACCCACGCTTCAAGGAGGCCCGCACGCGCGAGCTCGTAGATCAACGCCGACGCGTTGTTCTCGGCCGGGAAGGTCGCGAGCTTCAGAATGCAGGTGTCAAGGACGACTCGCAAGGTAAGGCCTGGCGCGTCGCAGCGCCCGTGTGCGTCGCTTGGCTTCGACGAAGGCAACCGCCTCGGCTTCGGTCATGGCCTTGCCTCGGTTTTGGCGGTGCGCTCGCGCCAGCGCTGGGGAGAGCTTGAACCGGACAACCTTGCCACCAACGACGGCCGTCGCATACATGACACCAGCGTACGCGAAGGCAGCGAGCGACACAAGCGATCCGGGCCTTGCATTCCGTCCGGGTCATGCGTCTTTTGTCCGGACGAAACTACGGCAGCATCACGTGCGCTTTCTAGCCGCGCGATGGCCCGCGATCTGACACGCAGCCGCCCTCAGACCTAGCACTGGACTGGACACGCGGAACCGAGACGTGAACGACCCCGCGGGGCGCGCGTGGGGCCGCAGGCGCGCGCCGGGACCGGGGTCGTTCACGTCTCGGTTCCGTTCCAGCGCTGTCGGAACCGCGATCAAGGGGCGGCACAAATCGCCGCCCCATGCCGTCGCGCGGCTCATGGCCTAACTCCCTGCGCCTTCTGCGCTTTGTAGAACTCGTTCAGGCGATGCCAGGCGCGATCCAGCTGTTCGCTGACGCTCTGTGGTGTCTCGGCGGGGGGTTGAGGACGGGGGTTCAGGGCGTGCGGACCCCTCGTCCTAGGGCTCGGCCCCCTTCTCAACTCCTGCCCCACGCGCTCCGGCATCGACGGCGCATCGGCGACCAAAGGGGAGAGATGACGATAGCCATGCGGCAGGACGAGGCACTCGACGGAGCCTCTGCCAGCCTCCAGGGCCTCGGCGATCGCGGGCGAAGAAATGCCCTCGAAGACCACGTCTCCGTGCCGCCGCCAGCGCCGGTACATCTCGGTGAACCGGGGTGCGCCGAACACTCTGGCACCGACGCTCACGAACCCCTGCGTTTGCGGGTGGAGGGGCTGCCCGTCATCCGCCTGACGACGATGATCGAAGTACCACCTCAGCTCGCTGATCGTGATCGGATGGAGCGGGCTCTCAAGCTCTTCGCGGATGACCGCCTGATAGGTGCTGTAGAAGTGGTCCAGCGGGCGCGGGAAGGCCAGGCGGACGGTCCATCGCCGCGACACACGGAGCAACGCGGCGTGCCGCTGGAGGAAGGTTCGGAAGGGCTCGGTCCAGGGCTCAGTGACGAGATAGAGGAGCACGACGCGACCGCTGGACTCGACGCCAATCGGGAACGTGCTCGGCAGGTCGCGAACGGACGCTGAAGCGCTGTCGGCGACCCGGTCGGAGGCCGGCTCGGGCGACGCCGACGTTGTCAAGCGAGCCAGGCACGTGCGCTTCTCCCCAGCCGTCGTCAGCCAGTCCAGATCGGGGGTCGAGAGCACCGCGTCGAGCCGCATTAATCGCTCGGCGATGCGGCCAGCGGGCACGGGTCGGCGATACCGGCTGGCACCCTCGCCAATCGCGCCATAGAGCCCGCGCGCGTGCACGTGATACAGCCGCGCGCGGTTGTGGACGCAGGGGATCGCCGCCGCGAATCGACGCCTGACGAGCTTGGCGAACAACGCGTTGCACTTCTTGCCGCCATTCGCGATGCCGGCGAAGGTGGCGTACTGGCGCGGGACACACACGCCGGCGTGCCGCATCACGAGGAGGAGGAAGCGCGCCTGACGCTCCGTGAAGCCGATCTTGGCGATGGCCTGGACCCGCTCATCGTTCGGGCTTATGCCAGCGCCAACGACACTCGGCGTGCGACCTTCGGTCACGACCACAGCTCCTCCGCCAGACCGCCGTGGCGACCGCCGCGTGCCCCGCCGCTTCGTCCGCCGATGCGCAGGCTCAGGCCGCGATAGCAGGAGAAGCCCGACCGCGCCACGCTCGCACCGTGTGCCCCGCGATAGTGGGGTGTGACCACCTCGATGTCCTCGCGCTCCCAGCGGCCATCCGGCTCCTGATACTCGATGCGAACGTCTGGGAAATGGACCTCGTTATCAAAGTAGGGCAGGTCGTGCTCGTAGGCCCATTCGCGAATCTCATCGGGCGTGCGATCGGGGTGGCCGTCGTAGTCGTCGTGGTCCCTGTCGTGCTCGTGCAGCCAGCGCTGATACTCGCTCTTCAACTCGTGGTCGAGGACGACGCGCTCGATGTGCGCGCCGCGCTCCGGGAGCCGCTTCTCGGCCTGCTCGTAGGCGCGATAGAGCTGCAGGTCGTGTTCGAGCTCCCGCTCACGTGCCAGGCCCGCGTAGAAGGTCTGGTGGGGCTCGTGGTCGCGGTCTCGATGGCTCTCGAGGAGGCTTCGGCCATCCTTCGTCAGGACGACGGCGGGATCGCGATAGCCGGGCACCCGGACCGTCTCGATCAGCCCTTCGTCACGCAGGTGCCGGAGGTCACCGGACCGTGGATCGGCAGGGCCGCCGTGGTGGTCCTGGAGGTCACGACTGGAGACCACGCGAAACGCACCGACGGTCGCGAGGGTGCGCGACTCGGAGCCGCGGAGGGTGTACTCCCGATCGCGGTCGCGCACCAGCTCCCGCTCCGGCCCACGCGGCAGGCGGACGTGGCGGCTGAACACGTCCCGCGCTTCCCGATCGCGCTCGCGAGCGTCCCGGTCGCGCTCGGCCCAACGGGCGTCGTCTCGGGCGTCGCGGCCGTGCTCGCCGGACGCCTGTCGGTCGTTGTCCGGACCGCGACCGAGCGTCCGCGCGTCGTCGTTATCTCGATCGCGCGGTCGAAGGTCGGGTTGCCTCCAATCGTCATCACGATCGCGGTCGCCGGAGCCACAGCGACTACCACGGTGCGGCGTGTTGGCGCGCCGCTCGTCGTCTCGGGAGTCGTAGTCGCGAGGGTCGAGGTCAAACATCGCGACCTCCGAACAATCGCTCGGCGGAGGGCACGTGCACAACCGGCCGCGGTGTGACACAGGTGTGACACGCCGTCACGGTCTCGGGTGGGAAGCAGTTGCCTCCCACGCTCAGAACAGGCCGTAAAATCAGGTGGAATTGTCTGGGGCCGTCCTGGGCTGGCTCATGCCTTCGGCCTTCTAAGCCGGGGGTCGCAGGTTCGAGTCGCGTCCTGCTTGCCTCGCCGTAGCGGCGCCAGCCGCGGAGGCGGGCCGGGCGCGCCACATTTCGAAGGCCCGTCTGACACAGGTGTGACACTTCGTCACCTATTCTGACCTCCCACGACGGCCTTGAACGTCCGCCGCTTCCAGCTGACCTCCAGTCCTTTGCGCAGCTGCTCGTCCGTCACGTTCAGGTAGCGCTGTGTCTGTTGAACGCTCGCATGTCCGAGCATCAACTGAATGATGCGGATGTCCACGCCATCTGCCAGCAGCCGGCAGGCCCCTTCGTGACCGAGGTCGTGCCAGTGCAGATCGATCTGCCGGAGCTTGGTCGACGACCACTTTCTATTGACATTCGATAGGAACGAGGGCAGACTGACCCTCGTATAGATAATCGATAGAGGAGTCCATGCTGAGGCGTAATCACACCGAATAGAGGAGGCCCGCGTGCCACTGATTCCGCGCATGTTCAGTCTCTGGCGGAACCTCGTGCATCGCGATCGCGTCGAACGCGATCTCAACGAGGAAGTGCGTGCCGCATTCGAACTGCTGGTCGACGAGAAGGTACAAGCCGGCATGCGTCCGGAGGACGCCCGTCGTACCGCGACCCTGGAGCTCGGTCGACTCGAAGCCGTCAAAGAGCAGGTCCGTCACGCAAGAGCAGGGGCGGTAGTGGATACATTCCTGCAGGACTTGCGCTACGCGGGTCGCACGCTTCGCAGGAATCCGGGGTTCACGGTAGTCGCCGTCCTCACGCTGGCGCTGGGAATCGGGGCCAATAGTGCGATCTTCAGCATCGTCCACGCCGTGCTGCTGCGCGAGCTGCCCTATTCCGAGCCGCACGAGCTCGTCATGATCTGGGAGAGCCGCCCGCAGGAGGGAGTCTACGACAACGTGGTCTCGCCGGCCGACTTCCTCGATTGGAGAGCGCGCCAAGAGGTCTTCGAGTCCATTGCAGCGACGTGGTCAATAGAGGTCAATTTATCGGGCTCAGGCGAGCCCGAACGTGTCGGTGCCGGTAATGTGTCCGCCTCGTTCTTCAAGGTCCTGGGCGTTGCGCCGGCGCTCGGACGCGATTTCAGCTCGGACCAGGAGCAGACCGGCCGAAACCGGGTCGTCATTCTGAATCACGGGTTCTGGCAAAGGCGATTCGGCGGGAATCCAGACATCGTCGGCGCGCCGATCACGTTGAACGGACAGCCGTACGACGTGATCGGTGTGCTGCCGGTGTCATTTCGGTTCCCGGACGAATCGATCGACCTGTGGTACCCCATTGATTTCACGACCGAGGAGAACCGGGAACGCTTCAATCATTTCTTGAACGTTTTCGCGCGACTGAAGGCAGGCGTCACGATCGAACGCGCGCAGCAGAACATGGATCTGATTTCCGCGCAGCTTCAGCGCGAGGTCGTGCTTCAGAATCAAGGCCACGGCGCCCACGTGGTACCGCTTCGCGACCAGCTCGTCGGCGACGTGCGATCAGCCTTGCTGGTTCTGATGGCGGCGGTCGGGTTCATCCTCCTCATCGCCTGCCTGAATGTCGCGAATCTCCTCCTGGCTCGGGGCGCCTCGCGTGGACGGGAGGTGGCCCTTCGCTCCGCGCTGGGCGCCGGGCGCGGTCGAGTCGTCCAGCAGTTGGTGATTGAATGTCTCTGTCTGGCGGGACTGGGCGCCATCGCAGCCGTGCCGGTCACGATCTGGGGTGTGGCCACGCTGAAATCCTTCGTGCCGGCGGAGATTCCTCGGCTCAATGACGCCGGATTGAGTCTCGCCGTGACCGGATTCATGGTTGCCGTCGCTCTCGTCACAGCCGCCCTGTTCAGCCTGGCCCCTGCACTGCAGCTCTCGAACCTCAATCTGACCGATGCGCTGAAAGAACGACACGGCATGAGTGCCGGTTTGTCCCGACAGCGTATTCGGCGCGCCCTTGTGGTTGCGGAAGTCGCACTCGCATTCGTCCTGCTCGTCGGCGCGGGCCTGATGACGCGGACGCTGGTCAATCTGCTCACCATCGATGCGGGATTCGTAAGCGAAAACGTCCTGACTATCCCCATCACGTTGGCTGGAACGAAGTACGTCACTCCGCAGCAGCAAGCAGTCTTCTTCGGCGAACTTCTCGACCGTGTGCGCGCCCAACCCGGAGTGCACAGCGCGGGGTACACCTCGCATCTTCCGATGAGCGGTGAAGACTCGCGGGCGGGAATTGGCATTGAGGGGCGGGCCCCCGACCCATCAGACGAACCGACACGAGCGCATTGGCGCGTGATTACGCCAGGTTACTTCTCAGCAATGCGGATTCGGCTGATTCGCGGGCGCTTTCCAACGGAATCGGAAACGCGGGCTGGCGTCCCCGTTTCAGTGATCAATCGCACCGCCGCCGAGCGCTATTGGCCCGGAGTGGACCCGATTGGTAAGCGTTTCCGAATTCAGCAGGAGTGGCGCGAGATCGTCGGGGTCGTGGATGACGTCCGACATTGGGGACCGGCAAGTCCGGTAAACCCAGAAGTCTACCTGCCAAGCTTCTGGCCCAGGACGAACTTAGTTGTGCGCGCGGCCCAGGACCCAGTCGCACTGACGACGATGGTCCGTGAGCAGGTCCGCAGATTGTCATCGACGTTGCCCTTGGCCAGCATCCGGACGATGGACGAAATCCGTGGCAGGTCCGTGGGGTCTCCGCGCTTCTATCTCGTTTTGCTGGGCATCTTCGGAAGCGTCGCTCTGATGCTTGCAGTAATAGGCGTGTACGGCGTGATCTCGTACACGGTCGCGCAAAGGCAGGTCGACATTGGAATTCGCATGGCACTGGGGGCGCACGGGAAGGATGTCGTGCGGATGTTCATTCGTCAAGGCCTCGTTCTTACCGGCACCGGCCTGGCGTTAGGCGCCGTTGGTGCGTTTGCGTTGACGCGGCTGATGACCGCCCTCTTGTTCGGCGTGACGCCGACCGATGCCCCAACGTTTGCCGCCATGGCCGTCTTGATGGGCATCGTTGCACTAGCCGCGTGCTACGCGCCCGCCCGCCGTGCGGCGACGCTCGATCCCTTAACTGCGCTACGGCACGAGTGAGCTCTGACTGACGTGTGACATTCCACTAATACAGGTCGAGGAAGTCCGAGACCCTCACACCGACCGCCATCTTTGGCACATCAGGCGGTATGAGATCCGGCAGGCTCACGTGTCCGCGCGCAGGGCGCTGATCGGGTCGATCCGTGACGCGCGGCGGGCCGGGAGATAGATGGCCAACAGCGCGACCGCTCCCAGACTGGCCGCCACCGCCGCGTACGTGATCGGATCCATGGTGCTGACGCCGAAGAACAGTGACGACATGAGCCGCGTGAGCGCGAGTGCCGCGCCGACACCGAGCGCCACGCCAATCCCCGTCAGCCAGAGACCGTGGCGGACGAACAGGAGGCTTACATCTCGCCTCTGCGCGCCAAGCGCCATGGGGATGCCAATCTCACGCGTGCGCTGATTTCGATGCGCTACGTTGCTACACCTGATCCAGGGGGGACCTGTGTCCCGCATCCTGCCGAGCGACGGGCCGGGCGTTTCGCGACGTGACCTGGCGAAGCGAGCCTGGTCCGCTTCGTGATCAGCCCTCCTGGGCACCGGAGAATTGCGCGCCGCCGGTATAGTTCACCATCCACTGGACCCCGAACTTGTCCGTACAGGAGCCGTACTTCTCGGCCCACTCGGTCTTCCGCAGGGGCATCTCGATTCGGCCGCCGGCCGAAAGTGCGTTGAACAGCGTCTCCGCTTCCTCCTCGCTCTCCGGCTCGAGGGTGATGTAGAAGTTGTTCCCGACTGTCAGCGTCATGGGCATGGACTTCAGGACGTCCGTGCCCATGAGCGTGGTGTCCTTCCCCAGGGGGAGCGCGATGTGCGCGATCTTGTCGAGGTCGCTATCGGGCACCCCCATGGAGTTGTCGGGGAAGTCCTTGAAGCGGAGCACGGCGAGAAATTCTCCCCCGAACACCGATTTGTAGAAGGTGAACGCCTCTTCGGTGTTCCCGTTGAAGTTAAGGTACGGATTCGCTGTCTTCATGATCGTTTCTCCTTTCGTGTGGCGGTGCGGACCTCCTGTCCTCACCCAGTAGTCGTTCGACGGCGCTCGGAATCGACAAAAGGATGTGAAGCCACGATGCCAATCTGAGGTGCTTGTCGGTGCCTCCCTCAAGTGAACCGTTATTCGTGGCCACCTCGCTCGGCGATCACACGCATGGCCGCTTGGGACACGTAGGTCTGGTCGTGGAATCGGCGGCCCCAACCCAGTGGAGTTACGTCCAGGTACTCGCGGGTGGATTTGTCCTTGGCGAATGGGAGATCCTTCCATGGACGCTCGGACGTTCGGGTCCGCGCCACGATCCAATAGAAGGCGTGCATGAGGATCATCCCTTCTCCCCGCATTGTACGTGACGACGCAGTTGAAGAGAGCCGTGTGTCCGCCGAACCCGCTCGTGTCGACGACGGCTCGCACGTAGGGGTCCATTCCCTGGCGTGCTGTTTGGCGCCGCGCCCATCATGCACACGCGCCTGAAAGGTCGGGTGAGGGCGCTCTTGGAAGGTGGGGCCAGAGGTACCACTGGCACCGCGCACCATTTCATCCGCCGGGGTCTGGTGATGGGGGAAGTCGCGTTCGCTGTGATGCTGGTCACCGGAGCGGGGCTGCTGGTGCGAACGGTCTCCAACCTGACGACCGTGGATGCCGGATTCGATCGGTCGCGCTTGGTGACGTTCTCGATGACGCTGCCAGAGGGCACCTATCCACAACCCTCCACGCGCGCGCAGACGTATCAGCGCCTTCTTGGTGAGCTTCGCGCCGTACCCGGCGTGCAGGCGGGTACGGCGATGTCCGGCTTGCCACCGAATCGCACCAACGACTCGAGCAACACGTGGTTCGCCAACTACACGGGGTCTGCGGATGCCGATTTTTGGCGGAAGTCTGGCATGGTGACCGTCGACTACTACCAGTTCGTCATGTCCAACTATTTCGAGACAATGGGCATCCCGATCGTCGAGGGCCGCAGCTTTCAACGGACGGATGCCGGGTCCGAAGGCCTGGTGGCCGTGGTCAACGAGACCTTCGCGAAGACATTCTGGCCCGGGCTGAACCCGATTGGGCAACGTCTGCGGCACTGTTGCGGCGACGAGGACCCCTGGTCCAGGGTGATCGACGTGGCGAAGGACGTCAAGCAGAACGGCGTTGATCAGAAAACGTGGAGCGAGCTCTACATACTCGTCGAGCAGTACGCCGACGCTCGTGCTCGGAATACACAGTACCTGCCGCTGACGATGAATGTGGTGCTGCGGACCACGCTGCCACCCACGGCGCTGTCACCGACCATCGAGCGCGTGGTCACTGACGTGGACCCCACGGTCCCCATCGTGCGCCTCCGGAACATGGACGCCGTGTTCGCGGAATCGATCAGCCGGCCGACGCTGCTGGCGCAGCTCGTCGGCGCGTTCGCGGGCCTGGCGTTGCTGCTGGCCGCCATCGGCACCTACGGCGTCCTCGCCTACATGGTTGCGGAACGCCGCCGCGAGATCGGCATTCGCCTGGCGCTCGGCGCCGATCGCTCGACGGTGCTCGCGGACGTCATGAAGCGCGGCCTCCAGCTCACCATCGTCGGCATCGTCATTGGACTCGCAGGCGCGTTCGGGCTGAACCGGCTGATGGCGTCACTCCTGTTCGGCGTCCAGCCGACGGATCCCACGACGCTGGTGGCTGTCACGCTGACGATCACGTTGGTGGCGGCCGTCGCCTGCTGGTTGCCCGCGTGGCGCGCGTCGCGGCTCGACCCGAACGCAGTGCTCAGAGCCGAGTGACGCTCACAATTGGTCCGGCGAGACGTACCGGACGATTCGCACCGCCTCGAGCGTGACCAGCCCTTCCGTGACCAGCTCGTCGACCGTCGGCAGGAACGCATTGATCTTCTCTTCGGCATCGACGATTTCAATCACGATCGGCAGATCCGTGGACAGCTCGAGCAGCTTGGCAGCGTGCATACGCGAATGCCGGCCAAAGCCCATCGGGCCGCGGAGCACGGTGGCGCCCGCGAGGTGTGCCGCACGCGCCCGCCGCACGATGGCTTCGTACAGCGGCCGGTCGCGCCCGGGCTCACGGTCACTCTCACCAATGAAGATGCGCAACAGCACCCCGTTCTCGGGCACTCTCATCGTCCGCACTCCTGTCGCAACCGTGTTCGCCGTGGTTGCAATGATGTTCCTGCCTGTTGACACA
Organism: Luteitalea sp.; assembly: GCA_009377495.1. Classification (GTDB taxonomy): domain Bacteria; phylum Acidobacteriota; class Vicinamibacteria; order Vicinamibacterales; family Vicinamibacteraceae; genus WHTT01. Next base: position 21,355 of record WHTZ01000023.1, read on the forward strand.
CGTTCGCTCTCGCGTGTCCCAGCGCGATAGAGGAGCACATGCGCCCGTTCGAGCGTGATCACACCTTCACGAAACGACGGCTCGACGTGCGCCAGCAGGAGCTCGATGCGGGCCGCCTCGTCGACCACTTCGACAATGACAGGCAGCTCCTGCGAAACCGCCCAGGTGTGCGCCTCCAGGATTGAACCGTCTGGCCGCAGACCGTAGAAGCCCTTCAGGGCCGTTGCGCCCTGCAGTCCATCGCGGTGAGCCGTCTCAACAATCCACTCGTACAGGGGCTGCATGCCGTGTCGGATGAAGTTCGACAACTGGAAGCGACAGAGCACCTGCTCGGCTTCTACTTTCATCGTCGCTGCTCACAGCGCGCTGCCCTACATCAGCCAGCTCTTCGCCACCACGCTACCCGCGCGCACCGCCACCAATCCGAGGAACAGGCTCGCAAACACGTTGGTGAGCGCCGTCAGCCAGGAGCCATCCTCGAGCAGCGCGTGCGTCTCGAATTCGAAGGTCGAGAAGGTCGTAAACGCCCCAAGAAACCCCACGCCCAGCGCGAGACGCAGCGCATCCGAGTTTGGCACCACGCGCTCGACCACCAGCGTGCCGAGAACACCCAGCAGGAACGACCCACTGACATTGATCACGAACGTGCCCAGTGGAAAGTGCGTCTCGACGAGCACCCCCGTCCAGCGCGCGAGCACGAATCGCGCGTTCGCACCAATGAACCCACCCAACCCCACGAGCACGTACGGCCACAGCGTCTTGGTCATCGCCCCCTCACGACCAGGACCGGACAGGTCGCGTGCGCGACGATGCGCCGTGACGTCGATCCAGACATCCATTCTCTGATCACCGAGCGGCCGCGGTGCAGCACGTGGTCTGCGCGATGGCCAACCAGGATGTGGCGAGCGATCATGAGCGTTCCTCCTCGCCGACTGGCAGGCCTGTCCGCATGCGACGTCCGCTGGCGACGGGGCCCGCCCGGAGTCTCGCGTTGAGGGTCAGAATCGAATGGAGGGTTTGAAGTGTCATGCTTCCCGGTTCGACGCGGACACACCGGGAAACAGAAGTGACTCCCACGCAGGTCCGCTGCTGTAGGAGTCATTGGCCGCGTCGGGCGACGCGACGGTTATGGCGGACCCCACCGCCAGCTCTCATTATCTCGGCACGACCCCGGTGCCGTCAATCGCGGTGGGCGTAGCCGGGTGCTTAACGGACATGGGGGTCACGACGATCGGAGAAAAAGGGGACAGGCCCCTTTTCGTCGGCGTTGGTTCTCGAAAAAGGGGCCTGTCCCCTTTTTCCGACCCTCCAGATATGCACCCAGGCGTAGCTCGTCATCGAGCTTGCGTCACCAGCCATCCCACGGCTGCGCCGCCTGCAATGAGCCACGCAGAGCTCACCCGGTAGCGGACGAGCGCCACCAGGCCTGCTACGCCAAGGCCGACGGTGAGCGGATCGACGAGCGCCGCACGGCCGAGCTGCCAGGACACTACGGCCATCAGGGCAAGCGACGCCACATTCACGCCGTCCAGGAGGCCGGCCGCGACGCGTGACCGGCGCAGGCGCGGCACCAGCGGGCCGCTGAGCGCGACGAACACGAAGGCTGGCAGGAAGATCCCGACGGTGGCAACACCGGCACCCGCCGGTCCTCCCAGGACGTATCCGATAAAGGTGGCTGTCGTGAACACCGGGCCTGGTGTGACCTGACCGATGGCGGTCGCATCGAGCAATTGCTGTTCGGTGAGCCAGCCCAGACGCTGGACGAGATCGGCCCGGAGGAATGCAAGCAGGACGTAGCCGCTTCCGAACAGGACGGCGCCCACCTTGGCAAACACGAGGAACAGGGGCCACAGCGCGAAGGGCGCGGCTGCAACCGTCGCACTGGCCGACGCAGCAGCGAACGTCGCGCCGGTCATCGATGCGCTCGCTCCAGCGGCCAGCAGCGCCCCTGTCACGCGGCCATTGAACGACTCGATCGCTCGAAGACCACCCATTACCACGCCTGCCGTCGCGAGTACCACGAGCTCGTGGATGCCGGCGGCCACGGCGATCACGGAGGCGAGGGCCAGGAGGGCAAGCCCACGGGTCTTGAGCGCCGAGTGTCCCAAGCCCCACAACGCCTGGGCGACAATGGCGATGACAACCGGCTTGATCCCATACAGGAGTCCGGCGATGTCGGGGAGCGAGCTGTAACGCACGTATGCCCAGGCAGCGGCGCCGACGATGATGGTCGCCGGCACGATGAACGAGACGCCGGCCACGAGGAGTCCCGGCCACCCGCCCCGGGCATGACCGATGTGAATCGCGAGCTCCGTGGAGTTTGGGCCGGGAATGAGGTTGGTCGCCCCGAGATAATCGAGGAACGCCTCGCGCGTCAGCCAGCGCCGTCGGCGCACGACTTCGTCTTCCATCATCGCGATGTGCGCCGCCGGTCCGCCGAAGGCGGTCGTCCCCAGGCGCAGGAAGACCGCCGCGATCTCGAAAACAGCACTGCGAGCGCTGCGAGCGGCAGCGTCGCCGGTCGGGTCGGTCGTCATGTCAGACAGCGGTCATGTCGCTCACTGTAGACGGGAATCGACTATGCGGCAAGATGTCGCCGCGCACTGTGTCGCGGCGCGGTGCTCGCGAACCAGATCGCGACGCAGCATTGCGATGGAGCGTTCGATTGGTGGAAATTATTTGCTTGACGAATACGTACATTTGACAATCAATGCCTGCGTAGTGCATATATGTTCTACACATTGACACACGTGTTGACGAGGACGCTATGGCAATGGACAGGGACCGCCGCAGGCCGGACGCGCAGCTGCCGCTGCGAGCGGTAGAGTTTCACATCCTGCTCAGCCTCGCCGGCGGCGAGCGACACGGCTACGGCATCATCCAGGACATTCAGGCGCGTGACGAGACGGCGGTGCCGGACGTGGGCACGATGTACCGCGCGCTGGCCCGCATGGTGGAGAACCGGCTGATCGAGGCGGCGGCTCGACGGCCGGCGCCGGACGCGGGCGACGAGCGGCGCAACTACTACCGCATCACGCATGTGGGCCTCCGCGTGGCGAGGGCGGAGGCGCGCCGGCTGGAAGCGCTGATGCGCGCGGCGCGGCTGGGCGGCCTACTCGCGAAGGGGGCGAAATGACGGGCGATCGCCTGATGCATGCGTCGACGCGCTGGTTCAGGCTCCTGCTGCGTCTCTACCCGGCTGACTTCCGCGACGAGATGGGCGATGCGGTGGTGGAGGCGTACCGCGATCGTGCGCGTGAGGCACTGAGCCGCGGCGGACTCGTCCGGCTCGCGGCGGTGTGGGTGCGCGCGCTGGTGGACTCGCTGCGGAACGGTCCGGGCGAGCGCGCGCGGCCCGCAGCCGTGTGGCGGCGCAGCGGCAACTGGGGCCGCGATGCGGAGCTGGGGATCCGTCGGCTGATGCGCGCCCCAGCGTTCGCCGCGGCCACGGTGGGCACGCTGACCGTCGGGCTCTGCATGGTCGCCGTCGTCTACACGGTTGTCCAGAAGGTCCTGATCGAACCAATGCCGTACAGGAATTCCGACGACCTGTACTACGCCTGGCGCGATTACGGATCGATTGTCGACCTGAAGCGAGGCGCGCTCGCCGGAACGGACATCGTGGAGCTGCAGAAAGCCAGCGCCGTCATCGAGGACGTGGCGGGTCTCAAGCCGTATCTCGGGGGCGTCTTTTCGTTAACGGAGACCAGTGACCCGATGGAGATCGCGGCGACGAGGACGTCGCCCAACCTCTTCGATCTGCTCGGCGTCGAGCCCGCGCTGGGCCGCGGCTTTGCCCGCGACGAAGTTGGTCCTGGACACCCAAACGTCATCGTGTTGACCCACGAGCTGTGGAATCGATTCGGAGCCGATCCCGCGATGGTGGGCACCGACGTGCGCCTGAACGCGAAGAACCACACGGTCATCGGTGTGCTGCCGCCGGATTTCGCGTTCGTGCGAAACGACGCCATCGGCCCGCCGCAGCGCGCCGACGCTTACACCCCGTTCGAAGTCGATCTCGCGGCCGAGGATCCGAACGACGGATCCTACTCAGCGCTCATTCGCGCGCGTCCCGGCACATCACCCCAGGCGCTGGCAGCCGCCGTCGATGACGTCGGCAGCACGGTCGATGCGCGCGACTTCAACAGCCGCGGCCTGAAGCTGTATCCCGTGGGACTCAAGCCCGACCTGGTCTCCAGAGCTCGTCCCGCACTCCTGGTCCTTGCAGCCGCGGGCGCGTTGCTCGCGCTCATGCTGATGGTCAATCTCGCGTCGGTCTTGCTCGCACGGGCGGCACGACGCGAGCACGAGTTTGCGGTGTCTCGCGCCCTCGGCGCCAATAGCGTGGCCGTCATGCGCGCGACGCTCTTCGAGGGCGGCCTGCTCGGCCTCGTCGGCGGGTTGTTAGGAGCGCTCGGCGCGATCTGGGGGACACGTGTGCTCGTCGCGCTCGCCCCGCTGGATCTGCCGCGTCGCGAAGCGATTGCCGTGGACTGGGAAATTGGCGGTGTGATCGTTGGCCTTGGCGTGCTGCTCGGCCTGCTCGCCGCAACGGTGCCTGCGACGTGGGCGGCACGTGCGTCGTTGTCGTCGCTGCTGGCCGGCAGCGCGGTGCGCGGTGGCGGCGGTCACGGTCGCATGCGACGCGGCATGGTCGTGGCGCAGGTGGCGCTCTCCCTCGTGCTGCTCAGCAGCGGCGGCCTCGTCGTGCGCAGCTTCGAGCGGCTGCTCCGTGCGGACCTAGGTTTCAGGCCCGAAGGCCTCCTCACCTTCCGTGTGCGGAGACCGCCCGAATTCTTCCCTGAATACGCCGACGCGATCCTCTTTCAGGATCGGGGCGACCGTGCGATCGCAGCCATCCCTGGCGTCACCGGTGTGAGCGCCTCGTCTGCCCTGCCGCTCACGGCCAATTCGAGTCGAGGTGCGATTGGCACTCAGAGCGAGGTCAGGATCCCGGGCGCGCCTGGGAACACCGGCGATGCCGAGCGGGACACGCTGCTGGTCGATGCCATCTTCGCGCGCGGAGGCTACGTCGAGGTCATGGGGATGCGGCTGCTTGCCGGACGTACGTTCAGCGCTGAGCGGCCGGATGGCGTGCTCGAGGCGTTGGTCGATCGCCGCCTCGCGAGACACTTCTTTCCGACCGGCGACCCGCTGGGAGCGAAGATCCCGTTCGGCGAGAAGCGCGCGCTGACGATCGTCGGCGTTGTCGAGCACGTGCGGCTCCATGAGGTCCATCAGGATGGTCCCCCGCAGCTCTACTTACACGTCGACGACATGGGCCTCCGCCCCCTGTCGGTTGTCGTGCGGACCGAGCGTCAGCCGGAGGCAATCGTCTCCGAAGTCCGGTCCGCGCTCAAACAGGTCGACTCCAGGGTACCAATGGGCGACGGGCAGACAATGGACAAGATTGTCGGCGACGCCCTGCGTCAGCAGCAAACCAGCGCGGTGTTGATCGCCGCGTTTGCCCTTGGTGCGCTGCTGCTCGCCGCGATGGGCCTGTTCGGCGTGGTCTCCGGATCCGTGACGCGTCGTCGTCACGAGCTAGCCGTCAGAATGGCGCTCGGTGCCGATCACCGTCGGGTCCTTGGACTCGTGCTCGGCGAAGGCGCGCTCCTCGTGGGCATCGGTCTACTGATCGGCGTGCCCGGCACCTACGCCGCGGGCGGCCTGATTCGCGGCGTGCTGGTCGGCGTCTCGCCATGGGATCCGCTCACGCTGCTCGCGGTGGCGCTCGGCCTCACGTTCGTGGCGATGGCGGCCTGCTACGTGCCCGCGCGCCGCGTGTTACGCATCGAGCCGGCGCAGTCGCTGCGCCAGGAGTGAGTGCCCGAAGTGACTCTGGCTGTGCGAGCTCAGCAGTCCAGGGTGCCGATAGACTCGCAGTTACGGGCCAAGTACGCGCGATGAGGTCAGCACTATGTCGGCCCGCGACCACGCCTTCTCGAAGCGGGCACGCATAGCGCGCGCCTGATCGGTCCGGCCCTGTGCGTCGAGACTTTGCCATACACCGAAGAGCGACCAGCCGTTCTCGCGAAAGCGCTCGAGGTCCTCACGATACGCCTTCTCCGCCTCGCGGGCCCGGCCCGCCTTCAGCAGCAAAGCTCCAAGCACCTGCCGCGTCGGCTGATGCCAGACAGGCGGCTCGTTGTAAGGGATGGTGTCCTCAATCGTGACCGCCTCAGACACGAGCTCGATGGCCTTATCGATCTTCCCCGCGCGAGCGGCTAGCTCCCCTCGAACGATACGGCTGGCAATCTCCAGGTTGGTGAGCAGTGGCAGATCCTTCAGCGTCGTCTTAAAGGCCTCGTGATTCATGACGGCCGTCAACGCCGCGATCTCGGCCTGCGCGCGAGTTGTCTGGTCTCGCGCGATGAACGCAAGCCCCCGCGCGTAGTGCCAGATGCCTGTCGCGTACGGCTCGGACGCGGGCGGCATTGGCTCGGTCAGCATCTCTTGCCATCGGCCAAACCGCACGTAGGCGAGCCACGGCGTGACCGGGAAGTCGGCCGTCCATGCGAGAGCCCCGGCGTGATGGTGCGGCACCTTGGAGGCCACCCGGCGAGCGGCATCGATGGCCACCGCGCCACGTCCCTCGAACGTCGCCGCCGCCCACAGGAAGTGCAAGTTGTGCGGGTAATAGCTGACTGGATAGAGGCCCTGCCTCTGGCACTGGGCCAGGTAGTCCTCGTCGGCGGCGATCGCCCGCACGTTGATCTCCGCGGCATCGGCGTAGCGGCCCACGCGGATGTAGATGTGTGCCGGCATGTGAACCACATGGCCTGCGGCCGGCATCAGCGAACCGAGACGATCCGCGCTGGCTTCCGCGCGCTCCGGGGTCTCGGAGGCTTCCAGGAGGTGGATGTAGTAGTGATGGGCGCCAGGGTGGTCAGGATGATTCGCGATCACGCCTTCCAGCGCAGTCATCAGTGTCGCCGTCTCCGCCTTCGGCGAACCGTCCTCGTGCCAGTAGTCCCACGGCATCGTGTTCATGACGGCATCTGCGTAGAAAGTCTGCACGTCCGGATCCCGCGGATACGCCGCGGCCACCCTGGCCATCACCGCAGCGTAGGCGCGATCGAGCGACACGCGGGGCACGCTTGGATCCGACGCGAAGCGTGTGGCCAGCGCCTTCACCAGCGCCCGTTCTCGCGGGCTCGCACCGTCCAGCGCGCTGCGTGCGGCCTTCACAGCCTGATGTGCGAGCCGCGCATTCTCGTCGGTCAAGGGCGCGTTGAGATTCGGGGCCAACGCCATGGCCTGACCCCAATAGGCCATTGCCAGGGCGCGATCGAGCCGCGCCGCTTCCTGGAAGGCCCGCCGCGCCTCCTGGTGATTGAACGCGTACAGGAGGCGGAGGCCCTGGTCGAAGAACGTTTGAGCCCTTGGGCTCGCAGTGCTGACCGCCATGTGCAGCGTGCCGAGGCCGCGAAGCTCCGGCGCGAGAGGCGGGTCGGATGTCCGAGCGACCGTTGGCACGAGCACGACGAGCCACGTCAGCATCAAGAGAACGAGAACGTGGCGTCTGTTGGGAATTCGACGTGATAACATTTGACGTTCCTCCCTATCCTTCGTGACCTCAGATTGACCGGCTCACTTCGTGGCCTTTCTCAGGATGAACGTCACGCGGAGATTCACGCCACCGGTCGCATTGAACCCGAGGAACTCCTGCCGCTGTTCTCCGACGTATCCGCGCAATCGGCCCGTGGCGCCAGTCACCGTACGCACGATCGTGCCGCCGCCTTCGAGTCCCTCGGTCGCAATCGACTGAGTGTCCCGAGGCAAGAAGTACATCTGCGCCGTGTCCACCCAGATCGGTGCTGCGGGAATCTCGGACGCCGCTACGAGGTGCGTCCCTCTGCAGAACCACCGGCCGATGGCGCCAGCGCTGTTCGGGTCGAATGTCGCGCCGTCGCCCTGAATCGTGCCGGCCCGATAGATGTTCCCCTCCGTGACGAAGAAGGACCCGCGCTCGGGCTGTGTGTCGGTGGGTTTCACCAAGGTCGGGTTGAACAGGGCGAAATCCTCGGCGACGTCGACGGTGAATACCACCCTGTCTGGCTGGTGCGATCGCGCGTGCGCAGGCGACATCTGCGCGCCCGCCGGCACCGCCCACATCGTCGCCGTAAGCGCCAGAGCCGCGATCCCGGGCCGAGCCGTCGTGAGCCGTGAACGAAGTCGATGAACGATGGACATGGTCAACCTCTCTGTTCTCTTTCGTGTGTGGATTGGCGGTTGGGCCAGGGCGGCGCTCGATGTAGAAGTCACGCCCCCGCTTCCGCGTTCTCACCAGGAGAGGCGTGAGGTTGGACCTTACGCTGTGAGGTAGTCAGCAGCTACCGCCGGTGCTCGTGGCCGAAGGCGACGAGATCCGTTGCGAACTGCGCGGGATCCTCCCAGTGGAATGCGTGGCCGGCGCCAGGATAGACGACGAGGCGCGAGGCCGGAATGGCGGCATGGAGAGCAGCCTGATCACACCGAGGGAATAACGCATCCTGATCGCCGCACACGATGAGCGTCGGCGCTTTGATCGTCGCGAGCTCCTTCGAAAAGTCAGACTCCAAACAGTCCACGAACGCGGCTCGCCACACGTGTGCCGGTACCTTGAGGGTCTCTCGCACGAGGGTCTCGAGACGTGCTCGAGGTACCGGGCGAGCGAGTATGCGCTGTTGAAAGTCGAGGACGAACCTCGGATCCATGGGATCGAGGAGCGTCGACACGGCCGAGCCCCAGAGCTCGGGCACACCGGCGTGACCACGCAGGGCGGGAAACGCGCCCATGAGCACGAGCCCGAGGGTGCGCCCGGGGTGATCCATCGCAAACCGCTGAGCGACGTAGCTGCCCATCGAATGGCCGACGATCAGCGCCGCAGGAATATCGAGCTTGTCCAGGAACGCATCCAGGTCCGACGAGAAGTCCACGATCCGATAGCCCGCGACGGGGCGACTCGAGCCGCCGTGACCTCGTTGGCTCAGGGCAACGGCATGCATGGACGATGGAAGACGCGACAGCACGCCCTCGAAGGACCGCCACGAATCCGTCACGCCGTGCAGGAACACGACCGGCAGTCCAGACGGGTCACCTTGCTGAACGTACTCGAGCCTGACGCCGCTTCGAAGACTCACCGACTTGGCCCCGGTTACCTGCCGCATGCGCCTTCGACCAACGTACGCCTGGGTGAACACAACTTTGGACGAGTGCGGGCTATAATCCATGACCAGCATAGGTTCCTCCCTTCAACATTCATCAGAAGAGGCGCAAGGCGAAACCTCACAGTGTGAGGTGCCAATGCGAGGCTTGACATGATCGCGGCCACCATCGCGCTCGCCCCGTTCGAGAACCTGTCGGGGGATCCGAACGAGGAATACTTCGTCCAGGGATTCGTTGAGGACGTCGCGACTGAGCTCTCCCGCTTCGGCACCATCGAAGTCCTCTATCCGCGTGCCGTTCTGGCCTTCATCCGGGCGCGCACCTCAGACGCCGACAGCGGTCCGATCGCCGATCACATTCTCCGCGGCAGCATCCGGCGTGCCGGGGACGTCATTCGGGTCGCGGTGCAACTGCTCGGCTCGGGAACCGGCCGGCAGTTGTGGGCCGACAGGTACGACGCGACCGCGAACGACCTGCTCGCAGTACAGGATGAGATCGCGGCGCGTATCGCGGGAGCCCTTGCCAGCCGCGTCGACGACGCGCGTCTCGCCGTGGCGCGGCGCACGCCGCTGGCAAGCCTGGAGGTGTACGACTGCTGGCTGCGTGGCCTGGACTGCCTCCACAAGGGCACTGTCGAGGCAGACGCCGAGGCACGCGGGTTTTTCGAGCGGGCGCTGGAAATCGATCCGACCTATGCTCGGGCGTACACTGGCCTGTCACTGTCGCACTTCAACGAGTGGAGCTGCCAAGCCTGGGAGCACTGGGACGAGAAGGAACGACTCGCATACGACTACGCGCTCCGCGCAGCCAAGCTCGACGACAACGACGCCACCGTGCAGGTGGTGCTGGCACGCATTCTGCTGTATCGGCGGCACTTCGACGAAGCGGCGCACCACGTCGACCGTGCGCTGGCGCTCAACCCCAACGACACCGATGCGCTGGTCCACGCCGCGCTCTGTCGCGCATACCTCGGCGACGGGGAATCGGCGCTCGCGCTTGCGAACAAAGCAACGCGCCTGAATCCGGCCTTCCCCGACTGGTATCTCGCCCCAGCGGGCCTGGCCTTGTTCGTGCTCGGCCGGGACGCCGAGGCCAAAGAGCTAGGTTTGAGGGTGCCCTCCTCGATGTTCGTCGATTGGGCGGCCTATTGTGCGGCGGTGTGTGCGCTGACCGGCAACATGACGGACGCGCGAACATACCTGGAGCGGTTTCTCACGTGCTTCCGTGAGCGAATCACCTTCGGGCGCACGCCTGAGCCTGGAGAGCCGCTTCGCTGGCTCCTTCACGTCAACCCATTTCGGCACGAGCAAGCTGCCGAGCGATTGGCGCGCGGGCTCCGCGCGGCCGGCCTCGAGAGCGATCCGGACGAGGGGCGGCCGGAGGCGGCTGTGCACCCCGCAGGACTGGAGGCTGCTCGAGCGACGTTCCGCCGAGACGGAACGTTCTGGACGCTTGCGTTCGACGACCTGGCCGTCCAGCTCACCAACCAAAAGGGCTTCCACGATCTCGTGCGGCTTCTCGCGCGTCCGTGCGCGGAGATCCATTGTCTCGAGCTCGCCGATCGGTCGGCTGAGAGTGATGGGCACGATCCTGTGCTCGACGAGCGCGCCCAGCGCGAAATCCAGGCGCGCGTGCGCGACCTCCAGCAGGAGATCGACGACGCGGACGCGTCGAACGACATCGGTCGGGCCGAGCGGGCCCGTGAAGAGCTCGATCAGATCGTCGAGCTCCTTTCGAGTGCGCTTGGGTTGCACGGCCGATCGCGTGGGCTCGGCAATGCCGCCGAACGCGCCCGCTCCGCCGTCACCTGGCGCATTCGAAGTGCCATCAAGAAGATCGCGTCAGCCCACCCGCGCCTCGGACGTCACCTCGAGAACGCGGTGCGCACCGGGACCTTCTGCGCCTACGTGCCGGAAACCTCCATCGACTGGGCGGTCTGACCTCCTACCTTCCTCCGCCATCGCGAGCGCGAGCGAGCGCCTGATCAGTCCGTCAACCACAGGAGAATCGCAAAGAAGACGATCGTCACCGTCACCGCGCGCTGCAGCCAGCGATGTCCCTTGAGCACCGTCATCCGCGCCCCCAGGATGCCGCCCGCGAGGTTGCCCGCGGCGAGCGCGAGGCCCAGTGGCCAGTGCACGTAGCCGGTCGCCGCGAAGATGCCGAGCGAGAGCAGTGTCTGCAGGAGCACCACCAGCACCTTCACCGCGTTGCCACGCACAAGGTCCAAGCCCGAGGTCGTGGTCAGCGCGAGCAAGAGGAAGCCAACCCCGGCTTGGAGGAATCCGCCGTAGAGGCCGGCGCCGAAGAAGCCGAGCGCGCGTGCCCACTGCCATGGTGGGTGCGGGTCGGTATGGACGCCCGGGTCCCCGCCACCGCGCCAGAGCGTCCAGATCGTCAGGGCGAGCATGGCGGTGGCGAGGATGCGCCGAAATGCGAGGTCCGGCACGACCAGCGCCGCCCACGTTCCCAATGCAGCACCGACGAGCACCGGCACGCTGGCGATACACGCCCAGCGCCAGTCCATCACACGATGACTGTGGAAGCTCCACACCGCGCCCACGTTCTGCGCAACCACGCCCACGCGGTTCGTGCCGTTGGCCGCGCTGGCCGGCAGGCCCAAGAAGAGCAGGATCGGTAGAGTCAGGAAGGAGCCGCCTCCGGCAAAGACGTTGATCGTGCCCGCGACCAGACCCGCCGTCGCGCACACGGCGTAGGCAACCAGGTCGCTCACAACAGGAAGACCTGCGCCAGGCCGAGGAAGAGCAGGAAGCCCATGCTGTCGGTGATGAAGGTGAGTAGGACGCTCGACCCCCGCGCGGGATCGCGACCCGTGCGCTGCAGGACGAGCGGCACGCCAATACCGACGAGCGCCGCCACGAGCAGATTGAGGAGCACAGCCACACTCATGACCAGGCCCAGCGGTGCGCTCCGATAGATCGCCAGCGCGAAGAGGCCCACCAGCAATCCCCACAACACGCCGTTCAGCAACGAGACGAACACCTCCTTGCGAACGAGATAGCGCGCGTTGCCAGCCTGAATCTGATCGAGCGCCAGGCCGCGCACCACGAGCGCGACCGTCTGGTTGCCCGTATTCCCGCCCACGCTCGCGACGATGGGCATGAGCGTCGCCAGCGCGACGAGTTGCTCGATCGTGTGCTCGAAGAGCCCGATCACACGCGAGGCAACGAAGGCCGTCAGCAGGTTCACCATCAGCCAGGGCCACCGGTTGCGCGCCGAGTCCATGACCGGCGCGAACAGATCCTCATCGCCCCGCAGACCGGCGAGCTCGAGCGCGCGCCGATCGGCCTCGGCCCGGACCCAATCCATCACCACGTCCACGCTCAGCCGGCCCAGGAGCTTGCCACGGTCGTCGATGACCGGCGCCGAGATCAGATCGTACCGCTCGAATGCCTTCACGGCCGCGTCGATGGGCTCGTCGGGCCTGAACGCGATGAGATCCGTGGTCATCACCTCAGCGACCGGCGCATGTGGGTCGTGGTGGAGGAGGTCTGCCAGCGGTATCGCGCCGCGTAGCACGTGGCGTACGTCGACCACGAAGAGGCGGTCTGTGTGGTCCGGCAGCGCCCCGCGGCGCCGGAGGTCGTCTATCGCATCCTGCAGCGTACCCGACTCGCGCACGTCCGCCACTTCGCCGCTCATCAGGTGACCGATGCTCGCCTCTGGATACGCGACCGCCGTGCGAAGGAAGGTCTGGTCTCCAGCGTCGAGCGATCGCGAGGCCTCGTGCCAGACGTCGTCGGGGACCGCATCCTTGAGATAGGCCAGGTCGTCGGCGTCCAGCGCACGGAGCGCGCCGACGAGTCCGGCGTGAGGCAGCTCCTCGACGAGCGACCGCCGCACGCCCTCGGCCACCTCCACCAGCACCTCTCCCTTCAGCCCGGTCGGCGTTTGGCTCCAGACCAGGCTCCGGTCGTCGAGGGGCAGCGCCTCGAGAATGAAGGCGAGGTCGGCCGGGTGCAGCGTCCGCAGCCGCGCGTGTAGCTCGGCGAGGTTTTGACGGTGCTGCAGGTTCTCCAAAAGGTCCCGGCGCGATCCTTCTTGCCGGTGGATCAACGCGTCGAGCACCCGATGCTTCTGCAGCAGCCGTGTCACGTCGCCAAGGCTGGCCTGCAGGCGATCCTCCGAGCGTCCAATCTGCATGCGTGCTCCGTGTCAGCAGGTCAAGGGTTGATCTCCCAGAGCGAAGCGACGCCGGCCGGGTCGACCGTGAACCACTCGTAGAGTACCGGAACGTGCACGAACATGAGGACCACGAACAGGATCAGGCACAGAACCAGATAGGCTGACAGGCGGCGCTCGAGATACAACCGCTCAGGATGCTGGACGGCGCTCCGCGGCTTGTACGCAATCTGCATGTAATGCGCGAAGACCCCTGCGACGAGGGGCGCCATCAGCACGAGCTCCGGTCGATACCGCAGCATGAACATGCCACCGAACTCGGCGCCGAGCACCGCATAGAAGATGCAGCTCACGAGCAGCTTCTGCTCGGTGTAGAACTGGAACGAGCGGCGATACGGTCCCGCGACGCGTTGCGCGGAGAGCTCGCGGTACTCCGACAGTCGCTTCACGGTCATCAAGAACGCGCCGCTCATCCAGTACGCCAACACGAGCGAGAACGGCGGCAGGCGATCAGGGATGACGGCAAACCACCCCAGCCCCAAACGTAGCGGGTTGTTGGCCGACTCGCTCAAGACGTCGAGATACGGCGAGTCCTTCAGCCGGATGGGCGGCACGTTGTACAGCACACCCATGAGCCAGAGCCCGGCGGCCATGACGGCCACCGGCGTGCTCACCGCAAGCGCGAGCCCGACGCCTGCCCCGGCAAGCAGAGCCCATTCGAGCACCGCCCACCTCGTCCGGATCTTCCCGGACACGGCGGGACGTGCTGCCTTGTGTGGATGGAAGCGATCGGTCGCGGCATCGAGCAGCTCGTTCAGCACGTAGTTGCTCGAGGCCACCAAACACGTGGCGGCGAGGGTCAGCGCAAGCGCGACTACGGTGCGCCACGTCAGGCGCTCAGGCTGGTAAAAGAGCGCCACGGCGATGCCGGGCAACATGAGGACGTTTTTTGGCCAGTGGTCCAACCGCGCGATCCGGATGTACGGCATCAAGGTGCCCGGTCCCGCCGCCGCACCGTCGGTCAGTGCTGCCGAAGCGATCCGTTCGGTGGACATACGTAGAACCTCGCCACGACCACCGCGCCGTCACACCGCTCGTCCCGATCGCGCCGTACCTCCACGGCGCGATCCAGATTCGCCCTGACCGCCAGCGTGTAGTCGTGAATGCGTTGGTAGTCAGTCAGCGCTTTGATGCGCTCACCGGTGAGGAACGCCACGTGATAACCAGTCCAGTAGTCCGTGACGATAAAGTGCACGTCTTGGGCGCTCAAATAGGCCGCGAGCTGTCGGTAAGCACCGCGGGGCGGCGACTCGATGAACCCTCGCACGAGAGACGCATGCGCAAGGGCGCACATGCCCACCCACAGGGCGACCACGCTGATAAGCAGACCGCGCGCCCACGAGCGCGGCTCGCGCTCCAGGCCCAATGTGAGGGCGCCGACCGGCGCCAACAGAGAGAGGAGCGTGTAGCGGAGCGTGAGCACCGAGACATGACCACAACGAGTGACCGCGTACACGAGCACCGCCAGCAGTCCCACGAGAACCAGGTACAATCCGAACCACGTCATTGGTGTTGCGCCGTGGCGCCACGCTCGGCGCAGGCCTCGCAACATCCCGAAGGCGAGGACCGCCACGAGCGGAGCCCACAGCCATGGGACACTTTGTGGATCCGCGCCATACACACGGTCGGTCGACCACGGGCCCGTGCTGACACCGAACTGGTACGGCAGCAACTCGGTAACCACCCTCCACACGTCGCGAGGGATGAGTCGCAGATCAACGCACGCCGCGACAGTCACGGTGGGTAGGGTGTCTTCGCTGCCTCCCACCATGGCGACGGTGGTACCGGGTCCAAATGGTGATGAGTATTGTGTGAGCACGTCCACACTCGACCATGTCACCGCGAAGGCCACCAGCGCGACGATCCGGCCGCGCCACAGTTTGGCGGATCGATCCCGGAGGAGGTCGACCACGAGTAGCGCCACCACAGCATACAGCGCGAACTCGCGGTTCTTGACGGCCAGCGCGGCCGCGATGCCGAGGGCGACCGGCCGCTCACGCCACCACCACAAGACGAGCGCGAACAGCAGCGGCTCGATGTTCATGCCGATGGCGTCGGTCAGGCCACGCGTCGTTGGTGGGCCGGGCACCGCCAGGGGCGCTGTGGCGAATAGCGCAACGACGGGGCCCAATGCCGTGGTGGAGGTCAGTGTCGAGTACAACAACGCGCTCGTCGCCACGTTCAGGGCAACGGGGACGCTCTTCAGAAGCGGAATCGAGCCTTCGGCGACCGCAGCGAGCGGCGCGGCGAGCCAAGCTTCGAGCACGAGGACGTATCGATGCGCGTACTGAAACACGGGGAACGCGCGCCCCTCCGCCACGTGCTTCGCCATCAGCCCCGTCACGGCCTGATCGGCGTCGAAGTGGACGTCGGCCCAGTAGAGTGCGGCGAAGCTCCGAGCCAGCACCACCACGATCACGAGGCCGAGACCCATGCGACGAACGCGTGACATCTTTGAAGGGCTAAAGGGGTGACGGGGTAAAGTCAGCGAGCGAAGCGAGCTCTACCCCGACCTAGTGTCCTGTCCGCGTGATTCGTTGCATCAGTCCCGGAGCGCGGCGCCCGGCTCGCAAGGCGCGAGGAGGGAGCATACAGGCCGTATTCGACCGACGAGCAACGCCGCGAGCCGGGATGCCCCGCCCGGGACGTATGTGACGAATCACGCGGACAGGACACTAGCGCATGATACTTCGTGGCGTCGACCACCGGCAGATCTGGCAATACGTCCTCGTCGTCCTCGTCGTCCTGGCCATCGGGCTGCTGCACCGACGCGCGACGTGCGACGACTGGGCAGATGACCGCATCCTCGCGATGCAACCTGCCTGGTTTCAACTAGCCGCACCCCGATGGCATGCGGCAGGCGGAAGCTCGCCCTCGGTCGCCAATAGCCTCACTCGCCTCGTCGATCCGCTGTCGAGCGCGTCGACGACCGGCGACATTCGCGCGCTCGCCGCCGTGATGGCTGCACTGAGCGCGGGCGCGTTGTTCATCGTGCTGCAACACGCGCGCGTGCCACGAGGCATCGCGATGTTGTTGTCGTGCGGTACAACTGCCCTCGTCCTGCCGGTCTCCACGGCCGCGAGCGCGGCACACGCGCTGCAGATGCTCTTGGGCGTGGGCCTCGTGCTGACCTGGTCGGCGCCGCTCGTGGCCCCCGGCTGGCGCCTCGGCTTACTGGCGACGATCACGGTCCTGGGCGCGCTGAACCACGCCTCCTTCCTGGCCTTCGGGGCGGCTATCTGGGTCGCCGCATGGTACGACACTTCCAAGGGAGCACGTGCAGGCGTGGCGACCATGGGTCTGGTCGCGCTGGGTGGCGGCCTGCTTGGCGCCGCCTGGCTTCTCCATCTTGGCGCGTCCGCACCCACTGAGATCGAGACGGATCACCCTCAGACCCTCGCGATGGCGTTCGGACTGCTCACCGGCCGCTTCGCGGCCGACCTGCAGCCATTCCAAGATGGCGGGCTGATGTCGGCAGCACCGTTGTGCCTGCCCGGACCGCTGATCGTGTGCCTGCCGCTCGCGGTGCTCGGCTGTGCACCTCGGGCGACCCGACGCCTGGCCGTGGTGCTTGTGAGCGCAGCCGGCATGCTCTGGTTGTTCGCATCCGGGACGTGGCTGCCCGACCCGACCATCGCGTGCGGCCCTGCGCGACTCGCGGTGGTGGTGTTGATAGGCCTGGGCCTCTCCTGGGTTGCGGCGCAACCCGTACGTGGAGCAATGGTCATTGCCCTCCTGGCGAGCGCAGTGATCGGACTGAACGGATTCTTCGATCGATCCCCGAGGAACGCCTCCGAGCCAGCTTCACGGTTCCAGGCCTTCGTGGAGGCGGCATCAGAGGCGGTCGGCGACGCCGCGTGGACAGCCGACCGCCTCGCGGTTGGCCGAGCGCTCCTGCTGCGTGCGGCTCGCGAGTTGGAAGAGTCGCGTGTTCCGACGCGTCCAGATCTCCTGCGAGTGATCCCGGATGATCGGCCGGTAGCGGTGTTCGGCGTCGCGGCCCGACGACCGGCTCCCGCTGGCGTGTGGACGGCACGGCTCGACTTGTCGTATCGGTCTGCGGCAAGCTTGCTCGCCTCGCAGCCCGAACGGATGTGGGTAGCCCTTGCGGTGCGCGGCGATACGACTGACGGCTTCTGTCGCGATCTCCTGACACAGTTGGGAGTTGACACCAAGTCCCGAACGACCTCGCGTCTGGCTGTGCTGGCGCGCAATGGCAGGACCAGGCCCGTGACAAGCGTATCCGCACCCGATCGTCTCGACATCCGGTACGGCCAGACGCTCGGACGAGCCGGCGAACCCGTGCCAGCACGGTTCAGGATTGAGACCGATCCGGAAACACGCATCGTCATCAACGGCGAAGAGGTGGCGCGAACGAGGCAGGCCGTGGCGATTGTGCTGTTCGATCCCTGGAGCCTGCAGCCACGAGCGTGGCACATTGGGGCATGCAGCCAGGCCGCGCTCCCGCCGATTCGCGACCCGCGGCTGCGTGCCGGGTACTTGGTCGGACCGGACGTTCTCCGCCGAGTGCTCCAACTTCCGGCGGTCGCGTCTGCTCCCGTGCGGGTACTCTTCGGTGCTGATGGCGATGACTGGTTCAGGTCAGGCTGGCACACATCGGAGGGGCTCCACCCTGACGCGTTTCGGTGGACCAGCGCACGCGAGGCTCACATCAACGTGGTCGCGAGCCGTCGCCAACCGCTCCGCGTCCGGCTCACGGGTCGGCTCGCCGCAACGCCGGCCCTGCCGAACGCATTGGGCCTCTCGTGGAACGGTACGGTTCTCAGGCCACTCGGGCCGTGGGAGCGTGGAGCGGAAGGGACGTGGACCGTTCCGGAGACGCTCGTGCGGCGAGGTCTGAACATTTTCACCGTACACGTCGCGCGCCTCATCCGACCGGCAGCCGTCGGGGCCGGTGCCGATTCTCGACCGCTCGGCGCCTTGATCAATGGGTTGTCGTTCGAGCCACTTCGAGAAGGTTCGCGACCGCCCAGAGATCAGGCACGCGCTCGCAGTCGGTGACGGCCCAGTCGTCAAACGGGTCGAGAAGCACGGCGTGAAGGCCCGCGCCACGCGCGCCCGCGACATCGGCGTGATAGAGGTCGCCGACGTGCAGCGTCCGATCGGGCTGCGCGCCACAGGCCTCGAGCGCGCGACCAAAGATGCGCGGGTCCGGCTTTTCGTAGCCGGCGAGCGCCGAGTCGATCACCACGGAGAGATACGATCTCAGTCCCGCGGTTTCCAGGCTGCGTTCGACCGTGCCGTCGGAGTTGCTGACAACGGCGAGCGTCACGCCCAGATCGCGGAGCTTGGCCAGCGCGTCCGGCACACGGGGCATCACCGACCGCCACAAGACGCTGGAGCGGCCGTCCGGGCGGAGCACGATCTTGAGCTCTGCGACCAGGGTCTCGAGATCGGGAACGGGCAGGCAGGCCGTCATGTCGAGCTTGTTGAACATCGCGAGGAGATAGGCGCTGAACAAGTCGGTGCCCTCGCTGACGCCGTCGACGAACAGCCGCTGCGAGTACTCCGGCCGTGCGGCGGCTTCGGCTCGTCGCAGCGCGTCCGGTGCGCACACCACCCGGCGGGCCTCGAGCTCGGACGCGACCCAGTCAAAGTCGATCGAGACCAGTGTGTTGCCATGGTCAAGAAAGATCGTGTCGATCTGCGCGTACGGGATCATTGTGAGCGCCTCCAGCGAGCGACGTGGCAATTGTACGCGAAGCGGCACGCGGTGTTTGTGTGTAGCGCGTGGCCTCAGGCCGTGCGGGCGGGCAAATGTAGAAAATCCAGGCCCAACCTTTAGGTCGGGCGACCTGACGAATGCCGGGGGGAGGCTTACAGTTGAGTCAGCCGGCTTTCCCAGACCACGCCGGGGGGGTACCCGCGAATGCCGAAGTCGGATACACTTAACTCTGCAACACTGGCAAAGCCGACCCGAGGGTGAGGCGTTCCATCCCTGGCACCTACCCGTGTGGGGCCCCACTTGGATCTACCGCAGTCTGTCATGGCATGACCACTGCGGCTCTGGGGCGGGCTGCGAACAGAGCGATCTAACGGAGGGCAACTGTGACCACTGAGCACAAAGGCCAGAAGAAGATGTCTCGGCGCGACTTCGGATCGCGCCTCGGCATGACAGCCGCGGCCGTCGTCACCGCGGGCGAAGCGCTGGGCCGAAGCCGTCTCGATGCCGCGCCCCTGGTGAGCAACCGGGTACAAGGCGCCAACGACCGGCTCGTCCTGGCCAGCATTGGCGTTCGAGGGCAAGGCGGCTCCCTGATGCGCGGCTTCGCCCGACTCGAGAACGTCGAGATCAAGACACTGTGCGATGTCGACGCCAACGTCGCGCAGGAACGGACCAAGGATAAGAGACTTGCCGAGGTTCCGACTTTCAAGCCGGACTCCGTCCAGGACTTGCGCCGCGTGCTCGACGACAAGGATATCGATGGGGTGATCATCGCCACGCCGAACCACTGGCACGCGCTGGCCACCATCTGGGCGCTTCAAGCTGGCAAGCACGTTTACGTCGAAAAGCCTTCGTCGCACACCGTCTGGGAAGGGCGCAAGATGGTGGACGCGGCGGAGAAGTACCAGAAGATCGTGCAGGTCGGCACGATGAACAGAAGCCGGCCCGCCGTGCGCGAGGCCATCGAGCTCGTCCACAATGGCGGGATCGGCAAGGTGTATATGGCGCGCGGTCTCTGCTTCAAGGCACGGCCGTCCATCGGAAAATACCCGGATGGCCCGTTGACGGCCGGCGAGCGCTACACGCTGAACGTCGAGAACGATGATCCCGAGCCGACCTGGGACGCCGCCTACCTCTCGAACGTGGACTACAACCTGTGGCTGGGTCCGGCGCCGGAGCGGCCGTTCAACCGGAACCACTTCCACTACAACTGGCACTGGCACTGGGAGTACGGCAATGGCGACACTGGTAATCAAGGTCCGCACCAGTTCGACATCGCCCGCTGGGGCCTGAACAAGCAAGAGCACCCGGAGAAGATCTGCTCGATGGGCGGGTACTTCGGGCCGGAATCCTCGCAGGAGACGCCCGACACGCAGACGGTGCTCTTCGAGTACGCCGACGGCACGATCCTCGAGTTTGGCACGCGTGGGGAACACACCAACGACGAGGGCACGCAGAAGATCGGCAACCTCTTCTACGGGAGCGAGGGCTGGCTGTGGATCGACGGGAACGGGCGAGACTGGCAGTCGTATCAGGGGCGCAAGGACGAGAAGGGTCCGGGCGCGAGCCAGTCAGCCGACAAGACCAATGGCGATGGTGGCGGGAGCGATCCGAACGTCCTCACGAGCATCGAGTATCCGCACTATCAGAACTTCGTCGATGCGATCCGCGCCAACGATCCGAAGCTGCTCACCTGTGACGTCCTGGAGGGGCATCTCTCGTCCGCACTACCGCACTTGGCGAATGTCTCGTATCGCGTCGGCCGCGGGCTGAAGTTCGATGGCAAGACCGAGCGCTGCGTGGACGACAAGGAAGCGGATGCGCTACTGACGCGTGAGTACCGCAAGGGCTTCGAGGTACCGGAGAACGTGTAGCGTGCGAAAAGGGGACAGGCCCCTTTTTCGGAACCGACGCCGACGAAAAAGGGGCCTGTCCCCTTTTCGGGCCGTTGGCGCAGGGGCACTCGCGCTGCTTGTCTTGTTTCCAGCGTCGCCCCTCGCCAACGATGGCGAGGTGATAGCGCCATGGCCTGAGAACCGCTTCTATTGGCAGTACAAGGGCAAGCCCCTCCTGCTCCTGGGTGGCAGCAACGATGACAACCTGTTCCAGTGGCCGGGCGATCTTCTGCGCCCGCAGTTGGACCAGCTGCGCTCGGTCGGCGGCAACTACGTCCGCAACACGATGTCGGATCGGCCCGACCGCGGTTTCGAGCAGTATCCCTTCAAGCGGCTGGATAACGGCAAGTACGATCTGGAGGCCTGGAACGCGGAGTACTGGGAACGATTCGAGCAGTTTCTCCGCTGGACCCATGAACGGGACATCATCGTCCAGATAGAAGTGTGGGACCGGTTCGACTTCAGCCTCACCCCCTGGGATTCCCATCCCTACAATCCGAAGAACAACGTCAACTTCACCAACGAAGAGTCCGGATTGGCGGCGGAGTACCCGGAACATCCCGGAAAGAACCTCCAGCCCTTCTTCTTCACCACGCCGAAACAGCGCAACAACACCGTGGTTCTCAGGCACCAGCAGCGATTCGTCGATCGCATGCTCTCCGACACGCTGCGCTTCGGTCACGTCCTCTACTGCATAGACAACGAAACGAGTGGCGAAGAGGAGTGGGGGCGTTACTGGGCCGAGTACATCAAGCGGCGGGCGCGCGAGCGTGACCGAACCGTGTATGTGACCGAGATGTGGGACGACTGGGACATCACGGCCGAAGAGCATCGCCACACGCTCGATCACCCGGAGCTGTACGATTTCGTCGATATGTCCCAGAACAACCATAACTCCGGCGTGGACCACTGGCGGAACGCGCTGTGGGTGCGGCAGCATCTCACCCCCGCTCCCCGACCGATCAACACCGTAAAGACCTACGGCGCCGACGGTAACAAGTTCGGCCACAGCGACCAGGACGGGCTCGAGCGATTCTTTCGGCACATCCTCGCCGGATTTGCGGCCGCACGCTTCCACCGCCCCGACTCAGGGCTTGGCCTGAACACCCGGGCTCGTGCCGCCATCCGCGCAGCACGACAATTGGAATTGTTGGTGCCGCCGTGGACGATGAATCCGCGTGAGGGGACGCTTGCCAGTGAGGCGGGGCGCGACGTCTACCTCGCGGAGGCAGGTGACACCCTCATCCTGTACTTCCCGGATGGTGGTCGGGCGAGTGTCGAGATGACGTTAGGCGAGTATCAAGTAAGCTGGGTAGGCTTGGATGCGTCGTCACCCCAGATGACCGTCGCAACCGAGAGCGGTCGACTGTCGATTTCGGCCCCCACGAAGAGCCACTGGCTGGCCGTTGTCCGCAAGGCGCCCTCCGAAGAGCCATGAAGAAGCTGGTTCTCATCGCGCTTGCGCTTGTCGTCTTGGTCGGCGTGGGGCTGTTCCTTGCGGTGCGCGTACTGCTTAGCCCCGACAGTGTGCGGTCGGCGATCGAGGCGCAAGCGAGCGCAGCGTTCGGCATGCCGGTCAAGGTCGGGACCGTGAGCGCTCAGCTTTGGCCGCGCGCGGGGCTGAGGCTCACAGATGTCCGCGTCGGCGAGCCGGCTCAGGTGACGCTGCGGCGCGCGCTGCTCTCGACGGGCCTTCGGCCCCTCCTGTCGCGTCGCGTGGAGGACGCCGAGGTCATTGTCGAGGACAGCCGTGTCGATCTGATCGCGCTTCTCGCCACGCTGGACGCGCTCGGTGGCGCCGGAGCCACACCGCAGGAAAGCGGTTCCTCCACACCGGCGTTCACCATCGCCAGCGTGCGAACGATGGGACTGCGCAATGTGGAGCTCGTGGTCGGCAAGCGCCGAGCCACGGTGTCAGTCGAATCGTCGCTCTCTGGTGATCGCCTCGACATTACTCACCTGTCCGCGCGCGCCGAAGGGTCCCAGCTCGAGGCGACGGGCAGCGTGGAAAGCCTGGCGCGCCGCGTCGCTCGCCTCGACATCGTCGCCGATCCGCTGGATCTCGATGGGCTCCTGGAGCTGGCGGCGGCGTTCTCCCGCGCGCCGACGTCCGGCGCGAGTGGCCCGACGCGCGGAGAGCCGATGGCCATCGACTTACGCGCCGAGGTGCACGCACAGAACGGTCGCTTCGCCGGGATGACGTTCACCGACCTGGTGACGACAATCGCGGTTACACCGGAACGCGTCACGCTGTCACCGCTGGCCCTACGGCTCTTCGAGGGCGGCGTCGAGGGCGACATCGCGATTGGTCTCGGCTCGCCGCCGGAGCTGCGCGTCACCGGTACGCTCGAGGATATCGACGCTCAGAAGCTGGCGGCGTTCGCCGGCCAACCGAATGCCATCACGGGCACGTTGAACGGACGCATGAAGGTGAGCGGCCGCGGACTCGACCCGGCCGCCGCGCTCCAGGCCGCACGAGGCACCGCCGACGTCGCGATCGTGAAGGGCCGCATGCCCGGTCTCAACCTCGTGCGCCCGGTGGTGTTGTTCTTCGGTCATCCGAAGGGTGCCCCTCCAGAAGGAAGCGGTGAGGCCTTCGAGCGCATCTCCGCCACGCTCGCGATCGATCAGGGCCTGATTCAGACGGACGACCTGGTCTTTCAATCGCGCGACGTCGACATGACCGGGACCGGCAGCCTCGCGACTGCCGGCGGTACGCTCGACGTACGGGCAAACCTCATGTTGTCAGAAGAGCTGTCAGCCCAGGCAGGTCGCGACCTGGTGCGATACACACGAGAAGGCAACCGCGTGGTCCTGCCGGCGACGATTACGGGAACGGTCGCCGCGCCACGCGTGATGATCGATGAGGGGGCGGCTGCCAAGCGCGCCCTCCGCAACGAGCTCGAACGGCGCACGAAGTCCGTATTCGACAAGCTGCTTCGGCGCAAGAAACCGCAACCCTAGTGGCCCGCGCTGGAGATGGGACGGCGAGCTCACCACGAGCTGCCGGTCGCAGGCGATTTTCCCTGGCGGACCGTACCACCAACGACGAGCGCCGCGGAGATGATCAAGAGATTCTTGATGATGTACTGCCCCTCCATTGTCGGAACGAACGGGATGCCACCGGGTTGAAATGTCACTTCGGGCAACATGATCATCGGTAAGAAGGTGCCGAACATCTGCAACGCCAGCAACGCGATGGCCACTCGAATCGTGCGCCGGAACAAGAACGTCACGCCGATGACTACCTCCCACCAGCCGATCACCGCCACCCACGTATCCGGCGACAAGAGCGGCATCCAGCCTACGGTCGCCTCGACCAGCGCCGCTGCAGAAGACAGGCCAAGCGGCTTGAGGATGCCAAACCAAATGAAGATCACGGCCAGCGATAGGCGCAGCGCTGGCGTGCCGGTGCGTTGCATGAACGTCGCAATGCCGCGGTCCAGCGCGTCGAGCTTCGCCCTCACGCACACCTCGAGTCCTACTGCCGGTCCCGGGCCGCTTCTTGACGCTCGTTCACGAATCCTCGACGGTAATCTCCCCGCGAAGGTACTCCACGGTTCGACCGGCCATTACGACACGGTCGCCGCGAAGCTCGCACACAAGGTCACCGCCGCGGGCTGAAACCTGCTTGGCCGTCAGCGTGGATTTGCCGAGACGGGAGGCCCAGTACGGCACGAGCGTACAGTGCGCCGACCCCGTGACCGGATCTTCAGGAATGCCAGCGCGCGGCGCAAAGAAACGGGAAACGAAATCCGTCGTATCCCCAGGAGCCGACACGATGACCGCGAACTCGTCGAGCGCCGCAATGCCCTGCATATCCGGCCGCAGCGCGCGAACCTCGGCTTCGGAATCCAGGATGGTCAGCAGATCGCGCGCGCGAAGCGCCTCGCGTGGCCGGACGCCGAGCGCCGACGCCAGGGCGTCGGACACCTCGACCGGGGCTCCGGGTCTGACCGGAAAATCCATGCTGAGGAGGCCGTCGTCTCGCGTCACGATCAACTCACCGGTGTGAGTGCTGAACGCGAGCCGGTCCAACGACGGAAAGCGGTGGTGGAACAGCACGTGGGCTGTGGCGAGCGTCGCGTGACCGCAGAGGTCCACCTCCACGGTGGGTGTGAACCACCGCAATGGCGCGAGGTCTGTACGAGGAATCACGAAGGCGGTCTCGGCGAGATTGTTCTCGGCCGCAATCGCCGCGAGCACCTCATCGGGCAGCCAAGCCTCGAGAAGCACGACGGCCGCCGGATTGCCGCCGAACAGCCGGCCCGTAAACGCATCGACCTGATAGAGTGGCAGCTTCATCGACTCAATTCCCGCGAGCGCCCCGCGTGGCCGCGCAGAGCCTCGCTGATTTCCGCAACATCGGTGAGAATGGCGTCGCCCGTGTACCGCAGGCTCGCCAAGGCTCGATCCCCAGCCTCTTGATGTCCGGCACCACAAGCGTCGGTGACGACGATGGGAATGTACCCGAGATCCGCACCATGACGAACGGTGGGCTCAATCCCTACCTCGGTGGCGACACCCACGATGACGAAGGCATTGATTCCGCAGTCGCGTAAGGCGATATCCAACGGCGTGCCTTCGAAAGCCGACATCGTGATCTTGTCGAAGACGGCCTCCGACGGTAGCGGAGCCACCTCCGGCACGAGGTGGAAGCCGGGCGAATCTCGCAGGAACCACGGCTTCACGTCTGCCGGTCGACTCACGCGCTGCCACGCCATCGCCATGCGAAATTGGAAGACGCCCATCAACTCGTTCGGCAGCGACATGTGACGCATGAAGAACACGCGAACGCCAGCGTGCCGAGCAGCGTGGAGCACCTCGACGACCTTGGCGGTTACTTCAGTGCCATTCTTGATCTGCCCAAGAATACCAACCTGCATGTCGTAGACGATGAGCGCGAGGCGCTGCGGGTCGCATGCCTCGTCAAGAGCTCGAGGAATATGAAGGCCGTACACACTTTCCAACGTTGTTTCTCCTCTCACTTGGGGCCTGACGAATGACTGCTGAGCCGCGATCCAACTGAGGCGTAGAGATCTCACCAGTGTCACCGCTCCCGCCCGTGACTCCTCGCGCGTCATCGGTCACACGCCACATCCAGTGCTCACTTCGGCTTGCCACAACCCCGGGTAACTTATGACGAACCCGGCCCCATTCGTTTCAAGCAGGGCCCGAAAGGCACCGCCCGCGCTTTCGTATCGATACTTGGATTGGTCGATGCGCTCGTACACTTGGTCGAGTGGCTCCAGGGTACCGGCCGGAAAGCGCAACCACGCCGCGCGCACGACGGCTCGTTGACCCACCTGCAGCTGCTCTCGACGAATCGGGAGCAGGTTCGTGGATGGGCTGAAGCTCAGGTCAACATCGACACATCCCTGAACGTCCGGGTACGCTTGCCCGTTGAGAACCCATCGCCGATCGTCGGCAACGGTGATCGCGATGTCAATCGACGCATCGCCGAGCCAACCGGTCACCTGAGCGGATACGGTGCGCCAGGCCGCGTCGCATGCCACGCGGTAGTCGAGGCGGCACGGCTGCCCCTGCTCGATGAACACGGCCGTACCAGCGATGAGCGGGGCGCCGCCATCATCGATCAGGCGTGCAGCTTCGTGCCCAGTCTGATCGAGTCTGCGCCACAGAACTGAGGTGCTTGGCATAAAGGTGGCTCGGTGGCCTACCGGACGAGAGACAGAGAACGCCGCCACTGCCTGCGCTCCCAGACGTCGAGAGCCGGCATCCACCAGAACCACGGGTGCGCCGACGCGGTCTGGCGGAGACGCAGAACATTGGTCCGCGTCGGCGGCAGCAGAATGGTGAACGAGCCGCGGCCATCTTCGTGAAGCAGCTTCTCGTCGACGTGTTAGGCCGTGACCCGGATGTTGTCGTGCAGGAACTCCGGTGCGAAATCCGCACCGTTCGGCCAGACGAGGGTGTGGAACTCCGGATGGATGACGAACGCTTTGAAAAATGCGGGATCACGAAGCGGCTCGAACACCGGACCGCGCAACGCCGCGGCCAGATCGATCTCACCGCTAGTGCCATCGCGAAACTTGAGCCAGACGCTATGCCCACCGAGGTATCGTGCTTCGAGAACATGGTAATCCATGGCGTCACTCCAAGGGAGCGATCCGATTGAGCGGCTGCCCTGCCCTGCTCTACGGTGTCACAGCGACCGACCCAATCGTCCTTGTTGCCGTCTCGCTGCTGCTCGTGGGCGTCGCCTTGGGTGCGAGCTACCTGCCGGCACGACGGGCGATGCGCGTGGATCCGGTCACCGCGCTTCGCTCGGAATGAAGTGGCCTCCGCTGTCCGCGAATGTTCTGTCCCAGGACACCAGACATCGGTGGACCGCTATCGTGTTGTCGCCTGGAGAGCGCTCGCCATCGCGAGAGAGATTCGGCTCCAGAGGTCAGCCTCGATCTCGAGCTGCCGCCGCCCCTTGGTGGTGAGGCGATAGTACTTCGCCCGACGGTTGTTCTCTGATTCGCCCCAGGACGAGGCGAGCCAGCCGGCCTCCTCCATCCGGTGCAGTGCGGGAAATAGCGAGCCCGGCCTGACGTGGAACGTGCCCTTCGTTATCTGCTCGATGCGACGCGACACGCCGAGCCCGTGCATCTCCTCCAACGCCAGTGCTTTGAGGACGAGCAGATCCAACGTGCCTTGGAGAAGATTGGTCTGGTTGCGCGCCATACACATCCCTTCGTGCAGAAAGTCTATATGAAAAGTACTTGAAGACATACAAGGTCATAAAGCAAGGGTCAGGGGTCAAGGGGCGAGGGCAGGGGGCACAGCCAAGGGTTTCAGAGGCCCCTGTCGCGGCTGGGGCTTGCATATGAAAGAAATGGCGTGTAATCTCTCAATTGATGTCGATCACCCTGCCATCCGCTGGCAAACCGGCCGCCGAGCCGGCTGCCGTGCTCGCAAAGGCCGTCCTGTCGGCCGCCGCCCGGCTCGGCCTGCGCAACCGCCATCTGGCGGTCGTGCTCGGGACGAGCGAGGCGACCGTCTCCCGGCTACAACGCGGCCGGGGCATCGATCCCTCGAGCAAGGAAGGCGAGGTCGCGCTGTTGTTCTTGCGCATGTACCGGAGCCTCGACTCTCTGATGGGTGGCGATGACGCCCAAGCACGGAAGTGGCTTCACGCGAAGAACGATCATCTTGCCGGCGTGCCTGCGGCTCGCATCCAGCGCCTCGAAGGGTTGATGCATGTCCTCCGGTATCTGGACGCGATGCGCGGGCGACTCTAGGTTTCGTCCGTTTCGGCTCCTGGCTTGGCGGGTCGTGGAGGCGCAGCATCAGGTTGCGACACGCAAGCTCGTCGACACGCTCGAGGAGCAGGCGCTCCTCGAAGATCTCATCGAGGCGGCAAAGCCGCCGGACCGTACCGACGGTCGCCTACACTACCTGCTGTCGACCCCGTTCCGTTACCCGCCGCTTGCTCACGGCTCCCGCTTCGCCAGCCGTTACGAACGGGGCATCTGGTATGGGTCGGAAGGGCGGCGGACGGCGTTCGCGGAAGTGGCGTACTACCGCTTCGTCTTCCTCGACGGCACACGCGCGGATCTCGGCACCGTGACGACCGAGCTTACGGCGTTCACGGTACGAATCAGCTCAGAGCGAGGGGTCGACTTGGTGGCGCCCCCCTTCGATGCCGACCGCCCCTCCATCGCCTCGCCCAGCGCCTACGGCGAGACCCAGGTTCTCGGCCGAGCGATGCGGGATGCGCACGTCGAGCTGTTCCGCTATCCGTCGGCGCGCGACGCCGAGGGCGGCGTCAATGTGGGCATCTTCTCCCCTGCCGCGTTCGGCACGGCGAAACCGCGCGGCATGGAAACATGGCGCTGCACCGCGACGCGCGATCGGGTCGAGCTCATGAAGCGCGATTACTTCGAGCAGTCTGCGCTCACCTTCAGACGCGAGACGTTCCTGGTGGATGGCACGTTGCCGGCGCCCGCGCCGTGAAAGAAAAAAGGAACCGGGTACCGGTTCCTTTTTCCCGATTGCCAGTTTGCGTCAACTGGTCGCGCCGCTCACCAACGCCGCATGCACGCCGCGTTCGTACGCGAGCGATTCCTTCATGCCGACGACCGGATCCTTGGCATTGATCTCGTACTCCAGCGCGGCGTGTCCCGCGAAGTCGGCTTTCAACAGCGCGCGGAACAAGCCTGGGATGTCGAGCGCGCCCTTCCCCACTTCAACCTGGCTGTCCTTGTCCGTCTTGCTCGCGAGGTCCTTGATGTGGAGATCGAGCAAGCGCGGTCCCGCCAGCGTCACCGACTGCACGATGTCGGCTCCGGCGCGGACCGAGTGACCGATGTCCATGCAGATGCCCATGCGCCGGTCGCGGTCCTTCAGCGCGGCCAGCGCGTCTGCCGGTGCCGGATACCACTTGTCCTCGGGACCATGATTGTGGATGGCGATCTGGATATCGTACTCTTGCACCAGCTTCTCGACCGTGTCGAGTGTGTCAGGCGCCGGCGAGCACACGATCGTCGGAAACCCACCGGCCTTCGCGTACTCGAAGTCCTTCCGGATCTCCGCTTCGTCGTTCGCCTTCCACGTGATCACGCCGCCACCCATGATTGTCAGGCCGGTCGCTTCGATCTTCTCCCGGTTGCCGCGAATCGTCTCTGGCGGATCGGTGCGCGGCAGGTGCATGTCCTTGAGCGTGATGTATTGCACGCTCATGTCCTGACACATCTTCAGCGCGGCATCGAGCGGAAACTCCCGCAGTGAATACGAAGCCACGCCAATCTTCAGCCCTTTCGACTCCGGGGGCTTCGCAGGCCCGGACGAGCCGAGCGCGACCCGACCGAGGAGCGTGGGGCCCGTGAGCGCCGCGGCCGTGGCGGCGAGAAATTGCCGACGAGACGATGGAGACAACGGCATGGCCACTCCTTGTCTTCTCGGAGACACACAACGTGAAACGAGGAACCAGCGCACTATATCAAAAGCTCGGCACGGCGCGCGCGGATCACCCTTCCGGTTCGCCCATCAGTCGTCCGCACGTCAGGGGACAGACGTTAGCGCGGTGGTACGTGTCAGCTCGGGCAAGATCGCGAGCCACCCTTCGAAGCCTCGAAGGATCATGTCGATGGCGAACGAGCCGACGAAGAGCGCCGTGGCGCGGCCGGTAATTTCGGTGTAGCGGAAGACCAAGGCTTCATTGCGCGTGCGGACGACGTCGTGGATTCGCTTGAACGTCAGGAGGGCGATGATGGCCAAACCGAGGGCGAGTGCGATGGCCAGCGGGCCCTGGATGGCATCGAGACGGCTGCCGGCCAACACGCTGGCACTGATGGTCCCCGGGCCGACCAGATACGGCATGGCGATGGCTGCCGAGACGTCCTCCTGCGGGCGCGGGGGCGCTACCGGGTGGCCGGCACCGGCAATCAGACGGATGCCCGTGATCAGGAAGATCACACCGCCGAAGATGAGAAAGGCGAAGTACCGCACCTGCAGCACGTTCTCGAACACCGCGACGCCAGCCCAGGCAAACAGCCAAAAGACCACGAGGCTGATCAATCCCGCCCGCACGAGCTGGCGGGCGAAGTCGCGAAAAGAGAGCGCCCGGACGAGCCCCATCAGATATACGCTCAGGATGAACGGGTTCAAGAGCACGAACAGGAGCAAGACCGAGCGTGTAAATGCGTCCATCGGCGGCCGTACGGGTCGATCGAGTATCTCCGGAGCCTACCACGGGCGCAGGTTTGATCCACGCAGCAGCGTTGTCGTAATACGCTGGGTAATACACGAGAGGATGACGTGGCAACAAGGACGGTCCGGCTTGACCAAGAAGCGGAAGAGGCGTTGCGAGAGATCCGCGAAGCGACTGGCCTTCCGATCTCAGAAGCGCTGAAACAGGGGCTGCGCGCCATGCGGGAGCGCGTCAGCCAGGAGGCGGCGCGCACACCGTACGACATCTACCAGGAGCTCGACCTCGGTCCAGGCGGCTAATCTTCACCGTTGATCGAGGAGATTTCGAGACGTATCGGATCCGGCGCGGATATCGCTCTGCGCCATTCGACATCCTGCCCTGAATCGCATCCAGACCCTGGCGCCGCTGGGGGCCACGCTACCGGCATTGCCAAGCGCCTGTGCGCAGTAGCGTGCGTCGTGCGAGCGTCAATAGCTGAGCGAGACACCGGCAACGACGATCGGCTGAAAACTATCGTCGCCGTTCAGCGTCTCGAGCGTATCGCCGAAGACCAGGAACTTGACGCCGCCCGTCACGCTCCAGGACCCGTACTCAGCCGGTAGCGCGAGTGGCACGGACGCGATGAGGCCGAAGTCGAAGAACCCGAACCTGCTGTCCTCCCCGCTGAGGGGATGCTCATAGTAGTCGCTCAAGCTGAGACCAACCGCCACCGGCACCGAGAAGCTCACCGGCAAATCGGCGCTGACTGGAATGGGGGCCTCGGCGCCGAGCTCCAAATAGACGCCCTCGTTCGCCCCGCCATCTGCTTGCCCGTCGATCTCGAATGCCAGCGTCGCGTACGGGCTCATCGGGAGCCCGCCGTGGGAGAAGCCTACCGCGAGCTCCTTGACGGTGCCGAACACACTGTTGGGGCTCATGTACGCCGTGTATGTCAACGAGGTTTCCACATCGTTCTGGAAGCCAAGCGCCAGCGACGTGTAAAAGTCTGCCTCGTACCAAAGCTCCGGATCGGCATTGTTCCCATCGAGACCGGTCGGTCCGGAGTGCATGCTGTTCCAGAGCCCGCCGGTGACCGAGGCACTCGTCAGACCACTATCCGCCTCGTACAGGGTGATGCTGCCCTCGAGAAACGGCTGTCCAATGAACCCCTCGGTCTCCTGGATGATGCCGCGGAAGAAATACGCCGAGCCTACATCAATGCCGGCCCCGAGCGAGACCTTGCTCTCGCTCGCCACCTCGGGCTGAGCGGCTTGCACGACCGGCTCCTCCTCCTCACCCTGCGCCGCGGCCGTGCCCCCGAGCCACAACGTTCCAACTGCCGCGACCAAACCCACATGGACCAAATGCTGCACCGTTCGTAAAGCAGTTTTCATAGACGTGTCACCACCACAAAAGTTGAAACGAGCCTCCCGCTGAAGCGGGTGCTTAACGGTTCTGGGGGTCGCGGCCGGGCACGTCGTTGTAGGCCCCGCTGACAGCGACGGCGGACGGGGTCGCCGGCTGAGAAAAAGGGGACAGGCCCCTTTTTCGTCGGCGTTGGTTCTCGAAAAAGGGGCCTGTCCCCTTTTTCCGACCCTCCAGATCTCGCGACCCATTTCCGTTAAGCCTCCCGCTGGAGCTCCAGCTTGTACGCTGGCTAGGAGCAAGACACGGGCCTGGAAGCGGCCGGGCGCACGATTTCGGGACGAGATCGTCGGATCAGCCCCAAAACGTGGGGATTTTGTTACCTCGCCGGCGAGCCGCAGCCCTCTGTGCGTCACAACCGACGTGGTTACAGATTCGTCGTGTCAATGCTGTACACCAACAATGACGTTGGATCGTTACCCGTCTCCGTGAGCGATGCGGTTCGCTTTAGTCGGTCCGGTAGGGCTCATGGGAGGGCCGCCATGGATCGGCGGGGCTAGAGCCCGGCCCTACGGTCTCAATTTGAACAGCATTGGGGCTTCGCACGACCGTATTATGACAGTAATGTAGCTATTACCTTGCAGTTCCCACATAAGCGTCCTGGGAACAGCAAGCACCCACATCATTCGTCACGTGAAGGGACCAGACGGTCCTGTTCTCAGGCACGGGCTTGTGAAACATGCAACAAACGAGGCCGTCCCCGGTTGTTCTGAACCGCTGAGTTTGACGACGCTGCTACTCCAGGAGTAGCATCGCCCACACTTCGCGAAGGGAGCGGCAACCAGGGAGGTGGTATGAGCTTTCTATTTCGCCCAGCCGACAGGCGCAAGGGCAAGTCTAGGGGCACGACAGCGGCTAGCCTGGTGCCTGTTACCGCAGAGCAGAGCTACACGGTGGTCGACGGCGACAGTCTCTGGAAGATCGCCGGTCGCCAACTCGGTGACGGAAAGAAGTGGGCCAAGATCTACGAGGCGAACAGAGACAAGATCAAAGATCCGGACATCATTTATCCGGGACAGGTCTTAACGATGCCCAAGGCGTAATCAGGGTAACAAAGTGAAGCGGGGGTCGGGCGTACAGACCCCACGCGTTCAACGTGACGTTAACGTTGTCGCCCCGGTCACGTTTGTCATCCCCTCACCCTGTCCTCCCCTTCCGCCGGCCCGATGCTTCCAGTACACTAATCGGGATGAGCGCGCAGCAATCGGAAACACCGGTGGCGACGAAGCCCGCGGGCGGGCCGGAGCCGGCGCCGAGTGCCCCGCAGGATTTCATCCGTCAGATTGTCGCAGAGGACGTACGGACCGGTCGGCTCAGGAGCCGAGTGCACACACGCTTCCCGCCCGAGCCGAACGGGTACCTCCACATTGGGCACGCGAAGGCGATCTGCTTGGACTTTGGTGTTGCCGAGGAGTTTGGCGGCCTGTGCAACCTGCGCTTCGACGACACCAACCCGGCGAAGGAGGAGGTCGAGTACGTCGATGCCATTCGTCGGGACATCCACTGGCTGCGCTTCGACTGGGGTGATCGCGAGTTCTATGCGTCCGACTACTTCGAGCGACTCTACGCGTGTGCGGTGACGCTCATTCGCACGGGCAAGGCGTACGTCGACAGCCTGACGGCTGACGAGATTCGAGAATATCGCGGGACCCTCACGGAGCCGGGACGTGAGAGCCCGTATCGGAACCGCCCCGTCGACGAAAACCTCGATCTGCTCGAGCGCATGCGAAAGGGCGAATTCCCCGATGGCACACATGTGCTGCGCGCCAAGATCGACATGTCGTCGCCCAACATCAATATGCGCGATCCGACCCTGTATCGGATTCGGCACGCCGCGCACCACCGCACGGGCGATCTGTGGTGCATCTATCCGACCTACGATTACGCGCACCCGCTGTCGGACGCCTTCGAGGAAATCACGCACTCACTCTGCACGCTCGAGTTCGAGGATCATCGACCCCTGTACGATTGGGTCATCGCGCAGTTGGACTTCGCGGACCCGCCGCAGCAGATCGAATTCGCGCGGCTCAATCTGTTGTACACGGTGACGAGCAAGCGCAAGCTCGCGCAGATCGTCGTCGACGGGCGCGTGTCCGGTTGGGACGACCCGCGCTTGCCGACGCTGGCCGGCTTGCGGCGTCGCGGCTACACGCCAGAGGCGATTCGCGACTTTTGCCAGCGCATTGGTATCGATAAGAGCGAGGGCGTGGTGGACCTCGCCTTGCTCGAACACTGCGTGCGCGAGGATTTGAACGCGCGGGCGTTGCGCGTCATGGGCATCCTACGGCCCATCAAGGTGGTGCTCGTGAGTTACCCCGAGGACGAGGTCGAGGAGCTCGAGGCGGTCAACAATCCCGAGGACGCCTCGGCTGGCACGCGCACGGTGCCGTTCTCGCGGGAGCTCTACATCGATCGCGATGACTTCCGCGAGGTGCCGCCGCCCAAGTACCATCGGCTCTCCCCGGGCGCCGAGGTTCGCCTGCGCTATGCCTACATCATCAAGTGCGTCGAGGTGGTGAAGGACGAGCGCGGTGAGATCGTCGAGCTCCGCTGCACACACGATTCCGAGACCAAGAGCGGGTCTGGACCGCAGGCAAGACGCAAGGTGAAGGGCACGATTCACTGGGTGTCGGCAAAGCACGCGGTGCCTGCGGAGGTGCGGCTCTACGATCGTCTCTTCATTGCCGAGCAACCGGGACGCGACGGATCGCTGCTCGACGAGCTCAACCCCGCCTCGCTCCAGGTGCTCACGGCCTGTCGGGTCGAGCCGTCGCTGGCAGCCGCGTCCGCGGGAAGCCGCTATCAGTTCGAACGCCTCGGTTATTTCGTTGTGGATCCGGATTCTGCGCCTGGGCGTCTTGTCTTCAATCGGACGGTGACGCTCCGCGACACGTGGGCCAAGATCGAACAGAAGCAGCGGGGCGAAGTTGGAGATTAGCGGTTCGAGGTTTGAGGTTTGAGGTTTGAGGTTCGGCAGGCCGGGCGTGCTCGAGGATCCGCGCGGATCGTCGCCGGTTGCTGAGCTGCGCCAGGAATGGTACACTTTCGTGTTCGAGCGTCGGGGGACAACCGACGTCATGCGGTGTGCTCACGTCGCATGCAGTGTGTAGGTCGGGACCTTTCGGTCTCCCCACCAGCTCGCGCCCCACTATCAGCGTGGTGAGTGTAGCTCAAGGGCAGAGCGCCGGACTGTGGCTCCGGATGTTGGGGGTTCGAATCCCCTCACTCACCCCATTCACCTTACCGCTTCTCAGAAGACCGTCACGTGTCCTACGCGCTACCGCAGCTCGCTGACCGGCACAGCATCCACATCGCCAAAATCCTGGTTCTCGCCGGCCATGACCCAGACGAACCGGTACGGGCCCGTACCGGCCCCCATGTGAATGGACCACGGTGGCGACAAGACGGCTTGCCGATCCCGGACGAGCAGGTGACGGGTGTGCCGCGGCTCGCCCATCAGGTGAACGACGAGCGCGTCGGCGAGATCGAAGTAGAGGTAGATCTCCGATCGCCGGGAATGCGTGTGCGGCGGCAGCGTGTTCCAGACACTCCCGGCTGGCACCTCGGTATAGCCCATCACCAACTGGGCACTGCCAGTCCCGGCTGGGTGGATGTACTTGCGCAAGCGCCGGCAGGAGGCGCGGCTCGGCTGACCAAGCTCCTCCGGCACCACAGCAGCGTGTGGAATCTTGCGGACCGGAAACACCCGCTGCGCCGGCGCGCTCGCCAGATAAAAGGCCGGGTCTTCCCCACCAGCAGACTCGAACAGGAGATCGGCATGGCCAGTACCAACATACAGCCCGTCGAGGCGGCTCAGGACGTGGGACGTGCCATCGACCTGAACGCGTCCGGGTCCTCCCAGGTTGATGATGCCGATCTCACGACGCTCCGTGAAGAACTGCGTGCCGAATGCTGCATGGCGTGGGAGGGGGATGGGCTCCTCGAGCGGCGCGACGCCGCCCACCACGAGCCGGTCCAGCCCCGTGTAGGCCAGCACCAGCGCGCCGGGCCGGAAGAGCGCCTCCACCAGAAAGCAACGCCGTAAGGCGTCCGTGTCCAAGTTCCGTGTTTCGAGAGGGGATGGCGTGTCGTATGTCTGCACGAATCCACTCGATTAGGTGATGACGCTCTCGCCGGCCTTGTACTTGGCGGCATACGTCTTCTCATCGACAGTCAAGGCAAGCCCTGGCTTTTCGCTCACCGTGTAGGTACCTGCGCGGAACTCGTAGCCGTCCGCCTGGATCACGTCGCAGGTCGAGCGGTCGTCTTCCGCGGCGGTGACGCTCTTCACGACCCTGGCCAGATGCAGCCCCATGAACAGCCCGACCTGCGATCCCCAGTTGTGCGGCACCGAGACGGCGCCAACCGCCTCGCCCATGCGCGCCATGCGCAGGTTGTCGAGGAAGCCGCCGCGGCGGATGTCCATCTGCAAAACGTCCATCAGCCGACGCGGTTCGAGGTAAGGCGCAAACTCCTCCGATCTCCGTATGTTTTCGCCGTCGGCGAGCAGCGTCTTCATGCCAGCGTCATGCATGCGGTCCAGCAACTGGCCGTAGCGCGCCCGGTCTTCGGGAAACGGCTCCTCGATCCAGAAGAGATCAAGGTCCCTCGTTCGATCCAGGAATCTCCATGTCAGCTCCAAGGGCTTCTCGCGCCAGCCGTTGTTGGCGTCGACGAGTACCTTGACGTCCGATCCAACCGCCTTGCGGACCTCTCGCATCACGTCGATGTCTCGTTCGAGGCCGGCGCGCTCACCCATCCACTTCCAGCCCCGACCGACTTTGAACTTCAGGCCAACGTAGCCCTTGCGGACAGCTTCCTCGGCCTCCTCGACGACGGCGCGGACACCTCGGTCGCGGAACCACACATCGCTGAAATACAGCGTGCCATCGTAGACCTCGATGCGGTCGCGTACGGGATCGCCGAGGAGCCGGTAGCAAGGCTTGCCGGTCAGCTTGCCGATGAGATCGAACAGCGGGCCGTCGAGGTGCGGATAGCGCCGGAGAAGGTCCCGCTGGGCTGCCGCGGGACGTACGAGGCGGCCGCGTTCCATCTCGTAGAGATCCAACGGATTCACGTCCACCAGCCCACGAACCGCATGGCGGAACGCGTCGTCGGGCGCCGCGTACTCCATGACACCCACGCCTTCGACCCCCTGGTCTGTGAACACCCGCACCAGCGTGTTCTCGTAGGTGTGTCCTTTGGGGGCCTCATCATAGGAGTTCATCGCAACGAAGCGGTGAAAGCGACCTTCGATAGGCGCCAGCGTGATTCGAGTAATCCGCGCCGCGCCTTTGCTGGCGACCGGTCGCACGAGTGCACCGCCCACCAGCGAAAGGAGGAAGGTCTTTCGCGTCATGCGGGTCATGTGTGCCATCCTGTCAGAATTCCAGCCGGAACCCCAGTTGGACGCTTCGTGGTGTCTCAGTACTCAGCGAACGTCCGAAGTTGGGGCTATTGAGATCCATCACAGGGTTGTGCAGGTTGACGCGGTTCAGCGCATTGAAGGCATCGACGCGCAGCTGCCCGGTCACGCGCTCGCCAAATCGCACGTGCTTGGCGAGCGACACGTCCAGCTGCGCGAAGCCGGGACCGCGGAAGGTGTTCCGGCCCAGCGTGCCGTTCTCTCCGGGATCCGGCCGTGGGAAGTCCGCGGCGTCGAAGATGCCTGTGAGGTAGTCCGAGCGCTCCCAGCCACCTCGCCTGACGCCATCGTCTGGAGCATTCGGGCGATCACCGATGTTGCCGTCGGCGTTGTAGTCGCCACTTGGCCACGACGCGTTGTTGACGGGCGTGATGGGCGTGCCCTTTTGAAGGATGAGGAAGCCCGATAGTTGCCAGCCGCCGAAGATGCGCGACGCAATGTTCCGGCCGTGGCGCAGAAACGGAATCTCCCACAGCCCCATCACCGCCAGTTTCTGCGGTACGTCGAAGTCAGCGAGCGAGCGGTCGAGGTCGCGGTTGGCAATGTCTTGATAGTTGGTCACGCTGACCAGGTCGCTGGCATCGGTGATGGTCTTGCCGAAGGTGTAGGCAGCCTGAAGCGCAACGCCACGGCTCAACGCCCGCCGCATGACGACGGTCCCACCATGGTGAATGGAATTCGAGGAAGACTCGATCATCTGGATCTGCGAGAAGCTCGGATTCAGTGCAGAGAGCTCGTCGTCAAGCAGGTCGCCGCGGAAGCGGTTCACGTTGGCGAGGTTGTACAGATTGCGGCCGGCCGAGCCCAGGTAGTTGATCTCGGCCACCCATCCGCCGCCGACGTCGCGCTGGATTCCCACGAACCAGTTGTGGACATGCGCCGTGCGAAGGTTCGGGTCCACGGTTCGCACGGCCACCCTGCTGCCCTCGATGCCGTTGCGCTCATCGAGGCCGAGGCGCAGTCCAGGCTCGACCGGATACCCGAGAAACGGCTCGTCTGGATTGCCAAGCGAATAGATGAAGTCCGTGCCGAACAGCGTGCCGAGCGTGGCGCTCGCACGGAGCGGCGGGTTGCTGCGCACGTCGAGCACCGGCGTATGAAAGAGCCGATCGTAGGCGATCCCGTAACCACCGCGAATGGCGGTCTTGCTAACGCCATCCGGGTTCCAGGCGAAGCCGAGGCGGGGAGCGAAGTCGAGGGTATTTGGCGAGAACAGCTCGGGAACCACCTCCATTCTGGCGTTCGCCAGCCGCGTGGCGTCATCGTCTCCAGGCCCCAAGACCAGATTGCGCAGGATGCCGTTCACCTCGCGGATAGTCGTGTAGCTTTCGTAGCGTAGGCCGAGGTTGATGCTAAGCGTCGGGCTGACTTTCCAATCATTGTTGATGAAGAATGCGTATTCCAGACCTCGGAAACCAATCACGTTGTTGGCCGGCTCCCCCGTGGAGGGATCGACGTTGCGCACGACCTGCAACGCCTCGTCGTTCGCGAAGTCGAGGATGTTAGCGAAGCCGTAGCTGGGAATGAAGTTGCTGGTGTTCCGCGAGTTCGTCCATACCCGGCGCAGCTCGCCACCGGCCCTGATGGTGTGCGTCGACTTCGTCCAGGAGAAGACGTTCTTGAAGTGAAAGTTGGTCTGGAACCATCCGGCGGGAAAGAAACTGGTCGAGAACCCCGAGAGCGGTGCGACGTTGATCTGTGGGATGTCGAGGCGTGGTGGCGTTCTCGGCACGCCGGTGAGTCGCATCACGCCCGCTCGAAACTCGTTCAGCATCGTGGGACCGATGATCCGCGTATGGTTGAGACTGCCGAAGTGTGTGCGTTCGTCAGTGGGTCGGTCAAAGGCCGGACGGATGCCACCGTTCAGGATGTTGGTGGTTGTACGGTAGAAGTTGCCGTAGAGTCGATCCTTGCCCTCGCGTAGTTCGTGGTCGATGCGAAGACTGAACTGGTTGCCGTCGCGAAAGGCGTTTGGCGCGAACTGCGCGGTCCCAATGTCGGGAATGCCGTCCGGCGGACCGATCACGTTCACGCCGCCGGCCGGACTGCCCAGGTCCTGAATCGCGGTCGTTGGATCCATCGCGGGCCGGAACTCGTCGAGCACGCGCGCGGCAATCGAGCTCGGCCGGGTTTGGAGGACGAAGTCGCGAAACTCGGGCGTCTCTACCGTAAATCCACTCGATCGCGTGCCAGAGGATCGAAGGCCTTCATAGGAATGGAAGAAGAAGGTCCGGTTGCGGATGATCGGCCCGCCAACGTTGTAGCCGAACTGGTTGCGCCGGAACTCCGGCACCTCGCTTTCGAACACATTCCGGCTTCCGAGCGTGTCGTTCGTGAAGAAGTAGGACAGCCCGCCACGAACTTCGTTGGTGCCGGTCTTGGAAATCACTTGGATCTGGGCGCCGCTGTTGCGACCGTCCACGGCTGAAAAGTTGTTGGACACCACGCGCACCTCGGCCACCGAGTCGGCGTTGGGCGTCAGGTTGCTGATGCCGCCACGAGCCGCCGAATTGACGCTGGTATCGTCAAGGGTGAAGCTGTTGGCTTCCGAGCGCTGGCCGCTGGCGAAGACCTGCGGGTTCGCTTCTCCCGAGAAGGCGTCGTTTCCCGCGCCACCGGCGCCGAGGGCACTCGACAGACCGCGGCCGACAACGCCGGGTTGCAAGGCGATGAGGTTGTAGAGGTTACGTCCGTTGAGCGGCATCTCTTTGAGCTGCACGGTGTCGATGCGGCCGGAGACACGGCCTTGCTCGGTCTCGACCGTAGGTACCTGCTCGGTGACCGTGACGCTGTCAGCCACCGCGCCGACTTCCAGCGCGAGGTCGACGCGAACCGTTTCGCTGACGGCCACCTGGACATTGTCGCGAATCGCTGATCGGAACCCTTCCTTTTCGACCTCTACCCGGTAGAGGCCGGGGGCAAGATTGAGAACCCGAAAGAGTCCCTCCTCGGAGCCTGTCACGTGCCGCGTGACCCCGGTGGACACGTTGGTCACCCGGACCAGCGCCGTCGGCACCACAGCCGCCGACGTGTCGGTCACGATGCCCTGGATCGCGCCGCTGAACTGGGCCCAGGCCCCGGTCGCGACAAGCAAGAGCGGAGCGGCGATCAAGCCGGATCGATAGAAGGCGTCCATGACAGTCCCCTCGGGTGCTGCGCACGTGCGAGCTCGCGCGCACGTCTCGTCCGTGATTTCACTTCGTGAAACAGAGATGATCGTTTTGTGAAATGTTTTAATCGTGGTCCGCTGCTCATGTCAAGAAGAATGGTCTCGAGTCGTGAGCCAATTCGTTTTACAATGTGAAATATGATCGGCAGCGCGAATCCGGTCGCGGGCATCAAGGTCCTGCACAAGGCCTTGAATGTGCTGGAGACCATCCGCGGGTCGGCGGCGGGTCTGGGATTGGCCGACGTGTCCCGCCGGATTGGATTGCCGAAGCCCACGGTGTACCGAATCCTCTCGACACTGGAGGCTCGCGGGTATCTCGACCGCAGAGAAGACGGACGCTACCGCTTGGCGCGACGCCTGACCCAGGAGCCCGACCAGGCTTCCGTCGAGGAGGTGCTCAGATGTGTGGCGCGTCCCGTCATGCAGGCACTGGCGGATTCCTGTAAAGAAACCGTGAACCTCGGCGTGCTGGATGGCAGTGAGGTCACGGTGATCGAGACCATTGAGAGTCCGCACGCCGTTCGAATGAGCTC
Source organism: Luteitalea sp. (assembly GCA_009377495.1). Classification (GTDB taxonomy): domain Bacteria; phylum Acidobacteriota; class Vicinamibacteria; order Vicinamibacterales; family Vicinamibacteraceae; genus WHTT01. Next base: position 62,481 of record WHTZ01000023.1, read on the forward strand.
GAAGGTTGGCAACAGGCGATACCTGCATTCGACGGCCTTGGGAAAGGTCATCCTCGCCGATCTCGACGAGTCGGAAGTCCTCCGGTTTGTACGGCGGAAGAGCCTGCCGCGCCTGACGCCGAAGACGATCGCGGATGTCGACCAGCTGCTGGAGGAACTGCGCAAGGTTCGCCAGCAGGGCCATGCCATGGACAATCAGGAGCACGAACCGGATGGCCGCTGCCTCGGGGCCGGCATTCGGGGAGTGGGAGGCCGCGTGGTTGGGGCGCTCAGCATCTCCGGCCCCGCGCATCGCATGACGCGGCCCTACGTCCGATCCTTACTTCCACATCTGCTGGAGGCGTGCGAGGCAATCTCGGCGGAGCTGCGGCGGCGATGGTAATCGAAGCGACAGGTTGACTTGGATCTCATTCACAGGCAGCTCGCGGTCGGTTTGGCGAACAACGCTTCGCAGCGTCAGCCCAAGCGATTCCGGTGGAACGCTGCTGCGAACGACCACGAACAGGGTGTCGTCGGTGCGCAAGGCGTACGGATAGTAAACCGCGCCTTGAGCTACCTCGTCGGTGAGCCCTGCTTCACTGACGCGGAATGGGCACGTTCAGCAGCCGCAGATCGACCACGAGCTGCCCGCGGTGATGAGAGAAGTGATTCAGCATGAGACTCCTGAGCAGACCGACGCGGGGTACGGTCATGCGCACCTCACCATGGTCTTTGAGCGTCCACGGGCCTGTCAGGGGTGCTTAACGGTTCTGGGGGTCGCGGCCGGGCACGTCGTTGTAGGCCCGGCTGACATCGACGGCGGACGGGGTCGCCGGCTAAGAAAAAGGGGACAGGCCCCTTTTTCGTCGGCGTTGGTTCTCGAAAAAGGGGCCTGTCCCCTTTTTCCGACCCTCCAGATCTCGCGACCCCCATTTCCGTTAAGCACCCGCCTGTCAGTGTCCGACTTGACGACCAGACAAGTATGAACATACCATACTTCCATGGCGGCCACTGTGATTCGCACGACGTACGCCCTCGATGAGGAGACCGTCCGTCGTCTCGACGGGCTAGCGCGCCACTGGAACGTGTCAAAGTCGGAGGCGCTTCGCCGCGCCATTCGCGCTGCGGACGCCGACCCTACAGTGCCTAATGATCGGCTGAAAGCGCTGGACGAACTGCAAGCGTCGATGGGTCTCACGCGGGGCCGAGCCCGGGCGTGGGTTCGCGATGTGCGTGCGGAGCGTCGTCGGGGCACCGAGCGGCGGCTCGCGAAACGATGACCGACGATCAGGTCCGAGCCGACGCTCCCACCGCGATCGATGAGCTGGCGTCCCCCGCATCACCCGTCCATCTCGACACGAGCTTCCTCATCAACGCGCTCGTTCCAGGCACGCCTGAGGACGGCCGACTGCGAGGGTGGCTCGAGCAAGGAACGGCGATCGCGATAAGCTGCATCGGCTGGGCAGAGTTTCTGTGCGGACCAGTATCGCACGACGATCGCCAGCGTGCCCGCAAGGTTGTTGGAATGCCGCTGCCACTGGTCGAGGAGGAGGCCGTTCAAGCGGCCGCGTTGTTCAACGTCGGCGGGCGGCGACGAGGATCGCTGCCGGACTCGCTGATTGCGGCGGCAGCGTTGAAGGCGGGGGCGACGCTCGCCACTAGCAATGGCGGAGCCTTCCGGCGATTCAAGCGTGCGGGCCTCAAGCTGGTCTCCGACTGATGCGCGCCCATCCCGCCGATGAGTCTTGATTCCCTGCCCCGCATCTGTCCGGGGCGGCCTTCTACCCGGATGGAAATCTTCTGAACGGCCGCCGAAGAGGTGACCGACTGAACACGTCCGCGAACGGCACGTCCAGTTCGATACTCTGCACGTCGACGGTGCGCATCGTGTTCCTCCTTGGGCCGTCGTGGCCCGGCAGCCGCTGCGTCTGGCAACGTGCCTGACTCACTCCCGAAGAGCTCGCCGACGGACTTGCTCGTGCCCGCTCACTCCTCGGTCGCGTCAAGGCGCAGCAACGGCTCTCACGACGTTCGGCGTAATGGCGGGCGTCACTTACGACACGGGAGCACTCGTCGCCGCCGAACGGAACGACCGCCGCATGTGGGCGCTGCATGCCGCCTTCCTCGCGACGGAGGTCGTACCGACCGTGCCCGCACCCGTGCTGGCGGAAGCCTGGCGAGGCGGCCCGCGCCAAGCCAGTCTGCCGCGACTGCTGGCCATGTGCGAGGTCGAGCCAATGACCGAAGACCAGGCGCGACAGGTCGGTATCCTCGCCGGCAAGGCGGCCCACGACGACATCGTCGACGTCACGGTTGTCGAGGGCGCAATCCGCCGTCGGGACACCGTCGTCACCTCTAACGAGGACCACATCCGCCGCATCGCCGACGCGGCACGTGTCCGGCTGCCAATCGAGCGCATCTGAAGCGCCGGACGCGAGTCCGGAGCTGCGGTAGACGATTTGCGTCAAGTGGATGAGCAGCAGCATTTACTCGTCGTCTTGCGTGAAGCGCGATCAGCCTTCGCTCGGCTGCTCGTAGACAGGTCTATGGGCGCCTCTGTCGCTGGCGGGGTTCGTATCCCTTCAGTCCAAACATCTGCGGAGCTCAGGGGAATTGTGCACGAATCCCCTCAGCTGGCCTTGGCACTCAATCACCGAACGCCTAGCGCGGCCTTATTCGTGCTGCAGGGCAATCATTGGATCGATGCGCGACGCCCGACGCGCGGGAACGAGACACGCGAGGGCTGCCACCGCCAGGAGAACGAGAGATACCACGGTGACAGCCGGGCTATAGTCGGGCCGGAAGCCGTAGAAGAGCGTGGTCATCAAGCGCGCCGCGACGAGCGCCAGGAGCACACCAATGGCGAGCCCGGCGAGCGTCAACGCCAAGCCGCGTCTACCGAAAGCGAGCAATATGTCGTTGGACGTCGCTCCCAACGCCATGCGCACTCCGATTTCGTTGGTGCGTTGCGTCACAGCGTAGGAGAGCACTCCATACAATCCGAGCGACGCGAGTAACAGCGCGAGCAGCGCGAACGCGCTCAACAGCGTGGTATTCTGCAAGGGCGCGGACAACTGGCGAGCCACGATGTCGTCGACCGTTTGAATATGCGTGACCGGCATGTTCTCATCGACGGACCAGATCGCTTGCCGAACCGCCGCAACAATCGACGCCGGCTCCACCGCTGTGCGAACCACGATGCCGCTCGGCTGATCGCCGCTTTGGTCCGCTTGGTCGTGCACGCGATACACCGCGGGCTTCAACTCTTCCGCCACGCCGCGATCACGAATTTCCTTCACGACACCGACGATCGTGTACCAGTAGCCTTCCGCGCCCAAGTGTCCGAATTGCAATCGCGCGCCGAGCGGCGAACGTCCGGGAAAGTTGCGATCCGCAAGGGATTCATTGACAATCGCGACCGGCGATTGCGAGAGCTGGTCGGATATGTCGAAGAACCGGCCTTCGCGCAGTCGCGCGCCAACAGTGGAGAAGTAGTCGCGAGTGACCACGCGGGAGAGCGCGTCCTGGGTGCGTGTGTCGTTTGCGGGTTGGCCCGCGAAGACATATCGAGTCGTCCCGGCGATTCCAGTCAGTGGGATTTTCGAGATCGCGCCCGCGCGTATGACGCCGGGAATCGCTCGGATCCTTTCCAGCTCGGCGTTGACGAAGGCTACGCGCTGGTGGAAGTCGCGATAGCGGAACAGCGGAGTGACGAAGGTGAGCAGCTTTTCGCCGCGGATGCCCAGATCGAGCCGCTGCAGATGGTGAAACGTCTGCAGCAGCAAAACGCCGCTGGTCAGCAGCACGACGGCGAGAGCCGTCTCCGTGACGATGAGCGAATGCTGGAACCAATGGCTGCGCGCGCCGGAACTGCCGCGGCCACCGTCGCGGAGTCCTTCTTGCAAGGCGAGCCGCGACCCGCCGAGCGCAGGCGCAAGTCCAAACGTCAATCCGGCGGCGACGGCGATCGCCGCGGAGAACGCCAGCACGCGCCAGTCGAGGGTCAATCGCACGGCGGCCATGGTCTCCGGCACCAGCGTTTCCAGGAAGCGCATGACCGGTATGGCGAGCGCAAGTCCGGCGATGGCGCCGAGTCCCGCGAGCACCAGGCTCTCGACTAGAAACTGCGTGATCAATCGACCGCGTCCTGCCCCGAGCGCCGCACGCACTGCCACTTCGCGGCGACGCGCGGCGCCGCGCGACAGCAGCAAGTTCGCCAGATTGACGCACGAGATGAGCAAGATGGCCGCCGATGCGCATAGCAGGACGATCAGCGACGTTTGCGTTTTGCCCGCCAACTCGTCCCGCAAGGGCGTCACGACTGCCGCGCGCGGAGGTTTGACATGCGCCGTTACGCGCAGGCTCAATGCCGCCATCGATTCCCTGGCCTGCTGTAGCGTGACGCCGGGCTTGAGCCGCGCGACGATGTGCTCGTCGTGCCACGAGAAGTGCTTCAGGCGCTCAGCGGAAAATGAGGTTGGCATCCAGATGTCGATATCGCGCGCAGGCATGAAATAGAACTCACGCGGCATCACGCCGATTACCTCGTACGGACTATCGTTCAGATTGATCGTGCGGCCCAGCACATCGGGCGACGCGCCGAAGCGCCGCTGCCACAGTCCGTAGCTGATGACTGCCACCTGCACGCCTTGCGTGTCTTCTTCTTCGGTGAATACGCGTCCAAGCAGCGGCTGTGCGCCAAGGACGGTCCACAGATTCGCGGTGACTTTGCGGCCCGGCAGTTGCTCGGGCTCGCCGTCGCCCGAGAGTGTCACGTTTCCCGTTTCGGTTGCCGCGATATCGGTGAAAACCGTGTTGTGGCGCCGCCATTCCCGCCACTCGGCGGGCGTCGAATTGTGTTTCGGGAAACCGATGTGACTCATCTCGTCCCAGATCATGACGAGACGATCGGCGTCGACATAGGGCAGCGGACGAATCAATACCGCGTCGACGGCGCTAAACATCGCGGTGTTGACGCCGATGCCGAGCGCCAGCGTTGCGATTGCGATGGCCGAGAACGCCGGATTGCGGCGGACCTGGCGCAGCCCGTAGCGGACATCGCGCGCGAGCTGCTCCAGGCGGGGCCAGCCCCACGCCGCGCGAACCTCCTCCTTCACGAGCATTGCGTTGCCGAATGCTCGCTGAGCCCCATACGGTCCGGACTCCTCCGCCTCGAGGTCCAGGTGATTCTGGATCTCGCGTTCAAGGTCACGCTCCTTTTGCGCCCGCGACCATGGTCCAAAGTCTTTGATACGTGTCCAAATGCTCATATCAACGCACCGCTTGGGCGGCCACGCGGGCGATGGCGCCTACCCGTTGTTTCCACTTCGACTCCTCGACCGCCAACTGCTTCCTACCGGCGGGCGCTCAGCCGAAGAAGTGCGATTTTGTCGCGACCTTGATTCATGGTCGATATTCTACCCTGCATGGCAAGCTGGTGCGCAGATGGCGAACGAGCACGCAAGCACTCTCGCACGACCCCTCAATCGGCCCGCATGGCTCGCATCGGGTCGATCGACGCTGCACGCCGGGCTGGCCAGAAGCTGGCCGTGATGACCACGACGGTTAGCAGCGCGCCCGTGGCCACCAGCGTCGTGAGATCGAACTCCGAGACGCCATAGAGCATGTGCTCGATTGCGTGCACCGCGAAGAACAGGGCGACCATGCCAAGGAGGGCGCCGATCCCGACCAGTCGAAGCGCGTCCGAGAGGATCATCCTCACGATGGTGCCGCGCGACGCGCCCAGCGCGGCACGGACCCCGATTTCGCCGGTACGCTGCGTCACGCTCGACGAGAGCATGCCGTACAAGCCAATCGCGCTCAGCAAGAGCGCCACGGCCGCGAAGCACGTGCTCACGAGCGTGATGGCTCGCTGGCTGCCGAGCGAGGCATCCATCTGCTCCTGCAGCGTCACGAACAAAGAGAGTGGGATCGTCGGCACAATCTCCTGCAGCGCGTCGGTGTACGCGGCAACCGCGTCAGCCTTGGTGGGGGCGTTCATTAGGAACACGAGATTGCCGTCGTCGAGGTCCGCCGCCAGCGGGAAATAAATGGTCCTCGGCGGCGGCTCGTGCGGGCTGGCAAACTTCGCATCTTCCGCGATACCGACCACGCGGCAGGTGATGGGCGCTGCGAACGACCTGGCATCCCTGTTTCGTTCCAGGCCAACGCGGCCACCGCTACGGACATACCTGCCGAGAGCCGCCTGACCACGAAACAGGAAGTTCGCTGCCGCCTCGTTCAGCACACAGACGTCGCGCCTGCGCTCGTGCGCCTCGAACTCGCGGCCCGCGAGGATGGCTGTGGCCATCGTCCGAAAATATCCAGGACCGACCATGTTGTACGCGAGCGTGGCTTCGTCTGGAGACGCCGGCTCGTCGCCCAGCGCCTCGAATCTCCCGGTGGATTGAAAACCAGTCAGGGGCGTGTACCACGTGACGGCCGCGGACCGGATGCGCGGCGACCGCGCGATGCGGTCGACCATCCGCTGATAGAGATCCAGCTTCGCCGCTCCCTTCAGAGGCAGGAGATGGAAGGACGGCGTCTGAATCGTCACATGATGCACGTCGAATCCCGTATCCTCGCCGCGAAGCCGAATGAGACTCTGTGAGAGCAGCGTGGCCAGAGCCACCAGCACGAGGGACAACGCCACCTGGACCGCGACGAAGCCTCGTCCGGCCATCTGTCGTTCGGCCGCGGTCCGCGACTTCAGCAGGGCGGCCGGATTCCCGCGGCTGGCCCTCCAAGCGGGCAGTATCCCGAAGAACAGCGTCGTGCAAACCGCCAGGGCCGCCGTGACCAGAAAGACCGCGTGGTCTGGCTGCACGGACATCCACGTGCCCATCATCGGGTCTCTGAAGAACTGCAGCAACAGGCCGCTGCCGTACCAGGCCGCGGCGGCCCCGAGCGCGGCTCCGGCCAGCGCCATGACAAAGCTCTCGGTCAGACACTGGCGGATGAGGCGCACCCGGGCGGCGCCCATGGCCGTGCGAACGGCGAGCTCGTGCTGACGCTCGTGGAGCTTGGACATCATGAGGCCGCTCACGTTCACACAGCAGAGGAGCAGCACCAGGGCCACCAGGCCCTGCATTAGGGAAAGTGGTGCTGAGTACGCGCGGCCAAAAAAGGTCGGCAACCCGGTCCGGGCAGATTCAACCGTCAACTTCGCTTCCCGAAACAGAGGGTGGTCCCGCGTGAAGTCTGGCGGGCTGAAATCACGCAGCAGCCGCGGCTGGGAGGTGACGACCTCGGCGTTGGCTTCGGCGAACGAGACACCTGGCTTCAAGCGGCCGATCGCGGCACACCACACCGACGACCTGGGCGAGTTAAGGTCGTCGAGGTCGGCGAACAGCACGGTGAGAAATTGCATCGGCAGATAGAGCTTGGGCTCGACTCCCGGCCAGACCCCGTGAAACGACGCGGGCGTGACGCCAACGATGGTCACCACGGTGCCCGAGACCTTGAGGGGCGCTCCGATGATCCCCGGATCGCCTCCGAATCGATCTCTCCAGAAGCTGTCGCTCAGCACGACCGGCCAGCCGACGGCTGGCCCTCCGGGAACATCATCGGACGGGGTGATCAGTCGGCCGAGACGTGGCCGCAGCCCAAGCAACGCGAAGCTATTCCCGCTGACGAGACCCGTCACGTGCTTCCGAAGCGTGCCATCCTGATCCTCGACGTGGACGTTACCGGGCGTGCTCCACGCGGAGATGTCGACGAACGAGCGTTGCTGCTGGCGGAGCTGCTGCAGCATCCGATATGGGATGAGCGAGGCCGAGCCGGCATACGGGTCGGTGATATTGACCAGACCGATACGAGCGAGCTCCTGCGGGGCAGCCACCGGCAGGCTGCGCAGCAGCAGGCCATAGAGCAGCGTGAACACAGCGGTATTTGCGCCGATGCCGATCGCCAGCGTGAGCACGGTGGTCAGGCCGAAGACGGGATTCCTGCGAAGCCCGCGAAGTCCGTATCGGAAGTCGACAAACAACGTCTCGAGCCACACGAGGATGTCGCGGTCGCGCGTGTTCTCCTTCTGCAGCACGTAGCTGCCGAAACGGCGGCGCGCTTCCCGCCGCGCCTCATCGGGAGGCACACCCGCGTCTACGAGGTCGTCGGCACGCTCGGCCAGGTGGAAGGCCATCTCGCGGTCGATCTCGTCCGAGACCTTGTCCGCGCGAAAGACGTTACGCAACCGCGCAAACCATGACACAGGCTGCTCTCCCGCGGGGCGGCCGCTTCAGACGTAGCGCAGCACGCGCTGCACGCCGCTGCATAGCCGCGCCCAGCTCTCTTCTTCGAGCGCGAGCTGCCGCTTGCCGGCCTTGGTGATGGTGTAGAAGCGCGCCTGGCGGTTCTTCTCCGTCATGCCCCACTCTGCGCGCAGCCATCCGTCCTGGGCCATGCGGTGAAGGGCGGGATAGAGCGAGCCTTCCTCGACGCGCAGTAGGTCGGCCGACACGCGCTGGATGTGCGCCGTGATCGCGTACCCGTGCATCCGGCGGCCGTCGGCGAGGGTCTTGAGGACGAGGAGCACAAGCGTGCCCTGAAGGATGTCGTTCTTTTGTCGCGTCACACGCCCATCCCAGCATACCGAGCTAGCTACGTCAAGTCTGGTCCAGATGGTCGTGGTTCACGTTCGGTTGCGTTGTCACCTTCTTTTCCACTGCTGCGTCCCTCGGCAACCACATCCTGGTGGTCACCCCGAGGGCGCGTGGGCCAACGCCCACATATCCCCGGCTCTTCTGCGCGTTCCCGGAAGCGGTCCCGGCCGGCAAGCGTGCCGGGCCTTGCTCCGGCTTCGGCCTGGAGGTAGCCGCGGCCGTCTGCTCGATAGCCGTATGCTCATGCGCCCTCGCGCGTGTCGTCTTCTGTGAGCGCATCGGGCGATGCCGACGCCGCCTGATCGCCCGCCGGACGCTGCGTCATGACGCTGATGCCCACGGCTGCCGCTTTGTCGGTCAGCGTCGTCACGAATTGATGCCACGGGTAGGAAGGCACATAGCCGCGATCCGTGTCCTCCCACGCGATCGTCGCGACACGGCGCCGCTGCGCACAGGCAATGAGCTGAGCGGTGGCCTGATGCGTCCAGCTATGCAGTCGACGCCGGAGTTGCGCGGATAGTCGTCGCTGGATGACGGCAAGATCCGAGCGCTCAGAGGCTGGATGACGGCAGTCGACTTCGACGTCTTCGCGGAGTCGCTGTTGCCGTCGCGTCGTTTCGGCGATCCAGCGTCGTACGTGATCGGCGTTGAGCGTCCAGACGTGGTCTTGTCCGGCAATTTGCGCTGTCACGAAGGCGTGAGGGGCCGTGCGCACGATCAGCGTGTCCCGGGCTTCTCTCGCCTCGCGACGAGCAAGCCAGACCGCCAGTTTGACCATGAGGCGGCGCTCCCGTGTGCCGTCGCTCCGGTGATCACCACGCCGAGCCCGTATCTCGTAGAGCGTCGCTTCACCGGCCTCTACGGTGCCTGCGGCGACCTGCTGCAACACGCGGATCTGTCGCCACATGCCAGGCCCCTGCCGCAGACGCAGCAACCAGCGCCGATCACCGATGCGCACCGACAGATGCCACCGCTGCCCGTGCAGCACGAGATCCCACATCCGGGACGGCATCGGCAGTGGTGTCGGATAGCGGTATGTGGGAAGGCTGACGGCGTGGCGCCAAACGAGATCCAGTCGAGCCGCACGGTACTTGGCCCGGACCTGCCGCTCGAGACTGGCGAGCGTCTGCGAGGCGAGCGCCGGGAAGAGCGAGCGGGCTTCCGGGTACAAATAGCTGCCCCGCATCTTCGGCAGGTGCCCGTCCCCCCGTTGGCGGTGCCGATCACGCGCATAGAGCTCGGTCACCAACCAATTGGCGCAGCGCGTCGTCTCGCCGAAGGCCTCGTGCAGCGCGGCTCGCAGCTCTGGCCACGTCGCATCCGACGGACCGGAGACGGGCAGGGCAATGGCGCGCAGCACGAAGCGTCGTCGTTTGCACGCCGGACACCAGAGCCGCCCCTCGAGCCGCTTCCAGCCGGCCGGCATCCGAAACCGGCCACTCTGCGCGGAGACGGGCTGCGCTCGCTCGTTTCCGCATCCGGCACAGATGACCACGCGCCTATCTAGACATACCTAACTAGCTATGTCAATGCGCACGGACTCTACTTGGCGCCCCCCAGTTTTTTTTCGGCCTCCCAAAGGCAGTGAGTACTGGCCGGTGTGGAGTCAGTGGAGAAGGACCGGCTGCGCAACGCCGGCGGAGCCGCCGACGTGTCGTGATCACGGGTGCCGCCCGGCCCCGGGCGTTTCCACGATTTGACCCGTGACGTTGTCGCGCCTATTGTTGGGCTAGTTCTTGGCGAGAGCGAGGCGTTTCCAACGTAACACGCCTCTGCGGCCATCGTTCCCGACACGACGACGTCCTGCCGCTGACGTATCCGCCGGCCGCCCGCCTTCCAAGGGTGCTTAACGGAAATGGGGGTCACGACGATCGCCAGAACGATGGAGAAAAAGGGGACAGGCCCCTTTTTCGTCGGCGTTGGTTCTCGAAAAAGGGGCCTGTCCCCTTTTTCCGACCCTCCAGATCTCCGACCCCCATTTTCGTTAAGCGCCCGCCTTCCAAGGCGAGATTGACTTAAGCCCGACGTGCCCCGTACGCTGGACACGATGGAAGTGCATCTCGGGCCGGAGATCGAGAAGAAGCTGAGCGATCTGGTTGCGAAGACCGGGCGCGCGCCTGAGCAGCTGGTGGAGGAGGCGTTGACCGGGTATGACGCCTCCAGGATGGCCACGCTGGACTGGTCGCAGTGCGCCGCTGTGGAGAGCGTACCGGGCAAGATGGGAAGCGCCTGGGTGCTTCGCGGCACGCGTATGCCCGTGGCCACCATCTTTGAGAACCTCGAAGCCGGTGCGAATATCGACGACATTCTGGAATGGTTTGAGGGACTCGACCGGGAGCAGGTCAAGGCCGTCATCGATTTCGCGGCGCGCAGTCTCGACACGCCAGTGTCCGACCGCTGATGCTCGTCCTCTTCGACCAAGGCACTCCTGTTCCCCTCCGCCCATTCCTCACCGGTCACACGGTTCGGACTGTCTCCGAGCAGCAGTGGGCAACGCTCAAGAATGGCGAGCTGCTCGAAAAGGCCGAGGCCGCTGGCTTCGAAGTCCTGGTGACGACCGACAAGAACATTCGCCATCAGCAGAACCTGGCCAACCGGAAGATCGCTATCGTCGTCCTTGGCAGGCCGCAATGGCCGGTCCTGCGACTCCACGTGGAGCGCAGGTGTAGCGGAGTCCACCGCGGCGACGACTCCGTCCCTCCAAAGACGGCCGGCCGAAGCTCATCGGCAACTTTCACGCCGTGCGGTCGATGTGGACTTCAAGAGAACGATCGCACCAACGATCACCAACGATCACCGCACGCACTCGGGACCTGTATCAGCTGGAGCGGTAGCGTGCGTGGATACGGATGTGTAGCGAGGCGCCTTCAGGCCCCTCGTCGCGCGGCCTGAAGGCCGCGGGCTACGTACATGGGGTGAATGAGCGCGCTGCGACAGCGTTACCGATTGAGCGGTTACAGGCCACTTGTGATCGGCGTGCGCGGCAGCAATTACTCCGCGCGGAGGGCGACAACCGGATCTACCCGAGTGGCCCAGCGGGCCGGCAGCAGGCACGCCGCGAGCGACACGACCGTCAGCAGTATCGTGATTGCTGCGACCGCCACCGGATCGTGCGGCGTGATCCCAAGGATGCCGCCCGGAAGCACGGGGCGCAAGGCCACAGAGCCGGCGAACCCGAGCGTCAGCCCTATCGCGAGCTGCAGGAGTCCGCGCCTCAGGACCAGCCAGGACACCTGTCTCCGCTGCGCGCCAAGCGCCATACGCACGCCGATTTCCTGCGTCCGCTGCGTCACCGAATACGCCATGACCGCATAGAGGCCCACCGACGACAGCACGAGCGCGATGACTGCCACGACGGCAAACATGCCGCCCCACGTGCGCTGCCACCAGCGGGTCTCCGCCAGCACCTGCGCCAGGGTCTGGATGGCCAGGACCGGCTGGTCTCGATCGAGCGCCTGCACTTCACGACGCACAGCGTCCATGACGGACCCTGGCGGCAGCGGACTTCGAACCAGCAGCGACGTGGCAGCCGGGGACTCTTGGCGGTGCGGGATATAGACGACCGCGTTCACGTACCCGTCCAATGACGAGGCCTGTTTGATCAACGGGGTGATGCCGACGATCGTCCGCCAGGTGTCTGGAGGCGTGCCGGGTGTCGGGTCTCGCTGCGTGAAGCGAAGCCGCCTTCCGATTGGATCCTCTCCAGGGAAGAACTGCGCCGCAAGCCGCTCGTTGATAATGACTGTCTCGGCGCCGGCCGTGCCGTCCCTGCCGTGAAAGTTCCGCCCGCGAAGAAGCCGCACACCGACAACCTCGAAGAACCGCGGACTGATCGTCACGGTCCCGACAAACACCGGCCCTCGGTCAGAGGTGCGCGGCCGCCCATCGATCTCCAGCAACCGTTCTCCGCCGTCGTGCGGCGGCACGCCCGTAGTCAGCGCGGTGGCCTCCACACCAGGGATCGCGGCGATCCGAGGCTCGATCCGCTCGAAGAACGCGCGCCGCGCCTCCGGTGTCTCATACTTCGCTTCAGGAAGCTCCACGCGCATCGCCATCAGCTGGTCGATCTCGATCCCGAGGTCGATGGAGTACAGCGTCACGAAGCTTCGGACCATCGACCCGGCGCCGACGAGCAACACAACCGTGAGCGCCAGCTCCGAGATGACCATGGTGCTACTGAACCAGCGCTCGCGCCGGCTGCCCGTTTGACCCCGCCCACCTTCTTTCAGCATGTTGTTGTCGTTGGTGTTCGAGACGTGCAGCGCCGGCGCGAGGCCGAAGAGGATGGCCGTCAGCACGCAGGTCGCCGCGACGTATGCAAACACCACGTAGTCAACCGTAAAGACGACCCAGTACGGCAGTGAACCCTGTATCGCAGCGTCGAAGATCGTCACGCCGGCGGACGCGAGGACGAGGCCGATGCTCCCGCCGATGAGGCCGAGCACCGCGCTCTCGATCAGGAGCTGGCGGACGACGCGCCCGCGCGTCGCGCCCATGGCAGTGCGGATGGCCATCTCTCGCGCTCGATAGGCCGAGCGCGAGAGCAGCAAGTTGGCGACGTTCGCGCAGGCGATGAGCAGCACGAAGACACCGGCGCCCATCACCGTGATAAGCAGCGGTCGTCCTGCACCGCCAATCCACCGTTCAGTGAACGTTTCGACGCGGACGCCCTCGAGGTTTCTGGTCATGTCGGGGTACGCCGCGAGGAGCTGCTGTGCGATGCCGCTCAGTTCCGTCTGCGCCTGGCGGCGGTCTGTACCATCTCTCAAACGGCCGAACACGCGGAGCACACGGGCGTCCCGCTCCTTCTGTGCGTCTGTGGGAATAAACGGGACCCAGACCTCGTAGTCGTAAGGGAACCTCATGCCGACGGGCATCACGCCGACGATCGTCGCCGGGTCTCCATTCACGTGCAGGGTCTTACCGAGCACGTGTGGGTCACCGCCGTATCTGTTCTTCCAGATGCCGTGGCCGATGATGACCACCGGCTCGGCGCCCGGCCGCTCATCTCGGTCCGCGAAATCACGGCCGAGGAGCGGCGCTTGCCCGAGCACGCCGAACGTGCTGGCCGTGACCCCCGCTCCGGTCGCCTGTTCCGGCAACGCGCGGTCGTCGCTGATGTTCATCGTCTCGCCGCGATACGCCGCGAGACCGGTGAAGCTCCGGCTCTGGGCACGCAAGTCTTGCAGCTCGGCGTGCGAGAAATCAGTCCGCCGCCCAGAACGGTTGTCCCACGCCAGTATGTGGAGGCGGTCCGAGTCCTCGAACGGCAGCCCCCGGAACAAGGCGGCATTCAGGATGGTGAAGCCAACGGTGCTCGCGCCGATGCCGAGGGCGAGCACCGCGATGGCAGCGGCGGCAAACGAGCGGTTCTTGGAGATTAGCCGGAAGGCAAAGCGCAGATCCTGGAGGACGGCTTCGACGATGGGCAGCCCGCGGACTGCGCGATGTTGCTCCTGGATGGATGCAGCGCCACCAACACGGACCAACGCGGCCCGGCGCGCCTCGTCGGATGTCATGCCGCGACCGACGTTGTCTTCGGTCAGCATGGTCAGGTGCGATTCCAGTTCCTGCTCGAAGTCGCGATCGAGGTCGCGGGCTCTCACGAACGCGCGCAGTCGCGCACCCATCTGCTTCAATGCTGTGAACATCGTTGTCTCCGGGCCGTGCCTTGAAGAATCTCCGACTTGCCTTGCGCCTCGGCCCGGCTCCTGTGGGTTCCTTAGAGGAGTCTAGTGGATTCCCTGTGGGATGTAAAGAGAAAGAACCGCTTCTCTGGTAGGACTGCGCTACTCACTTCTCAAGGCGACGATGGCGTCGACCCGAGTCGCGCGCCGGACCGGAATGTAGCATGCCGCAAGCGCCACGAGCATGACGACGAGGACGACCGAGACGAAGGTCACCGGATCGTTCGGCTCCACGTCGTAGAGCAGCGTGGTGATGAGCCGCGTGAGCCCCAGCGCGCATCCGATGCCGAGCATGAGCCCGGCGCCGGCCACCAGCACGGCGCGACCGAGCACGAGGGCCACCACGTCGCGCCGCTGCGCACCAAGGGCCATCCGGATGCCGATCTCGGCCGTGCGCTGCATCACCGTCTGCGCCATGACGCCAAACACGCCAATCGCGGTCAGCAGCAGCGCGAGCGCAGCAAAGGCAGAGAGCAACCACGCGCTGACACGCGTCCGCCACATCGCATCCCCCACCTGCTCGTCCATGGTCTTGATGCCGCTCAGCGGGAGATGCGGGTCGAGCGCGCGCAATTCACGGCGGATGGCAGTGACGAGGGTCCCGGTGTCGAGGTGACTGCGAACGAACAGCCGCATCCCCGATTCAAACGACTGCGCGAGAGGCACGTAGACATCCGGCGTGGCGGCTGTTTCAATCGCGCGATACCGCACGTCCGACACCACACCGATCACCGTGGCCCCATCCGAAAACCCGCCTGCGCCGACAGCGATGGTTTGACCTAGAGGGTCGGCACGTGGCCAGAACGCACGGACGGCGGCTTCGTTTACGAGCACGACCTTCGGTTGGCCGGCGCGGTCACGACCGGTGAACGTGCGCCCGCGCTGCAGTCGAATGCCGAGCGTCGGAAAGTAGTCCGGTGTCGCCCAGTAGATGCCAACCATTGGGTCGTTGACGACCCCCGCGCGCCCCGTCGACGGAAGCTCGATGCTGGTCCAATGGCACCCTCCGGACACCGGGGCGCAGTTGCCGAGGCCCACCGACTCGACGCCCGGCACGGCGCGAACCCGCTCGACAAGCTGGGCGAAAAACGTCGTGCCCGTCTCGCTGGTGTAGTTGGCGTCCGGCAGCTCGATGCGTGCGGTGGTCAGCACGCGATCAGGAACCACGCCGATACCGGTCGCCTGGAGACGGGCCGCGCTCCTCACCATCAGGCCGGCTCCCGCCAGCAGAACGAGCGCCAGCGCGATTTGCGTGGCGACCAGCGCCGAGCGCCCGCCGAATGCGTGGAGCCCTCGAGCGGTCCCGGAGCTGCCGGACGTCTTCAGCGCATCGAGCGGTCGGAGCGCCGATCCCTGAACGGCCGGCATCAGCGCGACGAGGACGGCGGTGACAATCGTCACGCCGCACGTGAACAGCAGCGTGACCACGTCGAGGCCGATCATGCTGGCGCCAATGCGCGTCAACCCTGCCGCGCCGGCGATCCGTGACGTGCCAGGCGCCATCGGCATCCGGAAGAACACGTCGGAGTCGGGCAGCAGCATCGCGGCGACGCTGAGCAGAACCGACGCAACGGCAAGCCCGCCGATGGCACCGAGGCCCGCGAGCAGGAGACCCTCCACGCTGAGCTGGCGAGCAATGCGGCCGCGGCTCGCACCGATCGCCACTCGGATGGCCAGCTCGCGCCGCCGCCCAATCGCTCGGGCGGCGAGCAGGTTCGTCAGGTTGACGCACGCAATGAGCAGGACGAAGCCCACGGCGCCGAGCACGACCCATGAGACACGCCGGATGTCCGCGTCGGCACGCGAAGCGGAGAGCGACACGGCGAGCCCTGCTGGGGAGCGCGGCATGAAAGGCGGCATCTCGTCGCGGTACACCTCGTCGACCCGCCGCACGTCCACCCGTGTCGCCGCGACAGCCGCCTCCTCGGAAACCTCTGCGCGACGGCGCGCGACAATCCCATAGGAGTGGCTCGTTAGCTGGGAGAGCATCTCGGGCTGAAGGACTGCGAGCGGTGTCCACAGCTCGGCATTGCCATTCAGTCCTCGGAACCCACGCGGCAACACGCCGACGACGGTGTAGGGCGAGCCGTTGACCTGAATGTTGCGACCCAGGATCGCAGGGTCGCCGCCGTACCGCCGCGTCCACAGTCCATGGCCGATCATCGCGACGGCCTGGCTGCCCGCTCGCTGCGCCTCCTCACGCGTGAACGCGCGGCCAAGGATCGGTGAGATGCCGAGGATTGCCGGGTATCGATCGGTGATGACTTCGCCCTGGACACGCTCCGGCTGGCCGTCGCCGGCGACACTGTAGTCGCGGCGCGCGAAGAGCGCCGTCTCCGTGAATGCCCGCTGGATATCGAGGAACGTTCGGTATTTCGGATAGGACCAGACGCCCTCGCGATAGACGCCCGGGCCCGCCTCGCGATCCGGCACGAGCCGGTGCACGAGCATCAAGCGCTCCGGGTCGAGGAACGGTAGCGGCTTGAGCAGAACGGCATGCACAACCGCGAACATGGCCGTGTTGGCGCCGATGCCGAGCGCAAGGGTGAGCACCGCGACCGCGGTGAACCCGGGCGACCGCCGCAGCACACGCAGCGCGTAGCGAACGTCCTGCCAGATCGCAGACATCGGTCCATCTCCCCTTGCCGGCGCCGCCAGCCCCGGCGATCGACGTCCCGCCAAGCGATGGCGGGACGCGTGCACCAATACACGGCACAGCTCGCGTCGCAGCCATCGCCGGGCGGCGGCCGGTCCGTGGAAACGCTCGATACGCTCGAATTCCTCGATCGTGTCGCCGACGATCCATTCCCGATCGACGGGTGCGGACACGAAACCAATGAGGAACAGGGCCAGCTTCTTCACAGGGCCTTCAGCTGACGCTCGAGGCCTGCCGTCATGTCGGCAAAGGTCTTGTATGCCACCTTCAACGCACGCGCGCCAGACGGTCGCAGCTCGAAGTGCTTGCGACGCCGGCCGCCGCGCTGGGGAGTCGGCTCGCCGATCCACGATCGGACGAGTCCCTTCTGCTCCAGCCGTTCGAGTGTGGTGTAGACGGCGCTGATGGAGAGCTGACGGCCCGCTCGCCCCTCGATTTCGCGGCGAACCGTCGCGCCATACGCCTCCGGTCCGAGGCGCACGAGAGCGAGCAGCACGAGTTGCTCGAACTCGCCAAGCGTTGAAGCCACGAACGGATTATGTTCCACATCGTGGATGATATGTCAATGTTAAAGGGACCAAGTTGACCGCTCGCGGGCTTTCAGTACACTGGATACTGTGGAAGTGACCCTCTCGGCGGATCTGCAAGCCAAGCTCACCCGCGTCGCTCACCAGCGCGGGGTCGATGCGCAGACCTTGGCGCAGGAAGCAATCGAGCGATTCGTCGATTACGACGATTGGTTCGTGTGCGAGGTGGAGAAAGGCCTGGCGCAGATCGAGCGCGGCGAGATCCTGCGCCATGAAGACGTCGGGGCACGTCTCGACTGCTTCGCCACCCGGTCGCTATGGTCGCCATACGCCGGATGACAGCACTACCAGCCCGATCCAGCGCGGATTGACACCCGGGCACGGGCCAGTCCGGACGTTCAACCGACCAATTCTCGGATTCGTGCGGCCTTCTTCGGCCCCACACCTTGGACCTTCAGCAGCGTCGCCTCCGTTGCCGTGACGACGCGTTCGACCGAGCCGAATTCGATCAACAGCCGGTGGGCCAGTGCGGGGCCAACGCCGGGAAGGCCCTGTAGCATGTAGAGCTTGCGTGACGCGAGACGCTTCGGTTGGTGATCGTACCGTTTCAGAATGGTGTGATCTGGGTCGCCTACCTGGTGTGCGAGCAACTGCAGGATCCGCAGCGAGTCTTCCGGATCGCGCGCGCAGAGCACGGGCAGCCGCCACATCACGGCCAGCGACACCATCGCGCC
This sequence comes from Luteitalea sp., assembly GCA_009377495.1. Lineage (GTDB taxonomy): Bacteria > Acidobacteriota > Vicinamibacteria > Vicinamibacterales > Vicinamibacteraceae > WHTT01. The sequence goes on from WHTZ01000023.1 coordinate 80,664, forward strand.
CTTCAACGCGTGTGGGTGGACATCTGGCATTCGAGACGGTCGTGGACCTTCGAGAAGAATGACAGGCCGATGAGGACATCGAGCCAGTGCCGCCGCTTGGGTGAACAGTCGTCCATCCGCGAGTGAGATCGCGAAATCGGCGTAGGTCTTCCGCTCGACGGTGATGCCACCGTTGATGACGTAATCGCCGACCGCCAGTTGCTCGATCCGCACCTCGAAGTCGGCGCACTGGCGCACGAGATCGAGTAGTGCGGCTTGACGCTCGGAAATGTCGACGCGAAGCTGGTGGCGCGGAGAGCGTGCTTCAGAAACTGGGATGGGTGTCCATGCACTTGCCACCGGGTCTCCGGTCGGAACCGCGTTGAGATCGGACATGTCTGGAGGGATGGTGATCTGCGCCATGCATCGTTTCCTCGATGACGACGACGATGCCATCGTCGTCAAGAGGCTGTCAACGACCAGGGACGCTGCAACGGGACACGCCTGGACGACGTCAAGGCGAACGCAATCAGAACGGGATGTGGTCGTCAAACGTGTGTGCGTGACTATCTCGCCGCGGCGACGCCGCGCATGTCTCGCGAGGCGTGAGCGGAATCCCGGGCACCTGCGGGATCGGCGCTCCGGTGTCGAGGGCATCCGCGATCTCCCGTAGCTCTCTTCCTACCTGTGGTAGCAGCTCCACGGCGACCGTGCCCTGCGAGAGCCATTGCTGGAGATCATCGGCGAGATTCATCAGATAGCAGATCACATCCTGCGCCTGCCGCTTCGGATCGCGTACGGCTCCCGGCGCGTGCGGGTTCTCTCTCGGATCCGAGGGCTGGCGCGAGCCCGGCCTCGGCTCACGCGGCTCGTTGTCGCAGGCATTCCCCCCGAACCGCTTCCCGTAGCGCTGTTCGATGAACTCGCCGACGGGAAGCTTCCAGAGTTGCTGCGGGCCCGGACGCAATCCGGGGAGCTTTTTCGGATTCATGCCGAGGGCACGGGCCATCTCGACCTGTCGGACACTGAGTCGGCAGGCCTTCTTAGCGTTCCTCCACGCTTCCTCGTCGTGCTGTCGACGCTTCTTCGCCATGTCACCACCTCGCGCGGTCGCTCACCCGAGCTCGCAGGACGGCCCCGGTTCCGCTCGTGTCAACCTGGCCGGAGCTGCTGGTCCCAGCTAAAATTCTTCAGTGGCGTCAGACCGCGCCGCACGGAACCATTCGATGGTCATGAATGACCGCGTGTTGGTTGTCGGTGGCACGCGTGGTACCGGACTCCTGATAACCCGCCTCCTACTCCAGCGCGGTTACCGAGTGCGCGTGCTGGCTCGAGATCCGGCTCGGGCAGCGTCACGACTGGACTCGGCGGTCGACGTCATCGCTGGAGACATCACGAAGCCTGATACGCTTGTCCCCGCCGTGCAGGGCACAAGCCACATCATCTTCACTGCAGGGGTTCACAGTGGGCGCATTGCGCGCGAACGCCTCGTGAAGATAACAGACTATCAGGGTGTGCTGAACACTCTGATGGCCGCGCGCGATGCGGGGCTGGGTGGCCGCTTCCTCTACATGAACTCGATCGGAGTCACGACGCCGTCCATGACGGCCCGTCTGCTCAACTTTCTGAAGAGAAACACCCTCGTCTGGCGGCGCCACGTCGAAGATGAGATTCGAGCCAGCGGCCTGGACTATACGATCATTCGCGTGGGCTTCCTTCTGAACCGCCCGAGCGGCCAACGCACGGTAGACGTCAGCCAAGGCGCCCTCCCGCTTGCACCCCGCTACCGGATCGCCCGCGCGGACGTCGCCGAAGCCTTCGTGGAGGCGCTGCCGCACCCCCGTGCGTCGCGCGCGACGTTCGAGGTCATATGGGGTAAAGGCCACCGCCACCAAGACTGGAGCGTGCTCTTGGGCCGGTTGAAGCCAGACGGATGAATCGGCTCCCGTACGTAGCGCGGGGCCTTTCCGCCTTCGCGCTTCGCGCTTCGGCGGACCCGTGGTCTCCGAAAAAAGTACTTGACGCGATATGCACGGCTGGCGCGTGTTTGTCCGGGAACCCGTGGGAATCGGTGGCGGTGGGCCGCACGTCGGCCGACAAGCCGCGTTCCGGCCGGTTCGCGACCAACGAGATCGATCCCGC